>DWWT01000030.1 GCA_019119575.1 Candidatus Enterocloster excrementipullorum
CCAGCCCCGATTACGGCCACCTTTTTCCCGTTCTTGGGTTCGCATGCAATGTGAATGCGCTCCAGGCAGGTATCGGATATGTAATTTTCAATGCTGCTGATGTGAACCGGCTGCCCTTTTCTTCCCAGGACGCAGTGCCCTTCACACTGATTCTCATGGTTGCACACCAGAGAGCAGACAATGGACAGCGGATTGTTGGCAAAGAGCATATCCCCGGCCTCCTCCAGCCGTTCCTCCTTAAAATACTTGATCATCTGGGGGATCGGCGTGTGGATGGGACACCCTTCCTGGCACATAGGTTTCTTACACTGGAGGCAGCGCTCTGCCTCATTTATTACATGGATTGCCATGGTTGGTTTCCTCCTTTTTGCTTCATCTGCCGCAATTTTCGGAACCTATCATAGCACAACAAGCCCCAGGGCCGCAAGGCCCCGGGGTGTTTTTGATGAGAAACAGCTTGATGGAAAATTAACAAAAAGGAAGCAGCTGCCTGTCTCCCAAAATCACCACCGCCCGTCCCCCAAAATACTATGTACTATATGAACCTTAAAAGGAGTACGCCATGAAAAAATTCTTTCGCATTGCGGCAGCCCTCTCCCTGACCGGGCTGCTTTTATCCGGCTGCAGCGCGGGCGGCAGCTCGGATAAAAACCTGACGCCCCTGGTCTTAAATGAGGTCGCTCATTCCATCTTCTATGCCCCCCAGTACGCGGCCATTGAGCTGGGCTATTTCGAGGAAGAAGGCATTGACCTGACCCTGGTAAACGGAGGCGGAGCCGACAAGGTCATGACCGCCCTCATCTCCGGCGACGCCCAGATCGGTTTCATGGGATCCGAGGCCAGCATCTACGTATATCAGGAGGGTTCCCAGGACTATGCGGTCAATTTTGCCCAGCTAACCCAGCGGGCCGGAAACTTCCTGGTCGGGAGGGAGCCGGAGCCGGATTTCACCTGGGAAAATCTGCGCGGAAAGAAGGTTTTGGGCGGACGGGCTGCAGGCATGCCCCAGATGGTCTTCGAATACATTCTCAAAAAGCACGGCCTTGATCCCAAAACCGATCTGTCCATCGACCAGAGCATCAATTTTGGTCTCACCGCCGCGGCATTTACCAGCAGCGACGCGGACTACACCGTTGAATTTGAGCCCTTCGCCACCACCCTGGAGCTGGAAGGCAGCGGATACGTGGTCGCCTCCCTGGGAACCGAATCCGGCTACGTGCCCTACACCGCTTACTGTACGAGAAAAAGCTATATGGAAGAAAATCCGGAGCTCGTTCAAAAATTTACAAACGCCATCCAGCGAGGCATTGATTATGTAAATTCCCACACATCGGAAGAAATCGCCCGGACCATCGCTCCGCAGTTTCAGGAGACTCCCGTGGAAAAAATTGCATTGATCGTGGAGCGCTACAAAGCGCAGAATACCTGGAAAGAGGATACGGTCTTTGAGCAGGAGAGCTTTGACCTGCTCCAGAATATTCTGGAGGAAGCGGGAGAGCTGGACGAACGCGTCCCCTACGCGGATCTGGTCACCACGGAGTTCTCTGAGAAAGCAAAATAGAACGCAGCGATTTGCGGATATAACGGAAAAGCAGAAGCGGGGATACGCTGTTTTGAACCGCCTGTGCCAAAAAGCGCATCGGAGTTTTTGGCTCCCATGCGCTTTTTTATCTCATCCGGCTTTTTGAAATACGATCCCCAGAAGATCCTTCAGATAGTCCATATACCCTGCTTCCTCCACGCTTCCCGCCGTCACCACATTTACCTGGCCGATGACGTTTCCGTTCAGCGTATACTCCAAAATCCCGGCCCGCTGGCCCGGCGTTATGGGGGCAGGAAGGGAATCCTCCAGAATCAGCGTCCTCTGCACCGCGCTCAGATCCTCCCCGGTCAGGCTCAGGTAAGAAAATGTATCTTCATAGGCCAGATCCACCTGATCCTCCACGCCTCCCGTCACCTGCATGGGCCCTAAAGGCAGTCCCTCCTGATCCTCATACAGCCGGCAGGCGGAAAATCCATAATTCAGCAGTGTCTGGGCGTCCGCGAACCGGGCCTTGTAGTCCGGCGCCGCCATGATGGAGGCGATAAGCCGCACCCCGTCCTTCTGGGCCGTAGCGGACAAGCAGTATTTTGCAGCAGAGGTCGAACCTGTTTTTAAGCCTGTCACCGTGAAATTATTCGCCATCTTCAGCAGCTTATTGGTGTTGGAAAGTCCAAATTCCTTGGTACCCTGCTTGGTCACATGGGTTATATTTTCCATCCATATGGTAGAATAATTGTGGATCTCCGGGTACTTATTAATCAATTCCCGGCTCATAATCGCAATATCCCGGGCTGTGGTCACGTGCTCCAGCGAATCCGTCAGGCCGCAGCAGTCCACAAAATACGTTCCCGTCATTCCAAGGCCTGCGGCACGCTCATTCATCATCCGTACAAATTCCCCTTCGCTCCCGGCTATGTACTCCGCCATGGCCACGGACGCGTCATTTCCCGAGGCAATGACAATGCACTTGATCAGCGTTTCTACTGTCTGGATTTCCCCTTCCTCCAAAAATACCTGGGAGCCGCCCATGGATTTTGCATAGGCACTTGTAACCACTTCATCCGTGAGCTTGATCCGTCCTTCCGCCAAAGCGTCAAAAATAAGGATTAGCGTCATAACCTTTGTGACGCTGGCCGGAGAACGCTTCTCATCCGCCCCCTTTTCAAAAATAACCTGGCCTGTGGAGGCTTCCATCAAAACAGCGCTGGGGGCAGAGATCGACAGGGCCGCCCCCTGGGCCGCGGTTTGTGCAGCCATTCCCTCCTCTGCCGTCACTGCCAGAGTTCCCGCCGGTATGGCGATCTCCGGCTCCTTTGCCCAGACCCCTGCTCCCGGCCGGGCAAGCGCCAGCACGCCCGCACACAATAGGGCAATCATCCGTTTCATAGGCCGTTCTATCCCCGCATAAAATTCCTTATTTTCATTTTATGGAGCGGGATAAGCCCTTTATGACATAAAAGACGCCTGTCCTTTGCCGGACAGACGTCCATAATCCATGCCCTTCGGATACAAATTTACAGGCAGTCCGCCGCCTTACACTTCCTTCAGTGCCTGGCGCAGATCTTCGGCCATCTTCTCATACTCTTCATCCGTCAGCATGGTCCGGCCGCTGTTCATCTCGAAGGTGCCTCCCCACTCTTCGCCGCCTTTGTACTTGGGAACAATGTGGAAATGCAGGTGATGGCCCGTATCACCATAAGCGCCGTAATTCACCTTGTCCGGATGAAATACCTTGTGCACAGCCCTTGCCACCTGAGCCACCTCGGCAAAGTAATCATTTCTCTCCTCGTCCGTCAGGTCAATCAGCTCGCTCACGTGCTTTTTGTGAGCCAGAATCACACGGCCTCTCTTGCTCTGCTCCTTAAAAACATAGAGAAATCCTGTCTTCATCTCGCACACCGGATAGCCAAATTTCGCCACCAGTTCTCCCTGCATACAATACGCGCAATTCGGATCCTTTACCATCTCACTCATCGTTGTCTATACTCCTTTCCTTTTATGGTACTGCTTACAATAAACATACCACGGACGGGCATTTTTTTCAATCACGCGTTTTCCGAATCTTACATTTTTCTTATACCTTTCGAACGCCCTCCCCACCCCTGTCATTTTATGGTATAATGAGCGTTGCAGAGCTCCGTGCTTGCACCGGGAGCTCTATAAGGCGAATGCCCCATCGAGCCGATCGGCGAGATGATATAATCGGAGCACTTGGCGAGGTTTTCCACAAGCCCAGTGCATCTGTAATTCCAGGAGAACTGATAAATATGAGCAAAGGTGACTATAGACGCCGCCGGCTGCGCCGTTTCAAGCGCACCCTGTCCCGGCACCTTCCCACATTCATCGCATTGGTATGCATCGTCCTCGTATCCGGAGGGCTGATTTTTTCTATATACCGCTTCGTTCTGCACCCAAAGGCCTCTTCCGCCGGCCTGCCGCCGGCTTCGGGCTCCATTGTCCAGACAGCGGAAGCGGCCTCCAAAAGTACCGCTGCCGGACACACCGCGGAGAGGGAAGCCTCCGCTTCCCAGATCCCATTGGATGAGACCGGCCGGCTTATCGCCCAGGCAGACCGGATCGCCTTGGGATATGACTACGACAGGGCCACGGCCCTTCTTGCCGATAGCGGGCTCGACACTTCCGACGAACGCATCCCGGATGCCATCGCCCGATATGAGGAAGCTAAGGCCGCCCTGGTTCCCGTTGATGTGACCCAGACGACCCACGTATTTTTCCACTCTCTGATTATGGATACTTCCCTGGCCTTTGACGGGGACGCGGATGCGGCGGGCTACAATTCCGTCATGACAACCAGAGAAGAATTTTTAAAAATCCTGGAAGCGCTCTATGCCCGGGATTACGTCCTGGTACGGCTTCATGACATCGCTGCCCCTGCTGCGGACAGTGAGGGGAACGTCTCCTTTGCATGGGGCACCATTCTCCTGCCTCCGGGCAAAAAGCCCCTTGTCATGTCCCAGGATGATGTATGCTACTATCCCTACATGGACGGGGACGGATTCGCAAGCCGCATTGTCATCGGAGAGGACGGCAAACCCACCTGTGAGATGACTCTGGCAGACGGCACTGTGTCCACCGGCTCCTATGACTTGATTCCTATTTTGGAGGATTTCATCCAGGAGCATCCGGATTTTTCCTACAAAGGAGCCCGGGCGGTCATTGCCTTCACAGGATACGAGGGAATTTTGGGATACCGCACCTCCTCCACTTACAGCGGCAGCCCCACCTATGAGGAGGACCGCGCGCAGGCCGCAGCCGTAGCGCAGTGCCTGCGTGACAATGGCTGGGAGCTTGCCTCCCACAGCTGGGGGCATCTGCAGCTTGGGGTATCCGCAGATTCCGAGACCGGCTTTGTCATCTCGGACGACCGCTTTGTCGCTGACACGGATAAATGGGAGGCCGAAGTGGAATCCCTCATCGGTCCTACAGATATTCTCATCTATCCTTACGGCAACGACATTTCCGACTGGCATTCCTACGGCCAGGACAATGCCCGCTTTGCCTATCTCCAGTCCAAAGGCTTCCAGTATTTCTGCAATGTGGACGCCAGTACCCCTTACTGGATGCAGAAGGGAAGCACCTACCTGCGCATGGCCCGCCGGAACCTGGATGGCTACCGCCTTTACCAGGATCTGGTTGAGACGGATCCGGCCAAAAAGCGGCTCACAGACCTATTTGATGCCGCGGACATTTTTGATACCGCCCGGCCCACACCGGTGGAGTGGAGCTACTAAGGGATTTCTGTCCTTTTTCCGGCGCGCCTTATCGCGCTCCTTCCCGCATTTAAGCGAACGGTTTCCTGTTGTCTACATATAATAAACCAAGGAAATCATTTGCGGAAAGGAGCCTTGTTCATGATTCCCAAATTAGAAGTAACAGGGGTCAGCTACTCCTACCATTCCCTGGATGGAGAGACGCTGGCCCTTTCTGATATTTCATTTTCCGTGGACCCCGGGGAATTTGTGGCCATTGTAGGCCCGTCAGGCTGCGGGAAATCCACACTTTTATCCCTGATCAGCGGACTTATCCGCCCGGAAAAGGGAGAGATCCGCATTGACGGCATCCCCCTGGGCGAGTCTTCCCCGGCCATCGGCTATATGCTGCAGAAAGATCACCTTTTCGAGTGGCGCACGATTCTCGCCAATGTCTCCCTGGGCCTGGAAATCAGACGGCAGCTGGACGATTCCTCCAGGGCCCGCCTGGAGGAAATGCTCGCCGCATACGGATTAAAGGGGTTTGAAAAATCCAAGCCGTCGGAACTGTCCGGCGGAATGCGCCAGCGGGCAGCGCTCATCCGCACTCTGGCCTTAAAGCCGGATCTTCTTCTTTTAGATGAGCCGTTCTCCGCCCTGGACTACCAGACCCGGCTGGCCGTATGCGACGACATCAGCTCTATTCTGCGCAGCACGGGAAAAACCGCCGTCCTGGTGACCCATGACCTGTCCGAAGCCATCAGCGCGGCTGACCGTGTGATCGTCCTGTCCGCCAGGCCCGGACAAATCAAGGCGGTGCTGTCCATTACATTTCCCGAGGACTGCGTAAGCCCTCTTGCCCGGCGCAATTGTCCGGAATTTTCCAATTATTTTAATTCCGTATGGAAGGAGCTGAGAACCTATGACTAGCCAAACAAGAAAAAGCCCGGCCATCTCTCCCTCACCGGCCCAGCAGGCGTTTGTGGAGCAGGAGATCCGGCGCCGCAGACAGGTAACGATCTGCCGCGTCATGCTTCTCGTTCTTCTTCTTGCGCTCTGGGAGCTGGCCTCCTCCCGCCACTGGATTGACAGCTTCATTTTCAGCTCCCCCAGCCTGATCGTAAAATGTCTGTGGGACATGGCAGCCGACGGCAGCTTATTTTTGCACTCCGGGGTCACTCTGCTTGAAACACTGGCAAGCTTTGGCATCTGCACAGCGGCAAGCCTGGCCTGCGCTCTGGCCCTCTGGTCCAGCAAAAGCCTGGCTCAGATTTTGGAGCCTTTTCTGGTTCTGTTAAACAGCCTGCCCAAGTCCGCCCTGGCCCCTCTGCTCATCGTCTGGCTCGGCAATAACATGCGCACCATCATCACAGCCGCCGTGTCCGTGGCAGTATTCGGTTCCATCCTCACCCTATACACCGGCTTTGTCCAGATAGACCCGGAAAAAATCAAACTGATCCGATCCCTGGGCGGCGGACAAAAGGATATTCTCTTTAAGGTCCTGCTCCCCGGCTCCCTGCCCATGGTCATAAGCAGCATGAAGGTCAACATCGGTCTCTGTCTGGTGGGCGTAATCATCGGAGAATTTCTCTCCGCCAGGGCCGGCCTGGGGTATCTCATCACGTATGGATCCCAGACCTTTGCCATGACAATGGTCGTCACATCCATTGTGGTGCTGTGCTTCCTGTCCATTGTCCTCTATCAGTGCATTGCGGCGGTGGAAAGGCGGATGATGGGATCTTCCAAATAAATTATAGAAATCCGAAGATTCGCGGCATATTTCTATGTCCGTTTCTTCGGATATCATCCTTTGGAAAATCCACAGCCGCTGCCCGGATTTCCATCTGCCGGCAAATGGATTCCTCCTCAATGATCTGAAGGGCCGCGGCCAGACTGCCAAGCAGGAGATAATGGTTGATACACCAATTTCCCGATTCCCGGCGCGCCCCAGATAAAAACAGGGCGCACCGGCACAATACTTAATAAGACCTCCCACAATTCTTTGGGAGTCACCTGAAATGACAAATTCATACAATATTTTTATTCAATTTCTCCTCTACCGCCTCGGTCCCTTGGGCTCGGGGGCCTCCTTCTGCTTTTCACGCTCCGGCTTTTTCACGGCCGCCTGCTCCCGGCTCTTTTTTGCCCCCCGATTTTCCGTCTTCTCCTTGGCCTCCACCTCCGCTATATTGGTCTTTTTGCGGCTTTTCTCTCTCTCCGTATTCTGCTTTTCCTGGCCGAGAACCTGATCCAGTATGCTCTCATCGATCGGCCACGTCTTTATTTTTCCGCCAAGATAATCCCTCATAGCCTTCTCGTCTGGATCCTGCTGCGCTACCAAAGCGATAATCGCTGCATTCATGGCTGTAATCTCCTTGTCCGAGATTCGGCTGCTGAGCTCACTCACCTTTACGCCCCGCAAGAGCTCTCCTGTCCGCTCCAATGTCATCTTGGCTGCCACTCTCTGGACCAAGGGCTGTCTTTCCTGCATGTATTCTGTCGCAAAGGAGCTAAAATACGCCAGGACGTTCAGATTGTCATCATGCTGCTTAAAGAGCTCCTCGCCCTTGGCAGTCCCTGGAGAGGAATCCTCCGGGCCGATCCTATAGCCCTCCATAAAATCCTTTGTATATTTGTTTCTCATATTCTGCACGGTCTGCGACCAGTCAACCACCATGTGACTTATAGCACACATCCGATTCAGCTGGCAAAGCCCCTTTATGGGATCGCTCCAATCAATATCCGGTATCTGCTCCTGACTGAGCTTGTCTGCCATTCTGGCATACATACCTGCATAAAATTGTACGGATTCCCTGCGGACATCATCCGGGGCTTCGTGAACCGGATGCTCCATCAATGCCTTTGTAAAATCCCGGCCCGCCTTCCTCCACACCTCTTTCCGATCTGTGGAAAGCATCTCATCCATGCTGGCCTGACCTTCCGCAAGCGCAAACAGGCGGACCATGTCGCTTCGAGTTGCTTCCCTTTTGATCGTGGAGAGTGTGGTTATCTCCTCCAGCCCGTTAAATATCTCGGCAATACTCTCCGGATTCTCAAAACAGTTCTCATCCCCGTTCAGGTTGTCTGTGTACTCCTGTTCCATGCCGATAGAAAGCAGCTTATGTCCCTCCACAAGCGCTCGGTCAGCTGTGCTGCCCCGATTATAAATATAGGAAAATGTCTCTTTTCTCTCCTGGTCAGGGCTGTGGGAAACGATTTTCTCATAGGCCGCCCGCAGCTTCGTATCATGCTCTGACACACGGGATACAGACGCGGAAAGCTCCATGGGAATCTGATTTGGCTTTATGTCGTCTGCAATTATCTCCCGAATCACATCCCGCACAGCTGTTATATCCCGAAGCTCCTCGGTTACATTGGGATTCCACCGGTAATTGTCTGCCTCCTGCACAAGCCGCTGCTCAGAAGCAAGGCCATATATCAGGAAGCTTGAAGCCGCTCGGTATTTTAATTTTTCCTCTGATGTCAGGCGGGCGCTGATCTCCTGTTCGATTGCAAGGCCATCCTCGCCCGGATACAGGACATCCGTCGCTTCTGCATTAACTCTAAAACCGGTCAGCTGCGTAAAGGCCTGGGTGGCCATAGCCATGCTGTTAAGGAATTCGCTTACCTCAGGACTGCGGTTCTTCATCACTTCCTTCACCTCATCAACCCCTGCCGTCTCCTGGGCTCCAAGGGCATACAGAAGCTCCTTTCTCACATCCATGCCCGCTGTCATGCGGATGCAGGAGGCTATAATGTCTGCCAGAGGCTTCGGATCCGCCTCCTCGCCTGCCTTGGGAGCAAACATTTTTTCCAGGGCAGCAGTAACCCTTTCCGCAGCCGCCCGCTTCTCCTGGACATATCGTTCTCCATTGGTCAGATCACTGTAGCGGATCTGGGGATTCTCCGCCATGACCAAAAACTCTGCCAAAAGCCTGCAGCCTCCCATCTCATGGTTCAGTCCCCGCTTATAATCCTTGGGAAGGTTTGCCTCTATAGCCTTCAGCCGCTTCATATTCTCTTCACCAAAATACCGCAGACTGCCGCCATATCCTGCCTGAGGCCCCTTCGTCAGTGAGAATTTCATCTTGGCTCTGTGGTATGGATCCTCCTCTATGCGGAGCCGCCTCTTCTCCACCTCCAGAAGCCTATTCCCCATGAGACGGCGGATGTCAGAAAGCCGTTGCTCCCGCCCGTCGTCCTTCTTGTAAAAGCGTTCTGCCTTCGAGGAAGGCTTTCTCTGATACCAGTTTTCACGCCCGTCCAAGGCCTTAAGGCCCGGCTGCACGGAGACCACGCCGATCTGGTAAGCCCCGTACTCGTCCATGCCGATTTTAGCCATCTCCACCCGATGCTCGCAGCTGGCAATGGCCGCCATGATCTCCGCCTTTATCAGCCTCTGATCCTGTGCTGACTGCGGATCCAGGTCTCTCCCCGTGCGGTCCTTTATATATTCGTAAGCCGGCTGTCCATCGATAAAAAACAGCTGCGTCCTATCATAAATTCCCATTCTCCCATAAAGCGGGTGGGATTCAGGGGATACCCAAATATTACTCATGTTCGCCGTATCCTCGTATACGGTCTCAGCCGACCGAAGCATAGACTCCCTATCCTCCGGACTCAGCGGCGCGGAGTCCACCCTGCCGCTCAGCTCTCCCAGCTTCATAATGTCTCCAAAGATCTGATTTTCTCTCGCCGCATTATGCCCCACATACACCCGCAGTTCATCCTGAAAACGGTCGTCTAACGGCACCGTCTTCATATCCGGCTCGCGGATTTCCTGTCTTATAATTCGCTGCCGCTTCTCCTCCTTTTCGTATTCACTGCGCTCCTCCAGCGCCTGCTGGGACTCATGGATCGCCGCCGCATCGCTCATATCTGGCTTAGGTCTTGCGGCAGCGGCGGCCTGTACAGCTTCCCGAATGCGCTCCTGCCGGCTGAACGCCTCAAATGCCAGCACATTGTCCCCATCGCTCCCGGGAACCAGAACCTGAATCCTTTTAGATGACAGGGCGGCTTCCATAAAGTGAATCTTCATCTGCTCCGCGCTGTAGCCATAGGAGGCACGCTGATACTCCCCCTCCCAGAGATCATTCATGCTCTTCCCGTCAATAAAAATCTGATCAAAAATATCCTTTCCTTCCTGGGCCAGGGACTCCCGCATTCCTCTTGGAAAGACTGCGTCAAAGGTCCGGTCAAAGTTCTGGACGGCAAACTGCCTCTGCGCTGTTGTCAGCCGGGTTTTTTCCACCTCCTGGATGAGGAAGGGATCGATAAGCCCCGGCATATACTCCTGAACCTCCATCTGTACCTGTGAAAATTCCGGCCGCTCTGGCTGAATGGGTGCCTGTCCCGGCACAGATATCGGCTCTAAGGAGCTCAGATCTCCCGCCTGAATCTCCTGATACCGTCTCCACTGGTCCGCCGCCTGGGCAAACAGCCCCGCCACATCATAAGCGGTCATATCCATGGGCTCCAGAAGCTCATTTACCGCGTCCCATGCCTCCTTGGTGTCAAGGCGGCTGCGTAAATTTGCTCCGAAGGCCACGGCACTCCTTCCCCGCAGCGTGTTGTCACACATTGCCGCCATCAGCACGTAAAATGAACGGTAGGATAAAAACTTCTCCGGAAGCTCCAGCTGCTTTTGCTGCACCAGGCTCTTAAGCTGCGGGTCCCGGTCAGCAAATCCCATCTCATCCAGAATGCCCCAGCCAAGGCCGAGCTGATCCCCCCTGGCGCAGCAGGCAAGCGCCCTCTCATTCAGATCCAAAAGGCTTAGAAAGATCCTCCTATTTTCCTCTGGGAGAAGGCCCGCCAATGCCCTGGTCCTCTGCGTCATCTCATAAAGCTCCAGCTGAGTAGGGTCCAGGACAATATCCCCATTTACACCAAAGCGCTTCATGTCCGCATTTCCATATCTGCGGGTTCCGCGATAATTTGGATAATTCTCCAGCTCCGGATCAAGGCCCAGCTGTTCAAGCTGCGTCCTAAGCTCCTGTTCTTCCTGTTCTGCAATGCGTACCATATCTCTTTCCTGTGGCATATGTCAAACCTCCTTTGGCTTTGTATTTTCCTCCCATTCCCATCGGCAGCTCTTCTCTTCGTGCGTCTCCCGCACAGTGTCCGGTCTCCCTGTTCTGCCGGTTTTGGAAGAATTTGTTATCTATATTGTAAATGAAGAAGGCGCTTTACCGCAAGAAATATTTATAGTTATTTTCTATATTCTCACTTTATGCTATGATATCAGTTAGAGAATGCCGCCAAAAGCGGAATGCTGTGTGCACAAAACGCAGCACATCACACAGGAGAGAATCTTATGGGGAAACAGGAGACAATGAAATACCGCCTGGCGCAGGCAATCCGAGAATGTATGAAAACCACGCCCGTGGACAAGATCACCATCCGGGAAATCGTTCAGACATGCGGCACAACCCGCCAGACCTTTTACCGGCACTTTACAGACAAGTATGACCTGATCAACTGGTACTTTGACAAGCTGCTGGCGGAATCCTTTGCCCACATGGGGGAGGGAAAAACCGTGTATGAGGGGCTTGTGAAAAAGTTTCTTTACATTGAAGAGGAGCACCTGTTTTTTGCCGCCGCCTTCCGTTCGGATGACCAAAATTCCTTAAAAGAGCACGACTTTGCCCTGATTCTCTCCTTTTATCTTGACCTGATAAAGGAAAAAACGGGACGGGCCCCGGACGAGAGAATCCGCTTTCTTCTGGAAATGTACTGCCAGGGATCCATTTACATGACGGTCAAATGGGTTCTGGGCGGCTTAAAAATGACACCCAGGGAGATGGCTGCCCTCTTAGTGGACGCCATGCCGGAGCCGGTGCGAAGACTATTTGGACAGCTCAAGCTTCTTTAAAGATTGACGGAAATATTTTCCGCAGCGTGACAAAGCCGCCAATCTGTAACTTCCTTTTGCCGATTTTGTTTGTTAAAATAATATCAAGAAATGCGCTGAGGAGGCAAAACACATGCGCTCCCGCATCACACATTTTCACAAACCAAAAGGAGGTTTTTAATTATGGCAGACAGAATCATGTTGAACGAAACTTCTTACCACGGCTCCGGCGCGATTAAGGAAATTGCAAATGAGGCCAAGGCGAGGGCATTCAAAAAAGCCTTTGTATGCTCCGATCCGGACCTGATCCGCTTTGGCGTGACTGCCAAGGTGACGGATGTGCTGGAGCAGGCCGGATTGGCCTATGAAATCTACTCCGACATCAAGGCCAATCCCACCATTGAGAACGTGCAGCACGGCGTAGAGGCATTTAAAGCAGCCGGCGCGGACTACATTGTAGCCATCGGCGGCGGCTCCTCCATGGATACGGCCAAGGCCATCGGCATCATCATCGCCAACCCGGAATTTGAGGATGTGAGAAGCCTTGAGGGCACCGCTCCCACAAAGAACCCCTGTGTTCCCATCATCGCCGTTCCCACCACTGCTGGAACCGCCGCAGAGGTGACCATCAACTACGTGATCACCGATGTGGAGCGCAAGAGAAAATTCGTCTGCGTTGATCCCCACGACATGCCCGTGGTGGCCGTCGTTGATCCGGATATGATGGCCTCCATGCCCAAGGGGCTGACCGCCTCCACCGGCATGGACGCCCTGACCCATGCCATCGAGGGCTACACCACCAAGGCAGCCTGGGAAATGACCGATATGTTCCACTTAAAGGCCATTGCGATCATCTCCCGCTCCCTGCGCGGCGCTGTGGCCGGCACCAGGGAAGGCCGGGACGGAATGGCCCTGGGCCAGTACATCGCTGGAATGGGCTTCTCCAACGTAGGCTTAGGCATCGCCCACTCCATGGCCCACACCCTGGGCGCTGTATACGATACCCCCCACGGCGTGGCCTGCGCTATGATGCTTCCCATCGTCATGGAGTACAATGCAGAGTGCACTGGAGAGAAGTACCGCGAGATCGCCCGCGCCATGGGCGTTGCGAATGTTGACGCCATGAGCCAGGAGGAATACCGCAAAGCGGCTGTTGAAGCTGTCAGAAAGCTCTCCCAGGACGTGGGCATCCCCGCCAAGCTGGAGGCCCTGAAAGAGGAAGATCTGCAGTTCCTCGCAGAGTCCGCCTACGCGGATGCCTGCTGCCCCGGCAATCCCAAGGATACCTGCGTGGAAGATCTGAAGGAGCTGTTCCGGAAACTGATGTAAGCGGATGCGGGAAACGCTTCTTTGACCTTCGGGAGAAATCCTGCATCAAAAAGCCGGCGCCCGCCCCCTCCCGTCACCGGGAGGGAGCCGCAGCGCCGGCCTTCTCTCTATCCTCTCATATACCCAATTTATCCCCCGTCAAATCCGCACGCCTCTCTGGCGCTCTCAAAGCCCCATGGACCTGCGGATCTGGGTCTTCAGCTCCTGCATCTTATAGCCGTTCTCTTCCAGAGGCTCTGCCCCCTCACAGGCCAGTTCCCCGGCCTTTTCGGCTGTCTCTTCGGAAATCTTTTTGCCCTTTACGTATTCCTCCACTGCAGAAAGCCTTACCGGCACCGGGGCCACGCCTCCTGCAGCCAAACGGGCGTCAGTAATCACGCCGTCCTCTTCCTTATAGGCATACGCCAGAGAGGTCACCGCAAAGTCAATGGACTCCCGCAGGCGCATCTTCATGTACCCGCAGCGCCATCCCTCCATCTTGGGAACCGTGATCTCCGTCACCAGCTCTCCGGGAGCCAGAAGCTCCACAGAATGCATGCTGCTGAAGAATTTCTCCGCCGTAAAGGTCTGCTCCGTGGTTGTAATCTCGCCGTCCAGGGCCAGAAGCACCGGGCTGATGTCTGAAGCATTCACGGAATAGCAGCCGCAGTTCATGCAGCGGCCCGCTTCCTTCCTGGCTTCCTCCCGTGTAAGGCTCGTGGAATCCTCTCGTTCCAGGGTTCTCTCCTGCACCGGGGTGTCTGCCTCCACATGGGCCTTTGTCTCCTTGATGCCGTCCTTGTCGTGGTGCAGGAAGCCGCAGCTCCCAGCCGCCCCGCAGCCGGACCGGCCCTGGACTGCGTCTGCCGGGAAGCCCATGTACTCGCTCATATGCCTTGCCGCGATGCCGCCGTCCCGGATGGCCTTGATGGCCACGGAAGGCCCGGAAGCCGCGTCGCCGCCCGCGTAAACGCCGGGTGCCCGGGTATCTTTGTGCTCGCCGATCTCGATGAGGCCCCTTGCGCTGGCAAGTTCTTCCTTGTACTTCTCACCAAGGAAGTCCAGATCCACCTTCTGGCCCGTAGCCAGGATAATGCAGTCGGACGCAAATACCTGCCGGTCTTTCTCATCATATACGGGGTGGAAATGTCCGGCCTCGTCAAACACGGCTGTGCAGCGCTTTGCCTCCAGGCCGGTCACTTTGCCGTCCTCCGAAGAGAGCACCCGTCCGAGGCCCCAGCCGTTAAAGATCTCCACGCCTTCCTCCTCGGCCCTTGCGATTTCCTCCGCAGAAGCGGGCATCTCCTGCCTCTGCTCCAGGCAGACCAGACGCACCTTCTGGGCGCCCAGGCGCACAGCGGTGAGCGCCACGTCCATGGCCACGTTTCCGCCGCCGCAGACCAGCACCTCCCGGCCAATCTGCCGGTTCATGAATGCCTTTACCTCCACCAGGAAATTCAGGCCGAACTGGGTCAGCTTCTCGCCGTCAATCCCCAGGATGGGCTGCTTCCATGCGCCGGTATCCAAGAATACGGTGTCATTTGCCTCCCGGATTTCCTCTATCTGAATATCCTTTCCCACCTCGGTAGAATACGTAAAGCAGATGCCCATGTCTGTCAGAGCCTCTGCCAGATCCCGCACATAATGCTTGGGCAGGCGGTACTCCGGAATGCCGTACATGAGCACGCCGCCGGCCTCTTCCATCTTCTCGTAGACCGTCACGCTGTGGCCCATTTTCCGCAGATAATAAGCCGCAGTGAGCCCTGCCGGGCCGGCGCCCACGATGGCCGCCTTCTTCCCTGTCTCCTGCTCCGGCTTTTTATAAAATCTGTCCCTGTGCTCCAGAATATAATCGCCCAGGGCACGCTCCACGGAATGTACGCTCACCGCGTCCCCGTCCGCGCACTGGTTGCATTTTCCCTGGCATACATGGGGGCATACCCGGGAGGTCAGCATGGGCATGGGGTTCACCCGCATGATAATCTCCGCCGCGCCGTCCCAGTCGTCCTCGCGGATTTTCTGCATGTAGGCCGGAATATCTGTCCCTGCGGGACATTCCGCGGAACAGGGGGGAAGTCCCGTCTTCATGCCGCCGAAAATCGAATGATACTGATTGCGTCCCTTTACCGCGTAGCACTCATCCCCGCCCTTTCTGGCGCACATCAGCCGTCCGCCGATGGCGTGGGGATAGCGGTAATACCAGCAGCGCACATCCTGGCAGATATTGCCGCCGATGGTAGCTGCATTGCGGATAATGGGAGTGGCCACGCTCTTTGCGGCCTCCCACAGGGCCTTCTCTTCCTTCTTAAGGAGCTCGGAATCCTCAATGTCGCAGAGCTTTGTCATGGCCCCGATGGAGATGGAATCCCCCTTGTCCCGTATGTAGGCGCTGTCCGGAATGGTCTTTAAATTTACAACAGCCTGGGGGCTCTCGGGGAGAAACTCCTTTTTCAGAGTTCCCATAAGATCCGTACCTCCGGCAATGGGTTCCGCCTTCTCATAGGAGCGCAGAGCCTTCGATGCCTCCTCAAAACTTTCCGCGTTGATATGCTCAAATTTCCTCATCTTTCTCCACCTCCTACGCTTTGCCAAGGGCCTTTAAGATGACGTCAGGGGTCACGGGATACTCGTTGATCTCGATGCCGCCCAGGGCATTTTCCACTGCCATCAGAATGGCCGCAGGACCTGCCGCCCCCGTGATCTCGCCGATTCCGATTGCGTGGAAGGGATGGCCCGTATCAAAGGGGGTCTCCAAGGTCACGGTATTGAACGTGGGCAGCTCGTTAAAGGGCCTCCATTTATAATCAATCATATTGTGGGTCATAATGCGTCCAATCCTCGGGTCAAGCACATGGCCCTCCAGCTGGGCCGTGTCCATTCCCGCGGAGCCCAATCCGCCCTCAAACTGCATTTTTAACTCAATGGGGTTCACCACCTGGCCCACATCCGAAGCGCTGAGAAGGTCGGTGAGCTTCACCAGTCCCGTATCCCGGTCAACCTCCACCTCCACAAAATTCAGCACGCAGTTGTTGTGGTTGAAATCGCCCTCAATCATGCCGGTTCCGGTGATGGAGTAATACAGCGGGCAAATCTGAATCCAGGGGATGGATACGGACGGGTCATCTTTCTTAAATACCATCAGATCCTTGGTGTCCAGTTCCTCGGGACTGCAGTGCATGATATGGGACGCCTCTTCAAAGAGCTTCTCCTTGGCTGCCTGGGCCGCCCGTCCCACCGCCGCTCCTGCGGTGATGGTTCCTCTGGAGCCCGCCAGACCGAAGTCCGCCGGGTTTACGCCGTTGTCAGCAGCCACCACGGTCACCCGCTCCAAGGGCACGTTCAGCACCTCTGCCGCCACCTTGGCCACGCCCAGGCGCTGGCCGTTTCCGCACTCCGCGATGACGCAGTGCACCATCACCTGATCATTTTCCAGGCGCACATAGGCAAATGTCTCGTCGCTCTGGGGATCGCCGCTGCTGTGGACGCTGAATCCCACGCCGTAGGACTTACTTCCCTCCACCCGGCTGGGCGTTGTCCAGCCCTTCCAGCGCTCATTCCAGCGGAATTTCTCCGCCGCCGCGTCAAAGCAGGGGGTATAATCCATCATGGGGTTCTTATATTTGTGTCCGGTTCTCCAGTAATACTCGTGCCCTGGAGAACAGAAATTCTTCTTTAGGCACTGCACCGGATCCCGATCCAGCTTCTTCATGGCTCTGGTTAAAAGATGCAGGGCGCAGGCCTTTAACTCCTGCCCGCCGAAGCCTCTGGCGATCCCCACAGGCGGCAGGTTGGACACGACCACCTTCGTAACCACATCCCAGTTGGGCGTCTTATTTAAAGCCAGGTTCAGCTCGCCGAGGCCCTCGGCCACCTGGCCCTGGGTCAGCTCGGAGCTGATGCCCGTGCTCACCAGCCAGTCGCCCTTGATGGAGCGGATCATACCGTCCTTTGTCATGCCGATTTTTCCGATAAATTTGTTGCTCAAGCGGCGCTCATAGACGAGAAGCTGTTCCTCCTTTGTCATGGCATAGCGCACCGGAGCGCCCGCCACCTTGGCTGCAGCCACCACCAGCATGGATGTGTAGCTTAAACTGTCCTTATTTCCATAGCTTCCGCCCACATTGGGGGTGATGGTGGAAATGTGGGCGCCGATGGTCATGGCCAGCGGTCTTGCCACCATATTGGGACCCTGGGAGGAAGCCCAAACCGTCACATGGCCCTCATCCTCCCAGCGGGCCGCGATAAAGGGGGCCTCGGGAGCGCCCGGGAAGGTTGGCTTATCATAGCTGACCTTTCCCTCCACAACCACGTCGCTCTCCGCAAATCCCTTCTCTGCGTCGCCCTCCTGGATCTTGTAAAATGGCGGGTCGTCCCCCTCAAACCAGCTTCCCGGAGGCAGGCAGTTGTGGTCGTAGACATAGCCCTTGGACTCAATCTGATCCTCCTTGCGGTACACCTCGGGAGCCCCGTCCTTGATGGCGTCCTCCACGTCGTAAACTGCAGGAAGCTCCTCATACTCTACCTGGATGCGCTCCAAAGCCGCCTCGGCGATGTCATTGGAAGTGGCGCAGACCACGGCTACTCCGTCTCCCACGCAGCGCAGATGATGGTCGAGAACCGGACGGCAGGCCGGGATTCCGCTCTTCCACGCCGGAGCATTTTTATAGGTCATCACGGCCTTTACCCCGGTCATGGCCTCCGCTGCGGACACATCGATGGAACGAATTTCCGCATGGGCGTAGGGGGAACGTAAAACCTTCATATACAGGGCGCCGGGAATCTTGATATCATCGCAGTACACTGCTTTTCCGGTCACGATGGCCCGCCCGTCCTGGCGGCGGCGCACCTTTCCTATGTGTCGATATTCAGCCATTGCAAACCCTCCTTTACAAAATGGATCTGACCGCCTCGATCACCTGGTAATGGCTGATGCAGCGGCAGAAATTTCCCGAAAGCGCTTCCTCGATTTCCTCGTCCGTGGGATGGGGATTCTTATCCAGAATGGACTTTACGGCGATAATGATGCCCGGGGTGCAGAATCCGCACTGGAAGGCATTGTGGGACAAAAATGCCTCCTGGATGGGGTCAAGCTTCCCCGTCACCGGGTCGGACAGCCCCTCGATTGTCACGATCTCCTTTCCCTCGCACTCCGAGGTCAGGGTAATGCAGGATGCCACGGCCTTTCCGTCCATCAGCACGGCGCAGCATCCGCAGGCCCCTTCGCCGCAGGACATCTTGGTTCCGGTAAGTCCCAGCCGGTCTCTTAAGGTCTCCAACAGGGTCTCGGTCTCCGGCACCTGGCCCATGCGGTCCCCTATGGTCAGCTCATAGGTTTGACCGTTGATCTTTAATGTAAGATCCTTGCTCATCAGCAGTTCCTCCTTTCAAATTGGGGGGTTCAGGACGAGCGGACGGCCCCTCTCTTTTCCCGCCGTCCTGAACTGTTATCGTTATTTTATTCCCAATCTTGGGGGGAAGGATAGCTATTGATATTCTCTTTATTAACTATTTTTGTCTATCAATATCGGATTTTTTTGAACATTTTATCTATATATGGCTTGATTTTCTGTGGTTAATTTGTTAAAATTATATTTTAATGGCAGCCGTTTGGAATCGTTACTTTTTTTAATGAATATATTCTCGGGCGTCTGTGAATTCGGGCTCCGGCCGCCGTTTGCCATTTCCCCGGATTGTCCAGAGTGTCCTATAAAATCGAGGTTTCCCATGAATTACATAAATTTTATCTTTGAAAATGAAATCAAAAAATACCAGGGACTGTTTGAATCCTTCTGCCCTCCTCCCCTTAAAGTCGCTAAAAAAACCGATCTCTTAAAGCAGTGCCAGACGGTCGGATGGCTTTACTATCTCATCGACGGCGTGGTAAAAGTCTACATCACCAACTATGAGGGAAACGAGCATATCGTAGATCTCATGCGCGGCGGCACACTGATCGGTATGGACTGCGTCACTCCCGGCTCCCGGTCCGTAGTCAGCATTTCCGCGCTGACCGATATCCGCGTGCTGCCCTTCAACATGGATATTCTAAAGAAAATGCTGGCCAAAGACCCTGACCCGATTTGCCAATTTTCTCTATCTTTTTATAGACACCCCCAGCTATCAGGAACGGCAGGTGATCGAGCTGACCCAGGAGGAAATCGCATCCTGCATCAATGCCTCCCGGGCACAGATCACAAAAATGTGCAGGCAGTTCCGGGAAGAAGGTATTATACAAACCGGGAACCGGCACATCCGGGTGCTGGCGTGGGACAAGCTGCGAAATTACTGCAGGTTTTAAAGGAGGTGCCGGAAAACTTATGAACATCAGCCCCACAGGCGGTGTCATCGCCGCCGCCAGCAAGAAGGATGCCCTTCCTCTGCTGCAGATCGGCTCCATCTCCATTCTCAAACGCATCGTTCTTTCCTTCCAGCAGGCCGGTATTTTTCCTATCGTGATTGTCACCGGAACCCAGGAAGAGGAAGTAAAGCATCAGCTCTCCGGCTGCGGCGTTGTTTTTCTGCACAACGATGACTGCGAGGAGCCGGAGCTTTTTGCCTCCGCAAAAATCGGTTTTTCCTATTTAGAAGATAAATGCCGGCGGATTGTGTTTACCCCGGTCAATGTGCCCATGTTTACCTCCGGAACGCTCCGGACGCTTATGGATCAGGAGGGGGATGTGCTCATTCCCTGCTATGAAGGCGTAAGCGGTCACCCCATTCTGATCTCTCAATCCATACTCCCGGATATACTGTCTTATGAGGGGGCCGGCGGACTGCGCGCTGCTGTCGGCGCCTGTTCCTGCCGCCTCCGGCTTGTATCCACAAATGATCCCGGCGTCACTATCAGCATCCACAATGGACGTCAGCTCGGGGAACGTGTATCCGAGCACAACCGCACCCTGCTCCATCCCACCATGCAGCTCGGACTTCAGCGGGAAACTGTGTTTTTTAATTCCCGCATGAAACTGCTTTTGTACCTGATCTCCTACACCCACTCGGTCCGCAGCGCCTGCGGTTATATGGCCCTGTCCTATGGAAAGGCCTGGGATATGTTAAACAAGCTGGAAGCCGAGATGGGCTTTCCCCTGGTGGAGCGCAGACACGGCGGAAGCAGAGGCGGAAATACAACTCTGACCCCCAGGGGGCTCTCTTTTCTCGAGGCATGGATCCAGTTTGAAAATGACATGTTCTCCTCCGTGCAGGCCCGATTTGCGGAACGCTTTTCCGAGTTCTTCTCAAGAAGAATTTGAATTTCCTCTGGTTTTTCTGTATAATTATCTTATAATTTCACATTCGTCTCACTTTTTTTGTACAATATTCCCATTTTCATCAAACTGCCGGAACCCATCCGCCTCCCGGGCGGCGGGATTCTCACAGTAAGCCCGCATGCGCCCGGCGGCAGTTTTTTCATAGTAAGGAGGTTATGTGTATGGAGCCTATCAGCAAATCAGTTGTGAGGAAGGACCACGCGCCGAAAATCACCGGAACATCCATATATGTGGATGATTACGCCAATACCGGGGTGCTGACCGGCCGGTTCCTGCGCTCAAAAACCGCCAGAGCGCGGATTGTCTCCGTCACCGTTCCGGAACTTCCGCCGGGATATTTCTATGTGGATAAAGATGATGTGCCCGGAGTCAACAAGGTGCACATTGTCATGGACGATACCCCGGTATTTGCCCAGGATACGGTGGAATATATCGGGGAGCCCATCGCCATGGTCGTGGGCCCGGATGTCCGGCAGGTGGAGGCTATCCTCGCCGGTATCCGGGTGGAATACGAAGAGCTGGAACCGGTGCTTGACCTTCGCAGAGCCGATACCGTATTTTTTGATTATGAATATGGGAGAGGCGATCTGGAGAAAGCCTTTGCCGAGGCGGATCAGGTCTTTACTGAAGAATTTTCCACCGGCTACCAGGATCAGACGTACTTAGAGACCCAGGGCATGATGGCAGAACCGGAGCCGGACGGCCGCCTGTTTGTCCACGGCTCCCTCCAGTGCGTCTACTATGTGCACACCGCCCTGATGCAGGCCTTAGGCTGCGGCCCGGAGGACGTGCATGTCCTCCAGGATGTGACCGGCGGGGGCTTCGGCGGCAAGGAGGACTTTCCCTCCATCCTGGGCTGCCAGGTGGCGGTGGCCGCAAAAAAGGCCGGGGCGCCGGTGCGCTGCGTATTCAGCCGCAGGGAGGATCTGGAATTTACCCCCAAGCGGCATCCCTCCCTCTGCACCTACCGGGCCGCTGTGAAGGACGGGCGGGTCACCGCCATGGACATTGAAGTTCTCTTCAATGCCGGTGCCTACACCACCCTCTCCGCTGTGGTACTCCAGCGGGGCGTCATCTGCGCCAGCGGCGTCTACAACATTGAACATCTCCATGTTCACGGAAAGGCATTAAAGACCAACACCGTGCCCTCCGGCGCTTACCGGGGATTCGGCGCTCCCCAGACCTTCTTTGCGGTAGAAATGTTCATGGACCACATCGCGAAAGATCTGGGCGAGGACAGCCTGGAATTTAAGGAAAAGCACCTGGTAAAGCAGGGAGATAAAACCTCCACCTCCGGGATCTATCACTTCCCTGTGCCCCTCCCGGATATGATTGAGGAGGTCAATGCAGCCTGCGATTTCCGAAGAAAGCACAAGGAATACGCCCTGCCCCAGACCGGGCGCTTCCGCCGGGGCATTGGCATGTCCCTATATTTTCACGGGGCGGGATTTACCGGCTCCGGGGAGCGGGATATCATCAAGGCGGTCTGCCGCCTGGCAAAGCACGCGGACGGCACCGTGGAAATATTAGCCGCCAACGGGGAGATCGGCCAGGGGCTGCGCACTACCTTCCCAAAGATCGTGGCAAAGGAGCTGGGCCTTCCTCTGGAAAAGGTCCGTTTTGAGCATCCGGATACGGCCCGTGTCCCTGATTCCGGCCCTACCGTGGCGTCCCGCTCCCTCATGATCGTGGGAGAGCTTCTGCGGCGCTGCGCCGTCCGGCTTCGGGAGACCTGGGTGGATGGGGAGGAGCAGATGGTGGAGGAGCATTTTAAAGAGCCGGATTTCATGATCCCCTTCTACCTGGACAAATTCCAGGGGGACGCCTACCCCACCTACGCCTGGGGCGTGAATGCCATCGAGGTGGAGGTGGACACGTACACCGGACTGACAAAGATTCTGGGGGCCTACGGCTCCTTTGACGTGGGCACTCCCATGGACGAGGGCATCGTCATGGGCCAGATGGAGGGCGGCTTCCTCCAGGGCATCGGCTACGCCTCCATGGAATCCATGGATTACGACAGCCGGGGGCGGATCCGCAACAATTCCTTCTCCGACTACCTGATTCCCACGGCCGCGGATGTCCCCAACTTAACATGCATGCTCCACGTGGAGAAATATCCGGACGGCCCTTACGGTGCCAAGGGAGCCGGAGAGCTGCCCTTAGTAGGCGCCCCCGGCGCTTATGTGGAGGCCATGGAGCAGGCCCTGGGCGGCAGCGTCCGCCTGCGCCACGCGCCTTTCACCCCTGAGGACACCATGAAGGTCATCGCAAAGGAGGGATTATGATGGATGGAATCCGATTCCGCTTAAACGGAGAAGAACAGCTGTATGAGGGCAGCGCTGCGGACCGGCTTTTGGACGCGCTCCGGGATACCTACCGCATGACCAGCGTCAAGTGCGGCTGCCGGGAGGGAGAATGCGGGGCCTGCGCCGTGCTCATGGACGGCCTTCTTGTCAATTCCTGCTGCGTAGCCATGGGCGCCGTCGAGGGGGCTGAAATCATAACCCTGGAGGGCTACCGGGAAACCGAGCGCTTCCGGTCCCTGGATAAGGCCTTCGGGGAGGCCACCGCCGTGCAGTGCGGCTTCTGCATCCCCGGCATGGTTTTGGCAGCGGAAGCTCTTTTGAGGAAAAATCCCCATCCAACCCCGGAGGAAATCCGGGAAGGAATCTCCGGCAATCTGTGCCGGTGCACGGGGTACAATGCAATTGTAAAAGCCATTGAACAGGCAGCAAAGGAGGGGGATGGATTATGGTAAATGGATTTAAGCCCGCCACACTGAACGAGGCCCTGTCCCTTCTGCGGGATACGAGGGCCGTCCCCTACGCCGGGGGAACCGATCTGATGGTGGAGAACCGCCCCGGCATCTCCTACCTCTTTATCGGCCATCTGCCGGAGCTTCGCCAGATACGCGCCGATGATACCTTGCTTCGCATCGGAGCGGCCGTCACCTTCACCCAGGCCCTGGAATCCGACCTGGTGCCCGCCCTTATGAAGGAGGCCCTCTCCCGCATCGCCGCCCCGGCCATCCGCAATGCCGGAACCTTTGGGGGAAATATCGGAAACGGCTCCGCCAAGGCGGACACCGTGCTCATTGAATATGTCTGCGATGCCTCCCTGCGGCTGGTGTCCGCCGGCGGGGAGCGGATTCTTCCCATTCAAGCCTTTTACAAGGGCCGAAAGGAGCTGGACCTTGCGCCCGGTGAGCTCATCGCGGAAATCCTTCTGCCCAGAACGGGGCTGGACAATTATTACTATAAAAAGGTGGGCGGCAGAAATGCCCTTGCCATCTCCCGGGTGTCTTTTGCCGGAATCATTGACATGGACGGGGAGCGCATCCGGCATATTGCCGCGGGCTTCGGGGCTGTGTCCGGCACAGTTCTGCGGATGCGGGAGCTTGAAGAAATGCTGGAGGGAAAGACATTAAAAGAAGCCCGGGCCCTAAAACCCGAGCTCATGAAGCGCTACGAGGAGCGAATGGAACTCACCACCGGCCGGGTCTCCGCAGCGTACCGGAAGGCGGTCTGCTTAAACCTGCTTGGGGATTTTCTGGAGGAAAAAGGGATATAGAGACGTTCTCATACATCATTCCTCTTCAGCCAGTCCGTCTTAAAGTAATACCAGGCCATGCCGACCGCGCAGATCACCCACGTGAGGGGCCAGCCCGCCATCACCACGTTCACGCTGTCCGTCAGAGGAACCGCGATCATCAGGTAGATCTGGCGCAGCACCACAAAACTTCCCAGCATGAAGTACATGGGGATTTTGGAGAGGCCGGCCCCGCGCAGGGCGCCGTTTAAAATCTGCACCACAGGAAGGGCGATGTAGAGCGAGGCAAAAATGCGCACCATATCGCTTCCTATGGCGATTACATCCGCATCCTTTGTAAAGACGCTGATAAGGAAGGGGGCAGATAAAAACATGCAGACGGAGCAGACAAGGATGACTCCGGAGCTCATGAGCCAGGCGGCAAACACGCCCTTCTTCACTCGGTCGTATTTCTTTGCGCCGATATTCTGTCCCACAAAGGTGGTAATCGCCATGTTAAAGCTCTGCAGGGGCAGCTGGGTAAAGCCGTCGATGCGCAGAGTTGCGGAATAGCCGGCCATGGCCGCTGTCCCGAAGTGGTTTATATAGGACTGAACCACCACATTGGAAAACGAGGTAATGCTCTGCTGGAGGGCTGCCGGGAAGCCAAAGGAGATAATCCGGCGAATCATCTTCTTGTGGAAGCGGATGCGCCGAATCTCCACCCGGTAGTCCGCCTTGGCCCGCATCAGTTTTCCCATCACCATAACGCAGCTCACCCCCTGGGCGATTACCGTGGCGATGGCCGCCCCGGCGATTCCCATATGAAAGCCGCAGACAAAAAGGAAATCCAGCACCACATTTACCATGCAGGCCGCGGCCAGGTAAATCAGCGGGTGGGTGGAATCCCCCACGGCCCGCAGCACGCCGGCTCCCATGTTATAAAACAGGGAAAAGGTAATTCCCGTAAAATAAATCATCAAATACAGGGAGGAGTGGGGCAGCACATCCTCCGGCACCCCGATGGCCACCAGAAGCGGTCTCGTAAACGCCAATCCCAGCACGGTAAAGATCAGGCTGAGCAGAGCGGTTAGAGCCATGGAGGCGTGAACTGCCTTGCTCATCTCATCTCCTTTTTGCGCCCCGAAATACTGGGAAATCACCACGCCAGCCCCCGCGGACAGGCCCATGAAAAAGCCCACCAGCATGTTGATTACCGGCGTGGAGGCCCCCACCGCCGCAAGCGCGCTGGTATTCACATAATTTCCCACCACGTAGGAGTCCACCGTATTATAGAGCTGCTGAAAGAAATTCCCGATCAGCAGCGGCACGGAAAACCAGAAAATAGATCGGAAGATTCCTCCCCCGATCATATCTGTGTTCTTATTTTGTATTGTCACTTTCTTTTCTTCTGTCATCACAAGCTTCCTCCAAAACCTCCCGAACCTTGCTGCTGTCCTTCTGTCTGGGCTAAAAACTCGCCGTCCCCGCTGTAATAATAGACATTCAGGTTCTCCCTGCTCCCCAGAACGCCGTTTACGCGGCACTGATTCTCCAGACGCTGGGACAAAGATAAACAGTAGGCGGATTTCTCTCTCTGGGTATACTGCTCCCACACCTTCTCGTCCAGATAGACGCAGAAACGGGTATTGTCAATCATGCGGATCTCCTCAATCGAGCCATCTGCCCGGACAATGTCCTGCACCGCGCTCTCAAAATCGGTCCGGTTTACGCTCTGACGGGACAAGGCGTGGACACCTCCTCCCCACAGGGCAGCTAAAAACAGCGCAAGCACTGCGGCGCCAAGGATCCCGGCCCGGCGGAAGGTCTTCTTAAAAAAAGCCTCCATACCCGCCTGCCGGGTATAATTCTCAGCCAGCTTGATCTTTGTAAGCCCCGGATTCGCCAGGGCGTACCTCTCGCTGCCCGCAGAAGCCGTATAATACTTTTTAAACATCATAGCCGGCACCTCCTCTGAAATTCGTACAATAATTCACAATTATTTTCTATTCTATAGAAAAATTTTAGCATTATCAACGGTAAAAGTAAAGACTTTTTAGAAATCATATTGTGAATTTTGCTTTTATCAGGCAACATTTCAGAGCGTTCCGCGCTTTTCTTTTTTCATAAACCAAAAATAATACGGAATTTCCACCAGGAGCATAAAGCTCCATCCGATGGCGCAGGCGCAGGCCACGCCGGGAAGTCCGATCCGGGGCGTCAGCAGATATACGAAAATCACCCGCAGGCTGGTCTGAATGAAGGTTCCCAGGAGGGTGATGCTCATATTTCCCATCCCGCGGAAAAATCCCTGCATTCCGTTTGTAAAGGCCGGGAATATGTAAAATATCGCCATCATGGCCAGATAGCCGCTTCCCAGCTCCACAATCCCCTCATTTCCCTCCGTGACAAAAAGCCCCATAAGCGGGCGCCGCAGGAAGGTCACCGTCAGGCAGATGCACACCCAATAGCAGAATTCCAGGAACAGTCCCCTGCGAAATCCCGCCCGAATCCTCTCCCGTTTTCCCGCCCCTCGATTTTGCGCCACAAAAGTGGTGATCCCATGGGAAATGCTCTGTTCCGGCGTGAACGCATAATCGTCAATGCGGTTTACCGCGTTAAAGGCCGCAATCATATCCACTCCCAGCGGATTGACCGCCCCCTGGATAAGCAGCTTGCCGATTGGCTGGCAGGACTGCTGGAGGGCCGTGATGCTGCCGTAGCTCAATGTCTTTTTGAGCAGGCCTCCATCGATGGCGAATTCTCCCCGCCGAAGCTGAAGCATGGGGATTTTCCGGTACACATAGAGTATGCACAGCAGAGCCGAGGCTGCCTCCGCAATCACGGTGGTCACCGCGGAGCACACAATCCCGAATCCCAGTCCCCCGATAAAAATCAGATCCAAAACGCCGTTGAGCACAGAGGAAAAGGCCAGAAATTTGAGAGGCGTCTTGGAGTCTCCCACGCTCTTTAGGGCCGCGGACACCGCATTATAGAAATAGGTAAAGGGAGCTCCCAGGAAAATGATGGATAGGTACACGGAAGCAATGTTCAGAAGCTCCTGCGGCACCTGGAGCGCTGCCAGCAGCGGCTTTGCGCACAGCATCCCGAGCGCTGCCACCGCCAGGGAAAACCAGAACCCGAATATCACGGTGGTGGACATCTCCCGCTTGAGCTTCTCCCGCTCTCCCGCCCCGTAGAACTCGCTCATCAGCACGGAGGCTCCCATGCAGATCCCGGAGATTCCCAGAATGACAATGTTCATCACCGGGCTGGCTGTTCCCTCCGCCGCCAGGGCCTCCTTTCCGATAAACCGCCCCGCGATGATGGAATCCACCGCGTTATAGGTGAGCTGGAACAAATTGCCCAAAATCAGGGGAACCGAATAACCGATCAGATGCCGCCCTATCTTTCCCTCCGTCATATTTACCGCAGCCATATCACACTCTCCTTCCCTCCTGCGCCCTTTCAAACACACGACAGATTAATATTTGCGCAGGCTCTCCTCCTCTTCCTCCGCGCTCTTGTCGATAGCCCGGACTTCCGCCTCATATCCAAAGGTCTCGCTCACCTTCACATAGATCTTGTCTCCCACCTTCCGGCCCTTGAGGGCCTTTCCCAGAGGAGAATCAATGCTGATCAGCCCTTTTAAAGAATTTCCCCGAACCGTTGTCACCAGCTTATAGGTCTCTGTCTCATCGTCCTCCGGGATATAAATCTCTACCCGGTCCCCGATGCCCGCCTCATCCGCCTTGGAGGTGTCCGGGATAATCCGCGCCGTCTTAATCATCCGCTCCAGATAGCGGATCCGGCTCTCATTCCTGTTTTTATCCTGCTTGGCAGCCTTATACTCAAAGTTCTCGCTCAAATCCCCCTGGGCTCTGGCCTCCTTCACCGCCTCCAGCGCCTCCTTGCGCACCACCAGCTTCCGGTACTCAATTTCCTCCTGCATTTTTTTAATATCGCTGGCCGTCAGATTATCATACATGCCTTTTTACTCTCCTTTCCGGCAGATCCGCCTATTCCCGAACAGTTTAATAATTCCTTCACATTCTCTTTCGAATCTTTATTTATTTTTTAGGTACTGCTCAAACTTTGGTCATAATTTCCCTGTATAGTAATACTCGTAAGGCAAGAAACCTTTTACCTACATAAAACACTTTTTCATACCTAAGCCGGCAGTCCCCTTCTGCCGGCTCCCTCTTTTTTGCGGCGTGCCGAACCGATTCGGCACGCCTCTTTTGTGACCATCCAGGCTGCCGCCTTATTGCAAATCCAAGTCGTGGAACACAGCGGCCACCGCTGCCTCGTACTCGCCCCTGCTCTTTGCCTTTCCTATTTTCTTCATAAAGCGCTCGCCGTCCCGGAAGCTTTTTATCAGATGGGACCACAGCTCCTTCATTTTAAAAAGCACGTTTCGGTCTCCGGACATAACCCGGAGATACTCTTCATAGACTCTCTGGTGGAACTCCCGCAGGCGCTCTTTTCTGTTTTCTAAAATGCCATCCCCATAGACCCTCTCCAAAAGGAACGGATCTGCCAAAATGCCTCTTCCGATCATCACTCTGCCGAGATCCGGAAAACGATCCCGCAGCGCCTCGATATCCGCCGCGCAAGTTATATCCCCGTTATAGCATACCGGACATCTGCTCCGCTCCATTCCCAGAGCAAAAGACTCCATGCGGGGCGTATTCTTATAAAAATCTTTCTGCACTCTCGGATGAATGATGAGCTCCGTTAAGGGATATCGGCCGTAGATTTCCAAAAGTCCGGGGAATTCCTCCGGATCCCTTCCTCCTACGCGGGTCTTTATGGAAAATTTGATCCCCAGCCCCTCCATTCCCCGGCTGATTTCCTCCAGAAACCGGTCAAGCGCGTCGGGATAACGCAAAAATCCCGCCCCCTTCCCCTTGGCCGTCACCGTGCCCGATGGGCAGCCCAGGTTGAGATTCACTTCCCGGTACCCGTACGTTTCCAGAAGTTCGGCCGCCCCCAAAAACGCCTCCGCCCGGTTGGTCAGAATCTGGGGGATCAGGCGGATTCCCTGGTTATTTTCCGGCAGAATCTCCTGCACATCTCTGTTGCGAAGCTCTCCCTCCTGACCCGGGGACAGGAAGGGCGTAAAATATTTATCCATGGGATAGAAATACGCATGATACGCATTCCTGTATACATAACCTGTGATTCCCTCCATGGGGGCCAAATAATACCGCATCCGCTTACTGTTTTCTCCTGCTCATCTTTTTTCTCAATGTTTCTCATTATAGCACGGGCACTGCAAATATTCCAGCATCTTGCGGCAAACAATCCGCGTTCCTGACGCGTGAGCAGGCGCACCCGGCAAAAAAGACGGCGCCGCCCGGAAAATGGCACCGCCGTCTCTCACTTATTTATTTATGTACGAACACACGTTAATCCGCTATCTCCGGCAGGTCATCCTTCTTTTTGCCCATCCGGGTTACAAACCGGTAGAAGGTGGGCATCATCAGAAGCATCAATGCCGTGGAGGCCAGCAGACCGCCTACGTTAACAAGCGCAGATCCCTGCATGGTCTCTCCGGAGGAACCAAAGGCAAGTACGTTCGGCAGCTCGGATACCACCGTGATGGTCACCGTCATAAGGATGGGACGCATACGGATGGCGCCTGCCTCCACCAGAGCATCCTCCAGCGGCATCTCCGCGCGCATCTGGTTGGCCGTCTCCACATAGAGGATACCGCCGTTCACAACGTTTCCTACCATCATCAGGAAGCCCAGCATAGACGTCATGCTGATCGGGCTGTCGGCCAGGAACAGGAGTCCGAAGGCTCCAATCAAACTGAAGGGAATGGTAATCATCACCATCAGGGAATACTTGGGAGACTCAAACTGGATAGCCATTGCGATAAAGATCAGGAAGATAGCCGTCACCAGCGCACTTCCCAGAGCGCCCAGTTCCTCGTTCATGCTCTCATCAATGGCGTTGGGAGCGGAAGATACCCCCTGGCCGAACTGCCAGTTGCTCACAAACTCCTTCACACTCATATCCGCCGTGTCCTCATAGCCGGTCTTGGGCTGCATGGTAATCGCAACCTGATACACCTTATCCTTCCGCACAATCTGCTGCGGGCTGTCCTCATAATAGATATCCGCCAAATTCTCCAGAGGCACCTGTGTTCCCGAAGGCGTGGTAAGAAGCATTCCTTCCACCTTTGCTACCGTGTTGTATTTATCCTCCGCGAACTCCACAACCACGTCGATGTCCTCATTGTCCACACGGATGGTAGACGCCGTAATGCCGCTCAGATTGCTGTACACTGTAGAACCAATGCTGGCAGGGGTAAGCCCTTCTGCCTGAGCTTTGACTGGGTCTACATTCACTCGAAGAATAGGCGCTGCATTTTCTACCGAAGAATGTACCTGGATGACATCCTCTCTCTTGCGCAGTTCCTCCACCAGACGGTTCGTCTCATCCCGCAGCGCGTCATAATCTGTGCTCTGAAGGTCCACCTCAATCTGGCGGCCGCTTGTCATGGAGCTTCCCGTGGAGCTTGCGCTGTCCATGCTGATGGTCACGTTCTCCATATAGGCCGCTTTCTCCATCCACTCGTTGATGACCTCATTGGTCGAGCGTTTTCTGTCATCCTTCAAATATGCCGTAATAGATACGGAGTCGCCGCCGGATATGCTCAGACCGCTGGCGCCATAGGTCAGCAGATAGTAATCCAGATCTTCATCGCTGGCAACAACAGACTCAATCTCCGCTACATTCTTATTTACATTTTCTACAGTGGTTCCCGGTTTCATCGCCACCGTTACGGATACGATTCCTTCATCCACCGCCGGCATCAGCTCAAAGCCCAGCTGGGTCGCCAGGCCAAAGGCGATGACCAGGAGAAGAATGGTAATTCCAAATACTTTTTTTGTCTGGGGCACAATCGCTCCCATATGCTTCCGGTACCAGTTCTGCATCCCCTTCATCAGGCTGTTCACCGGAGCTCTGTCGCTCTCCTTGGGGTGCCACATATAGAAGCAAAGGGGAACCAGAGTCACGGCGGAAAACAGGGAGGCCGTCAGACAGAAGATCACGGTCCATGCCAGCTGGGTAAAGAGCTGGCCCGTCATGCCTTCCAAGAGGAGCAGCGGAACAAACACGATACAGTTCGTCACCGTACCGCCGGTGATTGCTCCGATCATACTCCGGCTGCCCTCAATGGCCGCATCATAGTAATTCATCTTCTCCTTGGCCCTGAAACAGCCGTCCAGCACGTTGATGGAGTTATCAACCATCATGCCGACGCCGAAGACCAGGGAGGTCAGTGAAATAACGTTTAAGGAGAATCCCATGGCGCTGATACTGATAAGAGCCAAAACCACGGAGCTTATAATGGAGGCCCCGATGATCACAGAAGCCCGCAGGTCACCGCAGAACAGCCACAGCACCACCATGGCCAGGATGACCGCCAGGATAACCGTCTTGAATACATCGTTGATGGAGTCCTCGATCATCTCGCTGGAGTCATTGACCACCGTAAAGTGCAGAGACGGATTCATCTGCTCCAGATCCTCCAGCTCGCGCATCACTTCATTCGACACGTCAATCGCCGTAGCGCTCTGCTGTTTGCTGATGGACATGGAAATTACGTCCTCGCCGTCGTACCGGCCGATAGAGGATGCCTCCTCCTGGGTCTGGTGCACTGTGGCAATATCCGACAGATGAATGATATTGCCGTCCTGCAGGGGAATGGCAATGTCATTTAAACTGTCCACACTTTCGTAGTCGTTGGCCACGCTGATATCCAGGTTCTGATCGCCCACATCTACATCACCGGCGGGAACCGTAAAATCTGCCGCTCCTACGATCTGGGCCACCTGGGACATAGACAGATGATACTGCTCCAATTTTTCTGCCATCAGCTCCACCCGGACATAGCTGCTCTGGCCGCCGGCCAGAGATACCTCGCCCACGGAGCTGAGCTTCTCAATTTCAGGGACAATCTTGTTGTCCACATATGTATAGAGGTCAGAGCCCATGCTCTCGCCGCTCACTGCCAAGGTGATTACGGGAGCAGCATTGATATCCAGCTCAATGATATTCGGTTCCTCCGCATCCTCCGGCATGCTGCTGCGCGTACTGTCAATCGCCTTCTTCAAATCAATGTAAGCAGTATCCATGTTTGTTCCGTATTCGTACTGCACCATGACGATGGACATATTTTCCATGGAATAGGACTGAACCGTGTCAATACCGCTCAGGGATGAAATAGCGTCCTCCTGCTCATTGGTAATCAGCTCTTCGATATCATCCGGACTGGCCCCTGCATACAGAGTGCTTATCAAAAGCATGGGAAGCTCCATCTCCGGTGTCAGCTCCATCCGGGTGCTCGTCAGGGACTGGAATCCAAAATATACAATGGTGACCAGGCAGAGGATGATGGTGACCGGACGCTTTATAGCAAATTTAGTTAATGCAACCAAGCAAATTCACCTTCCTTCTAGTTGGAGGCAGAAGACGCTTCCGTCTGCTGCTCCCCTTCCTGCGTCTCTCCCTCTGCCGCAGCCTGGGTTTCATTTTCCGTACTCTTTTCCAATACCTGGGCGCCGTCCACCAGCTCATTGCTCCAGGTAGTGATCACCTGGCTGTCATCCGCAAGGCCGGATATTACCTCCATCCGCTCCCGATCATAAATGCCTGTCTCAATCTCCACTTTCCGGGCAGTTCCATCCTCATAGCAGTATACATAGGGAATACCGTCGCTGTAGTTTACTGCCGTCACCGGTACGGTCAGCGCATCCAGCGCCTGATCCTGAACCACAGTAAGCTTTACCTTTGCCCCGGTGGTAAGCCCATTCTCTTGGGGAACGGAAGCCTTCACATCGTACAGGCCCGTAGAGGCATTAACCATAGTTCCAATCTCCGTCACATGGGCCTCATATGTATTTCCTCCCTTATCCACCTGGACGGAATCACCCACGGTCAGGTTCTCAAGCGCCCGGTCAGAAATGCCAAACTGAATTTCATACTGGTCATCGGAGGAAATGGTGCATACTACCGTACTGGTGTCTATATGGTCATGAGGCTCAATGTTTCTCGCCTCCACCACGCCATTGATCGGTGCGGTGACCGTAGTATACTCTACCTGCAGGTCATACTGGTTCTTCGCGGACTCATACGCGATCCGGCTGCTCTCCGCCGCATCACGGACCTGCTCCATTTCCTGCTGGGAAACAGCGCCCGTTGCAAAGAGAGCCTGGGTTCGGCTGAGCGTTCTCTGCGCCTCGGACATAGCAATCGAGGCCGAATCCATGGACAGTTTTAAAGCGGTTAAGGCATCGGAATCAATCCGGCACAGAGCCTGGCCCGCTTCTACATAGTCTCCTGCCTGGAAGTAGACTTCCAGGATCTCTCCGGCCATCTTAGGCTGAACGTCCGCCTTGGAGGCCGGCTCGATCGTTCCGATCATCTCCGTGTAAAGAATAATATCATTCTTCTCCGGCTTCCGCACTTCTACGGTGGGACGGCTCTCATACTCCGCTGTCTCCTCCTTGCCGAAGAATCTGGGAACAATGGCCGCAATGAGGACTACTGCCGCCACTGCGATAATGATTTTCTTTTTCATTCTTCAACTTCCTTCCTTTCCCTCATGCCCCGCTCCAGTATAGCAAGCTGCATGACTGCTGTTTTTTTGATTTTGCCTTTGTCTATGTCCGCCTCTGTCAAAAACATAAACATAACGGTCTTGGCTATCACCAGTGTGCCCAGCTCCAGCATCGAGCTGAGAAGTTCCTCACCGATCTCCGGATACCCCGCCGGATCCAGGCTTTCATAACAGCGATGGACAAATCGGGCAAACATTCCCTCCCTGTGCCATTCCCGTTCCAGCCGGAACATGCGTTCTCTGCTCTCCGGATCATTGTGCAGACTGTGGTAAATGCGGCACACGCTCCACCCTGATTCATCCTCCAGGAGGTATTCCAAAAAACGCCTGCCGCCCCGGAAGGCATTGCCCTCCTCCTCACGGATAAATCTAAGAAACTGCTCCGTCATATCCTCCTTAAGCCTCCGGAAAATGCAGCCCAGCATGTCTTCCTTGTCCTTAAAGTAGCCGTAAAAGCTGGCCCTGGAAATACCGGCCCTGCCTATAATGCGGCTCACCGTAATCTCCTGATAGGAATGCTCCAGAAGCTCCTCTCCCATAGCCCGGAGGATACCATCTTTTTTGTGATCCACCAGATTATAATACTTCTGTGTAGGCATACGCCCTCCCTTCCGAAAATATACCGGTTTCCACCTTTCTATAAATAATCACAATTAAACATTATACGGGATTTTGTTTAATAAACAATGTACACATCGAAAAAGACTGCCCAAAATATGTGCAGTCTTTCATAATTGTACAATTTTAGTACATCTGTATCAACTTTTGCTTTCCGGTTCCGGCAGCGGCTTCTTTTTTCCATCCGCGTCACGGCAGAGGGCCTCGCTGCGTCTGAGCGCCTCTGTTATGCTGTCACCAAAGAGCTGGCCAATCCGGTTCATCATCTCATCTATGGGCATCTTCATGCCGGAGTCCAGCCACTCCGCCATGTAACCGGAAATCGCGTTTCTAAAAAAACTGGCAATCAGCTTTTTATCCTCCTCGGAGGCTTCAATCCCCTGCGCGCGTATCTCTACCAGATGGTTAAAAAACACGGTGGATGTCCTTAAAAGATAGCGGCGTACTTCTCCTTCGCCTGCCGACTGAAACATATTATAAAAAACATTTCCATGTTCTTTCAGTTCTTTAAATCCATCCCGCAGATTCTGCTCGCTGCTCTTTTTTTCCCATCCTGCGGCTTCTTTTTTCATTCTCTCAACAGCGTCCTGCACCCGCTGGTCCAAAATATCTTCCAGCACCTGATAAATATCCTGGTAATGATAGTAGAAGGTATTTCTCGCAATCCCGCAATCGTCCACAATATCCTTCACCGTTATCTTGTCGATGGGGCGCTCTGACAGCAGTTTAATAAACGATTGGCAGATCGCTTTCTTGGTAAATGACGCCATGCTCTCCCTGTTCCTCCTGTGATGCCTCTTCACTTCCGCTCTGCCTATTATACCCAAAATCCGATGAAAACACAAGAGCCTGGACAATCAGGCGCTTTCCCGTTCCATGGCAGGTAGACAGCGTGATCAGCCGATCGCCGTTCCCGGGCCGGAGGCCCGTGTCATAGAGAGAAGCCTCCCGCATGCGGGCAAAGTATTCCTCCTGTTTCTCTGCGCTCTGTGGGCTGCGGTACGGCTCACCGTCGCTGTCCCGCACGATTCGGCAGGAGACAATGGGGCACTCGATCCATTTTCCCTGCACATAAAGGCGGATCATCGGGTTTTTTTCAAAAAATTCCTTCTCCATATAGCGCTTCAGCTGGCCGAACATCGAACCATCTTTCTGATTATGGCCGTGAATGACCGTATTAAAGGAGATAAGGGGCACGGCGCCGCCTTCCATAAATAAGGTCCCTGCCTTCTGCGGCGTCCCGTCAAAGGCATGCTCCAGCCAGTACAGCGGCTCTTCCCCGTAGACCACCGGATAGTCAATCTCTGTCCCCGGTATCTGAAGCCACAACCTGTAATCCGGATTCATTCGTTCAAGCGCCCGCTCATCAATCCCTTCGGCGCCATCCTGCTCCTTACCGCCATCCTGCCTTTCCTCGCTGTCCCGCCGCTCCCCGCTGTCCTGCTTTTCCTCGCCTCGTGCCAGCTCCTGCACGGCCTGATAAATTTTCCTGCCTTGGCGGTAGGAATCCTGAATTTTCATAACCTTCCCGCACGCCCAAATCCCGGTTCCAAGAAAAATAAGCGCTCCGATCAGCAGAAATCCCCCTGCTATGTTTCGTCTCCGCAGCATCCACACCGTTCCCGCAAGCAGAAGAACCGCGGCAGAGAGAACGAGAAGCCGGCTATTTTCCGGAAACCGGCTTTCTCCTTCCGGCACAGCGGCCCCGGGCACATCCGGTATTTCCCGGATGGCCTCCCCGCTCTCCGATATCACCCCCTCATAAAGCGCCACGCAGTCTCTTAACCGCCGCTCTCCCCGCGCCAGAATGCGCAGTTTCCCATTTTCCGCTCCTTCTGTCTCCCACTCCACGTCCGTAATCCGGTAGTCCGCCTGATCCAGGCCCGCCTGCTTTACAATCGCCTCCCCCATAAAAGACAGCTTCTCCAGCTCTTCTTTCTCTATCAGCTCCTCTCCTAAAAGATAGTAATCCTCCCCCTCTCCCTCGAAAGACAGCTCCAGCGAGAAGTCCGGGCTCCACCGCTCATTGATCCAGGTGAGTCTGCTTCGCGGCAGGAGCACCTGCCGCGATTCACCGGACGCCTCGTCAGAGATGGGAATCCAGGCTCTGTCCGGCACTTCTTCGCTCCCCTCCAAATCCTGGTAGTAAATGCGCTGGGAGACATAATGCAGGCCGGGTTCGGCCTGGCTGGCGGCCTGTGCCTGATCCGCAGTCTGTATTTGCCCTGCGGCGTGCATCTGACCCGCGGCCTCGGCCTGACCCGTCCGCATGCCGGCAAGGCAGAGGACCAAAATGATCAGCATCCCTCCCTTTGCTTTCCTTTTGCGGATCAGAAGATATATGCAGAGTCCCGCCCCCGTCAGGCTGAGGCCTGCCAGAACGGCCAATGCCTCAATAGGCGATGTGTCTCCGGTCTTAAAGATCCTTCCTCCCGGCTGGTAAGTCCCCTGGCCAAACCGGTCTTTTACCGTGTAGGAGCCGGTAATCCTTCCAATAACCGTCGGAATCTTAAAGTTGTACACCACCGTATTTCCCGCGGCCTTCCCTTCTTCGTCCACAGTAAATGTATAAGCGGCTGCTGAAATTTGATACCCCTCCGGGGCCTCCCGCTCCTCTATCCTGTAGGTTCCGGCCCCCGGCGGATAAAACATGAGAAGTCCGTCGGCTCCCGTGGTGCCCTCAAAATATTCCGTTCCATTCTCTCCCTGCCAGCTTACGGCAAGGCGCGCGCCGGCCAGCGGCTCCCCGGTCGCCCCGTCTTTTTTATAAATCGGAACCTCCATGCGGCCGTTTGTAATCTCATATACACCCTTTGCCGCTCCCGGCCCTTCAATGGTAAAGCTGTGAATTTCCCGTTCGACCGCATAGCCCTCCGGCGTCTTTGTCTCGGCTATCGTATAGGTCCCAGGGCCCGGACGTTCGATGCGGATCAGGCCGTCCGCTCCACTGACCGCTCTCTGTATTGCTTGTCCCGCGGCATTATATATAGTAAATTCCGCTCCTGCCAAAACAGTTCCGCCCAAATCCGTCTTTTTAAACAGAAGATACGACGGTTCCGGTGTGTCATCCCCTCCGCCGCCTCCGCCATGATGCGTAATCCGGGTATTGGGGTAAGCAAAGGTCTGCTGCACGCCTGGGGCATCCGTTATCTCGATCTCCTTATCCGCCCCTTTCTTATAACCCTCCGGCGCCTCCAGCTCCCGGATGATATAGATGCCGGGTTTTAGGCCGTAGAAACGCTGGCCCTTCCCCGCCTCACTGGTCCACTCGCCCGCAACCTCCCCGGTTTCCTTATGGATCAGCTGCAGCCTGGCCCCGCCTAACAGCTCGCCCGTGGATGCGGAGGTCTTCTCAATCTCCACGATCACAGAGAAATTCTCCATCACAAGGCGCGGCACCTCTTTCATGCCGTCCGCAATGCTAAAATAGATAGGCTCTGCCTGGACTTTTACGCCCTCCGGGGCCCTCACTTCCACCAGCCGGTACTCCCCGGCGATGAGCCCCTTGGCAAGATGGGCCTGCTTTCCGCTCTCCCATTCCTCCACAGGCTCCCAGGCATCCCCCTCTTTTCTTTCAATGCGCAGAAGGGCTCCCTCCAGAAGCTCGTCGGTTCCGCCCAGCTTCTTTTCCACCTCCACCCGGTTGCTGTCGTTGGTGGGCTCATAGGTCAGGGGAATCACCGCCGTCTTCTCGTCCACATATTCAAAGGAAAACTCCCAGGGCGCCAGGGTGAGCATGTGGTCCGGGGCCGCCTTGGTCTCCTCACACACGTAGGTGTAGAGCTTAAAGCTCCCGTCCCTGTCCAGGTATCCGATGGGCACCGGGTCAAAGACAGCTTTTCCATCCGCATCTGTCACCGCCTTCTGGCACTCGATTCCCAAAGTCTGATTCGTAAGGGTAAACTCCGCCCCCGCAAGTTTTACTTCCGGGTTGTCCGTATCGCTCTTTATCACCGTCAGGATCCCCTCCGGGATTTCGTCAATCATCTCTGCCTTCTGGATGATCTCCGTATCCGTCACCGTGAACGGAATGTCCACGGACTGCAGAAATCCGTAGGGTGTGGTCTCCTCCCGGAGGATATAGTCCCCCACAGGGATGTACTCCACCAGATGGGGCTTCAAGTCCCCCACTGTGAGGCCCTCCGGTATCCGTCCGGCCGCCGCGTCTTCCTCGGTGTACACCCCGTCCTGGCCGCTGACCCACCGGGCCGTCACATCCTGGTACTGGCCATCCTCCGTCGGCTGGTGCAGCACCAAGGGTTCCTCACGCACCTCACCGGTTTCCTTATCCACAGGGTAAATGGCGAGCACCGCCCCCTTGACCTCCTGCCCGCCGGTGACAGTTACCTTGTCCACGGACAGCCGCAGGGGTTCCTCCGCCATATCGGCAAAGTGTACGGTTTCCAGATGCCCCGCATCCTCGATGGTAATGAGCATGGGCTCTGCCGTGGCATAGCCCGCCGGGGTGCCGGATTCCACCAGCACGTAGTTTCCCACCGGAAGGTATTCCATGCGGACAGCAGCAGTTTCCGTATAGTACCAGCGGCCCTGGAATGTATTGGGGATGGCCTGGTACTGGTAGTCATACTTGACGATTGGATTGTTCCCTCCCGCGTCCGGCGTTACCCGGCCGGTGGCTGCCACCTCCTGGCCGTCCTTATAGGTGGCTGCCCGGAAGGTGAAAATCCGATCCTCCTCATCATATAAGGGCACGCCCTCCCCGTCCGTCAGGGGCTTCCCGTCCCCGTCAGCCTTTGCCCGGTACAGGGTCAGGTAGGCCAGGCTGTCCTCGTACATCACATCCTGGTTTTTGGCGTCGGACTTTTTCACCTCCAGGGCGGTAAAATCATCTTCCATCACAAAGCTCTGCACATGGCCCGTCTCCAGCACGTCCACGTTCACGGCCTCGGACTGCACGTATCCCTGTTCATAGGGGCAGATGGTCTCTTCCAGCACGTAGGGGCCTACCGGCAGATGGTCGATCCAGTAGGGTTCGGCAGTGGGGACAGGGTTTCCCTCCCCGTCGAGCTTCTGGTTCCCGCCGTCATCATAGGCATAGCCGCTGATCCAGCTGGCAACCGCCTCCCCCTTCCGGTACTTCCCGTCCCCGTCCGTCAAGGGCTTCCCCTGGCTGTCCGCCAGGGCCTTATAGAGGGTCATCTGCGCCCCCGCGATCTCCTTCTGGGTCCGGGTATCCACTTTGGCAAAGGCATTCCTGGTAAATGCATTCTGCAGGAAGAACGTCTGCTCCTCCTCGGTCTCGGAGAGGATGATCCCCAGATATTCCGCCTGGATATAGCCCTGGCTGTAAGGCGCTTCCCGCTCCTCCAGGATATAGGCCCCAAAGGGCAGGCGGGCAATCAAATGGCCTTCCTCCGGGGTCTCTGCTGCCCCGGACGGGCCTGTGCTTTCCCCGCTCGTCCAGCTCTCCTCCTTTGTCACCACCTCCCCGTTCTCGTAGTAGATGGGCAGGCCGTTCTCATCGTCCACGGTCTCTTTGTTGACATAAATCTCCTTGATTGTTCCGTCCTCGTGGACCCGGATGGAGCGCACCAGCTCCTTCCCCCCCGCATCGTCCACGGTGTAGGCCAGAATCCGTCCATAATCATCATAGACATAGGCCATGCCCGTCACCGGGTCCGCATGGCAGATGGGGTTCCCGTTTTCATCCAACACGGAGAGCTCCCCGGTGTCCGGGTTCTCCCACAAGGCGTTGTCTCTAATCCCCCGCTCGTTTAACGGATACGGGAGTTCGCTCACCCGCTCCAGTTCCGAAAGGTCGTAGAAATACAGGCTTACCGGTTCATTGTCCACCTCCACGGCATCCCATACGGGCAGGGCCGCCGGGCCGCCATCCCGGCCCGTGACGCGCAGCTCCTTGTGGGTCCCGGTGTTGGTGCCGATAATCTCCTTCACCTTCCCGTCCTCCCAGACAGCCTCCACTCCCTTATAGGTGTTCTCCCCGGTCTTTTCCAGCTCAATCGCCCGATACAGGGCAAGCTCTGCCCCGGATACGGGGATGGAAAACCGGATCCCTTTTCCCGTGAATGTGCCGTCCCTCTCATAGAGAAGCTTCACGCCCTCCATGGCTTTTAACTCCTTCTCCGTGCCCTCGATGATCTGTTCGGAATAGCTGTCCATGGGCTTCGTTACATAGCCGTACCACTCCTGGGTTTCCGGGTCGTAGGCGATATCCCGCACGTCCCCCCGTTCCTCCAGCTTTTCCTTCCGGCCGCGGACCTCATAGATCAGGCGGTCGCCGGCGTCGTTTACCATAAGCTCCCCGTCAAATCCGCCGCTCGCCTCTTTTTCGCCCTGGGCGTCGGTCTCCAAAAGGCCGTTTTCGTTTCCTGTCAGGGAATCCCCGTCCTCCACCTTGTAAATCCGGGCCCTGGAGGGGTAGTCCTGCACCGGGATCTGGCTTACGGTCTCCGTCCCAAACTTGTTGGTATCCCCGTCCACCGGGATGGCATACTGGTACTGATAGGCTTCCTTTTTCACATAATTCCCGCCGGTGCCGTCCCCGGGCCGTTCTTCCTCGTAATAGGTTACGGCATCGGCATATATCTCAAAAGCCACGGGGCGGCTCTTTGCGTACCCTTCCGGCGCCTCAACCTCCACCAGGACGTAAGCCCCGGCTCCCAGGGGCCCATACGTCTCAATATAGCCCACCGCTTCCTTCTCTATGTCCCCGTCAATCTCCACCTCCCGCAGGGTGGCATAGGCCCGGAAGATCCCCTGCTCATTGCCCTCCCGGTCTAACTGTACAATGCGCTGGCTCTCGTCATAGAGGGGGATTCCCTCTTCATCCAGTCGGATGGGCAGGTCGTCCATGCTGCTGTTGCTCTCCCCCACCCGCGGGTACAGGATGGGGTTCCCGGCAATGTCTGTCACCGGCTCCCCGGCAGCGTCCACCGCCTCACCAAAGAGCACCTCCCCGGTTCCGCCCACGGCGTTCGTGCCGGTCTTCTCCACGTCCCGCTTGGCGGCGTAGATCTTGAAAAGGGCGCCGTCGTGGATGATGTTCTCCCCGGTCTCCTTATCCAGCTTTTCGATGCGCAGCCCGGTGCGGTAATACCGGTTCTCAAAGTCCTCCTGGGCGAATGCCACGTAGTTAAAATCCTCCCCGCTGCCCGCAGGCTCCAAGGTCTCGATGTCCCCGGTATCCGGGTTTTCCCGGTCCACTGCCGGGGCCAGGATGGTCCAGGGCACCAGCATGGGGGCGTATTTCCCCTCCACCGCCGTGCCCATGCCCTTCATGGTGGGCACATTGTCCCGCACCTCGGCCTCCCCGGAGGCGGTCTCCGCCCCGGTGTAAAAGACCCCGTCCCTGGTCCCGGCGTCCTCGCTCTGGCTGGTGTAGCCCTTATAATAGGCCTTTACCGCCTCGTTGGCCCCGTCCAGGTACGCTGCCTCGTAGGGCTGCCCGGAGGTAAGGCTTAAGCCCGGGCGCACGTCCTTGTCCAGCCCGTACTTAAAGACTTTAAAATCCCCGTCCTGGCCATGGGCCTCTATCACATGGGTCTCCTCATTGAAGCGGATCTGGTATTTGCGGATTAAATCCTCCGGGGTATCCGCGCTGTTATAATTAAAATAGGGGCTCCCCAGTCCATAGTCCGCTTCCGTCTCCCCGGTGTTGGGATCTTCCTCTATATTCGGCACAAAGGGCAGGGTGATTTCCTTTGGATAGTCGCTCTCATAATGCCGGTTGGCCAGTTCCTTCTCGATGTCCCGGGCGGTCTGCTCCACGATCACGTAGGTGCCGTAGGGGAGCAGGATGGAATTGTTGTAGTAATCATCCTGCCCGTCCTTTGTATTGCACTGCAGGGTGGTCGGGTCTCTGTCTGTCCCGCCCCCCGCGTCCCCGTCCCAGGGGATGGCCAGGCGGCTCTCCAGGCCGATATACCGGTCCAAATAGGCGGATGCCTCCCCCTTGGCCCGCTCCAGGGCCCGCTCGTACGCCCTGTCGCTTGCAAGCCCCGGCTCCGCAGCCAGCAGCTCCTCCTTGTAGCCGTCCACATCATAATAGTCCAGGGCAAACTGGCGCAAGGTCTTTTTCGGGTATCCTCCCGCCCCCTTCTCAGCCGCCCCATAGAGGGCGTCAAAAAACTTCACGTAGTTGCAGGTCCCGTCCTCTTTCTTCTCAAGGAGCGGCGTCCCGCCTCCCGCTTTCGGCGGAAGGAAGACAGGCTCCACAGCCTCCGGGAAATTTTCCTGGGAAATGTCCTCACTTATGAGGTTCCCGGCCTCATCCGCGTACAGGTTCTCCAAGTTGCTCTTCAGGTAGAGCTTAAAGGTGAACTGGCTTACTATCTTCCCTCCCTGGCCGCCGTTCCCTCCGAAAAGTCCCATAAGGGCGGTAAAGGGGTCATTGTGCACCGAGCCGTAGGTATTTGCCCCGTCGTACTCCGCCTGGGAGATGTCCTTGGTCACTTTGATGGCCTGCTTGATGGCCCGCTGCTGCACCGGCACCGGGGTTTCCTCGGTGCCGCCGTCCTGTACCGGTACGGTCTGGCCGGGGTAGGGGAGACGGACATCTTCCATGTAGGTACCTTCCTCAAGCTCCGTGCCCGCGGCATAGGCGCTGGCCCCGGCGCCCTCCACCTGGATTAAATAATCACAATAGGGCATCTCCTGGCCTTCGTATTCAATTGCGGCCTGGGCGGTTACGGCCCGGTAGGTGGCGGTAAGGGCTTCCGTCACGTTTTCCCAGTCGGTTTCATTGTCTATATGGAAGGAATAGATGCCCGCTGCCACGTCATAGGAGGCCCCAATCTCCGTCAGTACCTCATCCTGGTAGGTTACCGGGCGTTCCTCATAGATGTAGACGTACTCCATCACCGGGATGGGATTCCCCTCCGCATCCAGAATCCGCTCGCCTTCCTGATAGGTTTCATATGCGGGCAGGTACACCGTCTCTATATAGCCTTTTAGCTCTTCCCCTTCGGGCACCTCCTGCAGAATGGCCCGCTTCTCCTCCACGGATGCCGTCCGGCTTGTCAGCCGGTACTCCCCCGGCTCATAGCACAGCCAGTAAGTAAACGCGCCGCCGCCCTCCAAAGACGCGGATTTGCGCACATAGAGCTGCTGCCCCAGGGGTTCATAGACCGCCGGGTAGGCGTCATCTCCCTCCGAATAGTCGTAGAATACCCGGGCATGCCACTCCCCGTCTTCCTGATAAATAGACTCCACTGCCCCGCAGTCATAGAAGCTGTGCTCTGTGAACCAGTCCAGGAGGGCCGCGGCGGCCTCCCCGTTGGCAGAGTACCCAGCAAGGGACAGGTTCTCCCAGGGGCTTCCCGGCATATCCGGCACATCATAGCCCATCTGGCTTAACATCCCGTTTACCTGATCTGCCAGATACTCCCCATCGATGGCCCCATCCCACTGGGAGGTATCCTCCGCCTGGGCCGTTCCCGTGGGCCGGGGCGCAGTGCGGTAGCGGTAATATACGGTCTCCCCGGCAGGCGTCCGCTCATCCGTCCCGCTGTCCGAGCCCGTATCCGTTTTCAGGATGGGGTTCCCGTCCGGTCCGGTCTTATATTCCCCGCCCTTGGCGGTCTGCCAGACCGGGTTCCCGTCGGCGTCGGTCTGCTGCTGCCAGCTGCCGCTCACCGGCACCTGCTCCATCTCCGTGCGCTCGGTCACATCCACCCGGTAAAACCTCGTCCCCTCCGGGTAGCCGGTTACTTCTACGTCGTAGCCGTTTTCCGTCTTAAAATATCCCACGGTGAAGTCATTCCAAGAGCCGTCCGCTTCCATGTCCGTGTTGTAGGTGAAGCCCCGGGTGACCAGCGCCTGCCCTGCTTCCCGGACGGTTGTCACGCCCTCCGCTTCCCGGTTGGTCTCCGCCCGGTTTTTGCCGTTCACGGAGAGCTCATAGCCCTCGGAGCGGCTTAATTCCATGATATAATAGCTTCCAAGGAACAGAGGGCGGCCAATCCAGCGGCTCCCATTCACCGCCCCATAGTCCGGGTAGGCAACCGTCCCAAAGCCTTCGGGGGAGGAGGTGATGGAGCCGCCATCATAGAGGCTCTCCGGCCCCGTATCCCCATCCGGGGTATGGATGGTGCCGTCCTCCTTTACATAGCTCCCCGGTTTCTCCGTATTGACCAGGAAGGAGGCGTCCCCGTTTTTGTCGGTGGCGGCCACAGCCACCAGGTCACCCGCGTGGTAGATCGCCCCGGATTTCCCATCCGGGTGCACAATATCCTGGGCGGCAAAGAGGCCGTAGACCGCGCCCTCCAGCGTGGCGTCCCCCTGGGTTTTCCCCTCGCTTCCCTCCGGATCCGCCTGGTAGAGCTCCAGGTCCCGCTTGTTGATATGAATACGGCCCTCCGTCCGGTGATCCCAGACCTTGAAGGTGTAGAGGATGGTGTCCGGGTCACCATAGGCGGAGATGTCTATGGGCGGAAGGTCATCATCGATAAAGTCCGGAAATGAGACCGTGACGCTGCCGTCCTCCCCCTCGTCTTCCTCTTCTTCCCCATCCCCGGAGAAGAAAGAGATCATCCGGCTGACAACGGAGGGCTTCCCATCTTCCCTCTCCACACCGGGGCCGCCTGCTGTCCCGTCATCCTCCGCACTGCTCACAGAGATATCCGTATCAATGGAGACCGGATGGCGGGTATAAGTAAAGGAGCGGACGCCGGGGTCTTCCTCCGGTTCTTCTTCTGATTCTTCTTTCGGTTCTTCCTCTGTCGGTTCCTCTCCGGCTGGCTCTGTGCCTATATCCGCTGCCGTATCTGCCGGGTCAGAAGCTTCCTCCTTCCCGCCAGGCGCCTTCCCGCTTTCCTCCGGCTCCTCCCCGGCGGATTCTTCCGGGGATTCCCGCGTGGATTCTTCCGTGGGTTCTTCTTCGGATTCTTCCTCCGTTTCTTCTTCCCGTTCATCCCGTGACTCCTCCCGGGCAGCAGTCTCCGTGTCCGCAGCTTTTTCATCCCCTGTGGGGGAAGCGGTCAGAAAACCGAATATCCCCATATGACGGCTGACAGACGCGCGGGCCTGGGCCTCCCCCGGAGCGCTGCCGCTATCTGAATCGCTGCTGCCGTCTGAATCGCCGCCGCTGTCTGAATCGCTGCCGCCGTCTGAATCGCTGCTGCCGTCTGAATCGCCGCCGTTGGAAGAAGCAGCCTCCCCCTGCCCGTCAGAACTACTGCTGTCCAGGGAACCGGAAGAATCTTCCTCCGTATCGCCAGATGTGCCCGCAGATGTATTTCCGGATTCTGTGGAATTCCCGCCGGAGGTATCGCCAGATTCCTGGGCCTCTCCACCCTCACCGGCGCTGGTGCCGGAACCTTCCCCAGTTTCCTCATTGGCATCACCTTCCGTGTTACCTTCGGCATTTTCTTCAGATTCTCCGCTGTTTTCCGCGTTCTCCGCTCCGTCGCCGCCGGCGCCGGCTTCGTCTCCGGTTCCCGCGGCATCCCCGGTTCCATCTGTCGGTTCCCCAGCGCTTTCCCCGTCTCCTGCTTCTTGGCTGCTGTCCGCTCCGGCAGCCGGGCTCTTACCGTCTTCCGCTCCTGCAGAACCTGTCCCCGCATCCGCTTCCGGCGTCTTTGCGGGAACTTCTGCTTTTGTCTCTGCCGGCTTTGTCTCCTTCTCCTTCTTCTCTTCCTCCCGCTCCTCCGTCATGGAGCGCCGCTCATCCAGGGACAGCTCTGCCTCCCCCGGAAGGTCATAGGCAAGGCCCCGGCTCCCCTCCATTGTTTCTGTCCCTAGAGGGTAATGGAAATCAATAGGCTGGTCGGAGGCCAGAGGCGACGCGGCATACGTTCCCATGCGGCTTTCCCCTCCGGCCTGGGCGGAGACGAGGACAACCGTCTCAATATCCTGGTCGTCGTTGTGGTTCCCATGGACAATGTAGCCGGTCCGGGCTGTCTTTTCCTCCAAAGTATAGCTGTACTCCAGGTTGATAAAGTTCTCATACGTCTCATCCCGATCCGCCAGCATGGCCTCCTGGGCGGAGGTGTCTTCCTCCCGGTTTTCCTCATCCGTGTTGGGAACATGGAAGTCACAGGTAGCCGCGCACATCTCCTGCAGGGCCATCCACTGCTCCCTAAGGCGGGCATTTTCCTCCTCGCAGCCGCACTCCTCCTCTTCTTCATGGTCGCACTCCACCCATTCCGGCGCGGGATGCCCCATGCAGTAAGTCTTGCTGTAACTGTAATAGCGAAGGTCGCTGTGGGCGGCATAGCCGTTTTCATCCGTCGTAATGGTGTCACAGATGTAGTCCTGCTCGGGTTCCGGGGACATGCAGTTTATATACACCTGGCCCGTCGTGCCGTCCGGCTCCCCTTCCGTGTAGCCATCTTCGTTAACCTGGGATAAATCGAAGTCCTCCCAGACGTTGAAGGTCGTCCCCTCCAGACGCTGATTTGTCTCTGCACAGTATTTCTCCAGGTCAATGCTGTAATTGGATTCGAAGACCTCGCTGTGGCGGTAGACCTTAAATTCCGGAACATCTATATCCGGAGCCGGACTGTCATTGACAGAAAAAGACACGGATGCCGGAAGGCTCTCCCTCTCCAGCCATCCGAACTGGCTCTGCTGGCCCCCATTCACCGGACTCAACAGATATAAATAATATCGGCTGCTCACCCCATTAAGAGGTGCGGACTGAACCGTACCCGTTGGCTGCCCGGAGCCATTGTAGCGAAATGTGATGCTGTTTCCATCCGAAGCCAGCGCATAGCTCCATCCCTCCCCCGGAAATGTCCAGGCGGCTGTCTTTAGCTGCGGACACGCGCTGATGTCCAATGTCAGCTCGTAGCCTCCATCTGCTGTCAGCTGCATTGTCTGCGTCTGCCCGTTCCAGGAAGGAAGCCCTCCTCCTGCCTGGCTCTCCTCATCGGCAAGCCCGTCTATGATGTAGCTCTTCATACTCTCAAAAAGACCCATCACATCCGTTCCCGGCATCACGCCCGCAAGCTGTCTGGCAGCCTGCTCCTGCGCCTCCCAGTCATCCTCATGGCCGGTGAGACATCCCCAGATATAGGTCTGTACCATGGCGTAGCGCTCCATAACGAAAAAGTTTTCAGAGGTAGTCCACTCATAGGCCAGATACATGTGTTTAAACCGATCCAAAGATCCCACAAACGGCATGGCCCCGCCGTTTGACAGATCATAGCGGGTGTAATGCATGACCGAATGGTTCGGCAGCTTTTTCCCCGGTTCCAGACAGAAGGTGGGAAGTATCTCCGCTCCGTATTTAATCGAATAGTAGGTGATGGAATGATGCATTTTCCCAAAGACGTGGAAATTTTTCTGCTGAAATGCGTCACCCCGGATCTCCATGATAACCGTCCCGTCCCCCTCGTCCTGCTGGGCGGCTGTCCCTTCGGCCAGCACGGACAGAGGCAGGGAATTTCCGATCATGACCGCTGCCAGAAGAAGCAGCAGCGGCCGCTTTAGTTTTCTAAAAAGACTCATTTTCTTTTATCCTCTCCCCTTCTCACATCTCAAAAACAAAAAAGGAACAATTGGTGTTCTCGTCTGTCTGCCAGACCTGCCAACTGTTCCTACGATTTAATTAAGGCATTTTTTATCACAGAACTTCGTCCTGTTCAATCCGCGTTTCCAATCACAAAAAGCTGTGCCGTTATAATTCCATCCTCCGTAACGCAGGCACCCACGCCAGTTTCCGTATAGTCCTCCTTCAGTATATTGCGTCTGTGGCCGGAAGAGGCCATCCAATCCCTGACATATGCCTTAGCTGCCGCCGGGGCGTCCGATGTATCGGCAATCCCTTTTAAATACAAATTTTCCCCTACTCCGTAATTGGGCCTCTCCACAACAGAACCCCCGCGGCTGCCGTCCGGCCTGAGATGGCTGAGCTGCCCGTTCGCGCCGCAGCTTTCCGCCGCTTCCCGGGCCCGCTCCATGGCATTCTCCATCAATTCCTCCTCAATTGTCAATGGCTCTCGCCCATTTTCCTCGCGTACCCGGTTAACCTCCTCCGCAATCAGATAAGAGAGTTCATGAACCCCCATCTTTCGGATCGAGTTCTCGCTCTCCTCATATACCGGAAGGTTCTGCCCCGTCACATTTATTCCCGCATCCATCTGACTCTTCCAGACCTCCGCGGCAGACAGCTCCTCGGTCCGGCGCTCCTCTATCCGGGCAATAACGCGGGCATCCGGGTCGCAGCGCTCTGTCAGAACCTGTCCGTCAGGCCCTAGGGCCGCTCCATTTGCATCTACCGGCGTTGTCCCGTCAAACAGCACCGTATCCATATACAGATACCCATTTTCATCAAAATAATAAAGTTCATAGACGCCGTCCTGGTTTCCATCCAGCCACCGGGACCAGTTTCTGGGATACGTCCCGTCGTCGTCCAGCCACCACCAGCCCGTATCATCCCGCATCCACTGTCCCGCCTGGGCGCACGGCGCCATCAAAAACAAACTCATTGCAAAAATCCCTGCTCCCGCAAGCTTCTTCATAAAATACCTCCTGCTTTCCGCGCATTAACTATCGCATTTTTCCCCTATTTACATCCGCAATGACAGATCTCTATTCTCTTGTCAAGGTGCGTGGATTCAAATTCCAACACTTCTAAAACATGTGGAATAAGTCTGAAAACTGCTTTTCCGACGGTTGAATCTGCGGCCGATCCGGCCAAAAACGAAAGATAAAATGAAAAATATATTTATTGCACAGAGAACTCTGTACAGGTATTTATAAGATAACACATATCTTCTCCCGCGTCAATGGATGAAAAGAAAAAACGCCCTGCCAGGCGTCACTTCTCCCTGGCAGGGCAGTTTTTTATTTTCTCTTCTGCAGATACTCATCAATTCCCTTGGCCGCCGCCTTCCCGGCTCCCATGGCCAGGATCACCGTGGCTGCTCCTGTCACTGCGTCTCCTCCGGCGTATACGCCTTCCTTCGTCGTCTTTCCGTCCGCCTCGTCCGCTATGATGCATTTCCAACGGTTCGTCTCCAGACCCTTCGTCGTCGATGAGATCAGCGGGTTCGGCGATGTCCCCAGCGACATGATCACTGTGTCCACATCAATCGTATAATCCGAGCCCGGCACCTCCACCGGCCTGCGCCTCCCAGACGCGTCCGGTTCCCCAAGCTCCATCTTCCGGATCACCATTCCCGTTACCCAGTCGTTCTCATCCGTCAGTATCTCCACCGGGTTGCGCAGAAGGTCGAATACCACGCCCTCTTCCTTCGCGTGGTGCACCTCCTCCACTCGCGCCGGCAGCTCCGCCTCGCTTCTGCGGTATACGATATGTACCTCCGCTCCCAGGCGCAGCGCCGTCCTGGCCGCGTCCATCGCCACATTTCCTCCGCCTACCACGGCCACCTTTTTCCCACGGAAAATCGGCGTGTCATAGTCCTCACGGAAGGCCTTCATCAGGTTGCTCCTCGTCAGGTACTCATTGGCAGAGAACACCCCGTTGGCGTTCTCCCCGGGGATTCCCATGAACTTGGGCAGGCCTGCGCCCGACCCGATAAACACCGCCTGGTATCCCTCCTCGTCCATCAGCTCGTCGATGGTCACGGATTTTCCGATTACCACATCCGTCTCAATCGTTACGCCCAGCTTCTTCACATTCTCGATCTCCGGGCGCACCACCCCAAGCTTGGGCAGACGGAACTCCGGGATCCCGTAGGTCAGAACCCCGCCCGGCTCATGCAGGGCCTCAAAGATCGTCACCTCATACCCCAGCTTTGCCAGATCCCCGGCGCAGGTAAGGCCTGCAGGGCCGGAGCCGATCACCGCCACCTTTTTGCCGTTGGTCTCCTTTGCCTTCTCCGGTTCGATCCCATTCTCACGGGACCAGTCCGCCACAAACCGCTCCAGCTTTCCGATGGACACCGGCTCCCCCTTGATCCCTCGCACGCATTTCCCCTCGCACTGGCTCTCCTGGGGGCACACACGGCCGCATACCGCCGGCAGCGCGCTGGACTTTCCTATCACTGCGGCTGCCTCCGCAAACTTCCCTTCCTTCACCTGCTGGATAAATCCCGGGATGTCTATGGACACCGGGCACCCCTGGATGCATTTCGCGTTCTTGCAGTTTAAGCACCGGGATGCCTCTTCCATGGCCTCCCCGGCATCGTATCCCAGACAAACTTCCTCAAAATTCTTTGCCCGCACCGCCGGCTCCTGCTCTCTGACCGGTACCTTCTTCATCATGTCCATTACGCTTCACCTCCGCACATTCCGCAGCCCCCGTGGTGGCTCTCCTTCTCCTGCTCCCGCAGGTACGCTCGGCCTTCCTCGGTCTTATACATCTGCTGTCTCTTCATCGCCTGGTCAAAATCCACCTGATGACCGTCAAACTCCGGGCCGTCCACACAGGCGAATTTCACCTCGCCTCCCACCGTCACCCGGCAGGCTCCGCACATCCCCGTTCCGTCCACCATAATCGGGTTTAAGCTCACGATCGTGGGGATTCCCAGTTCCTTCGTCAGCTTGCACACAAACTTCATCATAATCATAGGTCCAATGGCCACGCACACATCATACTTCTTCCCCTGGTTCTCCACCAGGTCCCTGATGACCTCCGTCACCATCCCCTTGCGGCAGTAGGAGCCGTCGTCCGTGGTCACATAGAGGTTCCCGGCCACTGCGCGCAGCTCTTCCTCCAGGATCAGAAGGCTCTTTGTCTTGGCCCCCTCAATAACATCCACGTCAATGCCGTGTTCCCGCATCCACTTCACCTGTGGATACACCGGGGCGCTTCCCACGCCCCCTGCCACGAACAGGTAGCGCCGTCCCTTCACGGCCTCGATGTCCTCCTTCACGAACTCGGAGGGCTGGCCCAGGGGGCCCACAAAATCCTGGAAAGCATCCCCTTCTTGCAGGGAAGCCATGCGCAGGGTGGAGGCGCCCACCACCTGGAACACAATGGTCACCAGGCCCTTCTCCCTGTCATAGTCGCAGATGGTCAGGGGAATCCGCTCCCCTGTCTCATCCATCTTTACAATCACAAACTCTCCCGGCTGACAGGCCTTGGCTACCCTGGGCGCTTCCACGTCCATCAGGTAGATCTTGTCTGCCAGACATTCTGCCTTTACGATCTTGTACATTCCTATCCTCCTGTTTTCTGCTCTATGTGTTCCCGAATTTCTCGGGTTTCCATTGAATCCCCGGCCGGACGCATCCTTATTCAATCCGGATGGTGTAGCTTCTCTCCCATGTGTTCCATCCGTTCAGCGACACGACCCCATCCCGGTCTTTCAGCTCCCCTTCATATCCCTTCCTGTCGCAGACGCCATACCAAGGTTCCAGGCACACAAAGGGATGAGTCGCTTCCATGGTCCAGACACCCAGATAGGGGAATCCGGCGCACGACACCGTCACATAAGGAACCCCGTCTACCAGGAGTCCCACACTTTTTACCTGTTCCCGGTCAAATATATAGGTCAGCGCTCTGTCAAAAAATCCCTTAGTAATGGGAACCGTACCCGCCTCCAAAGCAAGCGTGCCGGCAAGCGCCTCCTCCCGGAATCCTTCCCCGTCGGGTGCCTGGTAGCTAAGGGCATCCAGGCTGTCTCCGCCCTGTCCCTTTTCCTGGTTAAACACCAGTGTATAATCGTAAATATTCTTTCCCTCCGGAACACGGAATGCGGGATGTCCGCCAATCATAAAATACATCGCTTCGGAGCCCCGGTTCTCCACCCGCCATGAGACCTCAATCGACCGGCCCTCCAGCCGGTATCCGGCCTCCAGAGAAAAGCGGAAGGGATATTTTTCAAAGGTTTCCGGCGTATCCTCCAGCCGGTACAGACATTCGTCCATATCGCAGAGCACCGGCGCAAACTCCATGTCCCGCGCGAAGCCGTGAGGCGTGATGGAATATGTCTTATCCCCATGCCGATATGTGCCTTCCCAGCTCTTCCCTACAAAAGGAAAGAGAATGGGAGCATGGCGTCCCCAGACCGAGGGATCTCCCTCCCACAGAATATCCCGGCCCGCCTTTTTATCATAAATTCTGGTGAGCTCCGCCCCATGGCGCTCCACCCGGATCAGGAGCTCTTCATTTTCCAGGGTAAATACGGATCCGTCCTTTTTCATTGATTTACTCCCCTTCTTCTCTCATATACGCGGAATTCATAGAAAATGCCATTGTCCTCCCGCCGTTCGCCGGTTTCCGCCAGATGCCAGGCCGGATCCGCGTCCAGATTCGGGAAATCCGTATCCGCCTCAAAATCCGCGAAAATATGGGTCACATAGGCTTTCTCACAGTCTGCAAGAAACTCCCGATAGATCATTCCCCCTCCGATGATAAATACATCTTCCGGGGCATACGCATTCAGAAGCTTCAGGGTCTCCTCCCTGCTGCGGCACACCGTCACGCCTTCCGGGTGATACGCCTCGTTTCTGGTAAGGACAATATTAATGCGCTTTTTTAAGGGTCTTCCTCCCGGAAAGCTCTCCAGCGTTTTTCTTCCCATGACAACCACTTTTCCCCGGGTAGTCTCCCGAAAATATTTCATATCTCCGGGCAGATGAGCCAGAAGTCCGCCGTCCTTTCCTATCCCCCAGCGTTCATCCGCAGCTACGATCAGATTCATGCGCATTCCTCCGCTTTTCATTCTCAAAACAGTATTTAAATTGTATCACTGGACGCGGATAAAATCAAACATTTCTTTCGCCGGCCCTCTTTCCCAGTTCCTACTCTTTTGTTATAATGAAGAATATCAACGAGGAGGAAGCATATGAGCTACGCAGATCAGATTTTTATACAGAACTGTAAAGATATTTTAGAGAACGGCGTCTGGGATACCGACTATCCGGTACGCCCGGTCTGGGAGGACGGCAGTCCCGCCCACACCATCAAGCGCTTCGGCATTGTGAACCGCTATGACCTGAGAAAAGAATTTCCCGTCATCACCCTGCGGCGAACCGCATTTAAGTCCGCAGTGGACGAGATTCTCTGGATATGGCAGAAAAAGTCCAACAATATCCATGATTTAAACAGCCACATCTGGGATTCCTGGGCTGATGAGACCGGGAGCATCGGCAAGGCCTACGGCTACCAGCTGGGCGTGAAGCATCATTATAAAGAAGGGGATTTTGACCAGGTGGATCGGATTCTCTACGACCTAAAACACAATCCCTTAAGCCGCCGGATCATGTCCAACATCTACAATCACCACGACCTGCACGAGATGAACCTCTATCCATGCGCCTACAGCATGACCTTCAATGTTTCGGGGAATGTGTTGAACGGCATCTTAAACCAGCGCTCCCAGGACATGCTTACTGCCAACAGCTGGAATGTATGCCAGTACGCGGTGCTCTTACACATGTTCGCCCAAGTGAGCGGGCTGGTGGCCGGGGAGCTGGTTCACGTGATTGCGGACGCCCATATCTATGACCGGCATATCCCGATGGTGGAGGAGCTCATTAAAAAAGAGCCCTACAAGGGCCCCACGCTGTACGTTGATCCTTCCGTGACGGATTTTTACCAGTTCACCACGGACAGCTTCCGCCTGGAAAATTACCAGTATCACGCATTTGAACACAAAATCCCGGTGGCCGTGTAGACGGCCCCGGGATACCGCCTGCTCCTATGATTTAACGCCCCGATAAGCCCGGAAGCAATCAAAACAGCCCGTCATTTTTCTGCTCCAGCACCCGGATGGCGTGGTAGAACAGCTCATTGTAGGGCGTAGGCACCCCGTATTTCTTTCCCAGCCGCATCATGGTACCGGCGAACATGTCCACTTCTGTCTTGCGGCCGGCCTCCAAATCCTGGAGGGTGGAGGGCTTGTTTGCCGCCGGAACATTTTTCAGGCGCTTGCCCTGCTGCTCGATATCCTCCTCCGTAATACGGATTCCCCTTTTCGCAGCCACTGCGGCCACCTCACGCACCAGGGCCTCCCGGATCCAGTTGGCGTCATCGCTCACCGTCCACGCCCCAAAGGGTAGCCCCAGAACCGCCGCAGACTGGTTTTCGCTGACATTGCACATATATTTCAGCCAGACGGCGCGTTCCATGTCCTCCGGCACCACGGATCGGATTCCCGCAGCCTTGAAGAGTTCTTTCACCGCCCGAACCTTCGGGGAAATGGTCTCGTTCTTCTTCTCTCCAAACTCCATCTGCGCCGAGGCGTCGTTAAATGTAACCTTCCCCTCCTTCATCACCACGCTGACCCGGGTTAGGGAATACAATAGATTCTCCCACCCATACGCGGCGGCCACAATCTCCTCCTTCTCCACCCCGTTGAGGGGCGCCATAATAATGGTGTGGGGGCCTATCTGATTTTTGATATCTTTCAGCGCCTGGGCAAGCCCGGAAAACTTTGTGATAATAATCGCAAGCTGCGGGTAATCTCCGCCGCAGCTCTCCGCGGGATCTACCAGATGGAAATGAAGCTGCTTCCCATTTACCACAACGCCCTCCCGTTCCAGGCGCTCCTTTCTCTCCCCGCCGGCAATAATCCGCAGATTATCCCCGAGCACGGTCTGCAGATGGGAGGCCAGAAAGCTTCCGATTGCTCCCAGGCCGATGAGGGCGACTTTTTTGACTGGTTCCTGTTCGTACATATGACCTATCCTCCTGAATCGATTGCGTGAAACACTGAAATTTCCTCGTTTCTTCTGCCTTCGGTGTTGAACAATTACGTTTCATTATACCCCCGCCGCATGCAAAAAGGAAGCGGCAAATTTCATGCACTTCTCCCGCGGGGCATTTTCCAACCGCGTTCTGCGCTCACACAGGGATACTCCTCCCCAAAGTCAAGGAATAAATCACCCGCTCTTTTACCTTCTTTCCCGTAAGCTGAACCAAGGCCCGCTCATAATAGTCGAGCTGAATCCGATACCGGTCCGCCAAAAGGGCCGCTGCCCGGTCCGGATTTCCCGCGGGCACCCGGTCCGTCTTGTAGTCAATGAGCACCAGGCCGTCCTCTTCTTCCAGGTACGCGTCGATGATTCCCTGAATCAGCACCAGCTCATCCGAATCCCCCCGGCCAAGCTCCCTTGCCGGTATGCCGATCATAAACTGCTGCTCCCGGTGAAGCGTTCCGCGCCCGCGCGCCTCTGCCATGCGGCGCCCCAGAGGGCTGTCCGCAAACTGCCACACCAGCGCGGCATCCACAAGGCCATAGGCCTCCGCGTCCAAAAATCCTTCTCTGTGAACCGCCTCCAGGGCGTCTTTTGTGTCCTCCAGACTCTTTACATCCCCCAGCGGCAGATGCTCCAGCGCCGCATGGTAGGCGGTTCCCCGCTTTGCGCCCGCATTCGGCTCTCCGGGTATGGAGAGGATTTCCTTTAACACGTCTCCCTCCCGGTCCGGCCGGCCTGTCCCCAGATCGTCGTCTGACCGGCCAATCTGGCTCTGCTTTTTCAGTTCTGACACGGAAACCATAGCATACAGCCGGGTGTCGTCCTGAAACGGATAGCGGTATCCCGCGGCGGCTTTTAGCTGCGCTTCCATCTCCCGGTCGAAGGGCTCCGCCAGGTTCATCTCCAGAAGCTCTTCCTTTGCCATCCCCCGCTCCATCTGCCGGGATACCTCCCCGCCGATCAGCTCTCCCACATCCGCCTGCTTCGCGGTAAAGCGGGAGGCATCTATGGCCGGACGCGCCATGAGAATCCAGTCCAGGAAGGAGGACGCCCCGGAAAGCACCGTATAGGGGAGCTGCCCATTCCATAGAGATATATCCGACCATTTCTCCCACTTTGTCTCCAGAGCCTTGTCCGTGCCGGTCATCACCAGCTTTTCCTTGGCCCGTGTCATGGCCACATACAAAATCCGCAGCTCCTCTCCAAGGGTTTCCAGCTCCATCCGGCGCTTCAGCACTTGCTTTTTCAGCGTGGGGATCCGCACCCGCAGCTTAAGATCCAGACAGTCCGCGGCTGCTCCCAGATCCGGATCCAGGAGAATCTGGCTGTAGGCGTCCTGCTTATTAAAACGCTTGCCCAAACCTGCCAGAATAACGATCGGAAACTCCAGGCCCTTACTCTTGTGGATGCTCATGATGCGCACCCCCTCCCGGCCCTCATTCCCGGATGCCTCCCCGAAATCCTGGTCGAATTTTTTTAATTTTTCGATATAACGCACAAAGTGGAAGAGACCCTTGTAACTGGCTGCCTCATAAGCCTGGGCCTTCTGGGCCAGCATATCTAAATTGGCCCTCCGGGTCTGGCCTCCTGGCATGGCGGACACATAGTCATAATACCCGCTCTCCCGGTACACCCGGTGCAAAAGCTCATGGATGGGCAGATACCGGGACTCCCCCCGTAGCTTTTTAAGAAGCGCTCCAAAGCGGCCAAGCTTCTCCCAGACCGCCCCGGCCGCCTCCCGGGGGATGCCTCCCTTTCCAATCCGGATCATATCCTCGCCAGAGGCGGCCTCCGCCGTCAGAGCCCTTGCCTCCTCCCACAGCTTCCAGGCCGCATACACGCCCCGGTCCTGATCCTTTGCCGCCCGCCGCTTGTAAGCGGCCATCATCCAGGCCATCTCCTCGTCCGTCATTCCCACGATGGGAGAGCGAAGCACCGCCGCCAAAGGAATGTCCTGCATGGGATTGTCGAGCACGGACAGAAGGCTTAAAATTGTCTCCACCTCCACCGTATCGAAATACCCCGAGGATGTCTGGGCATAGGCCGGGATCCCCTCATTCATCAGCACATTGACAAACACCTCGGACCAGCCCGCCATGCTGCGCAGCAGAATGACAATATCGCCGTATCCCGCCCGCCGGTAGCCGCCGGTCCCCTCTGCCCCTCCGTTTTTATCCCAGACCGAGAGACCCTCCTTCTCGCTCACCAGCTCTTTAATCCGTCTTGCGGCAATCTTGGCCTCCAGCTCCCTTGCCGTATAGTCCAGCTCTTCCTCATCCAGAGCGCGCAGGGACTGGGCCCCGGTATCCGCCGCCCAGAGCTCCACAGGGCCGCCAACCCGCTCCCCTTCCCCGGCCGGCGCAAAGGATGCTCCCGGGTAGAGAGCTGCGTCCCTAGTATAGCGGATTCCGCCCAGATTCTTCGTCATAATCTGGTAGAACAGATCATTCACGCACTTCAGGACCGTGTCCCGGCTGCGGAAATTCTGCTGGAGCTCAATAAGCTCATAGGGCCCCGGCTCCCGGGAATAGGAATCGTATTTTTCCATAAACAGCTCCGGGCGTGCCAGGCGGAACCGGTATATACTCTGCTTCACATCCCCTACCATAAAGACATTGGGATGGCCCAGCCGTTCCCGGGAAATTGCCTGAATCAGCGCTTCCTGCACCAGGTTGCTGTCCTGGTATTCGTCCACAAGGATCTCCGCAAACTGCTCCCGAAGCTCTTCTGCGGCGGGGGAGGGGATACGCGTCCCATCATCCCCCTCTCTCCAGAGTACCTTTAGGGCCAAATGTTCCAGGTCATTAAAATCCAGAATATTCCGCTCTTTCTTGGCCGCCTGGTAGGCCGCGTCATACCGCCGCACTACATCCAGAAGAACCAATAGGGGAAGGCGGGAATCCGTTAAAACCTGCGCCGCCTCCTCGGGGCTCTGAAAGCCGTAGAGATCCCGCATCTTTCCCGCCGCCTTTTTTACCCGGTCCCGGATGCCGCTCACAAAAGCCTTTTTCTCCGGGTCTACCTCCTTGCTCCGTATGGCGGCCAGACGCCCGAAACTTAAGGAGGACAGCGCCTCATAGAGAGCGGAAAAATCCGCCTCCTCCGCGGCCTGGCAAATCCCGTGCATCAGACGAATATCCGCCTCCAGCATGGGCTCATAGGCCAGCGGGCCGTTCTCCTCCCGGCACACCAGAAGAGCCTCTTTCAGCTGCCCGGAAAGTTCCTCCGCCTGGAGCGCTGCGTCCCGGAACATAAACCGCATCCAGGGGCTCTCCTTTACATGTTCCAAATCCTCAGCCAACAGCTCCCCCGCACAGGCGTCCAGCCATTCCAACGGCCAGGGATGGCTCTGGGAAAACTGCCATGCCCGGATAATCACATCCTCGATCCCCTTGTCCGAGCGTCCCCGGCCGAAGCACTCCACAAAGCGCGCAAAATCCGCGTCCCCGGACTGGTAGCACTCCTCCAGCACATCCCCCAGCACATCCCCCCGCAGAAGAGCCAGCTCTCCCTCATCTCCGATTCGAAAGGCCGGGTCAATGTCCAGGCTGTCGTAGTGATTCCGTATCACATAGAGGCAGAAGCTGTCAATAGTGGTAATCTGGGCCTGAGAAATCAGGGATGCCTGAAGCCACAGATGCTCATTTCCCGGATCTTCCATAAGCTTTTGATCCACCGCTGCCTGGATTCTCTCCCGCATTTCCGCTGCCGCCGCGTTGGTGAAGGTCATAATCAATAACTGGTCAATATCGAGCGGCGGGTCTCCCTCGCTGATCATTCGGATAATGCGCTCGACCAGCACCGCTGTCTTTCCGCTGCCCGCTGCCGCCGACACCAGAAGATTTCTTTCCCTGCTGTCAATTACCTGCTGCTGCCTGCTGGTCCATTTCATCCTCCGCTTCCTCCCCTTTCTCAATCTCCTGCCAGATATCCTCCGGCTTTAAGCTTTTCAGCCTGCGGTATCCAAATCCCGCGGTCTTGGTGTCAAAGCCGCAGACCGCATGGTACGGACAGTAATCGCAGGGCGTCCGGTTCCCCTGCTTATAGGGCTGCACCTGGGCGGCGCCGCCCAAAATGTCCTGTCCCGCCCGCTTTAAGCGCTCCGACACAAAGCGCCCCAGGGCCTCAAACCGCCGGGAATTTGCCACGGACGACCGGCTCTCCTGCACGTAGCCGTCCTTCATGGCTACGGGAATCACGTCGGACTCCTTCTCGATTTCCCGGTCCAGATGGCGGATAATCTCCAGCTCGCTGTTTACCAGCCCATTCATTTTAAGCTGCTTTAAAATCTGCCCTTCGATTTCCTCCGGGCGCATCCCCTCCTGTCCCTGCACAAAGGGATCCTGGATGTGATAATAAAAGATACCGGCCGGCACCGGCGTGAGACCGGGATGATCCCGGGCCGCAAGCTCCAGGGCCGCATCCATGTACACCACCAGCTGGAGCTGGAGCCCGTAATACAGGGCTGCCAGGTCAAAGGAGGTGCTCCCGGATTTATAGTCGATGATTTTCACATAGAGAATCTCCCCGTCCCGGCACAAATCCAGCCGGTCAATGCGGCCCTTCAGCCACAGTTCCTCCTCCTCGGAGAGCCGGATGCGCATCGCCTTCAGATTGTCGGCTGCGGAGAAGGACACCTCAAACCCGGCCGGCTCGAAATCCCCCTTTTTCATCTGTTCCGCCAGAGCCCAGATGGTCCGATCCGTCATCTGCTCCACACGGCCGGCCAGGTAGGCGTTCCGGGCCGTACTGCCCATGATTGTATTCCCGTACTCCTCCGTCACCTGGCCCACGCAGGTTTTCACCAGCGCTTTCCGCTCCTCCTCGGAGAGGGTGCGCCAATCCCTCCCCTCTTCTTTCATCACCGCAAAACACCGGTCAATGGACTGATGGAAAAGATTTCCCATATCCACGGCGGCCAGCTCATACTCCTGGCGCTCCATGAGCTCCAGGCCGTATTTGAGGAAATGGGCATAGGCGCAGGCGGCGAACTGTTCCAGCCGCGTCACGCTGCCCTGGAGAAGGGGGCCGTAGAGCGCCCGGGCCGCCGCCCTGCCGATTCCCCCTTCCTGGTAGGAGTAAAATGCCGCGTCCGCAAGCTTCCTCGTCTCCTCCCTCCAGGCGGGAGAGGAATAAAAATACCGGAATACCTCCAAAAATGCCCGATCCCGGCGCTCCCCCTCCTGATATGCCCGAAGCCCCGCAATCAGCCGCTCCTTTCCGTCCCGCTCCGTCCGAACAGTCCCGGAAAGCTGCTCTGGGGCAATCCGGCGCGCCCCCGGTATGAGCCGCTTCACCTCGCCGATGAGGCCCGATGGCCTCTGGCTCTTTCCCTCTGCCGACATGGCGGCCCAGGTGAGAACCAGACGCCGGGAGGGCTTTGCCAGCATCAGATAGAGATAAAACTTCTGAATGCATCCGTCCTCCCGGGCCGTAGGCGCCAGGGTCAGACCGAAGGACTTAAATACCTCCCGGTCCGCATCCGTCAAAATCCCGCCTCCAGATTTTCTCTGAGGCACAATCCCCTCATTGACCCCCACGAAAAACAGCACCTTCACATCTTCCAGGCGGCTGCGGGTGATATCCCCCACCATCACCTGATCCACTGTAGCGGGAATCATCCCCACTTTAATCTCTTCAAACCCCGCGTCCAGAATCTGGATAAAGCTCTTCTGCTCCGCCTTTTCCTCCCCCAGAAGGCTTCCCAGACGCTCCAAAAGCTCCTGCACAAGCCCATACACCTGCCCGTACTCCCGGGCCAGATTTTCATCTCCCGGCGCCTTTCTCTCCAGGAAAAATGCGCTGCAGTCCTCCAGCTTTTTTTCCAGCTCCATTTCTTCCAGATACTGCTCCACAGCCGCGGCCACGGTTCCCATGGTGGCACCTTCCGCCCGGAATGCCTGGCGAAGGCGGGACAAAGGTGCCAGAATCCACTGACGGAACGCATTTAATTCCTCCAGATTGAAGCGCTCCGCCCCCCGAAAGCGCCGCTCCCAGGGCTGTTCCCACTGCTTCCATCCCCGGATTCCCAGGGCCCGCACATAATTTTCCAGGCGGTCCGTCATCTCTTCCACATAAGCCCGGGTGTAGACGGGCGCTTCCTGGGTGCTGCTCTCCTGCTCTCCCTCTTCCGGCGCGCTGCCGCGCTCATACACCAGCCCTGTTTTCAGATACCGGAACACACTCTCATACGAAAAATCCCGCACGGTATCCAGGGCCGCGCGGATAAGCTCCACCATGGGATTTTCCAGAATGCTCTTTTTGTCATCCAGAAAATAGGGGATCTCATTTTCCCCGAACTGATGGGCAATTTCTCCTTTATAGGAGGATAAATCCCCAGTCACCACAGCCGCGTCCCGAAAACGCATGCCCTCCTCCTGGACCATACGGCGGATCTGGCCGCAGACAAAGGAAATTTCCTCCGCCGGATTCTTTCCCTCATACATCTGCACGGCCTCGGCATCCCCCTGCCACGTCCCGCTCCGGTAGCGATACAGGTTCTGCTCAAGAAAGTCCAGTTCCGGGCTCTCTGTAAACCGCCAGGCCGGGCGCTTCCCGCAGCGGATGTCCTCCTTTTTCTCCACCCCCTGCTCCTTTGCCATGTCCCGCAGGCGGCAGGCCGTATGGCGGCTCATATAAAACAGATGCTGGATCCCGCACTCCCGGTACAGCTCCTCCTTCAAATCCACAGTCAGCGCGCAGACCACATCCTTGGCTCCGCCGATCATAATCCGTGCCAGGCGGTACTGCACCGGAGTCAGGCCCGTAAATCCGTCCATAAAAATCACGCTGTCCCGGAGTTTTCCCCACCGCGGCAGCTCACGGCACAGGATATCCAGAATCTCCTCCGCCGTAATGCACCGGGTCTTGATGTACTCTTTAAATTCCCGGTAAAGAATCTCCAGATCTTTAAGCTTCGCTCCCAGAAGCCGCCGATCCGATGCTTCCCGCACCTGTGCCAGGTCATCCGGCCCCAAGCCATACTGATAGAGCTCCGATATCTGGGACTTCATCTGATTGATAAACCCCGCCTGATCCAGATGCCCGCCGTAAAAAGTGAGCTCTCTCCTTCTGCGGCCCGCAGCCTTCCGCAGGATCATGGATTTTCCCGTATCGTCCAAAACCACAGGCACCTGGACTCCCAGATCCTCAAATACCCGATAGGCCAGGCGCTTAAAGCTCAGTATGTCGATATTCATAACCCCATGCCGGGGATGAAGACGTATAATTTCCCGCTGGGTCTGCATAGTATACTGCTCCGGCACCACAAAAAGATAGGAAAGCTCCGGATGCTTCATGGATTCCTCAATTGCCCTCTCATACAGACAGCGGGTCTTCCCTGAACCCGCCCCTCCTACAACAAACTGCAGCGCCATATTTCCCTCCTGATTATTCCTCCCGGACATTTTCCGCAAAACCGCTCATATTTCCAGGCAGGCATTCATAAGCTTTAACAAACTATCCCCTGAGGTCTTTTACCATGAGCTCTAAAACAAAAATCGTGGTCCTTCGCATGAAAGAGATCATCTACACCGCCATCTTTCTGGGTCTGGCCATCTTCCTCATCGCCCTGTGCTTTATTATGTTCCGTCCAGGAAGCAAGCCCGCCTCCGCTGAGGCAGAGTCCTCCCTCTACATACCGGGTGTATACAGCGCAGCCCTAAATCTTGGAAGTGAGACCGTCAATGTGGAGGTGACCGTGGACAGCAATCGGATTAATTCCATTGCCCTGGTTCCTTTAAGCGAGGCCGTGACCACCATGTACCCTCTGATGCAGCCCACCCTGGAGGATCTGGCCGGCCAGATCGTGGATACCCAGTCCACAGAAAATCTCTCCTACCCCAGCACCTCCCGCTATACATCCCAGGCTCTTCTCGGAGCCATCAATACGGCGATTGATAAGGCGCGGGCGGAATAGGGGCCGGCAAAAATACACGAATCAAGGTTTTGGGCCCGGCAGGCAGATTTTGCTGCCGGGCCTGAACAATTACGTTACATTATACAATAGACTGCCTGCTTTTTCCAGCGTACATTTTTCTTGACTTTTCCCTCTCCCTTATGTATGCTAAATTTAGCATTTTTTAGGAGAGTCTTCCTTTATTTCTTTCAAATTCATTTTTCGTCCCATTGAATCAAAATTTTCTTCTATATCACCTGTTCAAACAGCAATTCACAAAAGGCGGTGTTCTATGCAAAAAGACATATCGGAAAAGCAATTGGAATCTCTCAATGATGTATTTGCCGACATCTTTAATAATCTTCTTTTTCATGGCCGAAAAATTCTTTTGGAAGACAATTTGGTAGCGCTCCCCACCGAAGCTTTTACTAAAAATGTGGACGGTTCTCTCCGCCAGGGCTTCCGGGACATCCGCAAAGCGGACAAAAACTTGGGAATTTTTCGAATTATCTATCAGGTAGAAAATCAGGAAGCTGTGGATAATACAATGCCGGAGCGAGTCATGGGATATGAGTATGCCTCCTATGAAGAGCAGATCAAGAGCTTTATGAGCCAAAATTCCCTGACTGGAAATCCTGCCTATGCCAAACGCATCCATAGCAGCCAGCTCCTTGCACCTGTAGTCACGCTTGTGCTATACTGGGGACAGGAGAAGTGGAGCAGTCCCCTGCGGCTTTATGACATGCTGCATTTTCCCCCTGATATACGAGATTCGCTTCTGCCTTATGTAGCAGATTATCCTATGAACCTGATTCAGGTATCACATCTGACAGAAGAGCAGCTCGGACGGCTGACTTCTGATTTTGGTCTTCTGGCCGAATTTGCCGTCAGCCGCAGGCAGCCAGATAAACTCCGAAAGCTCATGCATGACAATCAGCGGATTATCCGGCATCCGGAGGAATTTTTAAATGCATTGAGCACGGTGGCCGGCACCAGCAGATATAGGGAAATGCAGGGGCATATCGCGGAACATCTCAGCGGTCAAAAAGAAAAGGAGGGCATAACAATGTGGTCGATTGAAGAAGAATTAGAAAACAAAGGCTTCGTTCGCGGAAGAACGGAAGGAAAAACCGAAGACATCCTCCTCCTTTTGGAGGAGCTCGGCCCGGTACCCAGTCACACAGCCGGACGAATCCGCCAGGAGCGCGATCCCGAGACACTCAAACGCTGGCTGAAAACTGCCAGCCGGGCACACAGTATGAAAGAATTTATTCAGAATATGTGATAACGGTTCAGGACGGCGTGAAAACAGGGGCAGCCGGCCTCACAGCCGGCTGATTTTCTCCCAAACCTCATCAATAACCGGAATCCCATCCCGCAGGTTTTCTTCCCGGGTCCTCATCTCGCGCTCCCCGGGATAGCGCACAGCCTTCCCTTCTTCCATAGGAACAGAAGACTTGATATCTGCCAGGATTTCGTCCGCGATCGCGTCCGTCTCCTCGGGCGTGTTGAACTTGGACGGATCTATGACAATCATCACCTGAGAAAGGCCGGTCTCCGCCTGAAAGGTTCCGATCTTTTTAACAGAATTGGCGTTCGTCAGAACCGTGGCAATCAAATCCAGGGCAATGGAAAGCCCGCTGCCCTTCCAGTATCCCATGGGAAGAACCCGCTGGGTCTTCTCGATCTCCCCGGGATCCGTCGTGAGGTTCCCCTGACTGTCATAGCCGCCGATCACCGGGAGCCGCTGCCCTTTGAGCCGAGTCTCCTCCAGCTTTCCATAAGAGAACTGGGAGAGGGCGCAGTCCACTACCATATGCTGTCCGCTGCTCCTCGGCACGGAAAGTACCAGGGGGTTGTTGCCAATTTTAATATCCTTCCCGCCCCAGGCCGGCATATTGGGCGTGGTGTTGGACCAGCAGATGCCGATGCAGCCCGCATTTGCAGCCTGCCACCCATAGCTCCCTCCCCGGAGCCAATGGTTGTTGTTTCCCAAAGCCACAACGCCCACGCCGTACTCCTTTGCCAGTTCAATGGCCCGCTCCATGGCAAGCCTTGCATTTAACGGACCGAATCCCCTGTGCCCATCCCAGCGCTCAATCGCCCCCATAGCCAGCTCGCAGGTAGGCTTCGCCGCCGGATTAATGGCTCCTATGTCAATATCCTCCACAATCTTTGGAAAACGGTTTACGCCGTGAGAATAGATGCCATCCAGGCTGTTTCCCGCAAATACAGCCGCCGCTGTCTTTGCGTAATCCTCAGTGAATCCTCTGCCCATCAAAATTTCCTGAAACCGGTTCAACAGTTCCTCATACTTTACTCGCATACTGTCCCTTCTCCTTTTTACTTCTTACTCACAAATCTAGTGTACTGTCTCATTCACATTTCGCATACTGACTTGCCTGAATTTCCATCTGCGGCGTTGTCGTCAGTCAGCGTAGCCACCGCTACGCCTCCTTCCTCCGCCTTGCAGGCTGAAAATTCATTCTGCGTCATTATGCTGAAAGTGAATGAGACAGCACACTAGCGCGCTTTCTCTTTTCGAGAAAGCGCTTTCTCATAAATTCATTATAACACACAAACAGCTCCTGTCAATCCCCCCGGTAATGTTTCCTCGGCCGCTTCTTCCTGCCTCTGTTTAAATTTTTCTACAGCCTGGCCGACTCCCGTACAATGAGCTCAGGCTGAATTGCCGCTCCCGTCTCAGTCTCGGCCTCCTCTCCGTCCTCCTGCTCCAGCCTTGCGGCCAAAATCCTGGCGCACATCCGTCCCAGAAGCTCCGGCTTGTTGTCCAGGCTTGCCAGCTCCGGCTCACAGATGCGGGAATAGGGGGAATTGTCGCAGCCAATCACCGCCACATCCTCCGGCACCCGAAGCCCCCGCCGCTTTAATGCCTTGATCACTCCGACCGCCGTGATGTCCTGGCCGCACACGATCCCGTTTACAGAAAGCCCTTTCTCAAAAATCTGACAAACCGCCGCGAATCCGCCCTCCAGGCTGCTCTCCGGCACACGGATCACGCGCTCCGGTCCGTCCGGCACATCCCGAAGCTTCATGGCCTCCAAAAACCCCTCCATCTTCCTGCGGGCGCTGTCCGTGTCCTTGTCAATCACGTAGGCCAAGTCCCGCCTGCCGCCGTCATACAGGTATTCCGCCGCCCGCCGGATTCCCTTCACATCATCCACAAGAACCGAGTAAAAATCCGGCAGCTCCACCTTTCCATTCGCAATGACCACCGGAATATTTTTTATAAGAGAAGTAATCTCGGGATGTTCCGACAGCTCATTAAACACCGAACCGATGAGGACGATGCCGTCCGTCTGCTTTCCCGCCAGAATCTCAAAATACCGGCCGCACTCCCGCACCGATCCCCCGGTGCTGCACACATTCACATTATAGCCCCGGCTGCTGAAATCCTGCTCAATGACATAAATCATCCGGGCATAATGATTTTCCCGCACATCCACCGTGAGAATTCCAATATTCTTCATCGTCTTTGACACCATTCCCCGGGCAATGGCGCTGGGCTGATAGTTGTATTTTTTCAGGACTTCCTCCACCCTTCTGCGCATTTGGGGATTCACATTTCCCTTGTTGTTGAGTACCCGGGATACCGTGGAAATGGAGGTCTTTGACTCCGCCGCAATATCATAAATATTCATGTGCGCCCTCCTTAGAACGTGCGCCCGCCGGGCGCATAAAAAATAAGGCGCCCCGAATACAGGGCGCCAAGTGCTCATAATGTGCCGGCCGTGATGCTATACGTTTGCCGCAGCCGTATGGTTCTGTTCTGCGAATCTGCGGATATTGGAGGCATTCGTGAATTTCTGCACAATGCCGTCCTGCACCACCACCAGGGTGGGCGCCTGCATGATTCCAAATTTTTCAGCCAGATCCGGGTGCTCCATCGCGTCCACAATCTGATAATCCAGGCCCTTCAAAAATTCCTTCGCCGTCCGGCAGTTGGGACAGGTCTGGGTGGTGAAAAGATAGAGCTTCGCCCGGCTCCTGCTGCCTGCCGCCGCGCCGGCCATCACCTCCTCGGCCTGGCCCTGCTTCCTGGCCACAGATCCGGCGTCCACCGTGCACTGGCTTCCCGCTATCATGCGGGGCCCTCTGTGCTTTAACACGGAACGGCCCATATCGTAGGTGGTACGGTTCTTGTACTCCTGGGTCTTGCCCTCATTCCAGTTCTGCACCGGGCGGTAGTAGCCGGTAATCCGGCTGTACACCTCAGCCTTTCCTCCGCACACCGGGCAGGTAAAATGCTCGCCCGCCAGATATCCGTGGGTTCTGCAGATGGAATACGTTGGCGACAGTGTATAATACGGCAGCTTATAATTTTCCGCAATGGTCCGAACCAGGCTGGCCGCTGCCTTCCAGTCGGGCAGCTTCTCGCCCAGGAATGCGTGGAACACGGTTCCCGAAGTGTAAAGGGTCTGAAGCTCATCCTGGATATCCAGTGCGTCAAACACATCCGCTGTGTAGTCAACCGGCAGATGGGAGCTGTTTGTATAGTAGGGCGTATCCCCCGGCGCGCCCGCCGTGATAATATCGGGATACCGCTCCTTGTCGTGCTTGGCCAGCCGGTAGGTGGTAGACTCCGCCGGTGTTGCCTCCAGGTTGTAGAGATCCCCGTACATCTCCTGGTAGTCGGAGAGCCGCTCCCGCATGTGGTTCAGCACATCCTTTGTAAACTCCTGGCATTCCGGAGACGTCATATCTTTCCGAATCCACTTGGCATTGAGCCCGGCCTCGTTCATACCGATCAGGCCAATGGTGGAAAAATGATTCTCAAAGGTTCCCAGATACCGCTTGGTATAGGGGTACAGCCCCTGATCCAAAAGCTTGGTGATAACCTCCCGCTTGGTCTTTAAGGAGCGGGCACTCACGTCCATCATATGATCCAGCCGGCGGTAGAAATCCGCCTCATCTTTGGCCAGGTAGGCAATCCGCGGGATATTGATGGTCACCACGCCCACAGAGCCCGTGCTCTCCCCGGAGCCAAAGAAACCGCCGGTCTTCTTGCGCAGCTCCCTAAGGTCCAGGCGGAGGCGGCAGCACATGCTGCGCACATCGCTGGGCTTCATATCGCTGTTGATGTAATTGGAAAAATAGGGCGTTCCGTACTTGGAGGTCATCTCAAAAAGGAGACGGTTGTTCTCCGTGTCGGACCAGTCAAAATCGCTTGTGATGGAGTAGGTGGGAATGGGATACTGGAAGCCCCGCCCGTTGGCATCCCCCTCGATCATGGTCTCGATAAAGGCCTTGTTGATCATATCCATCTCTTTTTTGCAGTCTTTGTATTTAAAATCCACTTCCCGGCCGCCCACAATGGCGTTCATCTCCGCCATATCGTCCGGCACGGTCCAGTCTAAGGTAATGTTCGAGAAAGGCGCCTGGGTGCCCCAGCGGCTGGGAGTGTTCACTCCGTAGATAAAGGATTCAATACACTTCTTTACCTCCGGGTAGGACAAATTGTCAGCCTTCACAAAGGGAGCCAGGTAGGTGTCAAAAGAGGAAAATGCCTGGGCGCCGGCCCACTCATTCTGCATAATCCCGAGAAAATTCACCATCTGGTTGCACAGCACGGACAGGTGCTTGGCCGGGGATGAGGTAATCTTTCCCGGAATGCCGCCCAGTCCCTCCAGCAGAAGCTGCTTTAAGGACCAGCCTGCGCAGTAGCCCGTAAGCATGGACAGGTCGTGAATGTGGATGTCCGCATTGCGGTGGGCATCCGCGATCTCCTGGTCGTAAATCTCACTGAGCCAGTAGTTGGCAGTGACAGCGCCGGAGTTGCTTAAGATCAGTCCGCCCACGGAATATGTAACGGTAGAGTTCTCCTTCACTCGCCAGTCCTCCACCTTCACATAGCTGTTCACCACGTCCTTATAGTCCAGGATGGTGCTGTTCATGTTGCGGATTTTTTCCCGCTGCTTGCGGTACAAAATATAGGCCTTCGCCACATCCGTGTATCCTGTCTGCTCCAAAACGCGCTCCACGCTGTCCTGAATCTGCTCCACGGTAATCTGCCCGTCCTTCATCTTGGACTGGAAATCCGCAGTCACCCGGAGAGCCAAAAGCTCCAGAATCTCATTGTTATAATCCTTGGCCGTAGCCTTAAAAGCCTTCTTAATGGCTTCTGTGATCTTGTTCAGACTAAATTCGGCAAGCTCCCCATCTCTCTTCACTACCTGAATCATACACCAAAACTCCTCTCACGCTTCCATGTCTCCCCCTCTCCCAGGTTCTGGAAAAGGCGCACGACCATTATAACAGATCCCATAAGAAAACACAATATCTATGGTTCACTTTTTTACCAACCAATATATATTGGGCAACAGTTCAATTATATCAAAATGCCCGCTCACTCCCCATACAAGCGTCCAAACAATTCCGCAGGCACGTACGCCTTCACCAGAATTCCCTCTTCTTTATATTCTTCGGAGAGAAGCTGCCCATATTTTCGTATCTCCTGGATGCGTCCCGCCTGGGTATACGGATATATTTTCTCCAGATAAATCCGTCGGCTTCGAATAATTGATTTCAAAATATCCGCCAGTTCGCCCAATCCTTCCCCGGTTTTGGCCGATATCCGCACCTGATAGTCTGAGGAAAAATCCCTGGGAAGTTTTCTCTCCCCATCCGGATCCATCTCTTCCCATAAATCCGTCTTGTTAAACACCGTGACCGTAGTCTTGTCCACAATTTCCAGATCCCGCAGTGTCTCCCGCACCACATGCATCTGCATGTCCATCTGCGGACTGGCACAATCCACCACGTGAAGGATAATATCACTGTAGCGCGCCTCCTCCAGCGTGCTCCGAAAAGCCTCAATCAAATGGTGAGGAAGCTTCCGTATAAATCCTACCGTATCCGTCAGCAGGATCTTCTCCCCGTCCTCCATCACATAGCTCCTCGTAGTCGGATCCAATGTGGCAAAAAGTTTGTCCTCCGCCAGAATCCCTGCCCCGGTAAGCCGGTTTAAAAGCGTGGATTTTCCCGCATTGGTATAGCCCACGATAGCTGCGCGGAGCACAAAATCCCGCTCCCGCTGCTGCCTTGTCACCTCCCGATGGCGCTTGACTTCCGCCAGCTCCTCTTTCAGCTGTCCAATCCGCCGGTGAATCAGACGGCGGTCTGTCTCCAGTTTCTTCTCGCCCGGCCCTCTGGTTCCAATTCCTCCGCCCAGCCGGGACATGGATCGTCCCATGCCGGTCAGGCGGACCGCCCGGTAGCGCAGCTGGGCCAGCTCCACCTGGATTTTTCCCTCTCTGGTGGCGGCCCGGGACGCGAATATATCCAAAATCACCATGGTCCGATCCATGACCTTGGTATCCAGAGCTTCCTCCAGATTCCGAAGCTGTGCCGGGGAGAGTTCATCGTCACAGACTATCCCCGTAGCGCCTTTCTCCCAGATCATCTCCCGAAGTTCATCAAGCTTTCCCTTTCCAAGATACGTGCCCGGATGGACATTCTCCCGGTTCTGCACAAGAACGCCCAGCGTCTTTGCCCCAGCCGTGGAGACCAGATCCTCAAGTTCCCGCAAAGAGGCGGCGGTCTCCTCCTCGCTGCCGGAGCACACCGCCGTCAAAATTACTGTCTCTTCTACTTTCTTTAATTCGATCAAGCCTGCAAATCTCCCTTTCTATCCAGCCTGCGGCGCATTCTGCAAAACAGCAGATCTGCCGCAGGTCATACCCGGGTTTTCAGAAAATCAATCTCATGCTGCGCCCGCTCGTCCTCCCCGTATGCGGACACATATGCCTCAAACAGGGACAGCGCTTCGTCATACTGTCCCATATACTCCCTGACAGCCGCCCGGTTAAACGCCAGCTCCTTTACGAGCGATTCGCTGGCCGCTGCATTTCCCTGGGGTTCTTCCTGTCCGTCCGCATCCTGTCCTTCCGATACTTCTGCCCCTGAACTGCCAGCCTGTGCAGAAGCCAGCTCATATCCCTTGTCAAACGAATCCCCAGCTCCCTCGTAATCCTCATCAGCCATCTGGCATAAACCCATTTGGTTATAAATCTGACCATTCTGCACCCCCTCTGCCAGGGCCTCCTCATACAGGGCCATAGCCCTCTCGTACTGCCCGGCGCTCACAGAAGCGCCGCCCGCAGCCAGAAGTCCCTCCAGCCAGCCAGGGGACCGCTCCTCCCCCTGCTCCGCCTGGCCTGCGTCCTGATACGCCTGGTATGCCTGCTCCGCATCGCCCGCGGCGCCAAAACAGACAGCCTCCATATACCCGTATGCCGCAGTATTGTCCGTATCCATCCCTGCCAGCAAATTATATGTGTAGGCGGCTGCCTGGTAATCCTTCAGACGCTGCTCTGCCTCCGCCCGGTAACAAAGGACATCCGTATTAAACTCCACCGCCTTGTCCCCTGCCTGCTCCAAAGCAGCGTCAAAAGAAGCAATCGCGCCGGAATAATCCCCCTGCGCCAGTTTTTCCAAGCCTTCCTGCCGCAGCCCGCTCCGTTTTCCCGTAGTTACAGCGCGCACCACACGGACCGTTCCCGCCGCCACACCAGCCATAACCATAATACAGGCAGCCCAGGCAGCCAGAGCTTTTACGAGCCGTTTTCTCCGGCGTTTTCTGCGGGCCGCCGCACTCTGCCCGCTCCGTTTGGCTGCCGGGCGGCTTTCTGCCGCGGCTCTCCGTTTAGCCGCTGACCTTCTCTCCGCCTCAAACCGCCGGTCCGGCGCTGTACGCCCGCTCTGCCGGCGGGGCATCTTCTTACCTGCTCCGTAATTGGAGGACATCCTTCTCCTTTTCTGTGCCATCGCTATGCCTGCCTCTGATCCGTACTTCCGAATCCGCCGTTGCGGGAACCGGTGCACGCATCATCCACCGTAATTCCATAAGGAAGGAAAATCCCCTGGGCAAAGCCTGCCCCGGCATCCAGCTCCACACGGCGGCCCTCATTCGTATCATTTGTTATTTTTATAAAAATATGCCCCTCATTATCAGAATAAAAATAGTCGCTGTCAATGATTCCTACTGTATTGTTTAACTGCAGGCGGTATTTAAATCCCAGACCGCTTCTGGGGAAAATCTGAAGCACCCAGTTTTCATCCATCTCTGCCCGTATTCCCGTGGGAATTTTTGCTGTCTCCCCGGGCCCCAGAGAAAACGCAGCCGGAGTAAAAAAGTCATACCCTGCGGAGCCGGATGTGGCGCGCACCGGGAGGCGCACTCCTTCATAAATCGTCCGAATCTCCTCCTCCGGCAGCTCTCCGAAGGTATCCGTCCAATCTCCCTTAAACTGCTCGAAACTCACCTTATGAAATTTGCTGATTCTGTTCATTCCCTATCCATCCTTTTCTTCCATTTCTTTCCAGATACTCCGAAACGTGTCCGAAACCTGCTTTCTGTCAGCTGCGTTCCCCAAAACGTTACCGGCCCGCCGAGAGACCTTCCTCATAAAGCACTGCCTCTCCTGCCGCAAGAGAGCGCTTCACATCGATCACACGCTGGTTTGCGCTTCCCTTCCAGTGCAGGCTGTTGTCCTTTAATTTTACCACAAATTCTCCGTCCACCACCACATCCACTTCCGGCATATGCGGCAGGCCGCAGATCTCCTCCCAAAGATATCCCGTATACAGCCAGATGGTTTTTTTCGGGAATCTGCAGCGGATTTCTCCGATCAGCTCCCCGATCTCCTGCCTGTTATCCGGATGGAGAGGGTCTCCGCCGCTCAAGGTAACGCCGGATATATAATCCTTCTCCAGCTCTCCGAACAGCTCCTCCCGGGCCGCCTCATCAAAGGGAATTCCCCCCTTGATATCCCAGGTAATGGGATTGTGGCACTCCGGACAGCCATGCGTGCAGCCCGCCACCCACAGCACAGTCCGCAGTCCCTCCCCGTTGAGCATATCATCCTTGGTAATATTGTGATAGCGCATCTTCCATGATCTCCTGTTTGCCGCCGCCCGCAGGCGGCGGATAATTGATACCAGTCTAACACAATCCCATGAAATTTTCCACTTTAATTTTCCAAACTTCATCATTAGAAGTGTCTTTCTTATTTTCTTCGCTACAATCGAATACAAATTTCATTTTTAGAAATACTTATCACAATTAGGAGGAAAATTATGAGACTTGCTGTCAACAGTACCCAGAAAAATCTTATCGGCAGTCAAATCCGCGAACTGCGCACTGCCCGCAGGCTCACGCAATACCAGCTGGCCGCCAAGCTGCAGCTTCAAGGCTATAATTTCAATGAGCTGACCATTCTGCGCATTGAAAAAGGCCAGAGGCTGGTAACAGATATTGAGCTCAAAATCCTCTGCACCTTCTTTCAGGTAGATCCCAATACCCTGTTAGGTTTCCGCTCCT
>DWWT01000031.1 GCA_019119575.1 Candidatus Enterocloster excrementipullorum
TGTGAAGAACAGCGGGCACTCATTGACCGGATTGTGACCTGGTGACAGTATCTTACGTTTTGTTGTATTTCTTTTCATTTTTCTTACTATTTTATGAAGAGAATAATTGACGAAGCAGACAAATCGTGTTATTATGTATAAAGAATTTACAAAAATTATGAAAATTTCTAAGGAGAGACACGTATGAAAAAGCAATTAAAAGCACTTGTTGTTACCGCTGTTACTGCCGCCTGCATCGCTGGCTCTGCTATGAGCAGTTTTGCGGCACCTCGTGTTGGCTGGGTTGATGTTAAGAACAGCTGGTATTACTATGACGAGAACAGCAATCCTGTAACAAATCAGTGGGTAGAGTACGCCGGAGATCTGTACTGGGTTGACGATACCGGCAAAATGCTGGTTCAGACCTGGGTTAAAGATGGTGACAGCTGGTATTGGGTGAATTCTCAGGGCACACGTCTGGTTGACTGCTGGATTCCTATTACCAACAACTGGTACTATGTAGGTGAGGATGGCAGAATGCTGGCCAACACCTGGTTTACAGAGGGCAACAAGACCTACTATTTCACCGCTGACGGCTCCGCAGCTAAGGGCTGGGTTGAGATTGACGGAACGTGGCACTATTTCGACAGAACGAATGGCGATATGAAGCGCGGTACCACGATTGATGGATACTATGTTGATGCGGATGGTAATTATGTAGCATAAATAAATGCGGAGGAACTATCCCCTCCGATAATATCCGGCAGGATCAAAAGATTTTGCCGGATATTTTTTTATCAAATTATCTGCCCCGCAAAACAAAAATGCAGCCGTCCAAAGACATTTTCTCTGGCTGGCTGCATTTTGTCTCAAAAGAAGCAATTACTTCAGGGTAACCTTTGCACCCTCTGCCTCTAACTTGGTCTTGATTTCCTCTGCCTCTTCCTTGGAAGCGCCCTGCTTTAATACCTTGGGAGCGCCGTCTACAAGGTCCTTTGCCTCCTTCAGGCCCAGGCCGGTAGCCTCGCGGACAACCTTGATAACCTTAACCTTGTTGGGGCCAACCTCGGTCAGCTCTACGTCAAACTCAGTCTTCTCCTCAGCGGGAGCTGCGCCGGCACCAGCGGCTGCAACAACTACACCAGCAGCTGCGGATACGCCAAACTCTTCCTCGCAGGCCTTTACTAACTCATTCAGCTCTAATACGGATAATTCCTTGATAGCGTCGATAAACTCAGCGGTTGTTAACTTTGCCATTTTATATTCCTCCTGTTTGATTTCATTTTTATTTTACTGTGAAATAATGGTTTTTCGACACCCGCCAGGGGGTCGAAGGGCTAATTTTCTAAACGCAAGCGACAGCCATAGGCCTTGCTTTCATTAAGAAACTCATGCCTCGGCCGCGTTGCCGCCGTTCTTCTCGGCAATCTGATTGAGAACGCGAGCCAGGTTTGCAATCGGAGACTGCATGCTTCCAAGCAGTCTGCCCAGAAGTACCTCTCTGGACGGGATGGTAGCAATAACCTGCGTTCCGGCCTGGTCGTAGTACGTTCCCTCAACAACGGAAGCCTTGAGCTCCAGGTTGGGAGCGGTCTTGGCGAACTCAGCCAGGATGCGGGCCGGTGCGGTAGCGTCTTCTTTGGAGACAGCCAGAGCGGTGGGGCCTTCCAGATGGGGATCCAGAGCGGCAAAATCCGTTCCTTCCGCTGCGCGGCGGATCAAGGTGTTCTTATATACCTTGTAAGCCACGCCGGCTTCTCTCAGCTGCTTACGAAGCTGGGTATCCTGCTCTACAGTAAGACCGCGGTAGTCTACCAGCACGGCTCCGGCAGCGCCGTCAAGCATCGCCTTAATCTCGTCTACGATCGGCTGCTTTAATTCAACTTTTGCCATGAATGGTTTACCTCCTTTATAAATTCCTCGCATTGAAAACCGTCATAGGAGGGCACATAAAAAGCCTCACTGCACAAAGACAGTGAGGCGTCAAAATCTCATTGATAAAAATTATCACACAGAGTTTTGCATGTTCCTCGGCAGGCGCTTGCGTCTTACACCTTGCGGTACCTGCTGTCTTAGGGCATTCAATACGTTGACACTATAGCACATGACGGCTCTTGTGTCAATTGTTTTTTATATATTCTGCGATCACTTACGCCATAAGCTTGGCAACGTTCAGCTTTACGCCAGGACCCATGGTGGAAGCCAGGGTCACGCTCTTTAAGTAAGCGCCCTTGACTGTGCTGGGTCTTGCCTTGATGATCGCGTCAATCAGCGTCTGGAAGTTGTCCGCTAACTGCTCCTCTGTGAAAGAAGCTTTTCCTACTGGCACGTGGACAATATTGGTCTTGTCGAGCCTGTACTCAACCTTACCGGCTTTGATATCATTGATGGCCTTGGTAACGTCCATGGTAACGGTTCCGGCCTTGGGGTTGGGCATCAAGCCCTTGGGTCCAAGTACACGGCCCAGACGGCCAACCACGCCCATCATGTCGGGGGTAGCCACTACCACGTCAAAGTCCAGCCATCCGTCGTTCTGGATTCTCGGGATCAGCTCCTCAGCGCCCACATAGTCAGCGCCTGCAGCCTGGGCCTCATCCGCCTTGGCTCCCTTAGCGAATACAAGGATACGCACGGTCTTGCCGGTTCCGTGAGGAAGCACAACAGCGCCGCGGATCTGCTGATCCGCATGACGGCCGTCGCAACCTGTCCGGATGTGAACTTCTACAGTCTCGTCAAATTTAGCGGAGGCAGTCTTCTTAACCAGCGCGATCGCGTCTGCTACGTCATACTGTACGGCGCGGTCGATGCTCTTTGCCGCCTCTGCATATCTTTTTCCTTTTTTCATCTTAATTAACCTCCTAGTGGTATTGACGGGGAATCTCCCTCCCACGTTCTATATACGGATATCTCTCTTTCCCCGGCCTCTGCTCTCAGGCCCGGGACGGTTCAGCGAAAATCTCTTTTTGAAAATTACTCCTCAACCGTAACACCCATGCTGCGGGCCGTACCGGCGATCATGCTCATGGCAGCCTCCAGGCTGGCAGCATTGAGGTCAGGCATCTTGGTCTCAGCGATCTTCTGCAGATCTGCCTTCTTGAGAACGCCTACCTTTGTCTTGTTGGGAACACCGGAACCGCTCTTAAGTCCTACGGCCTTCTTGATCAGAACGGCTGCGGGCGGGGTCTTGGTGATGAAGCTGAAGCTTCTGTCCGCATATACGGTAATGACAACCGGGATGATCATATCGCCCTGATCGGCTGTCCTTGCATTAAATTCCTTGGTAAACTGTACGATGTTTACACCGTGCTGGCCAAGGGCGGGACCTACTGGCGGAGCAGGCGTAGCCTTGCCAGCGGGAATCTGTAATTTGATATAACCTGTTACTTTCTTTGCCATCTTAGGCACCTCCTAAAATTATGTGGTATTGTCGGGAATCTCCCTCCCACCAGCTTCCGGCCTGCGGAAGCTGATTCTTTGCTGCTAACGGGCTTTCGGCCTTACGGATTACATCTTCCGAACCTCGGAAAAGCCCAGCTCAACCGGCGTCTCCCGGCCGAACATCTCAACATTGATCGTGATGGTTTTCTTGCCGTCGTTGATAGCCTTGATGGCACCAACGGTATCCTTCCATGCACCGGAAATAACCACCACCGTGTCTCCAAGCTCAAAATCAACTACCAGATCTTCTTTTACAAAGCCGAGGCCTGCCATCTCTTCTTCTGTCAGAGGGACTGGTTTGGAGCCCGGGCCCACGAAGCCCGTCACGCCCCGGGTATTGCGGACTACATACCATGTATCATCATTCATGACCATGTTGATGAGTACGTATCCGGGAAACATCTTTTTGTCCGCCTTTTTCTCCACGCCGTTTTTCAGCTCCACCACGGGAAGCATGGGAACGGACACTTCCAGGATCTGATCCTGAAGATTCCGGTTTTCGATGGTCTTTTCGATATCGACCTTGACCTTGTTTTCATAACCTGAGTAGGTATGGACTACATACCAATGTGCTTCTGACATCTGATCACCCTCGCCCTTGAATTAAAGAATAAAGCTCAGTAAAAATTTCATAACAACGTCCAGAAGGGCGATCAGGGCCCCCACAAAGATGGACGTCGTCACGACAGCCACCGTCTGCTTTGCTACGGTTTTCTTGTCCGCAAAGACGATCTTCTTGTACTCCTTTTTCAGGCCTTTGAAAAAGCTGGGCTTCTTTTCCTTCTTCTCTTTCTTGTCCGCCTTCTTTTTCTCCGCCTTGTCAGCCTTGGCCGCTTTTTCTGTGGTTTCTACAGTGGTCACTGTATTTTCTTCCATAACTTCACGTCCTTTACTGAACAGGATTACTTGGTTTCCTTGTGCATCGTATGGCGCTTGCAGAATCTGCAGTACTTCTTGGTCTCCATACGGTCAGGGTGATTCTTCTTCTCTTTTGTCATGTTGTAATTGCGTTGCCTGCATTCCGTACATGCCAGTGTTATCTTTGTGCGCACGACTTCCACCTCCACTTGTAATATCGTAGTTCGCATGTTACCGGTCTTATTTTTGAGCATAAAAAAAAGACCTATACTTCCATTCGCTCGTGTAGTATAGCACATATAGGAAAATCCGTCAAGAGGCGCCAATAAAAATCGTCACAAAATACACCTCTTGGGCGCCATTTTTCTTCAGCGCGCGGGCGCAGGCTTCCATGGTGGCGCCTGTGGTATAAATATCGTCCACCAGAAGAATGCGCCTGGCCTCTTTGGGAAGCGGGCGGGAGGAAAACGCATGTTCCAGATTTTGAAGGCGCTCTGCGGGAGTGAGTGATTTTTGGGGAGATGTTTTGCGGATGCGGAAGAGGAGATCCGCGGACATGGGAATGCCGAGCCTTTCCGAAAGGCGGCGCGCCAGTTCCTCTGCCTGGTTAAAACCGCGGGCGCGGCGGCGGGAGGGATGGACAGGGACAGGAATGAGCAGATCCGGGGAGAGCCTTTGTATCTGCGGGCCCAGACGCTCTGCGATGGCGCTCCCGTAAAAATCCAGATACTCCCTGCGGTTCTTGTACTTGATCTGAGCCATGGATCGGCTTGCAGTTTCATTGTAATTGATCAGGGCCATTCCGCGCGCAAAGGAGGGGCGGCGGCGGGAACAGTCGCGGCAGTATTCAATGGAATCATCCGCAACCTCTTTGCCGCATCGTCTGCACAGCGGCCCTCTGACCCAGGCGAGTTTTCCCTCACAGCCCGGGCAGATCAGGGCGCCTTTGGGCATAACGATCTGGCCGCAGACCGGGCAGCGGCGCGGGAAAATCAGATCCAGGGCGCCGTCCCGTATCTTTCGGAGGCCTGGCTGGCCGTCCTTATTTTGGCCGCCCCTATATATAATATGAAGGGATTCTTTCATTAACCATTTTCTCCTGTTTGGGCCTGTCCCGGAAGGCGGTAGATTTCCTGAATCCGGGTTTTCAGGCCGGAATAGCGCTTCTGCTCCTGGCTGTTGGCCGCCATGGAATAAAAGATCTCCGGCTGGCCGACCAGGCAGACACAGCTTCTGGCTCTTGTGACGGCCGTGTAAATCAGATTCCTTGTCATAAGCATCCGGGGGCCGGGATACATAGGAAGGATCACAGCCGGGTATTCGCTTCCCTGGGATTTGTGGATGGTGATGGCATAGGCCAGCTCCAGTTCCTCCAGCTGCTTGAAGCTGTACTCGATCATTTTCCCCTCGTCAAATTCCACCGTCATGGTCTCGGCAAATTCATTGATCTCCCGGACGATTCCCATATCCCCGTTGAATACGCCGCTCCCCTTATCCAGGGGAATGCCGTGCCGGTCCCGTATCTCCCAGGTCATCTGGTAATTATTCTTGATCTGCATGACCTTATCCCCTTCCCGGTAGACGCAGCCGCCGGCTTCCCTCTCTTTTTTGGAAGGAGAGGGCGGATTTAAGCTGGCCTGAAGGATCTGGTTCAGCCGCTCCACCCCCAGAGCGCCCTTGCGCATGGGGGTCATGACCTGGATATCATAGGGCTGGGCGTGGACATAGCCGGGGAGCTTTTTTCGGATCAGCGTCAGGCAGGTATCCACCACCTGATCCGAGGAAGACTGGCGTATAAACAGGAAATCACGGCTTCTCTTGGCAAGATCCACGGGCTGGCCCTCGTTTATCTTGTGGGCATTCACAATGATATCGCTCTGGGCAGCCTGGCGGAAAATCCGGGTAAGCTTTACCACATTGAAGCAGCCGGAATCAATGATATCCCGGAGCACATTTCCCGGCCCCACGCTGGGAAGCTGATCCACATCCCCCACGAGAATCAGCCGTGTTCCCACAGTCACAGCGCGAAGCAGCGAGTGCATGAGGGAAATGTCTACCATGGACATCTCATCAATGATAATCACATCTGCATCCAGGGGATTCTGCTCGTTTCTGTCAAAATGCATTCCCGTGCTTCCCGCAGCGGCAGCGCCGGCCTTTGTGGAGCCGGGAATGGCGGAAGCATCCTGGACAGCCGCGGGAACCAGCTCAAGCATCCGGTGGATGGTTCTGGCCTCGTGTCCTGTGGCTTCGGACATCCGTTTGGCAGCCCGGCCGGTGGGAGCGCCCAGGAGAATTTCCAGCCCTTCTTCCTCAAAATAGCGGATAATGGTATTGATTGTGGTTGTCTTGCCCGTACCGGGTCCCCCTGTGATAACCAAGAGGCCGCTTCCCGCCGCTTCGAAAACTGCCTGCTCCTGAAGCGGATCCAGGGAAATCCCCTCTTCTTCCTCCAGCCGGGAAAGGGAGGCGCGGATTTCCTCCTGAGACGAGCGGCCGCGGATGTTCAGATCATGAAGCATCCGGGCGGTATTTAATTCCAGGTAATAATACTGGGAGGCATAGACCAGGAGAGGCGGCTGCGGCCCGCAGAGCGCATCCGCTTCCCCGCCGTCGTCCGCAAGATCCGGATCGGCCGGATTTTTCAGAGGCGCAGCAGGTTTAATCACAATTTTCCGCTCAATCTGCATATCCATGAGATGCTTTTCCATGGCGGAAGGTTCCACTTTTAAAAGCTGGGCAGTCTGGGAGAGAAGCTCTTCCCTGGGCAGATATGTATGGCCGGCCCCTGTGGCCAGAAGAAGGGTGTAAAGAAGCCCCGCCTTGATGCGGTAATCGGAGTCCGTAAATATCCCCACCTTCTGGGCAATCTCATCCGCCATCTTAAATCCCACGCCGGGGATATCATCCGCCAGACGGTAGGGATTTTCACGGACAATGCCGTACAGGGCAGGGCCGTACTCCTGGTAAATCTTAGCCGCAAGATTCATGGATATGCCGTAGTTCTGAAGGAACATCATGGCCTGGCGCATGTCCTTCTTTTCCTCAATCTGCTCGCCGATGGCCATAGCCATCTTTTCGCTGATTCCCTTGACCTCTGCCAGCCGTTCGGGCTCTTCCTCCAAAATGCGAAGGGTATCCGCCTTGAACCGGCGGACAATCCGGGCTGCCAAAGCGGCTCCGACACCTTTTATGGCGCCGGAGCCAAGATAGCGCTCCACGGACTGCTCATCCTGGGGAAGCTTCATCTGGCAGGTCTCAATCTGGAGCTGCTGGCCGTATACCGGATGCTCCGTCATAACGCCGCTGGCCTCGATCATATCTCCTTCAGCGGCATAAGCCAGCTTTCCCACCATGATGACTTCCTCGCCGTCACTCTGATCCGTGACGCTGAGCACCGTATATCCATTGTCCTCATTGCGGAATTTTATCTTTTCTATAAATCCTGTAATTGTCGCCATGGCTTGTCCGGGATCAATAGTCCTCCCGCCCTCCGCTGGGCCCCATGGAGGACTCCAGAGAAGCATTCATATCATGGGCAAACTCAATAAACCGCCCGGTTCCGATGGCAACGGCGGTGAGCGGATCCTCGGCAATCATCGTGGTAATGCCCGTCTTTTCCTCAATCAGGGCATCCAGGCCGCTCAGAAGGGAGCCGCCTCCGGTCATGACAATTCCACGGTCAAAAATATCTGCGGCCAGTTCCGGCGGCGTGCGCTCCAGCACGCTGTGGACAGCGTCCACAATCTGCATGGCAGGCTCCCGCAGAGCCTCCAGGGTCTCGTCGGAGGTAACCACAATGGTCTTCGGCAGGCCGGTCACCAGGTTCCGCCCGCGGACTTCCATGGTCAAAACCTCGGGACGGCGGTAAGCCGCTCCGATGTTGATCTTGATCTCCTCGGCCGTCCGCTCTCCGATCAGAAGGTTGTGCTTCTTGCGCATATAGCGAACCAGCGCTTCGTCAAAATCATCTCCGGCCACCTTGATGGATGTGCTGACCACAGGCCCTCCCAGAGAGATGACAGCGATATCCGCCGTGCCTCCGCCGATATCCACGATCATATTGCCGCAGGCCTTGCCGATATCAATTCCCGCGCCGATCGCCGCGGCCACCGGTTCCTCTATAATAGCCACTTCCCGGGCGCCTGCCTGGTAGGTGGCGTCTTCCACAGCCTTCTTCTCCACTTCCGTGGCGCCGCTGGGAATGCAGACGCTGATCCTGGGCTTGCGCAGGGTCTTCTTTCCTACCGCTTTTGTGATAAAATATTTCAGCATCTTCTCCGTGATGGTGTAGTCCGAGATCACGCCCTGGCGAAGAGGCCGGACAGCCACAATATTTCCGGGAGTGCGGCCGATCATGAGCCGGGCCTCCTCCCCGATCGCCATAATCTTGTTTGTATCCCGGTCGATGGCGACTACGGACGGCTCCTTTAATACAACGCCTTTTCCTTTTATATATACCAGAATGCTGGCAGTTCCCAGATCAATACCGATATCCGTTGACATCATTGAAAACAGCATAAAAAATTCCTCATTTCTACCAATGTAATTTTATTATAAACAATAATATTCGGTTTTCAAAGGTTTTTTTTGAGATTTTATTTTCTTAATATTTTTTTCACCGTGAGGACATATTTCCGTCACATTTTTTGCGTATTATATAAACAGTTCACCGAGAGGTGAACGAGGCCTTTGTTTCAAGTGATTACTTGAAATCACAAAGCTTTTTCATACTCATACCGGTCAGGGGTCACACCTTGACCGGCCCCCCTATTAAGTTGTTCCGCCCTGCCGCTCCTCCGGCAGGGCGGTTTCGTTCTACGCATCTGCGCGTGATATGGCGGCATTCACAGATCTCCGATCTTATACATGGTAAATGTCCCCGCCGCAATCGGCTCCCCCTCTTCATTCGTTATCTTTGTCTCCACCACCAGAGTCGTCCGGCCGCAGTGAATGGAACGGGCTTCGATGCGGAGTCTTCCCTGTTTGACACCTTTTAGATAATGAATATTGCTGTCCAGCGTGACGCTCACGCGGCTTTCCGAGGCGCTCACTGCTCCGGAGGCCGTATCACAGAGGGTAAACAGAAATCCCCCATGGACATTTCCCAGGGCATTGTGCGCGCCCTCTGTAAGTTCAATGGATAAAACAGCGTGTCCCTTGGAGAGTTCTTCCACCTGGGTCTTTTCAAAGCCCAGAAGCGGATGAATAAGCGAGTTTACGGCTGCGGTTATCTTTTCGTTCATTTGTTTTGTTTTCCTTTCCTGTCAGTAGTTTTCAATTCTACATAAAAACGGTTTTCCCCGCCGGAGGACTCTACATAGATCTTTCCCCGATGCGCCTCCACTATACTCTTTGCAATGGCAAGTCCCAGGCCGTAGCCCGCTTCGCTCCCTCTGGAGTCCTCGGACCGGTAAAAACGCTCGAAAATTTCCTTTTTCTTTTCCTCTGGTATCCGGGAGCCCGTATTTGCCACCATGAGGCGGATTTTCCTGGTGCCCAGGCGCTCCAGGCGCACCTGTGTCCTGCCGCCGGGAGGCGAATATTTTTCCCCATTGTCGAGCAGAATCTTCAAAAGCTGAAGAAGCCTGGCCTCCTCACCGCGAACCCACAGATCCTTCTCCACATCACTGTCCAGCTCTTTATCATTCTGGTAATAGACCGCCTCAAAAGAAAGAACGCTCTCAATCACCAGATCGCTCAGGCAGCATTTCTCCCGGATGCGTATCCCCTCCCTGGCCTCGCTGCGGGCCAGGGCCAGCATTTCTTCTACCAGCCGCTTCATCTCCCCGGCCTCCTGGGAAATGTTGGACAGCCAGCGCCGGGTATCCTCGGAAATCCCCGCTGCCTCCCGGCAGTCCGCTTCCGCGGCCTCAGCGTTTAAGAGCTGGGCATTCGCAAGAATTACGGTGAGAGGCGTCTTGAGCTCGTGAGAGGCATCTGCCACAAACTGCTTCTCCCGGCGGATGGACTGGGCTACGGGGTATACAGCCCATTTTGAGAGAAGACAGCTCACGCCAAAGAGCGCCAGCCAGACCGCCAGTCCGATGATTCCCAAAGAGTTCCACATTCCATCAGCAAATGATTCTCCCAGGCTGGTGTCCACAAAGGTAATCTTATATCCGTTTTCAAATGGAGTGCGCAGGTATTTCAGCTGGTAGTGCTCCAGCACCCCCGCGTCCTCCGGCGCGAGAAGGCTGTCCGCTACTATATATTGAAGGAACTCATCCTCGGGCCGCAGACGATATTGTCCCTCCACCCGGATGACATGATCATTTCCGTCCGTAATCAGTATAAAATAGGGGAAGCGCACCTGCCCTCCCAGAGCGGGATACGTGAGAAATCCGCTCTCCTCCATCACTGCAGCCTCATCCAGTGCCTGCTGGCTGCGCCGCTCCATATTGCTTTTGGTGAAGAACCCGACGGCCAGAAACGCCAGGCCGATCACCAGGGTGACCATGAGCATGTTGGAGATCACAAATTTGGCACGAAGGCTTTTTAATTCTTTCATAGCCGTCCTCCTTCCGACAGATAATAACCCAAATGACGGGCAGTCAGAATAGCCGTTTTTGCGCCGAGAAAGTCAAGCTTTTTTCGCAGAAAGGAAATGTAGATTTCCACATTGTTGTCCACTGCCTCCCCATCGTTTCCCCAAATTTTCAGAAGCAGGGTTTCCTTGGAAACCACAGCGCCCTTGTGGTGCATCAGGATCTGGAGCACTTCATATTCCCGCTTTCCCAGGCGGATGCTTTTGGGGCCCTTTTCCAGGCAGAAGGTGGATTGATTCAGGCGGATATCTCCAAATGTGAGAACCTGGGGAAGGAGCTCTCCGCCCCTGCGCAGAATGGCCTTGAGGGCGGCCAGAAGCTCCCCCGCGTCAAACGGTTTGGTCAGGTAATAATCCGCCCCGCTCTCCAGGCCTTCCACCCGATCCTCTGTCTCACTTTTGGCGGTCAGCATAAGGACAGGCGTGGAGCACCCCTTTTTCCGGGCTTCTTTGAGAAGCGTAATCCCATCCATGCCCGGAAGCATTACATCCAGAAGAACACCGTCATATAACCCGCTCATGAGCCGTTCATAGCCCTCCCGGCCGTCGCCGCTGATGTCGGACTCGTATCTGGCGCTTTTTAAAATATCCCGCAGAGATTCCCCCAGACGCCGGTTATCCTCAACAATTAAGATTCGCATACTTCCGTCTCTTCCTCTCCGGAGCGTATTTGAAAAATCATTCCCTCTCAGTGTCCAAGGGTACCATCTATTGCTCCAAATGTCAATGAAGGGCAGCCCTTCCTTTTAAAAAGGCTGCCCTCGTGCTTAATTTGCCCGTATTTCCTGGTTCATAAATTTGAGATAAGAAATTGTGAATACGGCCAGCGTCAGCGCCAGCATGGCGGTCAGATGAGGCCATACCAGAAGCAGGCTCTGTCCAAAGGGCAGATAGCCTGCCACGGCACCCTCCAGCTGGGAGGTTGTCACCAGGCCGATGGAACGGACGCCGGGGTTTAAAATCGTGGTCACCGCCTCCCCGTAAAGATAATAGGGGGAAATCCGGTTCAGGTACATATTCCATTTATAATTATCCACCGTGTTGAACAGTGCCATATATCCGTCCACCGGATAGAGGGCGGAAGCGATGATTCCTGCCAGCAGGCTCATAAATATGGTAAAGAAAAGCCAGCAGGCAATCACAGCCAGCGCACTGGTCGCCGCATGGCGGCATATCACGGAAAACAAAAGCGAAAGCGCCAGCCAAAAGCAGATGTACACGCCGGTGAAAAGAAGGAATACCAGGATACGCCCTACTTCCTCAATACTCGGCGGAATTCCAATGGCCAGAAGGCCTATGGCGCTTACCATTCCTCCCATGGCCAGTACCATGATAAAAATAGTGGCGGCTCCGGCCAGAAATTTTCCGTTTATCACACTGTCCCGGTAGATGGGCTGGGATAACAGGCGGTTTAGGGTTCCGCTGTTTCTCTCCCCGTTGATGGCGTCAAATCCCAGCGCCAGGCCGACAAAGGGCCCCAGAATGGCGATAAAGGATACGAAGGAGGGGATGGAGCTTCCGCTTGTGGTAAAAAGTTTCAGAAATATAAATTCCCCATCCTCCGCTGCCGAAGAGATATTTCCCAGAGCTCCGTAAAGACTTGCAAAGCCCGCAATCACCACCAGCGCCAGGATCAGGAGAAATCTGCGGCTGTGGATATTGTCCCCCATCTCTTTTTTATAGAGCGCCCACAGCCCTGTATTGTTGCCCGGTTCTCCGGTACCCTTACCGGTTCCGGGATATAAATCTTTTAGCCTTTCGATTACTGCTACCATCTTCATGACCTGCCTTTTCAAAATATCTCCGATAGATGTCATCCAAATCATTGCCGCAGGGCCGCAGGCTGACCAGGGAATAGCCATTGTCCAGGGCTGCCTGGGCCAGAGCGCTCGTATTTTCCTTCTGTGAACCTACAATGTACCGGTTTTCCTGTCTTCCCACGCTCAGGACGCCGTCTACTCCTTTTAATACTTCTACAAAATGGGCATCCCCTGACACGACTTGAATCTCTGTCAGATACCGGTCATCCTCCCGCGTCTGCTCCGCCAGCTCTTCCACAGTCCCGCAGGCCATAAGCCTGCCGTCTACGAACAGGCCCACTCGGTCGCAGATCTGCTGGATCTGGTACAGCTGGTGAGAGGAAATAAGAAGGGTCCGGCCTTCCTTTTTTGCCAGCTCCCGGATCAGCTCCAGCAGCTGGCGCATACCCTCGGGATCAATGCCCAGAGTAGGCTCATCCATAATGATAACCTTCGGATCTTTGATCAGCACATCCGCCACACCCAGCCGCTGGCGCATGCCTCGGGAATAAGTGCCTACCCGCTGGTCGCCGGCGTGGGAGAGACCTGTCTTTTCAAGGAGAGCGTCAATGCGCTCCTCTGCCAGATCCCGCGGCAGGCCGTTGAGAGACGCGGTAAACCGCAGATTTTCCCGGCCCGTCATGTCCCCGTAAAATCCCACATTGTCCGGCATATAGCCCACAATTTTTTTAACCTCCATGGGGCATCGGATACAATCTTTCCCATCAATAAAAGCGGTTCCCTCCGTGGGCTGCGTGAGGCCTGTGAGCATCAGGGTTGTCGTTGTCTTTCCCGCTCCGTTCGGACCCAAAAGGCCGAAAATTTCGCCGCGGAAAATGGACAAATCCAGATGATCCACCGCTGTCTTTTCCCCGTATTTCTTGGTGAGACCCTGTGTCTCTATAATAACTTCCCTGCTATCTGCCATAATTACCGTCTCCCATATTTGCGGAATACATAGCCAATTCCGGCCAGAAGAGCCACGATCACAACCACGGCCACAAAGCCCCAAACCATGCTGGTCTCTACGGCTACTCTAAACTCGGCGCTGTCGGAAACCTGGCTGGCGTTGGCCGTCATTGTCACCACGTAATCGCCGGTGAGCGCCTGGTCGGAGGGAGTCACGTGGGCAGTCACCTCCACGGTAGCTCCCGCTTCAATTACATCGATCGTAGGTGTATCAAAGCTCACATTCCAGTCTGTGGGAGCGCTGGACGTCAGATTTACGTTCTGGATTGCCACGTTGCTGTTGTTGGTGATGCTTAAGGTTACGTCGGATTCTTCATTGGCATGGGTGCTGAAGCTCAGCAGCCCATTGGGTGTGGACAGATCCAGGGAATAGCTCTCCGTCACCGTCACAGACAGCTCCATATCAAGGGTCTCTCCCGCGGAAACAGCGCTGCAGGGAATGGTATATTGGCCGGCCTCCACATTGTTCGGCGGGGTAACTGTGATTTCCAGTCCCTGGCTGGCCGCTGACTCCAGTTCAATGCTGGCAACCTGGGTCGTCTCACCGCTGGGCTGGAACGCTACCTGCCATCCCTCCGGCGCCTGGGCGGAAAGACTGTAGGACTGCGCCTCCGGACTGTTGTTTACCAGGGTGGCGTTAAAGCTGAATGTGGTTCCAGCAGCGCCTTCCTGCTCCGGATATTCAGATGAGAAATCGCCCTGGCTTACCTCAAGCTGATCGACATCCAGATTCAGGGTCAGAGTATCATATACGGCGTCATTTGCTCTTGCCTCCAAAACGACCTGGTAGCTGCCGTCCGCGGCGTCCGCAGGGATATCAAGCTGGAGGGAAGCGGTGGCGGAATCGGTACCCGAAGGTACATGAACCCGGCTGATGCGGTTCCCGCCTCCGGATATGTATCCCTCCCAGCCTTCCGGCATGGACTGGATGGAAAGAGATGCATCACAGGCGGAACCCGAATTGTCAAATTCAATGCTGAAGGTAACATTGTCCCCGGCTCTGGCTGCCAGTCCCGGATAATCCGTGTGCATATCCAGGCCGCCCTCAGCCCTGGCCGTCATGGCGGCTCCTATCATCCATACGCACATAAGCCCGCAGGCTGCCATGGCCTTTACGGGCTTTCCTGTTCTTGTTCTCCTTATGTCTCTGCTCATAGGTGATTCTCCTTTTTTGGTTTTTAACTATGATATAGCCGTTCAGGGCAGCGCGGCCTTTATCTGGTCTGCGGCCGGACAAAAGACATTGGAAATTCCTCCCCTCTTTCCCGCTCCCCTGAACCGTTTTCGTATACATTATATACCTCAAACCTTTAGTTACTCTGAAACTGACGATACTTTTCCTTATCGGAAGTATAATCATCTCGTAATGCAAGTAGGAATTTCAAAAAGTATTTCAAAAAGAAAAAGGAGAGTGCATTAATTATGAAGAAGCAGACTAAGTTAGTTGCTGTTCTGTCAACAGCATCTCTGCTTG
>DWWT01000004.1 GCA_019119575.1 Candidatus Enterocloster excrementipullorum
TTTTGGACGCGATAGCCCGGCTCCTTTTTGATAATCAGCGTGTCGGCGCGCAGAGGGCCGTCCGTCAGGTTGTATTCCTTTAAAAACTGCAGATACTCCGCTTCCCCGGAAAGCTCGATCTGCAGGACGGCCTGAAACGCCGGATGCCACTGCAGGAGTGACCGGTTCATCCTCATCCCTCCCTTATAGTATACGAAAATAACGCGTCTTTTTCAATTCTGTTTCTAAATTCATCTGGGAAATCGCTGCCGCTTCGCAGCATTAGAAAATATACCTGAAAATCCGGCTGAAACAGCCGTCTGAATGAGCCCTGAAGGAGCTTTTAAAATTTGAGATTATTCTCAGACCGCACGGGAACTCCCGGTGCCATTACTATAGCACAGGGCCGCTGGAAAAACAATATTTTTACAAGGAAAAATATAAAAAGCAGCCTATACCGCATTACGCCTTTTGCTTTCGCGGTACAGGCTGCTTCTTTACTTATTCAGTTTTTTGTCTTTCCGGCGCAGCCGCCGAAGCGGCCGCGCGCATTCTTCGCTGCGGTTATGCAGTCAGATATTTGCGGCGGTTATTTCTTCTTCCTCCATTTCTTCAGCGGCCCTAAGAAGAGCAGGGCAGCCAGTCCGGCCAGGGAGACAAAGAGCAGAAGCGCGTACTGCAAAAGCTTGCTCTCGTCGCCTGTCTTGGCAATGCCGCGCCGGATTAAAGGCACTTCCGGAGCATCAAACCTTGGCTGTTCCCCAACCACAATCGCAGTGCTGCCGCCTCCGCCTGCGCCGGGGCCTCCGCCGGAGGTATCCACATAGCGGTGACCGCCGCCTCCGCCTCCATTGCTTCCGCCTCCGCCATTGCTTCCGCTGCTGCCGCGATAATTGACGAAGAGCGCCTGGGCAGTCCCTCCTGCAGGGATAACTCCCTGGCTTCCCTCCGCGCTGGTGTGGTAGCCGCTTTCATTGGCCTCCGCCTCAGTCACGGTGTAGGCCATGCCGCCCGGCAGGCCGCTCGCCGTCACAGACTCTCCGTCCGCCAGGGTAAAGGTGGCCGTTCCGTCAGTAAAGGTCATGCCGCCGTAGGTTCCGTCAATGTCCGCCGCCCGCAGGGTCACGCCGTTTACAACCGTATCCTGCATTGTCACAGTAAATGTGAACCGGCGGGTTCTGTCTCCCCGGCTTCCGGTGACATTTTTCGCAACGGTCAGGCTTCCCCGCTCCACGTTCACCAGCTCCAGGCCGGTCTCCCCGTGGTAGCCATCATAGCCATTTACTTTTTCCTCCTCCACCCAGTAGGTGTACTTGCGCCCCTCCGAGTCAAATTCCGGCTGGCCTGTGTAGGTGAAGGTCCAGGTATCGGTATCCTTATGACTCCATTCAGGCTCTGCATCCACCCGCTTCGGCTCTTGGCCCTCCGCCTGCCGCCATAGAACAATCGTCAGGTTTTCCGGCCGGTTGGCACCGCCGTCTATCCAGGTCTTTGTACCCGTGATGGTCAGACTCTCATTGGTGCGCAGATTGGTAAAGTCCGTGCCGCTCGTCGCATTTCCTTCCTCGACCTGACTGGGGGAGGCGGCCTCCAGAACATATCCCTCGGGCACGGTCTCAGTCACATAGTAGAAATACTCGATATCTTCTTCGTCCGTGGCGGGCAGGTTCTCGTAGGTATAGCTCCAGGTATCTCCCTGGGACTTATCCCATATAAGCTTGCCGCCGTCGTCCTCCAGCATCTCCTGCGTCACCAGCTCCCAGGAGGCATTGGACGGACTTGCATTGTCGTAGTCACCGGATGTAAGGCTATCATATGCATTGCTGTCCGTGCTGCGGCGCAGATACAGCGTCAAATCATTCGGCCGGCCTCCGTCGGCATTGCTGTCATCCCGCCAGATCTTGGTTCCCGTGAGTTTCGTGGGCTTTATGTTGCTGATCTTGTAGCCGGGCTGCTTATCATCCGCCTGTTCCTCTGGGGTGTAGTGGATGATGCAGCGCTTGTCTTCCGGCAGCTCCTCCACAGATATTCCTCCAACCGTAAGCTCCTGCACCGTGTAGATGATTCGCTCGCCCTCCGAGGTGAAGCGCGGGAGATTTTCAAAAATTCCGCTCCAATCATTGTCCGCATTCAGGAAAAGCGCAGCATGCCTGGGCGCGGATTCATCACCATCTCCCAGTTCACCGGTGTTTATATCTCCGGCTTCCTCCGGTTCTGCCTGCCGCATCACCGGTTCGGGCTCGCCTTCTCCCACATGCCAGTACAGCCCTGCCTCTACTTCCTTCCAATCTTCCTCGGGCACACCGCCCCATACCTTTTTCACAGGCACTTGCGTGAGAAGGGTATTGGTAATGGTGGCTGCAAAGCCTTCGTCCGGGTCTCCCGCTGTTGTCCATTGAGATTCATAACCGGTCACCGGCACTTCCTGTACGGTGTAGTAGATTTTTCTGCCTTGGCCGTCAAACCTAGGCAAATCTTCAAACGTATACTCCCAGGTATTTTGGCTGCCAGTCAGGAAATTGACCAGCCTTTTCAGCGCGCCTCCCTGATTAATTTGCACCTCCCTTTCCAGTTGGTAGGGTGTATCTAACTCCCCATCACTTTTCTTATAGAGCTGCAGCGTGATTGTCTCTGGCCGCAGACCATCCTCATTGCCGCCGTCTATCCAGCGTTTGGTGACAGGCAGCTCCGTCGTACCGTTCAGCGTATTTGTGACGGTCAGGTAATTTTCGCCATACTCTGCCGTATAACGTGTGTCCTCGCTTACATTTGAAGCTGATGCGACTTCCGGCTCTTCCTCCACGATACGATACGTGTAAATTTCACCGCTGCTCGACGCGTAGGGAAGATTCTTATATTGATAATGCCATTGGTCTGCATCTTCTGCCCCGTTTAAACGTTCCGGTGCTACAGGATCTCCGCTGGCATCGCTTTCCACTTCTTTCCACCCGTTCCCAGGCGCAGTATAGTCTGATGGTTTACCCACGCACCGATACAGAGTAAGTGTCAGTTCATCCGGACGGGTATGATATGCATCGCTGTTGTCCTTCCATTCTTTCACCACCTCCAGATCGAATCGTCCTATGTTAAGAATTTCCGTCGCAAAGACATTTCCTCTCCGGCTGTGGGTGTGATGGATGCCGCAGATATTGCTCTCATCTATTATCGAACTTCCCCCACCACTGCTATTTGTCACATCATAGTTCCCAACACGGCGTTCCAGAGCAAAGTATGTATATTCCTCTCCATCTTCGCTGTATTTGGGAAGATCGTCAATTCTTCGCGTCCAGGTTCCCGCATTCAGCGTAACCGTATACTGCTCGCCCAGGTTTTCCGTGCTTTCAGTTAGAGGCATGCCTTCCACGGGCGCTTTCACCCTCTCTGCTTGATCCAGATCAGGAATCTCGGCCCCGCCAATCCCCTCCGTCGTCCTCCAGATCTCCGCAACTACCTCCGGCTTGCTATATGTATCGGGAACCCGCCATTCCTTCGTCACGGTAAGCGATACCGCTGCCGTATTGGTAAAGGTAAATTCCCAGTGATCCTCCGGCGGCGTGGCCTGAGACGGACTCGCCGCCGTATGCTCAATCTGGATATATCCATCCGGCACAGTCTCCGTCACCCGGTATCGGGTCAGTTCATTGCCGTTCTCGCCTTGATAACTGCCCGGCATATGGGCGGGCACATCTTCCCACTTGGCCTTCCAATCTTCATATTCATACCCCGGTCTATCATCCGGTTTGGCCCCGGATTCTCCATCCAGCGTAACCTCGGATACATTTCCCTCAAAGTTCCGCCAATCACTCTCCAAAGGCTTCTCGGCGCTGCTCGGGCTGGCCGTTAGGTACTGCAGGGTCAGCGTCAAGGACTCTGGCCGGTCTTCGCCCCGCCACCTTTTCTCCGCAATGACATCAATGGTGCGCAGGCGGTTCGTTATTTCCGTGCTGGCCAGGGCATTGCTCGGGCTGGCCGTTTCAGGCTGATCCGCGCTGCTCTTTGAAGCGTTGCTGTAAGAGGCCGTATAGGCATTCTCATAATAACCTCCGTCCTGCCCAATCCGATTGGCATCCTTTATCTGGCCATTTTCATCCAGATCTTCTCCTGGCTCCAGTTCCTGCGCCCTATATTGGTAAGGTTCTCCATCAGGACTCGCGGCAGGCAGGCCGGTAATCTCTTTGGAGACATCCGTCACCTCATCCGTACCGGTCAGCCAGTCAATCAAGGGCTTCCCCTCTTCATCTTTCACGTCTTCCCAGCTTTTTCCATCCGTACTTCTCTGAATGACAAAGCGCGTCTCCCATGTATATCCCTCCCGGTCAGTGCCCGGACGTGTTCCATAAAGATTCCGCGCGTCTCCTTCCCAGTGCTTCGTCACCGTGAAGTCCGTGGTGCGGATTCGGTTGATGTGAGTCACGTGATCGATTGTATTGTACCCTCCGTCCGGGCCGTTGTAGCCTGGCGAGAAGATATTACTCTCAGGCTGAAACGCATAGGTATAATGTTCCTTATTATCCTTCGATGTAATCGGTTCTACTTTGACCGTTTCATAATCTTCCTCTTTGGATAAATCCGCGTCGCTGCCTCCGTACCGGATCTCTGTCTCCACTACCCGGTAAATTAGATGGGTGGTTTTCTGGGTGGTTTCCTGGCTGTCTTCCTTCACAATCGTGTACGGCAGGTTGTCAAAGCTATAAACTCCCTGCCAACAGGAATCCGTGACGCCCGCGCCCTGACCATCTCCCGGAAGATAGTGGACAAACTGGTGCTCCTCACCTTCGGGCTCAAAAATGTCGCCATACCAGTCGCCTAATACGCCCTTAAAGTAGTCGCCCGCATCTTCCCACTCCTCACTAGTAATCTCCCCATTTTCGTCCACTTCCGCCACCTGGAGGGTAAACTCCACCTGCAGCTTGTATCCAAGATAGTCCTCTTCAATGGGATGCCCTTCCATATCCTGCCATTGCTTTTGATACTTTTGTTCTGTGGCCAGAAGGGTGTTCGTCAGAGGCTCCATTGTGCGTTCGAATATGCCATTATCCCCTTCAATAAGTTCCCCTGTCTCCACAGCTGCCGCCGGTGCGTCCGTCCGATAATCGGGATTCTCATTCTTCTCCCTCACCGTATAAATCCACGGCATTCCATTCGGCGCATAACGATCCAGGCCATTACCATCAACAGAATCAAAGGTATACCACCACTCCCCCTGTCCATTAATAGCCCATGATATAGAGGCAAGTCCTTTCTCTATCATCCCCCCTGTCTCGCTCTCCGGAATCGGATTATTCTGCCCCGGCTGCCACCCCGCGTGCCGGTACAGTTCGAACGAAAATTCCTTATTCTCCAGTGAGTTTTTTAAGGCATTGGACTCAGAGGCTATCTCTCCTTCCGGCCGCAGTCCAAACGCATTGTCAAAATCATCCCAAATCTTCTGTCCCCGGATAATCAGCTTCTCGTTCGAATTTCTCCGGTTGATAAAGGTTGCCTGAGACGGAGTTGCCTCTTCTGCGGATGCATTTGAATCCGTTGCCGCCCTAAGCGTCTCCTCGCTGCCTGTTCCGGTAGAGATCATCTCCTCGTTTCCGGATATGCCGCTCGCTTCGTCCCATTTTTCCGGTTCTTTCGGAGTATGGCTTTCGTCCTCTACATACGCATCCGCCCCACTCTTCTCTATATCCGTCCGCTCCATCCAGGTATCATATCCCTGGAGATCGTCGCGCACTTCCACGGCCATATATTCATACCGGGAACCGTTGGGCGCAAAGACCGCAAGGTCTGTAAGGCCGTCCTCGCCTCCCCATGTCCATTCTACCCATCCGTTTTTTGGCGATTGCTTTCCAAAGTCCGTTTTCACCTCTCCAGAACTCCATGTTTCACTGTCGACAAATGTCCATCCGCTCGGCGTATTTTTACCATCCGTGCTTGTCTTTGTATATCTCCGATACAAACGGAATTCCACCGCCGGATAGGCCTCAGGGACAAATTCTTCCTCCGTACCATCATTCTTCATAGAGCCCGGCAGCTTCAAGAGCTTCTTTATCTTCAAACTGCCGCCCTGATTTTCTCTATACCGGTTATTCACAATATGAGAGCCCGCGTCGCTGCTTGTCTCAAATATTGCTCCGTTTGCGAAATTCCCTTGCCACTCATCGCTTCCTGTCGATGTCTCCTCCAGCACATAGTGATACAGGCGGCCTTGTTCATCGTATCTTGGCAGCAGCGTCCACTCGTCTTCCGTTCCATAGGATGGATTAAGCGTATTGTCATCACCTAGAACCTGATTCCCCTCTCCGTCCGCAGAACCATCCGCAGAAGAATCCTGATAGTCCTCATACTTCAGCGTGAATTGATACGATCCGCTCTGCCCTAAGCCTTCCCAGTCCGAGATGGTAAAGGTGGCCGCTGGATCTTCATCCCAGACAAAATCTCCTTCACCTTTATCACTTGGCTCAAACATAGTATCCCATTTCACATATCTGCGGAGCTGGAATGTCACCGGCGGAAGATCCGCCAGTTCAAAGCCAGCGGGCAGACTGCTCCAAATCTTGCGTCCGGTTATGGTTATATTCCCTGTCAGGCGGTTGTGGAAGGTGCCTTCCTCCGCCAGGGCCCAGGATTCGTCCCTGCCTGCCTCTGCCGACTCTTTCGAAACATTCAGCATCCAGCCATTTTGAACAGTCAGCGCGCTGTCAGAATCCTGGCCGTCACTCGGGCCATTGATTCCTCCGATGGACTGTGTCTCGAGAATCGTGGTTCCATCCGGATTTCCCTCCTCGCCCGGTTTAATCAATGCTCCACTTTTCTGCGGCGCGCTGTACTCCACATCCACATAGCCAAAATCTCCCGCGTTGACCATCGTGTGTTCTACCGCGTAATAGATGTATTCGTAGCCCTTGCTGTCATATTTCGGCAGGTTCTCCAAAAGCACATGCCAGTGGCGGGTGCTGTCGTAAAGAGCGCCTTCCGCTTCTTCCTCTGGATCCGATCCCGAGGAGGTCTCCCAGCGGTAATTTTCCTGTATCAAAGCCGTTGTCGGCTCAGCATCACTCTCCTTCTGATAGCCATAAGAATAGATATTTAAATAGAGGTCAGGTCTCTGGCCGGAGGCAAAGCTGCTGGCGTCCTCCCACTGCTTATGCCAGCGCACGGTCTTGGTACCCTGCAGGGAGTTTGTCAGCGTTACCTCGTGGATATCCAATTCATGATGGGTAGTCTCATCATTCTCCACCGTATACGTTTCCTCATAGGAGACATAGTAAGGGCTTACCAGGTCGTATATTTTTTTATACTTGTTATTTTCTGCAAGTTTATCCCTAGTCAGGACTTCGGTTTTTCCGCCTTTTTCCTCAACCCAGACCTCCCGCACCTGGTAGCGCACAACCTGGCCCGTGCTGTCATACTTGGGCAGGTTATAAAAATAAATTTTTTGCTGTTCCTGCTGCTCTTGGCCGTCTTCTGTGTTCAGTTCCAGAGGCTGTACTACGGACACTGATCTGTTCTGATCATCTTGAATCAGAACTTGCTCCGTACCGATTTTTACCCATCCCTTCTCTTCTCCTGGTTTCGACATTGTATATGCCCCGCCGCCGTTGCTGTCAGAGAAATCCAGCAGAACCGCCGGATAAAGGGTAGTGCCCTCATTTTCTAGCTTACCTATCTCCTCCTGAATCCGCTTTCTTCTTTCTCCATCCCCATCCTTCCATTCCTTCGTCACCGTAAGGTTTATGTTTCCAAGCCTTCGGTTGGTCACGGTGTAAAACAAGCTGCCCGCAAGTTCAACCGGCTCTTCCGATGAGGTCACTTCATAGATGTGATGGTCTGTCGTAACTCTTCCAACCGCTGATGCATTGGAGGGGCTTGCAGCGCCAAAGTCTACCGGCACTTCTTCCTCGTCCTGACCCATAGCCGTCTCAAGGACATATATGTCTTCTCCAGGATCTACATCTTCAGGATCTGCATTGATAGTAACCCAATCCTGCCATACACCGTTTTCTCCTAATAATTTAGGTCCTCCTACCCGTTCATGGGTATCCTTTCTGTACACCTCCACCTGTACCGGCAGGCGATGCTGCGCGTCGTTGTCGTCAATCCACTGCTTGCGCACCATAATGCGATTGCCCGGTCCCGGCCTATTAATTACAGTGGCCTCATAATCATTGGTCTGCTCGTTTCGCTCAATGATATAAGTAGGAAATGCATTTCTCTCCACCAAAATGTATTCATATTCCTGTCCGTTTTCATTAAATTCGGGCAGATTCTGTATATCCGCATGCCAGGATGTATCTTCTCTGAATGTAATATCCGTCCCTTCAACAGGCTGATACCCCGCTTCAGGAATCCCATCCAATGTAATTTCCAGCAGCGGAGTTTCGGTTCCATCGAGAGCGCCTCCGCTTGGAATCTGATAGAGGACGAAAGTGGCGGATTGACCTTCCGGTATATAGGGCTTGCCCTCTGCATCCCACCATTGCTTTTCAATAGAATAATCCAGCGTGTTGCTGATTCGATTGGTTACCTGGTTGCTGTAGCTGTCCCCCTCCCTTTCAGCCTGGGATGCGCTGGCTGTGTAGACAATCTTCCGTCCGCCCTCGCCCTGGGTCAGGGTAAACTCATTCGTGTCCTCCTTCAAGAGGTTTTCCTCGCTGCCGGCCCCCTGATATACCGCGGTTTCTATCCATCGGAATTCCAGTTCCTTTCCCCAGGCATCGTATTTATCCGCGGTATAGGCCGCAGTTTGGCTGTTCATCGTCTCCGCCAGGAAGCCGGTAAGCTCTTGAGTTACCTCTTTTCCCTCATCATCTCTATAATTTTTCCAGCCTTCATCCGGGCTGCTCCAGTCCTCCCCTGCTCTCCGGCACTGAAGCGTAAATTCTACCGTAACATCCCCCAGCTCTGACTGGAAAGCCGAGGCCTCCCACCGCTTCGTCGCTTCCACCTGCACCGAGCCGGATATCCGGTTGGTCAAGGTGCCGCCATTGTACAGGTTGATATCTCCGTCTTCCCGCTTCTGTACTCCATTCGGATATCCGATCAGCGTGTCTTTTAAGCTTCCGTCATTCTGAATCTCGCCGAAAACCTGCTCGTAGCTGTCCGCGCCTTCTGTGGGCTCCAGATATTCCCTAAGCACATATATGTATTCAAATCCCTCGCTGTCATATTTGGGAAGGTCACTAAGTATTTCGGCGCCTTCCAGCGTCGAATCGATTGTGTATCTACCATTCTCCGGCTTTGTATTCAGTTTAAATGTAATCACCGCTCCGCTCTTATCATCCCGCATGGGAGCCGCCGTGGTATAGCTCTCATTCTCCCGGAACCGCCACAACTGGAAGGTTCCGGAGGGCCGCTTCTCCGCATCGCCGCTGTCCACCCATACCTTGGTGGCTTTGTATTCTTTCGTGCCGCTCAGCGTCAGATACAGAGAGCCGCCGTCGTGCAGCTGGCCGGTCACTCCGCCGTAATTCGGCGCAGCCGCATTGTCGTAGGAAATCGCAAAGTAATCGCCCGCATCCAATCCGGCTTCTTCCAGCTCATCCCCGTCAATTTTCTTATCCGGATTCTCACCGGTCTCCTCCACCCAGTAATCAATCTCCTCTCCGTCCAGATTATACTTCCACAAACGGCTTATCGTTATGGTCGCGTCCGTAGGATTATCAGGGTCATCGCCTTCGTGCCGATCGATTGTTAGCTGCGGTTCTTCTTCTCCGGATGAATTTGATAATTCATACAGTGTCTTTTCGCCTTCTTCTGAATTTTTCAGTGCAAGCGCCCTCAGCGTCGCGTCTGTAATACCCTGTGCGCTTCCTAATGTTCCCCAGCGCAGGCCAGCCTCAAACCGGAAGTCTGTTAAGAGGACATAGTACCAGCCCGGCGCTCTTTCCGGCGTTTCTCCTTCTTCCGGCTCCGGTATCTCAATCCGGTCATAGAAACTCCAGTTTCTGTCCTCCTGCTCCTTCGGCTCCTTCGGCTTCAATTCCCACTCAACTTTAAAATACCGTGTGTCTCCGTATTCGTCGTCCACATGGATCATCTGTGTCGGGAGTCCGCTAACCGTTTCTCCTTCAGCATCTGCATATGTGCCCGTAATCGTTAAAACAGATTGGCCCGGACCGCTGCTATTTATGCTCGCTTTCGGAGCTTCCATTAATCCAAGGAGCTCATAGTTAGTTGGCACTTCAGCGTATACAAAATCCGTTTTACTTCCGCCTTCCAGAATTTCTCCTTGTTCATCCGTTTCTACTATTCTAAACTTCAGCTGATGCGGAGGCAGTGCCCCCTCCTCCGGACGCTTGCCCTCCTCGTCCTCATTATCAATCCAGAAAATGTCCTGTGATATCTTATCCATGGACTTCGCTACGGTCAATCCGCTCGGAACCGGCGTCAGTTCAACTCTTGCGCTTGCCTGACCGTTTTTCTCCAGCTTAAAATCTTCCCCGGCTCCGGGCACTGCTTCTACCGTTACCATAAGAAGGATTTCCACTTCTTTGGTTTTGGGGCTTCCCAAAAGGAGCTCCTCCAGCGCAACATTTCCTCCCTCTCCGTCTTCCCCATCCCGGGATGTCCCCAAAAGTGGCATGGCGGACAGACGGGCACGGCTGATCTCGGCCACCGGCTCTCTCGCCGGATATTCTGTCTCTTCCGGCGCGGACTGCTCCGTCGCCGCAGACTGTGCCGTCTCCTCCACCGCATTTTCTTCCGCTGCGGCCGGCACGCTGGGCTCCGCCTGTGCCTCCCCGGTAAATGTCTCTGTCAGCGTCAGCCCGTCGCGAACCACCCGGATCGTCAGATCCATGTCCGCCATCTCCTCCTCCAGCTCCTCCTGCTCCCGCAGAAGGGTAAAGGACAGATTCTGGGCGTCCGTCTTTTCAATCTCCGTAATCTGGGCGTTTTCAGGCATGCCTTCCAAGACGGCAATCTCTATGCCGCCTGCCCGCAGGGCATTCGCCGTCCTGTCATATGTAACCGTTCCCTCCGGCAGCGCCAGCTCCGGCGGCAGTGCAAGGGAAAATTCAAAAGTCTGCTTCGCCGTATACAAAACGCCGGTCTCCTCCCGGTTCTGCGAAACTGCGCGCAGGCGGAACACAGCCTCCTCCTGGCTGTCCGCGGTCTCCCCTGCGCTCCTGGCCAGCGTCTCCACCGGCTCCATCTCCATCTCCCAGCCGAATGCAGCAACAAAGGTCATGGGCCGCGCGTCAATCTCTATCACCGCTTCCCCGTCATAGCGCACCTGGCTGGAGGTAGCGGTGCTGGCAGTCGCCGTGCTGGCCGTAGCAATGTCCACAATGGGCGCAGGAATCACTTCCACATCCTCCGGCTGGCTGGGTGTGGCAATCTCATCTATATCTATTTCCGCGTCAGGATCTTCCTTCTCTCCTTCCGTATCGTTCTTATCTTCTTCTCCTGGGGCTCCGGTCTCTTCTTCCGTTCCGTTTTCCTCATCTTCCGCCGGAAGCTGTCCTTCCCCGTCATCCGACGGATCGCCTTCCTGACCCTCCGTGTCGTCGGAGCCGCCCGGCTGGCCCTGATCCGTATCCCCGTCCTGGGTTTGATCCGAATCATCCGAATTGTCCGTCTCCGGATCCTTCTCTTCCTCTCCGTCTCCCGTGGATTCATTTCCTGAGCCGTCATCGGGTTCTCCGCCGGGCTCTTTTCCCGGTTCTTCCCCCGCATCGTCCCCTGTCTCTTTGCCGGGGTCTTCCTCTCCGCCTTCGTCCTTCTCTTCTTCTGTCTTCTCTTCCTCTGTATCTTCTGCCGGTTCCTCCTGCTCTCCGGTATCCTCCGCATCCTCTTTCGGCTCTTCGCCTTCGATCAGATTCTGGGGCGTCATCCGCATCACGGAAGCCGTCTTGCGCAGGGACGGGTTGGCCGCTGCCAGACGAGGCCAGCTCTTGGCCGAATAGCTGACGGCGCTGGCAACCTCCGAACCGCTGTCGGAGCTGCCCGCATCCTCAGAACCGGAGCCGCTGTCTCCTGAATCGCCGGAGCCGCTTCCGCTGTCGGAGCTGCTGCCCCCGGCGTAACTGCTTCCGCTGTCAGAGCTGCCTCCCTCGCCGGAACTGTTGTTCCCCGAGCTGCCGGAATCCGTGCTGTCACCGGAGCTGCTTCCACCGTCAGAACCGCTTCCGCTGTCGGAACCGCTTCCGCTGCCGGAGCTTTCCGCATCCTCGGAACCGGAGCCGCTGTCTTCCGAATCGCCGGAGCCGCCCGCGCTGTCAGATCCATCGGAACTGCCGGAGCCATCGGATCCGTCGGATGTGCCGGAGCCGCCGCCCTGGTTCCCGTCGGAGCCATCCGCTTCTCCCTCTGATCCACTTCCGCCTTCTTCTCCGGAATGATCCGTCCCGTCTCCCTGATCCGCGGAACCGTCCTCTGTCCCGTCGGAAGGTGTATCTCCTTCTTCCGGCGCTTCTCCTTCACCGCCGCCTTCACCCGTGCCGGGAAGCTCCTCCCCGTCCTGGGAATCTCCCGGCGTATCCGAACTGCCGGAGCCGCTTTCGCCGTCTGCCCCGCCGCTTTCGCCGGGCAGACCGCTCTCTTCTTCATTTCCGCCGGCCGAGCCGCTTCCGCTTGAACCACTGCCGCCTGACGCGCCGCCATTCCCCCCGGGCCCTGCCGGGACGCTGGGAACCGGATCCGCCTTCGGCTTGTCCTTCTTGGGCTTGTCCTTCTTCTTGTCCGGCTCCTCCTCTTCCGGGAGCGGGGCCGCCGTCACAACGGAGATATCATCCTCCGTCACATCAATATCAAAGAGCTCCCTGGCGCCGGCCGGGAGGGAAAACTGAAACTTCTGCCGGAGATAGGAATTCTCCTCATTCAGCACAAAGACAAGGCGCACCTCTTCGTCGTCCTCGTCCGCCTCAATCCGAATCGGGATATCCCCTTTGTCGGAGATCAGGAAGGGTTCTCCCTTATCTTCGAAGAAATATTCCTCCTCCGGCTCCCCGTCCTCATCCTCCGCTTCTTCTTCGTCTTCCTCCAGATACCCCGGAAAAATCTCTTCTTCCTCTTCTATGTACTCTGCCTGGCTGGAGGAAGCCGCCTCCGTTTCCTCTCCATCTTCCCATTTCTCGCCTTCTTCGCCCAAATAATCCTGGAACTGAAGCATAGCCTCCGCTTCCTGGCGGGTAAGGGAAATGAAAACCTGGGCAGCGCCAACCGCCCCTCTGCCGGTATTAAGCTCCGCCTCAAGGGTAATGCTGCCTTCTTCTCCTGTTTTTATCTCATCCTCTTCCGGAATCCACCGCACAAGAACATCCGCGTCCGGCTCCAGTGCCTCCGCCGTAAGCTCTGCTCCCAATGCCACAATGGATTGAGGGGTCATCGCCATCACAGAAAGATAAACCAGCGCTTTCTTCCAAAATCCACACTTTTTCAAAACACGCTCACCTCTTAAAAATACTTTGTCGGGGGTCGGTTTTAATTGCCCCCCCCCCCAATTTCTAATATATTTAATTTTATCACACAACACGGCGGGGGTCAATTATCCTTCTAGTACATTTTACCGCAATATTGTCGCTTTTTGCCGCCCGCATACTTAATTCTGCAGCAGGCAGCTAAATGAATGCCGTATTTTTTTAACAAAATACCTTGACGAATACGCGGAGATGAAGTATACTGAATATGCTCGGAACGTATGTTCTGTGCATCAGATAAAGCCCTGCACCACTACTACCACACCAACAGGGCTTTATTTTTATGCCCTGCGGACAGACGGATTTCCGCCCGCGGGGCTGTTCCCGGATGTCCTTGGGGGCGTTTTCCCATATGTATTGTCAGTTATACAAGAAAGGATGGTTCCATGCCACACGAATTTTCAAGAATGGAAATGCTGATCGGCTCCTCCGCTCTCTCCCGCCTGTCCTCTGCCTCCGTCGCCGTCTTCGGCCTCGGAGGGGTGGGGTCCCACGCCGCCGAGGCCCTGGCGCGGTGCGGGGTGGGCCGCCTTATTTTGATAGACAATGACACGGTGTCCCTGACGAATATAAACCGGCAGGCCGTGGCGTTTCACAGCACCCTTGGCCTGCCCAAGACTCAGGTCATGAAAGAAAAAATCCGGGACATCTGTCCCCGGATTCAGACACTTACTTATGAAACATTTGTGCTTCCCGACAATACGGACGTTCTCTTCGCGGATATCCGGCAGGCCATGGGAGACGCGCCTCTTACCTATATTGTGGACGCCATTGACACGGTCGCTGCCAAACTGGCCCTGGCCTCCTATGCCAGCGCGAACCGCATCCCCCTGATTTCCGCCATGGGAACAGGCAACAAGCTCCATCCGGAGCTTCTTCGCATATCCGACATAAAAGAGACTTCTGTCTGCCCGCTCTGCCGCGTCATGCGCAGAGAACTCAAAGCGCGGCAGATCCCCTCTCTTAAGGTCTGCTGGTCCCCGGAACAGCCTCTGACTCCGGCCCCTCCTTCGCCTGAGGAGGCAGCTTCCGGTCCGCGCCGTTCCATTCCCGGAAGCACCGCGTTTGTACCTCCCGCCGCCGGGCTGCTCATGGCCGGGGAAGCTGTGCGGGAAATCTGCGGGCTGTAGCGCCTGTTTGAAAATTGCTTTCTGCCGGGGTCATTCCAGAGGCGCCCGGTAGAATCTTCCCACAAACTGCTCTGTTTTCAGGATATTGATTATCACATGGGGATCCGCCTCGTGCATCACATGGACAGCGTCATTCACCTCATAGGAGGAAATTACCGTATTCAGGAGATACATTTTCTTTTTGCTGTACCCTCCCACGGCCTCCACGCAGGAGATGCCGTGCCGAAAGCGGCCGATGTACGCGTCCACCACCTCGGGGCCTTTGGCCGTGGTGGCCTGGAGCGTCACCAAATCATAGCGGTGATGGAAGGCGGAGATCATCCTCGTGGAGATGAATTGGAAAATGATCGAGTACCCCGCGTATTTCCATCCGAAGACAGAGCCGTAAAAACAGTACATCACTGCGTTGCCCAAGAATACAAAGCTCCAGATGGACCGTCCTGTCTTGTTGGACACATAGAGGGCGATAAAATCCGTCCCGCCGGTAGACGCATTTCCCCGGAGAGCAATCACGACGGACAGGCCCATGACAACACCGCCGAAGATCACATTCAAAAATTCATCGGTAAATATGGGAGCAAAGGAACAGACCTGAAGAAAAAAGCTGGTAAGGGCTACCTGCACCAGGGAGACCGCGGTAAAGCGGATGCTGATCCCCTTGCAGCAGAGAAGCGCTACGGGAATATTGAGAAGGAGAAGGACGGCCTGCAGGGGGATATTTATCCCCTTCAGCTCGCCCAGGCGCTCCACCAGCATTCCCAGGCCAGTGAACCCGCCGGAAATGATTCCCGCCCGGCGCACAAACACCTGGATGGCATACGTCTGAACCAGGGCGGATATAAACACCGCCGCCAGGGTTATGGCCAGCCTCACGGACGGCTTTTTCCGCCAGGCATGGAAGGCTGCCGCCATATTTTTTATTCCATTCATAAAAAGCACCCCCAAAACGCGTTCTCTCTGTCACTGTCCCCCATCTTCAGACAGCTCGTCCCCCTTTTCCAGTTCCATCTGCCACCCCGCCAGGTCTTCCAGGGTATAGCGGTCCACAACCCCGGAAATCGCGTCGTCCAGCTCGTGCCAGAGCCGCAGGGTGACGCAGCCGTGCTGCCTGGTACAGGGATTCTCATCCCCGCTCAGACAGTCCACGGGAGCCAGGCTGCCCTCCGTTATCCGCAGGATCATCCCCAGCGTGTATTCCTTCGGGGCCTTCGCGAGATAATATCCTCCCTGGTTTCCCCGTATGCTGCGGACCAAGCCGGCCCGCGACAGGATGGATATGATCTGCTCCAGATATTTTCCTGAAATCCCCTGCCTTTTCGCGATATCTTTTATCTTTACCGGCTCTCCGTTCCCATGAACCGCCAGGTCCGCCATGGTCCGCAGGGCATAGCGCCCTTTCGTCGATACCAGCATGCACACTCACATCCTTTGGCTTATTTTCTGTGAAATCACCGGAAATATTCGCCGCGCTGTCCGCCGGCTTCCAATCCTTTCACAGGATTATCATACTATTCCTGTAGGAAATATGTCAATAGGAAGTTTTTCTGCAGGCCAGGGCGCTTGCGTGCGCAGCGCGCAGCAGCTTGAAAGGGCGGGCGTTCGATGCCCATGACAAAAGGAAGAGCTGCCATTCCCCCACAGAAGGCAGCTCTTGGTCACGTACAAAACCGTCACACTATATGTTCGGCATCCCCATACCAAACAAAAACCCGTAAGGCACTCCTTTGTGCTTCTTACAAAACTCACTATAGCACTGTTTCCAGCATTTGTCAATAAAAATTGTGCAAATCTGTAAATTATTTTCCATTTTCCGGGGTTTTTTCTGTAAAAACCTCCTGTTTGTCCGCGGTGAAAAGACAATTGTCTTTGTGTATATTTTTTCCTTTTCCGGACATACTGTAAGGGATCCGCTCTGCGGAAGGAAAGGATGAGCAACATGCAGTTTTCTCAAAATTTAACGGACAATATCGCTTACCTCCACAAAAAGCTGAATGTGGATGCTAATTTTGACGTCGTATACCGGGTAATCCACGTGGGCGGGCGGGATGGCTGCCTGTATTTTATCGATGGATTTACCAAGGACGACACCATACTCCGGATCCTGCAGGCATTCCCCTCCATCAAGCCCGAGGACATGCCGCCGGACGCCCACGGATTTTCCAAACAGTACCTGCCCTACGGGGAAATCGGCATGGTGGACAATTCGGAGCAGATGATTGTCCAGCTTCTCTCCGGCATCTCCTGCCTCTTCATCGACGGGTATGACAAATGCCTCACCATCGACTGCCGCACGTATCCGGCCCGGGGCGTCAGCGAGCCGGACAAGGACAAGGTCATGCGCGGCTCCCGGGACGGCTTTGTGGAGACACTGGTCTTCAACACCGCCCTGATCCGGCGGCGCATCCGGGATCCCAAGCTCACCATTGAGATCATGAGCGCCGGGGAGAGCTCCCACACGGACATCGCGGTCTGCTATATGGAGGGCCGGGTGGACAAAGAGCTTCTTTCCACCATCAAAGGCCGTATCAGCCGCCTGGTGGTGGATGCCCTGTCCATGAACCAGGAGAGCCTGGCAGAGTGCATTTTCCCCCACAAATGGTTTAATCCCTTCCCCAAGTTCAAGTTTTCCGAGCGGCCGGACACCGCCGCGGCCTCCATCCTGGAGGGCAACATCATCGTCCTGGTGGACAACTCCCCCTCGGCCATGATCCTGCCCTCCTCGGTATTTGATATCATTGAAGAGGCGGACGATTATTATTTTCCGCCCATCACAGGAACCTACCTGCGGATCTCCCGGATGGCCATCTCCACCCTGTCCCTGATCGTCACCCCCACCTGGCTTCTGTTCATGCAGAACCCGGAGCTGATCCCGGAGTGGCTGGCCTTTATCCGTCTGTCGGACCCCTACAATGTCCCTCTGATCTGGCAGCTCCTCATCCTGGAGTTTGCCATCGACGGCCTGCGCCTGGCCGCAGTGAACACCCCCAACATGCTGACCACGCCCCTGAGCGTCATCGCCGGCATCGTCCTGGGGGAATACGCGGTGAAATCCGGGTGGTTCAACAGCGAAACCATGCTGTACATGGCCTTCGTCACCATCGCCAACTATTCCCAGGCCAGCTTTGAGCTGGGCTACGCCATGAAATTCATGCGCATCCTGATCCTGATTCTCACCGCCCTGTTCAACATCTGGGGCTATGTGCTGGGCATGGTGCTGACCGTCTGCGCCATCGTCTTCAACAGGACCATCGCGGGGAAGAGCTACATCTATCCGCTGATCCCCTTCCGCTTCAGCGAGCTGAAGAAGCGGTTCCTCAGAGGGCGGCTGCCCCACCAGGAGAAGGGGTGACATGGTTTTTGCGCGTAAACAGCAAGCGTCCCGCCCCTGCGGCCCGGAAAGCTGCATACCTTCCGGAACCCGCCGGGGCGGGACAATCCTTTTTCTATCCTTCTCTATCCTTTTCTCACCGTATCGGAATCCCTGCAAACAGCCGAAGCACCTCCGGGCTCATCTTCTCCCGCATCACTGCCCCGGGCACGCTGGTCCCGTCCTTCATATCCGCCATGACGCTGGTATAAATTTCCTTAAAGGAATCCATGTTGCATACCTCATCCGCCGTCATAGCGCTGAGAATCAGGGATATCTCCTGCGGCTCGTCAAATACCAGCATACCGCTCTCATCATACCAGGGATTTACCGCCTGAAGCGCCTTCAGCTCCTCTCCCTGGGGAAGCTCCGTGTATCCCGCTTCGCTGTTCCAGAACACACTCTCCAGGTCCACCCGAATCTCCCGCACCTTTTCCGGCTGCATCCAGCTTCCCGGCGCGGCTCCCATTTCCTCCAAAACCTTCATGGTCCGCTCAAAGGAGGAATAAACAGGCCAGCTCTGAATGTAGGAATCCATGGCATTCACATAATCATCCGCCAGATAAACATTTTCCTTCAGATATTCCGTAATCTCCGCGGAAGCGAATCCCAAAGCCCCCACAGGGCTCTGCTCCCGCTTTTCCCGGGCTGTTAATTCCAAAAGATCCTGCTGGTATGCCGCAAGGAGTTTCTCTATATCCCCCGCATCTTCCGTCCGCAGGTGAAGCCTGCCTGCTTCCCGGTACAGCGCCTGGGCATAATCCGACGGCTGACGCTTCAGAATATAATACAATCCTTCCTTATATGCCGGGTCATCATAGAGCGCTTCATAGGCATCCATGACCGTCGAGAGGGGAATCTGATAGGTACGGCGGATATAACGGCCGTCCTTCAGATGCCATCCCACGGTCATCTGGGTAAAATAGGTCTCCTCCGCTTCGCCTCCGTCCACGGTCTTCCCTGCCAGGAAGATGGAGGTAGGACCATCCGCTCCTCCGATCACTCCCACGGAAGCCGCGTCCTGCGTCTGTACCCAGACATCCCCTGCGGCCGCTGACGCCTCCGCTTCTTCTGCCGTATTCCACCGCTCCAGCGTGGCGTCCCTGTCCTCCAGGGCTCTTTTCCGCCCTTCCTCCGCAAGGATCATGACTGCGTCCAGATTGGTGACTTCCATAGTTTCAATTGTCTCATCCCGGTTTCCGTAGCGGATCATCGTCCGCCCGCGGGAGTCCGTCTCCACCGCCGCTTCCCCGGAGATCCAGCGGCTGTCCATATTCAGGTCCAGGCTCGCTGACGCCACCTTTTCCCGGTCCGGCAGATAGGAATCATAGCCGTACCAGTCATACCGAAAACTGGCAAATAAAAGGAAGACCGCCGCAAAGCTCAAAACCATCTGCAGTTTATGGGAAAACAGTTTTTTAAAGTCAAAGTGATAGATGATCTCTATCACGCAGTGGCTCAGCGCCGCTCCCATGGCCGCTCCGAAAAGCCCCCATTTCAGCCGGCTCTGCAGGCCCCAGAAAAACAGGCCGCCCGCCAGGCCGAAGCCCAGAACCAGAAGAATCCGGATGGGCGCCATGGTTCTCGGAAATGCCATGGCCCGCCCCGCCGCCTCCGATGGCCGCAGGCGGTAGAGTTGGAGGCAGAACAAGGTAAGAGCCAAAAACGCGAAGAGGGCAATAATCTGCTCCGCAATATGCGCTCCGCCCTCCCCGGCCGACTCCCATCCGATTGCCGTCACATAGGCCGCCACCGGAGAAAGATACCGCTCTCCCACGTCAAAAATCATCCGCATGGAACCCCAGGAGCTTCCTGTGGCCGTGATAAAGAATGTGTTGCAGTAGGACTCCAGCACCACCATCACGCAGGGCATGAAGAAAAAGAGCACACCCGTGGCCAGAATCCCAACGACCATATGGCCGGTGAGCATCATGGCTGCCGTGACCACGGCATAATTCAGCCCGAAATACAGCAGATTCAGGAAATATCCCCGAACCATGGGGCCTGCCAGGGAGCCGATACCCACGCCCGCGCTTCCCGCCACCGCCGCTGCCAAGCAGAGATTAAGCAGATACGCTGCCGCCACCAGAAGGATGCCTCCCGCAAAGGCCGCGCCAAACAGCATCTCCCGCCGCACGGGAATGCTGTGATAAAAATCCGTTTTTCTCCTGTTGTGGAGATAGGAAAAGCTTGCCGCGCCGACTACCACCGCCGCCGCGATCATGAGGAAGGCTGTCAGGCCGTTCCCGAATTGAAGCTCCCCGGCCACCGCCTCCGTTTTGCACGCCAGCACCCGGGCCTCATACTCCGCCTGGGAGATGGTGCCGTCAAGAACCAGGGGCTCCCAGTTATTGTATTGATAATACCGGGTGTTCTCCGCGTTTTCCAGGATGAGGGACAGATGGACCGGCAGGGCAAAGAAAAAAATCATGACGAGCAGGGCAGCCGCCCAGGCCCGGCGCTTCACATCCTCCCAAAGAAGCTTACAGAATGAGTTTGCGGATGTCATATCCAGCCACCTCCGTTTCGCTGATGAATATCTCCTCCAGGGTCAGAGGAATGCACTCATAAAATATCGGATGATAGGAAGAAATAACCGCTTCGATCTCTTCCCTGGTCCCCCTGGCCGTAATCAGGCACAGGCGTCCTCTCCTCTCCACGCCTATGATCGTGAGACCCGCAAGATTTTCCGGCTCCAGCCCCTCCGGCAGAACGCACTGGACTTTGTGGATTGTCAGCTTCATATCATCTAAGTCCTTGGAAAGCAGGATTCCGCCCTTGTGGAGCAGCCCCACGTGGTCGCAGATATCCTCCAGCTCCCGCAGGTTGTGGGAGGCGATGATGGGCGTTAAATTCCGGTCCTCCATATCCTCCGCAAAAATACTTTTCACCGCCTGGCGCATCACCGGATCCAGCCCGTCAAATGTCTCGTCGCAGAACAGGTAGGCCGTCCCCGCGCACACGCCGCAGATCACGGAAACCTGCTTTTTCATCCCCTTGGAAAATGTCCGTATCTTCCGCTTCTCGTCCAGACCGAATCCGCTCATCAGCTTGTGAAACCGCTCCTGGTCAAAGCGCTCATAGATTTTCCCGTAATACGCAGCCATCTCCCCCGGCGTGGAGTTGCTGAAAAAATACTGGTCATCGGAAATATAAAAGAACTTCCTCTTTGCCTCAAGGTTCTCAAATACCTCCTGGCCGTCAATGGTGACGCTTCCCTCATCCGGCTTTAAGATTCCGCTTGCCAGCCGCAGAAAGGTGGATTTTCCCGCCCCGTTCGTCCCGATGAGGCCAAAAACGCTTCCCTCCTTTATCTCTGCGTTTATGTGGTCCACAGCCGTGATATCATCAAACCGCTTTGTAAGATTTACCGCTTCAATCATGGCTCTCTCCCCCTTTCTCCTGCCCGCGCTCTCTCGCAAGCTGTCCGATCCGCTCCGTCATCTCCTCTTGTTCAATCCCCATGTCCAGCCCCTGGGCCGCGGTATCCTCAAAGAGCTCCCACCACTCCCCGACAGCCTGCAGCCGTATCCGGCTCTTCTCCGCCACAAAGCTTCCCTTTCCCTTGACGGAATAGATATAGCCCTGGCGCTCCAGCTCCGCATAGGCCCGCTGAATGGTATTGGGATTGATAGACAGCTCGGACGCAAGGCTTCGCACCGAGGGGAGCTGCGCGTCCTGGGGCAGTATCTCCCGAACGATCAGCTCTTTGAACCGCTCCGTCACCTGTTCGTACAGCGGCCTTCGGTCCCTGTAGTCCAGCACGATCATCTGCCTTTCCCCCCTTCTGTGTACTAATTGCATTAATACAGTTATTCTTCCTATAAGATACCATGCGGACGGCGCAAAAGCAACGAAATTTTTTCTTAAGATATTGTAACAATTCAGGACGGCGCACGCCTTTAAAGCATGCGCCGTCCTGAACCATTATCTATCTGTCATTTATTTTTCTTATGCAAACGTGCACAGATGATTTTGAAATTCCATCGCGGACATAACTTGAATCTGTCCCCAGTTATCTTGGACATATGTCTGCAGTTCTTTTGTAATCATACTCATTCCCCTATGCCATTCAGATACTGATCTCGAAGTACCTTTACTTCGGATAAATACTGCAAAAAGTCTTCATAAATCTTCTTCCCCATGTCGTCATTCACACAGCGATACCGGACAAATCCGTCCTCCAGCATATCAGTCTGGTAAAAATTTGTCTTGTCTGCCATATGGTATTTTCTCATATATGCGTCCAGCGCCAGCATAAAATTAGCGCTATGGGTAGTCAAAAGTATGTTTATGCCCAGCTCCTTTACCAGAAGGACGATAATTTCCGCAAATGCATTCTGCCATTGGGGATGCAGATGCGTCTCCGGTTCATCCAAAATGAGCATGGTTGTATTATCCAGTTCCCCTTTTGCTAAAAGTATTTTTATAATAGAAAACATTTTTGAGCCCGCAGCCAGATTCGCAATTCTCAGCTTCATTCCATTCTGAATATAATATTCACCCTCCGGCGAAAAATCAAAGGTTCCCGGAATAATCCCGTCTATCTTTTCCTTAATTTCCTGCAGCGTATCGCTTAAAATTGTCTGTTCGAAAACGGAAGGCTGCCTGCGGCTCCTAAGGACCGAATTTAGTTTGTAATTGTGATGAACTATGCGGTTCGGATTCAAAATTGCATCATCATCCGGCTCCATCTTATCCGAAAATCTCCAAGACAATGCATTATCCAAAACAAACGGATCATCCACAAAATAAGCCTTCTGGTACGGAACCGATACAAAAACAGGAACGCCCTCATTTACTACTCTGTTTTCTGAAATCGTAAGATGAAAATATGTGGTGTTTTCCCCTAAAAGCTCAATTTTAGAGTCCCCCTGCTGTCCCCTGACCGGCTGAATCTGATAGGAAAATTCCGTCTGCAGCGTTTGGTTAATACTTTCCCGCGCATAGTCGATGAGCTGCGGGTCTTTTTCAACATCCGCAAACATTTTATGAAGAATCCAGAGAGCCTCCTCTTTTTGCGCATTAAAAATACTGCTTCTGCTCTCATGCTCCTGCTCGTTTGAGCTGCCGCGCAGGACAGGCCAGTATTGGAAGCATTCGCTGTTTCTTTCAATCAGCTCCCCTTCAAACAGGGATAATTCCTCCTCCAGCTCTCTCGCCAAACGCATATTCTCATCCAATGACCGCTCTTGATAAATTTTTCTGGAAGCCAGCTCTTTCAGCGCCGGATAGGAAGAAAAAAATTCAGCGTTCTCAGGTCTTTGGAGGCGGAAGCACCGCAGAAAATCCGGCAGCGTATTAGAAACCTTATTTAACTGCCGACGGATATAATACGCTTTGTCATTCTGCGCTTTCTGCTGGATGTTGCTGACCCCGTCCAAAAGGGAATACAGGGTCTTGTCTACCGTAGTTTTTCCGGAATTATTTTTCCCGGTTATTACGGTCAGTCCATCCAATACAATTTCCGAATCTTTAATGATACCAATATTTTTTAATCTGATTTTCACGCTCTTGCCTCCCTGCTGGAGTAATCCATTTCATCATATCAAAAAAGCTGCCCGGATGCAATCTAAAATATACCCGCCTTACCGCTGCAAAATACACATTTCACTTTGTTCATCTTACTCCCCCCGCCTCCTGCTCTCAAAATACACAAACCGGTCAATCCCATCCAGAATATCCTGAAAGTCCTCCCGGGGCGCCAGATCAATATACCGCCGCAGAAGCTCTGTCTCCTCCGCCTTATACCGGCCGTAAAAAATATCGTAAAGATTGTGCCCCCGCAGGTGAATCCGTATCTCCTCCATGTGCTCCCGCACATCCTCCGGCGATTCGAAATCCCGGCCCATCACCGCGAGAAGCCGCTGGCCGCTGCGGATGCGGCCAAGATACTCCCGCCATTTTTCAAAGAGAATCCGGTAAAACGCCTCCTCGCTCTCCACAATCCCCAGCTTGGCCATGACCGCCGGGTTGAGGAAATAATTCTCAAAGGAATAATACTTCAAAATCAGCACATTTTTCCGTGTAACCCGCGGAAGGCGGTCCGCGTCCTCCCGGCTGCGCTCCTCATAGTACCGGCAGAGCTGCCCTGCCAGCTCCTCCGGGTCTTCCCCGTCCCCATCCCGTATCATGAGGAACTGGTCTCGCAGGTACACCTGGTTCATGTACTTTAAATTGGCATATGTCTTGATGTTGGTACAGCTGTTGGTGGTGATGATGGAAATGCGGGCCAGCCTCCCCTCCTCGTCCAGAACCTCCGAGTAATACTTCTCCAGAAGCAGCGGCAGGCGGCTCTTGTCCTGCTTTCCCTCCACAATGAACACAAAGCTCACGTTCATCAGGTCATTGGCCCCATAGCCCAGGTCGTCCAGAATCCGTCCCAGGTCCGTCTGGGGCCGGACCGTGCTGAAGCGCTCCTTATCCAGCACCACCTGCCGGATCTGGCGGATGGTAAAATTAAAGAGCAGATCCGGGGAATGGGTCTGGAAAATCACCTGGTTTTTCAGCGAAAGGCGGTAGAGAATCTCCCCGCAGGTCTTTTGAAGCTGCGGGTGGAGAAAGAGCTCCGGCTCCTCGACCACAATGATGCTGGGAAATCTCCCCTCCTGTCCCGTATAAGTCTCCAAGAGGGATAGCATGTAAATGCTGCGCATGCCCCGTCCCATGAGCTCCACCGGCCGGGCCCTGTTCTGCTCTTCGTTGTAGGCCGTAACCTCCAGGTCAAAGAGCCTGCCGCCCTCCCACCGAAGGGCGTAGCGAAGTTCCTCATAGCCGCCGTTTTTGCGGAAATTTTCATTAATCTTCCGTGCCATGCCGCCCAGGTTCATCTGGTACACCTTGTACTCCAAAAGCCGGGCCGTCTCCGCGGCCGTCAGCTCCCCGGGCTTTTTCTGGTCGATTAAGCCGATGCACTGAAAACAGCGGGTGCAGGTCTTGGCCGCCTCGAACACGCAGCTCTCGCTCTTTAAACGCCGCACCTCCTCCCCCTGGGCCGAGAGCAGGAGGTCGTTCTGAAGCTGCGCGAGCTCCCGCTCGGCCGTAATCCGGTAAACTTTGGGGAGAACCATGGGGATATACGGATTATTCTTCCTGTGCCCGTCCTCATACCGGGGCTTTCCGCCCGGGGACATGTGAAAGGTAAAGGACAGCTCCCCCTCCGGCAGCTTTCCTGCCCGCCGGCTGTCCTCCCGGAAGGAGGGGAGACGCTCTTTAAAGCTTTTCAGCCAGGCCTCAAATCTGCGGTATTTGCTCACGCGCCCCTGTCCGTGGAAAAATGCCAGGTCTTCCCCGGCAAGGGCCAGGCGGACCGCGATGCGCACCGCCTGGCCCTGTTCGTTGAAATCCCTCTCCTGCACTTCATAGCATCCCAGCGCCGCGCATACGGCATCCAGCACGGAGGTTTTCCCCGTATTATTCTTCCCTACCAGGATCAGGGCCCGGTCAATGTCCCGGATTTCCATATCCCGGATGGATTTGAAATTCTGAATGTGAACATACGTCAGCCGCATCTTTCTGCCCCCTTACTGCTCTTTGTTCTCCCCTTTGTCCGGCACTGCTTTCCCAAGCGCCTTCTTCTCTCTTCTCTTTCTCCTAAGGCGCAGGCCGATTCTCCCCACCTTCGCGAGAATAAAGGCCGCGGCCGCCAGCACCAGAAGCACAGGGCTGTTGGAAAGAATCCACACCATTAAATCCACGCCGCCCTCCGTCAGCATTTTTACGCTGTCCGAGAAGCCTCTCTGAATCCGGGCGCCGATGCCTTCCTCCTCCTGGGGCGTGAGCTCTCCCACCTCCCAGATATAGAGATCCACGGTGCTGTAAGCCACCTGGTTGTCATAGAGGCGAAGCTGCGATGTGAGGGATTCCAGTTCATAGCGCACCTGGGAGAGCCGGGACTCCAGCGTCACCACCGCGTCCACGCTCTCCGCCTGCTCCAAAAGCTCCCACAGCCGCTCCTGCTCAATCTCCAGGGATTTTTTCCGGCTCTCCACATCCGAATACTGAAGGGTAATGTCCGTTACCTGCTCCTGGCGGTTCAGAACATTGGCCTCCTCCTCCACGGTCTCCACAAAGCCGTCCAGCCTGTCAGCCGGAATCCGCGCCTTCACGCTGGCGTCCCTTCCCCCGGTACCATCGGAATTAAGGCTGCGCCCGGACACGCTGGAGGACTCCACATAGCCTCCCAGCTCCTCCACTCTCTCGGATATCCGTTCCAAAAGGCCGTCAAAGTTCCGCGTCTCCACCTCCATGGTCACGTCCCGTATGAGCTTGCGGGAGACGCCGGATTCCCGGCCGCTCTCCGCCGCGTTTCCCGCCGGAACGGCCGCGTCCCCGGTAAGGCCGGAGGACACCTCCCCCTGCCCCGTAGCGGCCTTATCTAAAGCGATGCCCTCCCTTTCATTTTCATACGCGCCGGCCTCCGGCATAGAGACCGCCGCCGCTGCCGTTTCCATCTGCGCCGCCGGGCCTCCGGACGCGCTGCTCCCCGCCGCGGAATTTCCCGCGCCGCAGCCCGTCAAAAGCACTCCCAGCCCTGCGCCAAGTCCGATCACCGCCCCGGCCAAGCTTCTGGCCAGTCTTCGGGTCCGCCCCCTGATTTCTGCTTTCTTCATAATCTTTCCCTCCCATTTTCCATTCTCCGTACCCTGCCGGAACTTTCGTCATCCTGCTGTTTTCATAGTAACATAGGAAAATTTCCCCTGCAATGGGGGCGGAGAAGAATTAAGAAAGAGCGGAAAATATTAAGAAAAAAGGCCCCGCAGCATGTTCACCCTTGCTGCGGGACCTGCCCTGTCTGCTTTTGCAGATTATTCTTTTATACGATTACTCAACCACAGGGCCGGCGGAAACCAGAGCCTTGCCCAGGTCATTGCCCTCGTACTTCTTGAAGTTCTTCACGAAGCGGCTGGCAAGATCCTTTGCCTTGGCATCCCACTCAGCGGCATCCTTGTAGGTGTCGCGGGGATCAAGGATTGCGGGATCCACGCCGGGAAGCTCGGTGGGCACTTCAAAGTTGAAGTACGGGATCTTCTTGGTGGAAGCCTTTAAAATGGAGCCGTCCAGGATCGCGTCGATGATGCCGCGGGTATCCTTGATGGAGATACGCTTGCCGGTGCCGTTCCAGCCGGTGTTCACCAGGTAAGCCTTTGCGCCGCTCTGCTCCATTCTCTTAACCAGCTCCTCTGCATACTTGGTGGGATGCAGCTCCAGGAATGCCTGGCCGAAGCAAGCGGAGAAGGTGGGGGTGGGCTCAGTGATGCCGCGCTCCGTACCTGCTAACTTAGCGGTAAATCCGGACAGGAAGTAATACTTGGTCTGCTCCGGAGTAAGAATGGATACGGGAGGAAGCACGCCGAACGCATCTGCGGACAGGAAAATAACTTCCTTTGCCGCGGGAGCGGAGGAAACAGGGCGCACAATGTTCTTAATATGGTCGATGGGGTAAGAAACGCGGGTATTCTCCGTCACGCTCTTATCCGTGAAGTCGATCTTGCCGTCCGCATCTACCGTCACGTTCTCCAGAAGAGCGTTTCTCTTGATGGCATTGTAGATGTCGGGCTCGGACTCCTTATCCAGGTCGATAACCTTCGCGTAGCATCCGCCCTCGAAGTTGAACACGCCGTTGTCATCCCAGCCGTGCTCGTCATCGCCGATCAGAAGACGCTTGGGATCGGTGGAAAGAGTGGTCTTTCCGGTTCCGGACAGTCCGAAGAAGATAGCGGTGTTTTCGCCGTTCATATCCGTATTGGCAGAGCAGTGCATGGAGGCGATTCCCTTTAAGGGCAGATAGTAGTTCATCATGGAGAACATACCCTTCTTCATCTCGCCGCCGTACCAGGTATTGATGATAACCTGCTCTCTCGTGGTGATGTTGAACATGGCTGCCGTCTCGGAGTTAAGGCCAAGCTCCTTGTAGTTCTCAATCTTTGCCTTGGAAGCGTTGTAAACAACAAAGTCGGGCTTGAAGTTTTTAAGCTCCTCCTCGGTGGGGCGAATGAACATGTTCTTTACAAAGTGTGCCTGCCATGCCACTTCCATGATGAAACGGATGGACATGCGGGTGTCCTCATTGGCGCCGCAGAACGCGTCAACAACGAACAGCCTCTTGTTGGAGAGCTCCTTAATGGCGATCTCCTTTGCCGTATCCCATGCCTTCTGGCTGGCCGGATGGTTGTCGTTCTTGTACTCATCGGTGGTCCACCACACGGTGTCCTTGGAATTCTCATCCATAACGATGAACTTGTCTTTGGGGGAACGTCCGGTGTAAATGCCGGTCATAACGTTCACCGCGCCCAGCTCGGTGAGCTGGCCCTTCTCATACCCCTCCAGATCCGGTCTCATCTCCTCCTCGAACAGCATCTCAAAAGAAGGATTGTACACGATCTCAGTGGTTCCCGTAATGCCATACTGGGTTAAATCGATGTTTGCCATGTTACACTCAACCTCTTTCCTCTTAGTATAGTTGACAAAAGCAGAAACGGCGCCGGAGCTCCTCGCTAACTGGAAACCGCTGGTACCGCATCCTACATATATTTATATAATACCTGCCAGTGTTTGTCAAGAAACTATCAGACATAGAAGCAGAAATTTTGCAGCACTTTCGTTTAAAAAAGAGCAGGCCAAAACCTGCTCTTGCGCGACTCATATAACTGCTCGGCCGCTGCCCGCGGAAATCAGTCCGCGGACACGCTCCGAAGCGTGCTTGAAAATTCATTAAATACACTCTAACGCTTATTCTTAAGGAAGTCGGGAATATTGATCTGCATCTCCTTGTTGGCCGCCGGGCGGAAAGAGGGTGCGGGGTTCGGAGCAGGATTGGGCGCCTGGCTCTGGCCGGCGTTGTTCCCGCTTGTATTTCCCGTGTAGCCCTGGCTTGTCCCGTAGCGCGGCGTATAGCCCTGGTTTGCCGTGCTGCCGGAGGAAGGACGGGTATAGCTGGGGGTATAGCCCTGGGATGGCCTCGTATAGGAGGAAGATGCTGCGGCCTCTGTGCCCGCTTTATTTCCCGCCGCCGGAGCCTGGGCGTTCTTGGGCTTAAAGCCGTTTGCAAAGCCTGTCATAGCCTTGGCAACGGAGGCGCTTCCGCCGTGCTCGTCAAGGCCCGTAGCGATCACCGTGATGCTGGCCTCGTCCTGGGCATTCTCATCGTACATGGCGCCGAAAATAATATTGGCGTCGTCGCCGGCCAGCTCCTGCACGAAGCTTGCGGCCTCGTTGGCCTCGATCAGGCTGATATCGCCGGAAATATTGATAATCACATGGCTTGCGCCCTCGATCGTCGTCTCAAGCAGAGGACTGGACACGGCCTGCTTCACCGCCTCAATGGCCTTGTCATCGCCCTTGGCCTTGCCGATGCCGATGTGGGCGATTCCCTTGTCAATCATGACCGTCTGCACGTCCGCGAAATCCAGATTGATAAGCCCCGGCACATTGATCAGGTCGGTGATTCCCTGCACTGCCTGCTGAAGCACCTCATCCGCTTTCTTAAGCGCATCGGGCATAGTCGTGCGCCGGTCCACAATCTCAAGAAGACGGTCGTTGGGAATCACAATCAATGTGTCCACGGCCTGCTTTAAATTCTCAATACCCATGAGAGCGTTGCTCATACGCGTCTTGGCCTCAAAGCGGAAGGGCTTTGTCACCACCCCAACGGTCAGGATGCCCATGTCCTTGGCAATCTTGGCTACCACAGGAGCCGCTCCGGTTCCCGTACCGCCGCCCATACCGCAGGTCACGAACACCATATCCGCTCCCTTTAGCGCCTGGGAAATCTCCTCGGAGCTCTCCTCCGCGGCCTTCTCTCCTACATCCGGCCTGGCTCCGGCCCCAAGTCCCTTGGTGAGCTTCTCGCCAATCTGCATAGCCGTGGGGGCCTTGCAGAACTGGAGGGCCTGCTTGTCCGTATTGATCCCGATGAACTCGACGCCCGCAATGTTCTCATCAATCATGCGGTTCACCGCGTTGTTTCCCGCGCCGCCCACGCCCACAACAATTATTCTGGCGGAATTCTCCGTCTCATTTATCTTAATCTCTAACAAGATACATATCCTCCTTTATTCCCCTGCCTGAATCGTAATCTCTTGTCCGAAAAGATGCCTGTCCGCACGCCTTTCCGAACTCATATCTCTCTAATTATATATAAGTGGCCTTCAAAAGTCTAGTCTATTTATTATGATATTTTATTTTAGAAAAAATATCAAGCCCCAATTCTATTTCCTTCTAAAAGTTATTCCCGCATGGCTGTTGGACTCCGTATAATTTTCCAGCTCCAGCACGCCCTCTATGTCCATAAGCTGAGGCTGATCCGTGAGAATATCGTTCAGCGTCGATATTTTCCCGTCAATATCCCGGTTATCTCCCAGCGTCACCTCCATCTGGCGGATGTACAGGGTGGCCTGTCCCTGGGAATCGTAGGAAATACGGTCCACCGGAATCTCGTAGAGCGAGAGCTGCTGGGTCAGATTCAAAATCTCCTGGAAAATGTCCCTGTCCTCCACGGGAAGCGGCTTATAGAGCACGATCTGTCCAAAATCCAGGCCGGTGATCCAGGGCACTCCCTCAAGCTTTTCGCCGGAGCTCTCCACAATGATTCCATCCCTGTCAAAATACATGTAGCTGCTCATGTAGGATACATATCCTACAATGCTCTTCTCATAGATAATGACCTCCACATCCAGGGGACTGTGAAAGACAATCCGGTAATCCTCCACAAAGGGAATCTGACGATGGGGCTTTAAGCGGTAATTCAGGTATGCCACCGCCGCGTTTTTTCCCCAGCTTCCCGGAAAGAGAAGCTCCTCCACCTCCTCGGCCGTATACCGCTCGCTGCCCGTAACCGTTATATTTTGTATCCGCACGGTGAGAAAAAGAATCGCTCCCAGCAGAAAGACCGCCAGGGCGATCCCAATCCCCCCATGATGCTTTCTCCAAAATTCTCTCATGCTCCATCCTCTTTTGCCCACCGGATCCGCGCCCCAAGGGCGGTGAGATCCCGGCAGATATCCTCATACCCCCGCTCGATGTGAATGCATCCGGAGATGCAGGTCTCCCCGCTGGCCGCCAGCCCGGCCACCGCCAGGGCAGCCCCGCCCCGCAGATCCGCGGCCTCCACCCTGGCCCCGTGCAGGGGACGGACGCCCTCAATGACGGCCTCCCGATCCCGGATCCGGATCCGGGCTCCCATGGCGTTAAGAGCCTCAGCCGTGGCAAATCTGCCCTCAAAAACCCGCTCCTCAATATGGCTGATCCCCCGCCCCGAAGCGAGCAGAGCCATAAACGGGGACTGCAGATCCGTAGGGAACTCCGGATAAGGGCCCGTGCGTATGTCCAGGCAGCCCGGAATCTCCTCCATCGACACCTGGATCCGCCCGGTTGTTTCCTCCGTCCGGACCCTGGCACCTGTCCGGGCCAGAAACGCCAGGGGAACCCGGAGGAAGGAGGGCCTGATTCCCTTCATCAGGATGTCACCCCCGGCAGCTGCGGCGGCCGCCCCGTAGGTGCCCGCCACGATCCGGTCGCCCTCCACCCGGAAGCTGCTGTCGTGGAGACAGCGCACCCCCTGAATCATCAGATGCTCCGTCCCCATGCCGCAGATAATGGCACCCATATTGTTCAGGAACTCGCAGAGCTGGGTGATCTCCGGCTCCTTCGCCGCCCCGTGGACCACCGTCACATCCCGGGCCAGAACAGAGGCAAGGATGGCCTGCTCCGTAGCCCCCACGCTGGGATAGTCCAGGTGGATCTCCGCTCCCCGGATCCCTTCTCTCCCCCTCTCGACGGCCAGACGTCCGTCCGTCTCCCGGATATCCGCTCCCAGCTCCCTAAAAACCTTCAGATGAAGGTCAATGGGCCTGGCCCCGATCAGGCAGCCTCCCGGATAGCAGCCGCTCCCCTCTCCCGTCCGGCCCAAAAGAGCGCCCAGCACCACGATGGAGGAGCGCATGGATCTGACAAAATGATCCGGGACAGCGGTATTTTTTATCTCCCGGGCATCAATCGCCATGCAGCCGCCCTGCCGCCGCACATGGCAGCCCAGATACTCCAAAATATCTGCCATGCAGGACACGTCCCGTATGGCAGGGACATTCATGAGGACGGTCACCCCCTTATGAAGAAGGGCCGCCGCCATCATGGGGAGGGCGGCGTTTTTGGAACCCTGTATGGATATCTCCCCCTTTAAAGGGGACTGACCGAAAATCCGGATCTCAGACAATGGGGCACCTCCTGGCTTATGCTTTCTTGCGCAAGCTGTCCGGGACGGTGCCCAAACAGCTGCCTATATTTAAGCATATGCCGGAGATCTCTCCCAGGTGCAGGTCCGCCGGCGCCGGTACGCATCCCTGCCGACGCGTGCCTGAAAGCCGGCGCCCTATGTCTCCAGCCTGATCTGGTTCGACACGCTGAGCACCATTCCCATCTCCATGAGAAGGAACAGAATGGATGTGCCTCCGTAGCTGATAAAAGGCAGAGTAATCCCTGTGTTGGGGATCGTATTGGTGACCACGGCGATATTCAATATCACCTGGATGGCAATGTGCCCCATTACCCCAACCACCAGCATGGCTCCGAGGAGATCCGGCGCGTTGTTCGCAATGACCATGAAGCGGTAAATCATAAAGAGGAAAATCAAGATAATGGAAACCGCCCCAAAAAGCCCCAGCTCCTCACAGATAATGGCAAAAATCATATCATTTTGCGACTCCGGCAGAAAGCCCAGCTTCTGAATGCTCTCCCCCAGGCCCTGGCCCACCAGGCCGCCGGAACCGATGGCGTAGAGGCCCTGAAGAACCTGGAAGCCATTTCCCATGGGATCAGACTCCGGATTCAGCCAGGCTTCAATCCGGCTGTACTGGTAGGGCTTTAGGAGGCCGATCTGCAGAAGCGCGTTTCCGATGGGGCCCGCCCCGGCTAAAATTCCCAGCGCACCGGCGCCCATAGCGAAGAAGGGCCACTTTATCTTGCAGGCCACAAAAAGCATGACAAACACAATGCCGCATACAATGATTCCGGAGCTCAAGTTGTTCATGGCGATGAGGCCGGCCAGGGGAAGGGCCAGGCCCGCCACAGCCATGGCGCTCTTTAGCCGGTTGATCCGGTTTCCCATGGAAGTGATCACTGCAGCCAGCATCACAATCAGGGCGATCTTTACAAACTCCGTTGGCTGGAAGCTGAAGGGGCCGATCCCCAGCCACCGCTTCTTTCCGTTGGCCTCAGTTCCCACGATGCTGACCGCAATCATCAGCACATAGGACATGATGTAGGCCGCCACGGAGAAGCGGGCAAAGATATGGTAATCCATCTTGGAAATGATGAACAGGCAGACGAAGCCCATTGCCGCAATCGCGGCCTGGCGCTGCATGAAATAGGCGCCGTTTCCCCCATACCTGGGATCGAGCTGGGCGGAATACGAGCTGGCGCTGTAAATCATCACCAGGCCGAACGCTGTCAGGAAAATAATGGAAAAGAGCAGGCTGTAATCGTAAAAATGCCGGACCTTTTTCTTCTTTTTCACCTGTACCTCCGGCTCCTCATGGCTCCTTACCTGGGGCTGGCGCAATCTTCCCGCCGCAGCCCCCGCTGCCTTCCTTCTCGCCATACGCATCTACCTCCTACAGCTCCATGACGCACTCCTTAAAGATACGGCCCCGTTCCTCATAATTCTTGAACATCCCCCAGCTGGCGCAGGCAGGGCTTAAGAGCACGCAATCCCCGATGTCCGCGTAGACGGCGCAGACCTGCACTGCCTCCTGCATATCCTCCGCGTACATGATCTCCGTAAACCCGTGCTCCTTGGCACAGGCCGCGATCTTGTCGCGCGTCTGGCCGATGAGGACCAGATACTTGACCTTTCCGGCAAATTCTTCGACCCACGCGTCGTAGGTCCCGTTTTTGTCATAGCCGCCCGCAATGAGAATCGTGGGGCCCGGCATGGCCCGGAGAGCCTGGATGGCCGCGTCCGGATTGGTTCCCTTGGAATCATTGTAATAGCGCACGCCGGTCCGCTCCCGCACGAACTCAATCCGGTGCTCCACGGGCTTAAACTCCTTAAGAACCCGGCTGATCTTCGCTGCGGGAACCCCCATGCGCATCCCGATGGCGGCCGCAGCCATGGCATTCTCATAATTGTGCCTGCCGAGAAGCTGCATCTCCTTTACATTTACAAGGGAGGTCTGCCTGCCGTTCTGGCACCAGACGATTTCATCCCCGTCCATGCAGAATCCGTCCTTCAGCTTCTCCCGGCTGGAAAACCAGATCACCCTGGGCTTTAAATCCTCCCGCTCCCCAAACTCCCGCAGAACGGGATCATCGTAGTTTAAGACCACGGCGTCCTTGTCTGTCTGGTTGAGGGTGATTCCCTCCTTGATCTGGATATAATTTTCCATGGTTCCGTGGCGGTCCAGATGATCCGGGGTGATATTTAATATGGCGCTCACATCCGGCTTGAAGTCCATGATGGTCTCGAGCTGAAAGCTGGAGACCTCCAGCACGGTGACGGAATTCTCCGTCATCTGCGGCACCTGGCCGGTGTAGGGATCCCCGATGTTTCCCGCCACAAAAACTTCCTCAAACTGGGCCTTCAGAATCTCCCCTGTGAGAGCCGTGGTGGTCGTTTTCCCGTTGGTTCCCGTGATGGCTGCCAAACGCCCGGCCCCGCACTGGTAGGCCAGCTCAATTTCCCCCAGAACGGGGATCTTTGCCTCGTCCACCACCGCTACAAAGGGGCTGGTCAGAGGAATCCCCGGACTGATGATGCACAGTTCCACCCCCAAAAGGTCGGAACGCTTGATCTCCCCCAGGACCACCGTCACCTTCTCGGGGTCCTCGAATTTTTTCTTGATTTCTTTCTCATTCAGCTCTTTGTTTCCGTCATAGAGCACCACTTCGCCGCCCCGCTCCAGGATGAGCTTTGCGGCCGCTATGCCGCTGGTGCCCGTGCCGGCCACCAGCACTCTCTGACTTTGGTTCATTCGTCCATAACCTCCTTCGCCTTGGAATACGCGCTACAATCCCAGATATGCCACCATGCACAGGATGGCGGTCACTATGGAGAACACGGCCACTACCCGGGTCTCCGACCAGCCGCACAGCTCAAAATGGTGGTGGATGGGCGCCATTTTGAAAATGCGCTTCCCCCCGGTCTTTTTAAAATACGCCACCTGCAGAATCACGGAGAGGACTTCCACCAGGTAGATCAGCCCCACGATGGGAATGAAGAGGGGCAGCTCCATCATGTAGGCGGAAGCCGCCACAAATCCTCCCAGCGCCAGGGAACCGGTATCCCCCATGAAAACGCGGGCCGGGTATACATTGAAAAGCAGAAAGCCCAGAAGACTCCCCACCACTGCTCCCGTAATGGGGCTGATTCCCAGATCCTCCCCGATAGACACAATGGTCAGGAAGGTGGCCACCAGAATGGTGACGCTGGTGCACAGCCCGTCTAGGCCATCGGTAAAATTCACTCCGTTGTCCGTGCCCAGCACGATGAAAAACAGGGCGGGGACAAAAAGGATCCCCAGATTCAAAAAATATCCTCCGTCAAATCCCCCGGTAAAGGGAACAAGCATTCCCGTCCCCACGTCCCCGCTGTTTAACAGATACCATGCAAAAATTCCTGTGATCACAAACTGGCCGGCCAGCTTCTGGCCCGGCTTTAACCCCTCGGAGCGCTTCATGACGATCTTGATGTAATCGTCCATAAATCCGATGATTCCGAATCCCACGGTCACAAAGAGCACGGGTATAATCTTCGGGTACGCGGGTATATAAAAAATAGACGTGATCACAATGCTGCACAGGATGATCAGCCCGCCCATGGTAGGCGTTCCCTGTTTTTTCAAATGGCTCTGCGGCCCGTCGTCCCGGACCTGCTGGCCGAATTTCAGCTTGTGCAGAAACGGGATGATGATCGGGCACAGCAGGGCGCTGATGGCAAATGCAATGATAACGGCTAATATGGTTTCATGAATCATAAAGGCACCTCAATCTCATATGTATGATGCTTCTCTCCGAATGGAGCCCCTGGAGTGTGAATGAAGGTTCAAACACGCTCCGGGGCCGCCGGACAGTTACGATTAGTATACGTCTTTTTGTCCGAATAATCAACCGGCTTCCAAAAGGCTGCCGTCAGTTTTTTCCTCCTGGGGTGTGTTGGGATTCTCAGACGCGCTCTGATCCGCAATCCCCATATACGGCAGAATATTCCTGAACAGGTCGCCGATCACCGGCGCCGCAATGGTTCCTCCGTAATAAACCCCCTCGGGCTCGTCGATGGTGATCAGGGCCATGACCTGGGGATTTTCCGCCGGAGCGAATCCGATGAAGGAGGAAATATATTTTTTCAGGCTTCTGGGAAGCTTCTCCGAAGTGGCGGTTTTCCCTCCGATGGAAAATCCCTCCACCTTGGCATTGCGGCCGCTGCCGTCAGCCACCACCTGTTCCAGGATGTAGCGCATGGTGGCGCTGGTCTCCTCAGACAGGATCCGCCGCCCCGGCTCATAGGTGAATTCCCGTACCGCGCTGCCGTCCCGGCTCTCGGCCCGCACGCCCAGGTGGGGCGTCACCCGCCTTCCTCCGTTGACGATGGAGGCCGCCGTGGTGATAAGCTGGATGGGCGTGATCTGAAAGGACTGGCCGAAGGATACCGTGGCCAGCTCCACAGGCCCCATATTTTCCTTTTTATGCATGATGGTCCCTGCCTCGCCGGGGAGGTCAATTCCCGTCTTCTCCTTGAGCCCGAACTGGGTGAAATATTGATAGTAGGCGTTCACGCCCAGCCGCTGTCCCACATCGATGAACACGGGATTGCAGGAATTCATGGCCCCCTGGAGAAAATTTTCCGTGCCGTGGCCTCCTGTCTTGTGGCAGCGGATTTTCCGGTCCTCCACAATGCGGAAGCCCGGACAGCTGAATGTGTCCGAGAGCTTCACCACTCCGGCCTCAAGCCCGGCCGCCGCCGTGATGATCTTAAAGGTGGAGCCGGGCTCATAGGTATCGTTGATGCAGGCATTCCGCCACATCTGATTTAAGAGCTCCTGCTTTTTCTCCCCGGACACCTCGCCGCGCTCCTGCGCCTTGAGGCGCAGGCTCTCGCTGGCCAGGTTCTGATCCAGGGTAAACGGGTCATTCAGATTAAATTCCGGCGCATTCACCATGGCCAGAATCTCCCCGTTCTGCGGGTTCATGACAATGATGGAAACTCCTTTGGCGTTCTTTCGCTCCAGCGTCTGATAGGCAAGCTGCTCCGCGTATTTCTGAATGTTTACATCCAGGCTCACATGCAGATCCCAGCCCGCAACCGGCTCAATCCGGTCCTCCTGGCTTTCCGGGAGCTCCACCCCCTTGGCGTCCGTGAGGGTCAAAATCGTCCCGTTGATCCCCTTTAGATAGGACTCATACTTGACCTCCAGGCCGATGATGCCCTGATTGTCGCCGCCGGTAAAGCCCAGAACCTTTGAAGCCAGGCTGTCATAGGGATAATACCGCTTGTAGTCCTCATCCACTTTGACTCCCGCAAGGCCCATGGAACGGATTTTGTCCCCTGTCTCCTTGTCCACATTCGTCTTTATAATCTCCCGGGCGCTTCTCTTTTCCACCTTGGGACGCACTTGATCCTCGGGCAGTCCCAGTTCGCCGGAGAGCACCCGGATAACTTCCTCCCGGTCTTCCACCTGGCTGTAGATCACGGAGATGGTGCACACCGTCCGGTTATCCGCGATCACTACGCCGTTGGCATCGATGATCCTTCCTCTTGCCGCCTTGATGGAGCGCTCCCTCTGATGAAGATCCTGGGCCAGGCTGCTGTAGTGCCCGGAGCGGAATATCATAAGAAAGCCCAGCCGCCCTGACAGGCCGATCATCACTGCCGCAATGAGGAGCCAGAGGACGGCTGTATTTTTTCTGTGTTTTGTCAGGTTTCCTTCCATAGGGCCTCTGTCTGGCAGTCCTTACTAAAAAGTATATTGCCTTTGAGGGCCTTATATGCTTTCCTCGGCCTCGGAGGATGCCGGCCGGCTTTCTTCTCCCGCGTTTTCGGATGGCAGCGGCTGGCTGCCGGGCACTGCGTCGGGCACGCCGCTGTCATAAACCTCCCCTTCTTCTACAGGGATGTACTCATCCGTCTCATACTGGCGTTCTGTCTCAGGAGGCGCCTCGGCACTCTCCGTCTCTTCTTCCTCCCCCTGCCCGTGGATTCCTTCCTCCGCCGGCAGGCTCTCTGCAGTCTGGCCTTCCTGTGCAGGCAGAGTCTCCGTGGGGAATACGCTCAGGTACGGAAGAGCCTCCGCCATGATTTTTGAAAAAATAGCGCTGGCGTAGGAGCTGTGCGCCTGCTCCGGCCCCGGAGGATATCCGGGGGTATCGATCACCACATAGACAAAAAGCTGCGGATCCTCCACCGGCGCAAATCCCGCAAAGGACACCAGATAATTCTTGGCCGCGCGGGGCTGCTTCTCTGCGGTTCCTGTCTTTCCCCCTACATGGTACCCCGCCACAGCAGCCGCTTTTCCCGTACCGTTTTCCACGGTCTCAAACATAGCGTCGATGAGGAAATCCGCCGTGGACTGGGATACGGTCTCCCGCACCAGAACCGGATCCTTACGCTCCACCACGGAGCCCTGCTCGTTTAATATCTGGCGCACCACATGGGGTTCATAGTAGGAGCCCCCGTTGATGACCGAGCAGTAGGCTGCCGCCATCTGCACCATGGTGCAGTTGTAATTCTGTCCAAAGGCATTGGTCGCCAGATCCGTGGGCCCCATATTTTCCGCCGTGTAGATCAGGCTGCTGGTATCCGCCTCGCCGGGGAGATCAATTCCCGTCTTATCCCCGAATCCAAAGATCGCCTGGTATTTGGAAAACACATCTGCCCCCTCCATGGCGCCCATGCGCATCATGGCCACATTGCAGGACTGCATCAGAGATTCCGTCACGCTGAGGCTTCCATGGCCGCCCCGGGCGTAGGCCGTGCATTTGATGGGCCAGCCGCCCACTTCCAGGTAGCCGCCGCAGTCAAAATATTCATTTCCCGTCAGAATTCCTTCTTCCAGGCCCGCGGCCACAGTGAAGATCTTCTGGGGTGATCCGGGCTCGTACGTGTCGCTGACGCAGAAGTTTCTCCAGGTCTGGTTCCATGCCACCTGCTGGCCATAGGAGAGAACCTCGTCCCTGGTGTAGTAATCAAGCACCTGATCCTCGGAAATTTTCTCGCCTTCATGCTCCCTTCCGTAAGCCGCGGCGGCCTCCGTGCGTCCCAGCGCCATGAGTTCTTCCTCGGTGTAGCCGCTCACATCCCTGGGATTGTTCAGGTCAAAGGTATTGCTGGTGGCCATGGCCAGAATCTCCCCGTTGTTGGGGTTCATGGCGATCGCCGCGGTCACCTTGCTTCCCACGGTGGTCTGCCATTCATTAATATATTTCTCCACAATGTTCTGAATATTCACATCAATGGTGGAGACAATGGTCTTGCCGTTTTCCGCCGATTTTACCACCTTCTCCAGATTGGCCTCGTCGTCCAGATAACCGTATTCCCGGCCGTTTACCCCTATGAGGCTTTCATTATAATACTGTTCAATGCCGCCCGTTCCCATGGCGCCGTCCCCGGAGGCAAAGCCGATCACGTTGCAGGCCAGGCTGTTATACGGATAAATGCGCTTGTATTCATCTTCAAACCAAATGCCTTTCACCCGCTTTTTGGACTCCGCCAGGCTGTCGCTGGTCCGGTAGGTCTCGTTTAGCTGATCCTCCAGCTCCTCAAAAGCGGTTTTCTGGTCATAGGTGAGCTGGCGGCCGGGGCCGTAGCGCACGTATGCGCTCGTCTTTCTCTCTTCAATCAGCGTCCGCAGCTCCGCCGCATCAAATCCAAAGCTCTGGACAAGGGCCTGGACGGTTGGCTCCAGGTAATTTTCCGCATCCGACATAATCAGCCTGGCGTCAATGATCAGGTTGTACACCTTCTCGCTGGTGGCCAGATAGGTCCCGTTGCGGTCCACAATATCGCCCCGCCGGTAGGGAATGGTCCGGCTGTCATACTCCTGCTGCCTCTGGGTCAGGACGATCTTGTTGTACTGTTCGTTGTTGTCGCGTATAATCCGGTACAAAACCCACACCAAACCAAATAAAGCCAGCGTAATCACCAGTACGGTGATTGCCAGCTTTTCCCTCATGTATGTTCTGAATATACGCTTTGACTTCTGTCCTCTGTAGGGTCCCCCGCCCCCTGAGGCGGGGCCCCTCTCATTTGTATTCCGGGATGTCTTCATACTGTCTCACGTACTCGCTTTCTGTCTTGTCATACAGCAGCACCTGGTCCTTATTCGCATACACCATGCCCAGCTCCTTCGTGGCGGTCTCGTAGATCTCATTCAGGTCGATGCTGGTGTTGATGCTGGTCTCCAGGGCATCATTTTCCGCTTTCATCTGCTCCAGCTTTGTCTCCAGACTCTCGATGTTGTGCATCCTGGCCGTGATGGAGGACTGCACATGGAGATAATTGACGCAGAGATATAAGGTGCATATGGATGCAATGGTAAGCAGAATCACGTACGGCAGATCCATGTACATGGCCCGCTCCTGATTGCGGCGGATCCGGTTGTCCTGGCGCGCGGACTGCGTGCGGGAGCGTCTTCTTCTCTGCTCCTCGTCCGGACGGGTGTAAACCTCCGGCTGTACGGCCGCTGTTCCATAGACGTAAGGGGCTGCGGCTGTCCCATGCGCGGCGGACACGGTCCTGCGCCCGTAGGCTGCTGTGCTGCGTCCTGTGCGCGGCATCTGCCCCGCCCGAACGGCTGCGGTTTGTCTTCTCGCCGCCATCTTCTGCACCTCCTTCCCTCTTTAGAGCGTGTTCAACCCTCGCTCTGCTGCGGGCTGTCCTGGGCCGCCCGCTCAAAAACGCGCAGTTTTGCGCTTCCCGCCCGGCTGTTTTCCTCCAATTCCTTTTGTGAGGGGAGAATGGGTTTGCGGGTAATCACTTTCCCCATGCTGACCCGCCCGCAGACGCAGACGGGAAAATCCGGCGGACAGATGCAGGGCGATTCATTTCTTTTAAAGCTGCTCTTTACAATCCTGTCCTCCAGGGAATGGAAGGTGATGATGGACAGGCGTCCCCCCGGCGCAAGCAGGCTGATCATGGTATCGATGGAGCGCTCCAGTACGCCCAGCTCTTCATTCAGCTCTATTCGTATGGCCTGAAAGGTACGCTTGGCCGGATGGCCTCCCGTGGCCCTGACCTTTGCGGGAATCGCTGCCTTTATAATCTCCGCCAGCTGTCCCGTGGTCCTTATGGGCTCCTTTTCCCTTGCCCTCACAATATGCTTTGCAATGTTTTTCGCGAAGCGGTCCTCCCCGTAATCCCGTATGATGCGGTACAGTTCTCCCTCGTCATAGGTATTGACAATATCTGCCGCAGTGCGGTCCTTCCGGTCATCCATACGCATATCCAGGGGGGCGTCTTCCCGGTAAGTAAATCCTCGGGACGGGGTGTCAAGCTGGTAGGAGGAAACCCCCAGATCCAGATAGATGCCGTCCACTTTTTTTATCTGTAAATCATTCAGTATCTCTTTAATATTTTCGTAGTTGCTTCTGACAATGGTAACCTTGTCCGCAAAAGGGGCCAGCCTCTCGCCCGCCGCCCGGATGGCGTCCCCATCCTGGTCGATGCCGATGAGTCTTCCGCTGCCTAAGCGCTTGCACACCTCGTAGGCATGTCCTCCGCCGCCCAAGGTCCCGTCCACATAGCAGCCGCCGGGCTTGATATTCAGGCTGCCGACCGTCTCGTAAAGGAGTACGGGTTTATGTACAAATTCTTGTCCCTCCATCAAATCCCCAAGCCTTCCATGTGTTCTGCGATTTCTTCCATATCATCAAAGGTGTTGGCCGCCGTCCACTTCTCCCGGCTCCAGATTTCAATCCGGCTTCCCACACCCACCAGTACCGCTTCCTTCTCAATCCCGGCAAATTCCCGAAGAACCGCGGGGAGAAGAATTCGTCCCTGCTTGTCCACTTCACAGGTGGTAGCTCCTGCCAGAAGGAAACGTGAAAACTTACGTCCGGCAGCATTGGTGAGGGGCAGGGTGCGCAGCTTCTCTTCCAGGGCGGTCCATTCAGAATTTTCATACACAAAAAGGCAGTTATCGAGTCCCTTTGTCACAACAAACTCATCCCCTAACTGCTCTCTAAACTTGGAAGGAACAATCACGCGTCCCTTCGCATCCACTGTATGATTGTACTCACCCATGAACATAGCTTATCACCCGCTGTACATCATGGCGGCGAGGGTTAAAGCAAGGGGACCTTCGGTGCGCATCCGCGAACAGACGCCCCAAGGCCTCCCAACTTCAACCACTTAACAACCATCCTTTACCACTTTGCACCACTTTCTACCACTTGTATGTCTATTCTAGTACAGAAACTGGGAAATGACAAGGATTTTTTTAAGTTTTTCTTAAAAAAATCTGGCTAAGCAGCCGTGCGCAAAAACCCCGGGCATAAAAAAAGCAGCCCCGGAATCATCCGAAACTGCACGTTCTTTTAAAATCGCATTATTTTTGATTGTTTTCTCCCACTTGGGTGCGCATTTTCCCGCGATGGTACGCGATTACCCCCGCCGCAGCCACCACCAGAACCGCAGACAAAAGCTGGGATACCGCAAGCGGCGTACCCGGCAGCTTAAGCTGGTCCGTCCGCAGGCCCTCAATCCATACCCGCCCCAGGCCGTAGCCCAGGAAATAGAGCCAGAGCATTTCCCCGTCAAAGCGCTTTCTCTTTCTGTACCACAGCATAAACAGGAGCACGCCCAGATTCCACAGGGATTCGTAGAGAAAGGTGGGATGCACCTGGATATAGGCCGTCCCATCTTCCACAATCTGCCTGTCCAGAAGCTCCTGGGAAATCATGGAAGGATTTACCAGGCTCATCTTGATGCGCATGGCCAGGAGATTGTCCGTGTATCCCCCAAATGCCTCGCAGTTAAAGAAATTTCCCCACCGGCCGATGATCTGGCCTGTGATGAGCCCCAGGACGCCGCTGTCCGCCATGGAGAAAAAGGAAACCTTTTTGATCCGGGTAAACACCAAAAGGGTGAGCACCGCCCCGATTACGCCGCCGTAGATTGCCAGGCCGCCGGCCCGCAGATTCAGGATCTGGAGCAGATTGTCCTTGTACATATCCCACTCAAAAATCACGTAGTAGAGCCTGGCCCCTATGATGGAAAAAATAATCGCGTACAGGGCAAAGTCAAGATACATATCCGGATCCTGCCCTCTTCTCTTCGCGTCGGAAAACGCAACCGCCATGCCCGCCAGCATGCCGATTCCTATAATAATTCCGTAAAAAGCGATGCGGAATCCAAAGATAGTGATGCTGTTTCGCAGATGTTCTATGGTAATGCCCAGATTTACAAAGCTGATGTCCGGTTCTGTGCCCGTGCTCATGCTGTGTCACGCTCCTCTCTTTTGTCCTCCCATTGTAACCCCTGGGGCGGTAAATTGCAAGCAGCTTTGCAACTACACTCTTGAGGGTTTGAAGCCACTGTGCTATAATCGGATTATTGCCTGAGAAAAACAAAGGAGAGTAATATAGATATGAAATTAGGAATCGTCGGCCTGCCCAATGTAGGCAAAAGTACCTTATTTAATTCCCTGACAAAAGCAGGGGCGGAATCCGCCAACTACCCGTTCTGCACCATTGACCCCAATGTGGGCGTGGTTCCCGTGCCGGATCCCCGTCTGGACAAGCTCACCGCCATGTACAATTCCGCCAAGACCACCCATGCGGTGATCGAGTTCGTGGACATCGCCGGACTTGTCAAGGGCGCCTCCAAGGGCGAGGGCCTGGGCAATCAGTTCCTTGCCAATATCCGGGAGGTAGACGCCATCGTCCATGTGGTCCGCTGTTTTGACGACCCCAATGTGATCCATGTGGACGGAAGCATTGATCCCCTGCGGGACATTGAGACCATCAATCTGGAGCTCATTTTCTCCGACATTGAGATCCTGGAGCGCCGGATTGCCAAGCAGTCCAAGGGCGCATTCAATAATAAGGAGCTCGCCAAGGAGGTGGAACTCTTAAAAGCGCTGAAGGCCCGTCTGGAGGACGGAAATCTGGCCGCCGGATATGAGCCCGCGGACGATGATGAGAAGGCCTTTATCGACACCTTGAACCTTCTGACCTGGAAGCCGGTTATCTTTGCCGCCAATGTGTCCGAGGATGACCTGGCCGATGACGGAGCTTCCAATCCCTACGTGCAGAAGGTGCGGGAATTTGCAGCGGAAAACAACTGCGAAGTGTTTGTCATCTGCGCGGAGATCGAGCAGGAAATCGCAGAGCTGGACGATGATGAAAAGAAGATGTTCTTAGACGATCTGGGCTTAAAGGAATCCGGCCTGGAAAAGCTCATCGCCGCCAGCTATCGGATTCTGGGCCTGATGAGCTACCTCACCGCCGGTCCCCAGGAGTCCAGAGCCTGGACCATCAAGATCGGCACAAAGGCGCCCCAGGCTGCCGGAAAAATCCACAGCGACTTTGAGCGGGGCTTTATCCGGGCTGAGGTGGTGAGCTACGATGATCTCATGGCCTGCGGCAGCATGAACGCCGCCAAGGAAAAAGGCCTTGTCCGCTCCGAGGGCAAGGAGTATGTGATGCAGGATGGGGACGTGGTGCTGTTTCGGTTTAACGTCTGATGGGGGTTCCTGTCAATTTTGCAAAAATCGGAGAGGCCGCAGTTCTTTGTCTGGCCTCTCCTCATCTGTTCCATTTAAAAAAACTCTTGCCATCCTTCTCTCCATTTGCTAAACTATCTTCATCAGCAGCATTCCGTCTGCTAACATCTTTCACTTTACCTGACTGTTCAGGTATCCTGGCTGCATTTTCACAGCCGAATATCCTTTACAAGGAAAATGAACTTTAGTAAAATAAAAGGAGAAACTGCCTATGGCAAGAAAAAACAGAGGGGCAAACATACGCAGACGGCATCGCCGCAGAGCAAACAGAGCCTATAAGGACCGGCTGTTTATAAAGATTTTTGAGCGCAGGGAAGATTTGCTCAGCCTTTACAATGCAGTAAACGGCTCCGATTATCAGAACCCGGATGAACTGGAGATTACCACCCTGGACAATGCGATTTATATGCGTATGAAGAATGATATTTCATTTTTAATCGATGGGTACATGAGTCTTTACGAGCATCAGTCTACTTTCAATCCCAACATGGAGAAATGCCCCAAACTCTATGAATATTCTTATCTCGTTGCGAAAATCCGGGAAAACCAGTCCAACGGAAAAACACTGGAAGGAGCCATCGAAGCGGCCCTGGAAGATTGTCTGGCACAGGGTTATCTAACTGAACTTCTGACAACCTATAGATGGGAGGTGACAGGGATGCTGCTGTATGAATATGACGAACGAAAACATCTGAAAAACACTTATGAAGAAGGCATGCGAACCGGCCAATACAAAGGCCGCCAGCAAAAGGCATACCAGGCGGCCCGAAATCTTTACCGCCGCGGCTTTTCCATAAAGGATATTGCCGGCATTCTTGAGGAGGATGAAAAGATAGTGGCTGCATGGTTTAAAAAATGGGAAACAAAAAAGGGGAGTTGAGAATCAATCTCCCTCTCCCGCAAGCTTATCCAAAGTGTCTCACGCAGCCGCACTCCCTGGCGATTCTGGCCAGCTCTTGAATCAAAGCACAATATATTCATAAAGCTTGTAATTGGTCCAGCCCGTGTCCTCGTAAAACATCCTTGCCGTCTCCACATACCGGAATCCCACTTTTGTATACGCTTTTTCCGCGGGCAGATTTCCCTCCAGCACGTCCAGGCGAACGGTCTTTATGCCATTTTGGGCCGCCATGGCGATGACATGCCGCGCCATCCGGCCTGCGATTCCCCTTCTGGAGAATTGGGGGTGAACCCCCAGGGCATGTACGACGAGAAGCTCGGAATCCGCCGCATTGAAAGACCAGGCAGCCTCCCGGTATCCCTCATTGTACGCATGGTTCACCACCATGGACGCTGCCATCTGGCCGTCCACCTCCCCCACGTACAGCTCCCCTTTTTCCAGAGAGCTGCGCAGAAACTCCTGTGTGGGGTAAACCTCCCTCTCCCATCCCGGGCTGAACGCGGCTCCCTCCATCGCGTCAATCAGCAGATAATAAAAATCCCTGACTTTCTCATACTCTTTTGGATTCGCCCTCCGAATCCGCAGCGCGGCTTCTTCTCCCACTGTTTTGTCTCCTCTCCCGGTCCGAATTACAGCTTCTATTATACGTCCTATTATACCCTGCCTGCGCCCCTCTGTCGAGCGCCAAAAAGAGGGCAGGCCGCCCTCCGGCGTTCTGCCCTCCCATATATTTACGGCACGCAGGCAAACCCTGCCTCCGCCATCTTCCGGCTGATCACATACTCCTGTCCGTTCACCAGCAGCCGGTAGGAATCGTAAACTCTTTCATAGCCCCGGTGCCGGAAGGATATCTGGAAAATCCGATCCCTGTAGTCGAATACATAGAGATTGTAGGCCCCTTTTTGGTAGGCCATATCCTCCCCGTTGTCCTGGTAATGCACATAGGAGGCCTCGCAGCCGGTGATGAGCAGGGTGAGCTCTCGTATCTGTGTCTCCCCCACATAGTTCTGCACCGGATACATGGGAATCATGGCGTTCTCCCGCACATATAGGGGACAGCAGTCCAATGGCGCCTCCCGCAGCACATATCCGCCGCCCTCCGCCCAGGTTTCCTTCCAATAATCCAACCAGCGCCCCTCCGGCAGGTACACGGCCCGGCACTCCATGCCCTGTGCCAGGACAGGAGCCGCCAGAAGATTCGGGCCCACCAGGAACTGGTCATTGAGATTCCTCGTCCGAGGATCCTTTTCATATTCCAGCACCAGCGGGCGAACCACGGGCAGGCCCGTCTGCGCCATCTGCCAGAACAGGTCATAGTAGTAAGGAATCAGCCGGTAGCGCAGCCGGATATATTCCCGGCAGATGCGCATCGTCTCGTCCCCGAACCGCCAGGGCTCCTGATGGCGGGTGGGACGGCTGGAGTGATTTCTGAAATACGGCAGCAGGGCCCCCACCTGGGTCCAGCGGGCCAAAAGCTCCCCATTGCAGTCCGAGCCGTAGCCGCCCACATCCGCACCGGTAAATCCCATGCCGGAGAGGCCCATACCGCACACTTGGGCAATGGATTCCCGCAGCATGACCCATATGCTGTGATTGTCGCCGGTCCAGCTCATACAGTATTTCTGGACACCCGCAAAGCACGCCCTGGTAACGATGAAGGGGCGTTTCCCGCCGTCCTTCTTCCATCCCTCGCGGACCGCCTTTGCCATCAGATTCCCATAAAGATTGTGCATCTCCTCATGGGTTGCCGCATTCCCCTCATTTCCAAAGACCACATCCGGCGGCATCTGCCCGTCAAAGGTGGAGGGCTCATTCATATCCATCAAAAGCCCCGCAAGCCCGGTGTCCAGCATTTCCTTCTCATGGACGCCCCACCAGTCGCGCACCCGCTTCTCTGAAAAATCCGGGTAAGCGCTGACGCCCGCCCACACTTTATTATAATAAATCTCCCCGTTTGCATCCTTTAAAAAATAATCGTTTTTAACGCCCTCCTCATAGACCGGATACCCTTCCTCCTTTTTCACCGCCGGGTCCAGAATAGCCACGGTCCGAAAGCCCTGCTTCTTCAAATCCGCAATCATCCCGGCGGGATTCGGGAATTTTTCATTGTCCCAGGTATATACCTTAAAATGATCCATAAAATCAATATCCAGGTACAAGGCGTCGCAGGGAATCCCCAGCATCCGCAGCCGGGAAGCAACCTTTCGCAGCTCCGCCTCGTTCTCATAAGACCACCGGGACTGATGGTATCCCAGGGCCCACATAGGCGGCAGCTCATGGGTGCCCGTAAGAGCGCAGAAGCCCTCCACCACCCGGGCCATATTCTCCCCGAAAATCATATAATAGTCCAGGTTTCCGCGGTCAGCCCCCACATAATAGTAGGCAGGATTTTCCTTGCCCATATCAAAATACGTCTTATAGTGATTGTCAAAAAACAGTCCGAAGACACAGTCCTCCCGCAGCGTGATAAAAAAGGGAACCGATTTGTAGAGAGACTTGACATTTTCCATCTGGGGAGCCGGATTATTGGTATTCCACATCTCATATTCATAGCCCCGCTTATTGAGGGGCCCGGTCTTATCCCCCAGGCCGTAAAAGCATTCGTCTCCCTGCATGGCTTTCAGGATCTCAATCTTGTGGTTCTTGTCAATCAGGCTCACCTCATGGCCCTCCTGGGCCGCCAAAATCAGGTCGGCGTGGTTTACCGAGGGCTCATAGCTTCTCTCCCCGCGGTAATCCCCGCACAAAAGCCTGCCCTCCCGGTCATACACATCCACCCTGAAGCCGTCAAAAACCCGCACCTCCAGGCGGCTGGTAATGATTTTGAGCCCTTCAGGAAACTCCTCGATGTGGATGGGGGCATTCCACATCCGCCTCTCCTCGATGGAATACGAATGATGCTCCTCCGTCTCGCATCCGCAGAACACATTTACAATTTCCGGGGAAATCAGCTCGATTCTTCCCGTCCCGCCCGCGAAACGCAGAACCACCCGCTGGCCGCAGACCCGGTAGGATATAAGTTTTCCAAAGTTCATTTCCGTCTCTCCTTCTGCCCGTATCAAGCCAGGTATTCACTGATGCAGTCAAACAGATCCTCTTCCAGTTCCATGGCCCTAAGCTGCCGCAGAAGCATCCCCGTATCCTCGCAGCCGCACACCTCCCGGTAAACCGCCTGCTTGGTCAGATAGGGAATCTCCGCCTGGCTTAAAAAAGCGAAAACCCCTTTTTTTCTGTCGTTGGTTCTAAGAGCCAGTCCGTCGTCAAAGAGGAAGGCCAACTCCTCCCCGGGCCCGGCCTCCACGCCCGTCACCTCCAGAACTCCCTTCTCCCCGTCATAAGCGGTTTCGCACGCCGCAGGCACGCCGTTTTTCTCAGCCCGCGCCTCGGCCTGGGTGCATCCCCAGATTTCCACGGTGATCTGCCTCTTTTCCGGCAGCAGGGAAGCGTCTCCCTTCACCGGGTGTATGACAAGCCGCTTTTCGCTCCAGCTCCAGCTTATCTCCGTCACCGCGCACCGCCCCTCTTCGTAGGCCATCGTCTCATTGTCGTCCTCATAGAGGGCAAAGGAGCCGTCCGCCCCGGCAAATACCCGAATCCGCAGAGAGCCGGGGTTGGAGAGGGGCGCCTTCCCATAGATTTCATCGGTCATGGGCACAACAGCCCCAGCCTTTGCGAGCACCGGCGTGGAGTAAATGTCCCGGAACATGGTGAGCATCCTTCCGCCCCGGTATACCATCCCCGTGAAGAAATCAATCCAGACTCCCTCGGGCAGCCAAACCTTTGTCTTTCCCACATGGAGCCGCGGATTTCCCTTTTGGGTAATGGGGGCCGCGATGAGCTCCGTTCCAAAAAGATACTCATTTTTCACCTGGTAGGCCTCCGGCGCCTCCGGGTAGGCATAATACATAGGCTCCGCGATGGGCAGATCCTGGCTGTAAGCCCGATGGTTCATCGTATAGAGGTAGGGAAGCAGCTTATGGCGCAGCCGCAGAAATTCTCCCATGGATGCCCGAACCTGGGGCGGAAAGCACCAGGGCTCCTTGCTGTAGAAAATATCCTTGGTGCTGTGGAGCCGGTTGATGGGTGAAAATACGCCGAACTGCACCCACCGGGCCGTCATCTCGTCATCCCGGTATCCCTGCATATGGCCGCCGATATCGTGGCTCCACCAGCCGTAGCCGATATTGGAGGCTGCGGCGGTAAAATAGGGCTGGAAATCCAGAGAGTCCCAGGTAATATGCGTATCCCCGGAAAATCCGACCGGATAGCGGTGGGAGCCGGGCCCCGCGTACCGCGAAAACGTCATGGGCCGCCTGCCCTCCCGGCCGCTGTCCAGGTAATGGTAATGGTTTAACATCCACAGGGGATCCAGGCCCTCCACCCGGCTGTTCGTACCCTGCTGCCAGTCAATCCACCAGAAGTCCACTCCCTGCTCTTCGTAAGGGTGGAGCACGATGTCGAAATAGGCCGCAAGAAACTTCGGGTCGGTCACGTCAAAATTTACCCCTTCCCCTGTAGCCGGGTCAATTCCCATCGCCAGGGCCATCGTTTCGTACATCTCCTCATAGGCCCGGATGCCGTCCGCCGGGTGAAGGTTTAAGGTCACCTTCATGCCCCGGTCGTGGAGCCAGCCCATAAACCGCTCCGGATCCGGGAAAAAGTCCCGGTTCCAGGTATATCCGGTCCATCCGCTCCCGTACTTCGGATCCACATCCACCAGATGCCAGTCCATGTCGATTACCGCAACGCTGAAGGGAATCCCCTCCTCGGCGAACCGCTCCATCAGAGCCTTGTAGCTCTCCTCCGTGTACTCGAAATAGCGGCTCCACCAGTTCCCCAGGGCAAACCGGGGGAGCATGGGGGTTTTCCCGCACAGATAGTAAAAATCCTTCAGGCACTGGCGGTAGTCATGTCCATAGCCCCAGAAATAAATATCCTTTATTCCCTTTCTCCGCGGCTCCACCCAGCCGTCACCGGTGAGGATAAGGGAGCGGCTGTCATCCAGGACGGAAAATCCGTTCTTCGACATCAGGCCCCGCTCCAGGGGGCAGGCCCCGTTCACCCGGTCCAGGGTTCTGGCCGTCCCCCCCAGCTCCTCGAAATCTTCTCCGTAGTGCCAGATGCTGCGGTAATTGCTGATATTTCCCAGAACCTTGATGCTTAATCCCCAGGAGGTAAATTCCTTCTTGTTGTAAATCACATGAAGCCTGTCGGTAAAAATCTGCAGCTCATCTTCCGTCTCCCGCAGCGTAAAAGCCGCAGGGGCAAAATCCCTGTTTAAAACCGTCTGTGTGGCCCTGTTCTCAAAAGCCCCTTCTTCACTGTATTCCAGGCGGAGCAGGCCCGCAGTCAGCACCGTAATCCGATAGCGCTCCCCCTGTATGATATTTTCCTGCCGGGCAGCCGGCCGGCTTTCCAGCTGTCTGAATTTTTCCATAGACTGTTCCTCACTCTTTTGCCGCTTTTATTTGTCTGTTTCCTTCCAGCGGTAGACCGCAGCCTCATAGGGCCTAAGCGTCCGGTCCGCCATCTGGCCGTCATTTTCATAGTTGGATACGTAGAGCGCCGAGGTCTTGCCCCGCATGGGCCGCGGCAGCACAAAGGGCTGCTCCTCTCCTGTGAAATTTAACACCACCAGGAGATTGTCATCCCCCAGGCTGCGGTTGTAGACATAGAGCGCCTCGTTTTCCTTCTGATACTCGGTGAAATCCCCGTAAACCGCCGTCTCGCTCTCATGGCGCAGGCGGATCAGCTCCTTCATATACCAGAAGATGGAATCCGGATCCTCCAGGGCCTCCTTCACATTGATCTCCTTATAATTCGGGTTGACCTTCAGCCAGGGGGCGGCGGTGCTGAAGCCCGCACAGGGGGATGCATCCCACTGCATGGGGGTTCTGGCGTTGTCCCGGCCGATATACCAGATGGCCTGCATCATTTTCTCCGGATCCTCCCCGCCGTTCTCTACCCGTGCTCTCCAGGCGTTGCGGATCTGGATGTCCTGGTAGTCCTCAATGGAGTCAAAGTGAACGTTTGTCATGCCAATCTCCTCCCCCTGGTATACATAGGGAGTTCCCTGCATGGTCATGAGCATGGTGTAGAGCATCTTGGCGCTCTCTTTTCTGTATTTCGTGTCATCCCCCCAGCGGGAAACGCTCCTGGGCTGGTCGTGATTGGCCAGGTACAGGCTGTTCCAGGCCTTGCCGTCAAGCTCGGTCTGCCACTTGCTCATAACCGCCTTAAACTCGGAAAGGGGCACATGGCGCAGATTAAATTTGTCGCCGTTTATGTATTCCAGCTTCACATGCTCGAACTGAAAGACCATGCTCATCTCATGGGTGTCCAGTCCCGCATACTTCTTCGCTTCCTCGATAGTGACGCCGCTGGTCTCCCCCACGGTCATGAGCCCCGGGTGCTTTGCCATCACATTGTCATACATCTCATGGAAGAACTCATGGATTCTGGGGCCGTTCTGATAGTGCTCCGAGCCAATCTCCGCCCGGCCCGGATCGCCGTCCGGCAGCCCCGGGCGCTTGGAATACATGCTGGCCACGTCCAGCCGAAAGCCGTCCGCCCCCTTGTCCACCCAGAAATTCATGATATCGTATACTTCCCTGCGCACCACCGGGTTTTCCCAGTTCAAATCCGGCTGTTTTTTGGAGAACAGGTGCAGATAATACTGGTCCGTCGCCTCGTCATACTCCCAGGCGCTCCCGGAAAAATGGGAGGTCCAGTTGTTGGGCGCCTGCCCGTTCTTCCCGTCCCGCCAGATATAATAATCCCGGTAAGGATTGTCCTTGCTCTTTCGGCTCTCCACAAACCAGGGATGCTCGTCAGAACTGTGGTTCACCACCAGATCCACAATCAGGCGGATGCCCCTCTTATGCATCTCCCGCTGCATCTCGTCGAAATCTTCCATGGTGCCGAATTCTTCCATAATACCCCGGTAATCGGAGATATCGTATCCGTTGTCGTCATTGGGGGATTTGTAAAAGGGGGAGAGCCACACAGCGTCCACTCCCAGCTCCTTTAAGTAATCCAGCTTCTGCGTGATACCCTTTAAATCTCCGATGCCATCCCCGTTGGAGTCCATAAAGCTCCTGGGATAAATCTGATAAATAACCGCTTCCTTCCACCAGCATTTGTTCATAGCGGCTGTTCTCCTTTCCGTCTTGTTTTTTGTTTACTCCTTCACCGCGCCGTGGGAAATGCCCGCCACAATCTGTTTCTGGAACACAAGCACCATGATCAGCGTGGGAATAATCACCACGATGGCGGCCGCCGTGATCTGTCCCCAGAAAATCGTGTACTCATCCCGCAGATAGCTGATGCGCACCGGCACAGACTGCATGGACTCCGCAATATTCAGCGTACAGGACAGCAGATACTCGTTCCATGCGGCGATAAAGGTGATAATCGCGGTGGCGAACACGCCAGGCGCCGCGATGGGGAAGATAATTTTCCACAGAATGCCCCAGTAGTTGCAGCCGTCAATCTTGGCCGCCTCCTCCAGGGACAGGGGCACCTGCTTGAAGTGGGTCACCATAATCCACACCGCGCTCGGCAGGGTGATGGTGCAGTAGGCCAGGGAAATATTGTAGGTGTTCAGCCAGCCCAGGTCGTAAAACATATTGAAAATCGGTCCGATCACGATCATCTGCGGAAACATGGAGATGGAGAGGATCAGGCCCATCAGCAGGCTCTTGCCTTTAAAACGGAACCGGGCAATAATGAAGGCGGACATGGAGGCCACGATCACCACGTAAATGGTTGTGGTGGCCGCAGTGATAAAGCTGTTCTTAACCGCCGTCAGAATGTGCTTGTCGAAAATAACCGTGATGTAGTTTTCCAAGGTCGGATTATTTGCAATGATATTATAAGCTCCGTTTCCGTGAATCTCCACCTCAGGCTTAAAAGAGGTGATGAGAATCCAGAGAAAGGGGAAGATGGAGGCGAACAAAAACACCACCACAAAGCACGCGCAGACAATCCGAAACGCCTTTGACTGATTCATTGACATAAGATTCCCCTCCCTTTAATCATTGTTGATCAGCTCCGCGCCCAGCACCTTGACGTAGATGGTCGCAATGATGGCTACGCAGACAAACATGCCCACAACCACCGTAGAGCCGTATCCGTAGTTGTTCTGGCCGAAAATCAGCTTGTATGCATAGACGGAAAGCGTCTCCGTTCCGTTTCCGGGACCGCCTCCGGTCAGCACTGAGATCAAATCGTAGACGCGGAAGGCATCCAGGGTTCTGAACAGCAGGGCTACCAGGATGCTCGGCTTCATAAGGGGCAGTGTGATAGAAAAGAACGCCCGCACCGGGGAAGCGCCGTCGATGGCCGCGCTCTCGTACAGCCCCTGGTCAATGGTCTGCAGTCCGGCCATGAGAAGAAGGGCCATGTAGGGGGTCGTCTTCCACACATCCGCCAGAATCGCAGACGCCATGGCGCCCTGGGCGGTCAGCAGCATATCCGCCTGGCTTCCGATGATTCCCACCATAGAAAAAATCTTAGATACCACGCCGTAGCTTCCGTCGTACAGATAGCTCCAGATCAGGGCGGACACCGCCGTGGGAATCGCCCAGGGAATCAGGGCAATGGTGCGGATGATGCCGATGCCGCGCATGGCCTTTGACATAATCAGCGCCAGCCCCATGCCTAGGACAAATTCAATGGACACAGAGGCAACCGTAAACAGCACGGTGTGGAGCAGCGCCGCCCCGAAACGGCCGTCAGAAAACAGGTGCTGATAATTGGAGGTTCCTATGTAATTGCTCTGAACCACACAGCCCGCCAGGTCCTGGAGAATGGTGGCCATATTTTCCTTGTTATAAAACTGGACATCCGGATATTTATCGTAGATTGCCTGGCTCTGGGCCGTAATCTCCTCTATAAAGGTGACAATCTCCTTCCTCTCTTCACCGGTCATGTCCCGGGTTTCCGTCTCCCCCTCGTATTTTTCCAGCATGCCGTTCACCCGCTCCTGGATCGCGGTGAAGGCCAGCTGATCCTCCTCCTCCACCAGGGTGATGTCCGCGCTGATAAAATAGTTCACGTACTCACAGTCTTCCACAAACAGCGGCCCGTTCAGCTTCTCGCTGATATAAAAGCTGTTATAGCGCTGGTCGTTCGTCCGGTAATCAAAAAATGTATACATGATGGATGTGATGACCGGATAAATCGAAAACACCGCCATAAAGCAAAGCAGCGGTATGATAAATACAAACTGCTTAAAGCTCATCCTCTTGATCATTTCTTCCCCTCCTTGCGTATGCCTCCCGAATTGAAAGAAGGCGGCGTCCGGGACGCCGCCTTCCGCCAGCTTGTTACTTATACTCCTCCAGCAGGCTTTCCACCTCTGCCACCGTGCCGGCGAGGTCGCCTTCATTGGAAAGGTACTTGTGGATGCTGATCTGAAGCGCATCCGTCAGCTCACTGTACTTGCTGGAACTGGGCCTGGGAATGGTGTTCTCAAGAGCCTTTATAAAGCCGGGCTTGGAGAGCAGCTCATTGCCTGCCAGTATCTCCTCATTATCTACCAGAGCATTGTATCCGGGAACGTATCCGCCGGTGCTGCAGAAGGGAATCTGGCCGTCGGTAGCCGCATACTTTAAGAATTCCCAGGCAGCTTCCTTGTTCTCGCTGTATGTATTGATCGCCAGCAGCCATCCGCCGATGCAGGAGCCGCCGGGCAGGGGAGCGATGTCAACCTGGTCCTTGGATACGGTGGTCTCATCGGTCAGAACGCCCCAGGTCCCCGGCCAGCCGCGGGAGAATACGGTCTCGCCGTTGGCCAGCGCGTTGTTGCAGTCCGCCTCACGGTAAACCAGGATGTCCTGCGGTGTGTAGTCCGCGTCGGTAGCTGTCTTGAACAGCTCCAGACCATGCTCAATATCCGTAAAGTTGCTGGTCCACTCATTCACATTGCAGATCAATCCCTCGTACTGGGCCGCCTGGATGGCAAGTCCCACAGAAGTGCCGCCCTGTCCCGCATAGGTCTCGGACATAGCCAGCAGGTCCTCAAAGGTGTAGTCGCCGCTCACCAGCTTGGCCGCATCCTCCTCGGAGACGATGTCGCTGCGGAAGAACAGGCTTCCGAAATCGGGATACAGCGGAATCGCATAGGTCTTCGCGCTGTAGGTGCCCGCCGCGATGGAGCCGCTGTTAAAATCCGCAACCGTCAGGCCCGCATCCATCATATAGGGGTCGAGTGCCTCCAGATATCCGGCGCCCGCCATGTCACCGGCCCAGATGGTGTCGATGCAGACCACATCGTACTCGGAGCTGCCCGCGCCAAAAGCCGTGTTCAGCTGGGTTCTCACATCGCCGGAGTCCTTGGGTGCAATCACCCACTCAACCGTGATTTCATCCTGGGAGTTGTTGAATGCGTCCACCAGCGCCTGCGGCGCGCCGTTTCCGCCGTCCTGCTTATAGAACTTAATCACCGTTCTGCCGTCCGCGGACGCTTCCGCACCGCCTGCTTCCTCCGAAGCTTCCGCCTCTGTCTCCTCCGCTTCCCCGGCCGCCGTGGTCTCCTCTGCCGCCTCAGAGGCCTGAGCCGCGGTGGTTGCCGCCGCTTCCTCGCTTCCGCTGCAGGCCGCCAGTGCTGCCGCTGATGCCACTGCCATCGCCATTACCGCAAACCGTTTTTTCATAATCCTCTTGCTCCTTTCGTTGTTTTATACAATTTTTCCGATATATTTTTGTTACCTTTTGCGCATAAGGTTTTGTTGTGACTTAATAATAGCACATCTATTCATATATTTCAATAGTATTTTGCACTTTTTTAAAATTTTTATGTGCTTTTTATGTTTCTTTCGTTTATTTTTGGCTTCCGGCCAAAAAATCCATCTTCTCTCCTTTCTGTTTTTCTATGTTTTTCTCTCTTGATCTCCGGACTTTTCTGTTCAATTTGTCTATTTTTAAACTTTAACGCATAAGTTTGTCGATAAGAAAAATGAGATGCCGCTGGTTGACGACATCTCAAAAAGAAATGCAAACCGGATCCTTTTTACTTCTGTCTGTTACCGGTTTATATATACCCTTTGACTTTCTCTCCCTCCCTGTGCTATGATACACCCTATCACCGGAGCATTCGCTTCCGGTTTCCGCCTGCATTACAGGCATTCGTGGTCTTTTCGTTTCGGAGCCCTTTCGCATACAGGGCGCGGTTTCCCCGCGTCTTTCAGCCGGATCGCTTCCACCCCCTTACAAATTCATTCAAAATGTAGTAAAATGAAAGGAGAAACGCACTTATGACAAAAGCGAAAGCCAACCGCGCCCACAAGGACCGCCTTTTTCGGCTGATTTTCCGGGAGAAAAAGGACCTGTTAAGC
>DWWT01000032.1 GCA_019119575.1 Candidatus Enterocloster excrementipullorum
CGCAGCCAGGGCCAGCATGCGATGCCCTCGAACATGATGCGGTACTTTTCCTCCGCGCGGAAGGTGGAAACGCCCTTCTCGTGGTTCTCCTTGTACTCCTTGAGGAGAACTTCCATAGCCTCTGCCGCCTCAGTCTTGCCTCTGGCCGTAACCATAACTGCCATGTGGTTTAAGAGGTCGAAGCCATTGAACGGGGAGGGAACATATTTTGCCTGACAGGTAGCCTCGATCCAAGCGCGGCTGGCCCGTCCGGAGATTTCCATTACTTCCTTGAAGCGCTCATCGCTCCACTTCTTGCCGGTATAATCCTCCAGCTGATGAATCACATCCCAGAACTGCGCCTTGATATACTCTACCTCCGCGTCAGACACCTCATAATCCGGGTTGAAGGGAATATCGATAATATACATAGGGATATTCAGTTCCTTGGAGATATTCTCGTACCACTTGATCATGCAGTTGCAGATATTGTTGCAGCAGAGAACAAAATCCGGAAGAGGCATATCCTGCTCGGGAGCAGATTTTAACTTCATGTAAGCGAGAGACACACGGGCATACGCGCAGATGTCGTTGGAATACCCTTCGCTCTCCGCCTCGCTGCACATTCTCTCACCGCCGCCTCTGGCCGCAATACCCGCAGCCTGATTCTCGGGATAACAGACATACAGGCCCAGGGTTTCAGGAATCTCCACAGGGAAATTGCTGGCAACCCAGCCCACCATCTCTCCCCGCTTCTTGGCCTCCATCGCGTCGGTATAGGCCTTAGCAGCGATCTGTCCCAGCTTATACTTTGCTGAATTAGGATCCGGAGCAGGTCTCTTTTTCTTCACTTCTTCAGCCATAATGTAAAACCTCCTTTATATGTATATTCCTCAGCGTATTAGCTGTTTTTGACCTTATTGTATGCGTAAAGGGCAGCTCCCAGAGCACCCATGATCTGCGCTCTCTCATCGTAAATGATGGGCACTCCCAGTTCTTTCTCCATGGCCTCCCGCACGCCCGCGTTCCGGGCCACGCCGCCGCTCATGCAGACTTCGCGCTTCACCCCGGCCCGCTTTGCCAGGGATGCCACCCGGGCGGCCACGGACTGGCAGATGCCTGCCACCAGATCCGGTATATCCGTACCGTTTGCCAGCTGGGAAATCACTTCTGATTCCGCAAACACGGTGCATGTGCTGGAGATGCTGGCCGGCTTCTCCGCCTTGGCCGCTTCAACTTCCAGCTGCGAGATGTCCAGTTTTAAGATATTCGCCATCACGTCCAGGAATCTTCCTGTTCCGGCGGCGCATTTGTCATTCATCACAAAATTTATCATACGGCCCTGCTCATTTAAGCAAAGCACCTTGGCGTCCTGTCCCCCGATATCAATCACCGTACGGGCTTCGGGACATACCTGATGAACCCCCAGCGCGTGGCAGGTAAGCTCACTCACCTGATAGTCCGCGCCCTCATATGTCTGCCTTCCGTATCCTGTGGATACCGTACAGGAAATATCCTTTTCTGTCAGGCCGCTCTCCCGCATCACGGTCTCCAGGGCCTGGGGCACTCCATCCGTCCCCACGGTGGCGATCACAATGGAAGACGCGACGATCTTCTCACCATCCTCCAAAATCACGGCTTTTGAAGTCGTTGAGCCAATATCAATTCCCAATGTATACATAAACAACACCTCTTGGATTGTCTTTTTTTTGACGATCTTTCCCAAAAAAAATAGGAGCAATACCTTTTCCGGCCTCTTTTGCCCGCCATCTGCGATAACCGGACAACATCCTACGGTCAGAACACTAGTATACAAGTTTTTTCAAAAAAATACTGTTCACTACGTTCTCTCTGCTCACGTAGTTATACTAGCAAATTTTTTATAGAATGTAAATAGCTTTTTATCATTTTTTTATATTTTCTTTGCTTTTTATTTCCAGGGGTTGTGTATTTGCACGGTTCAATGTCAAAAACCTTCCGAGGGGCCTGCGCTCACTTTCATTCAGGCTCTCCGGAAGGTTTCCCGTCACAAAAATATCAATTTGAGCTGTTTCCTAATAATTAATAAAATAATTCGGATAACGTGCCACCGCCCGATCCGCAATTCCCGTAATGGTCTCCAGGTGGGCGGCCATGCATTCCTGGGCTAAGGCCAGGTCATCCGCCTTGACCGCTTTTACAATTGCCCTGTGCTCATCAATCAGCTGGCCGATCCGGTGATCAAATGCCACGTCAAAGTTTCTCCAGCGCGACAGATGGTACATAATATCATCCAGCATCTGAACAAGGGAATAGCGGTTCACGCTGTCAATCATAATTTTATGAAATTCTGAATCCAGTTTGGGAAATTTTCCGAAATAGTCCGGCTCCACCCGGCACTGATCCTGAAGGGAAAGATTTTCCTCCAGTCTCTTTACAAGTTCCTGTCGGACATCTCTGTCCAGAAATGTAAACATCTCGTACAAGATTTCCTTTTCCACAGCCGTCCGAAGCAAAAGAAGATCCCGGATAAATGCCAGATCAATCTTACTCACATACGTTCCCCTCTGCGGGTAAATGTCAATAAATCCCAGCTGCTGGAGCCTGGTAAAAACCGTACGTATTACAGAGCGGGAAACTCCATATTCACCCGCTATCTGATTTTCGCTGATCATCTGGCCCGGCTCCAGTTTCAGCTTGATAATCCGCTTCAGCATATGCCGAAATATCTGTTCCGCTGTGACAGGAAGATTTTCTCCTCCGCTTTTATACATTTCCCGCTCCCCCCTTTTTCCAACAACTCTATTTTAATTTGTTTCACTCATTTTTGCAAGCTTTGCCGACTGATCCGCCGCAATCAGGTTGTCCAGAAGCTCATCGATATCCCCGTTCATAATGGAATCAATTTTATAGAGCGTCAGCTTTATCCGATGATCCGTCACCCGCCCCTGAGGGAAATTATAGGTACGGATCTTTTCCGACCGATCTCCCGTGCCGATCTGGCTGCGCCGTTCCTCCGCCTCAGAATTCTGCCGTTTTTCCAGCTCCATGTCGTAAAGTTTGGAGCGCAGCAGGCGGAATGCCTTCTCCTTATTCTGAAGCTGTGACTTTTCTGTCTGGCTGTAAATCACAATTCCCGTCGGGATATGAGTCAGACGCACCGCGGAATCCGTAGTATTTACGCACTGTCCGCCGTTTCCCGAAGCCCGCATCACGTCAATTCGGCAGTCGTTCATGTCAATGTGTACATCTACCTCTTCCGCCTCAGGCATCACGGCCACTGTGGCTGTGGAGGTATGGATCCGGCCTCCCGACTCCGTCTCCGGCACCCGCTGTACCCGGTGCACCCCGCTCTCATATTTGAGCTTGGAGTAGGCGCCCTTTCCCGTAACCATAGCAACTACTTCTTTAAAGCCGCCGATCCCGCTCTCATTCAGGCTTATGATCTCCACCTTCCAGCGCTGCCGGTCCGCGTAGTTGGAATACATGCGGTAGAGCTCCGCGGCAAAGAGGGCCGCTTCCTCCCCTCCGGCTCCCGCCCGGATTTCCAGAATAATGTTCTTATCATCATTGGGATCCTTGGGAAGAAGAAGGATTTTAAGCGCATGCTCCAGCTCCTCGATGCGCTTCTTCGCATCGGCAAGCTCTTCTTTTGCCAGCTCGCGCATTTCCTCGTCGCTCTCCTCCTCCAGAAGGGCCAGGCTGTCGTCCGCGTCCTGCTTGGCCTGCTTGTACTGCTTATATGCCTCCACAATGGGGGCCAGCTCCGCCTGCTCCTTCATGAGATTTGTAAAACGCTTGGTGTCCTGGGTCACATCCGGATCTCCCAGCATCCGCATCAGCTCTTCATAATGGATCAGCATATCATCCAGCTTGTCAAACATGGTTTTCTTCTCCTTTCCCCGGCCAGACCGCCCGGACCACCCGGTCCAGCCCCGCCATATCCTTTGTCACCGTCAGCTTCTTATAGCCGTGGTCTTCAAATATACGTTTCACATCCTCCGCCTGATCCCAGCCAATTTCCATGTACACATATCCCCCGGGGATCAGATGCTCTCTGCAGCCATCCGCCAGGATACGGTAAAATTTCAGGCCATCCGCCGCTCCGTCCAGAGCCAGCCGGGGCTCGTGATCCCGCACCTCGGGCTCCAGCCCCTCAATCACCTGGCTGGGAATATAGGGTGGATTGGAGGTAATCACATCAAAGCGCTCTCTCCGGCCGATCTGCGCAAACATATCACTCTCTGCCAGGAGAAGACGCTCCCCCTCATCTTCCAAAATCGCCCGCCGGTTTTCGTCGGCCACCTCGAGGGCTTCCCGCGAAATGTCTGCGGCCACAACGCGCGAAAAATCTCCCAGCTTGGCAAGGCTGACCGCAATGCAGCCCGAGCCCGTACACATGTCAAGCAGAGCGCCTCCGGATCCCGCCTGTTCCTTTAGCACCAATTCTACCAGGGTTTCCGTGTCCTGGCGCGGGATCAGCACATGGGCATTTACCCGAAAGGGCAGGCCCATAAACTCCTGGCAGCCGGTGAGCTGCTGGAGCGGCGTGCGTCCGGCCCGCTGTTCAATCAATTCCCTATAGCGCCGGATCCGCTCCCCTTCTTCCCGGTTCCTGTCCGGCGAAAGTTCCCTTCCCCGGCAGGTCAAAAATGCCGCCAGGTTCATCTCCCAGACATCCAGGAGAAGATACCTGGCGTCCAGAGCCGCATCCGCAACCCCGGCCTCCGCCAGGCGCTCTTTCCCTTCTCTCAAAAGCATTTCCAGGGTCATGAGGGCTGCCTCTCCTCCCATCCCGGGAAGTTCTCGTCCAGATATCCCCGCCAGTCAAAGACCGTCTCGACCGCCGCGATCGCCACCTCGATCATCGAGTCGTCCGGCTCCGTAGTGGTAAGTCCCTGCATCCACATGCCCGGACGGCTTAGCAGATTCACAATCCAGGAATCATGTCTCCCCGCAAAGCGCAGGAATTCGTAAGATACGCCTGCAATGACAGGTATAAGAAGGATCCGGCTTACTGCCCGCAGCCATAAGGTTTCCGGCCGAAGCACCATAAAAAACAGTATGCTGACAATCATTACAAACATGATAAAGCTGGTCCCGCAGCGCTTATGCTCCTTGGAACTTGCGCGCACATTGTCCACATTCAGGGCAAGGCCGTGTTCAATACAGTTAATACATTTGTGCTCGGAACCGTGATACATAAAGGTCCTGCGGATCTCGTCCATCCGGGAAACCAGCTTGATATACGCCACAAATATGCCGATTCGGATAAAGCCCTCCAGTATGGCCATCACCGTATCCGAACGGATAAAGCTCCGGCAAAAATTGGCAATCAGCATGGGAAGCACCATAAAAATGGCGATGGCCAGAGCAAAGGAAAACACCATGACAATGCTCATAAGGATTCCTTCCAGCTTTTCCCCAAACACCTTGTCAAGCCATTTTTCCAGGGCTCCTTCCTCTTCTTCCTCATCATCCTCAAAAAAGCTGCAGGACCAGGTCAGGGCCCGCATGCCCACAATCATGGAATCCGCAAAGCTGAATATTCCCCGCACAAACGGCAGACGCAGAAAGCCATGCCTGCTGGTCAGGCTCCGGTAGGAATCCTTTTTTACCTCGATCTCTCCATCCGGCTTTCGGACCGCGACCGCATAATCCGAACCGTTCTGCATCATAATTCCCTCAATGACCGCCTGCCCCCCGATTCCAGAATACTTCATTCCAACATCCTCTCTATCTGAACCCGCCTGTTTACGGCAGGATTTTCGCAGTAACCAGAAAGGGCTGAGCCTGGTTCCAAGCTCAACCCCTTGCTTTTAAATACCTTATTGCTGAATGCCGTACTTACGATTGAACTTGTCAATACGTCCACGGGCAACAGCAGCTTTCTGCTGGCCTGTGTAGAAGGAATGGCACTTGGAGCAAACCTCCACATGAATTTCCTTCTTGGTTGAGCCCGTCACGAACTCGTTTCCACAGTGGCAGACTACCTTCGCCTGGTAGTAATTGGGATGGATTCCTTCCTTCATGATAATTCACCTCTCCTGATATACTTGCGGTTTCCAACCGCGGCCTGTTCGCCAAAAAACGCACTTGTCCAATAGACAGCTAAACAAGTATAGCACAGATCAGGCCCGCGCGCAAGCTGTTTTTGCCGTTTTTTTGCCGGTTTAACTGCGTTTTCACCGTCAATCAGCCGTGCGCGGATGTAGGTTCCCGCATCAGGTGATAGGCGCCGGATTAAAGATGCACAGATCATTGTACAGCTTATATTTCTCCGCAAAGCTCTGCTTTCTTCCGCTGGCCACATCTAGGATCTCATTGAAAAGCAGGGTGCCAATGTCCCGGATAGAAGCGTCCCCCGTAGCGATGGGACCTGCGTTTACATCGATCAGATCCGGCCACTGCTCCTTCATATCATTTCTGGAACATACCTTGATCACCGGCGCAATGGCCAGTCCATACGGTGTGCCCCTCCCGGTCATAAATACCTGAAGGCCGATGCCGGAAGCCAGCTGACAGGGGCCGCAGACAATATCACTGGCCGGGGTGGCCGCATATATCAGCCCTCTCTTGGAGGGCTTCTCCGCCGGAGACAGAACCTCCACAATAGGAGAGGATCCGGACTTGGCGATAGATCCCATGGCCTTCTCCACAATATTGGAAAGGCCGCCCTTCTTGTTGCCGGGAGTAGGATTGGCGCTCCGGTCCACCTGCCCCATCTCCAGATAGTGGTCGTACCACTTCATCTCGGAGGCCAGCTTCCTGCCCACCTCCTCATTCACGCAGCGCTCGCCCAGAAGATACACGCCGTCCCGCACCTCCGTCACTTCGGAAAACATCACAGTGGCGCCGCCTTTTACCAGCATATCCGCCGCATAGCCCGCAGAGGGGTTCGCCGTCACACCGGAAAATGCATCGCTGCCTCCGCACTGCATGCCGATAAGCAGACTGCTTAACGGAAGAGTTTGGCGCTTTCTCTGGTTGAGTTTTGCCAGCTTTTTATCCGCCATCTCCATGAGGGCATCAATCATGGCGTCAAATCCTTTTTTCTCCTGCAGGATAATCACATTCTCCGGAGAAATATCCGCCTCATCCAGCAGCATATCTACGGTAAATTTTTCACAGCCCAAGCCCACCACCATGAGTTCACCGCCAAAATTGGGATGCTTCGCCAGATTGCGCAGGGCTCGGATCGGCACCTTGGCCTCCGGCGCGTTGATAGCCACTCCGCATCCGTAGGCGTGGTTGATCGGCACAATTCCGTCCACATTCGGATATTTCGGAAGGAGCTCCTTCTTCATCCGTTCCACAGCCACATTCAGAACGCCGGTCACGCACTGTACCGTAGTGCTGATTCCCAGGATATTCCGGGTTCCCGCGTACATACTTCCCTCTACCGGGTATCCCTCCCAGGTGGTAGCCGGCGGCTCCGGCAGATCCGTCACCAGATTTACCGCAAACTCCATCTCATCCACCGAGGGCGGCGTGGGAAGCTCCAGCATCGTCTCGTTAATCCAGTCCCCTTTTCTGATGGGGTTAATGGCATACCCCAGCACCACCCCGTACCGGATAATCGCGCCGCCCGCGGGGATATCCTCCAGAGCGATCTTATGGGCCTGCGGAATATCCTGGCTGGCCGTGACGCCTTCCATAACCTGGGTTCCCGCTTTAATATCATTAACCGCGATCGCTACATTGTCTTTGTCATTGATCTTAATATACAATAGACAGCTCATACCTTTCCCCCTCACATGAAAAAGATTCTCTCATATCTTTTATTCGGACGCGCTTAAAAATTGCCTGCGTCCAGATGTGCGTTCCGCTTGATGATGTCCGGAATATGCACCCCGCGAATAATTACATTATACCAATCTTTACCCGCGCAGTAAAACAGTTCTCTTTAAGAACCCTCTTAATAATTTTAATTTCACTGTTCAGGAGAACACATCCTCAAAAGCGATCGTTAAACAGGGCGCAGCCCCTGCGGGAATCATCCCACGCGGTGCAGCGCCCCCGCACATTATGTATTTATTTTATCCCTCGGCGTCAACACAAGCCAATGGCCGCCAGGGCCACCGCCAGAAATGAGTTGAGGAAGGGATAAATCGCGCCCAGCCAGAACTCGTGATAATAGGCCTGCTTGTGAGTCATCCTGGTATAGTTGAGACGGTTGATCGCAGAGCCGTTGTGGGGCAGAGAGTCCAATCCATAGCAGGAAATGCACACAATCCGGTGAATGATGTCCGGCGCAACGCCAAGCGCAAGGAACCGATCCGCAAATACGGTCAGGGCAATGGCTTCTCCGCCGGAGGCTGAGCCTGTGATGCCTGCGACAATGTTGGTCGCAAGGGCCAGCTGAAGAAGAGGCGGTCCCGGAATCTTATCCAGGTTGTCAATCAGATACTGGAAACCGGGAGCCAGCTCAACGGCAGCGCCGAATCCTACAACCGCGGCCACATTCATAATGGATTTCATCGTAGACGTACAGCCGGATCCAAAGGTCTTTCCCATGTTTTCAAACTTATTAAAATACAGTACAAAACAGGTAAGGCAGCCAAGAGCCAGGGAAACAAAGGGCTCTACATTGAATACATTCATGGCAACCAGCAGCACGATGGAGGGGGCCAGCGCCTTGATAAACTGTACGTTGGAGCAGGTAGCCTCCAGAATGGCGTTGTTCAGGTTGCCGGCTTCCTTTTCCATCAGAGCGCCGGTCTTCATATACCCCTCGCCGCGCTTCTCATTCCTGCGGAGCTGCCACCAGATATACCATGCGCCGAAAATAATACATGAGAGCGAGGTGAGAGTAGCGATTACGGGAGCCGACTTCGGGCTGGTTCCCAGATAATCAATGGGAATCAGGTTCTGCACCGACGGAGAACCAGGAAGAATTGCCGTCCACATAGAGCCGCCGTACACTGCCACTGCAATTACAAAATGCCACGGAATATCAAATTTCTTAAAAATTGCCCGGCAGATAGGAGCAATGGTAAAGATAACCACAAAACCGCTGACGCCGCCAAAGGAAAGGATGGCAGTGATCAGGGAAAGTCCCATCAGCACCCAAAACTTTGCGTTCTTTCCGCCTGCTTTTTCCGAAATGCTTCCCACTTTCACCGCAATATCCTGTGCCGCGCCGCAGTCCCCCAGCATAGCGCCCAGGATACAGGCAGGAAGGAAAAGCAGGAAATTCGATGTGGCGAAACCGCCGAAGTCCGCGGCGTAAGCGCCCTTCATGTTCTCAATAATCGGAAGGCCTGAGAACAAAAATACAATCGCCGCACAGGCCGGGCCCAGAATCATAATCGGCATTCCTTTAAATGAGCCCCATACCAGCAGAACAAGAGCAAGCAGGATACCAATCAGGCTAAGCATACCCATATCCATAAAATTTACCTCCATATTATATTTTTTTCATTTGCACTGCACCTTTTCACACATTCCCTTATCTTTGCCCTGACTTTTTACCGCACCAGACAGGGCTTCTTGGAATCATATTTCCACCCGGGAATCAGATACTGCATCGCCATGGCGTCGTCCCGGTCATGGTTCTCCATCTGATTGTACAGACGGTTCGCCTCCATCACCCGCTCCATGTTCAGCGTCACTCCCAAGCCCGGCCTATCCGGTACTTCCAGATACCCGTCCTTTATCTGCGGCGCGTCCTCCAACAGATTCTGGCCGTCCTGCCAGATCCAATGCGTATCCAGGGCCGTCGGCTTCCCAGGCGCTGCCGCCGCCACATGCGCAAACGTCGTCAGCGTGATGTCAAAATGGTTGTTTGAATGGCTTCCCCATGTCAGTCCCCAGTCGTTCAGGATCGATGCCATCCGCAGGCTTCCCTCCAGTCCCCAGAAATGCGGGTCCGCCAGCACAATGTCCACCGCCTTTAACGCCGCCGCGTGGTAGAACTGCCTCCAGTTCGTCGCGATCATGTTCGTCGCCACCGGCAGGTTCGTCGCGTTCTTAAACTCCGCCATGATCTCACGGCTGGAAAAGCCCGCCTCCGGACCGCAGGGATCCTCAATGTACGTCAGAATCCCGTGCATCCCCCTGCACAGCTCGATGGCTTCCGCAAGGCTCCACGCCCCGTTGGGATCCAGGTTGATCCGGCCATTCGGAAACTGCTTCTTCAGCGCCCGGATGGTGTCCATCTCATAGGCCCCCTCGAACACGCCGCCCTTCAGCTTGAAATTCCGGTAGCCGTACTTCTCCTGCAGGCAGCAGGCCTGCTCCACAATCTGCTCGTGGCTCACCATCTCCTGCCGGCGCATCCGAAACCAGGGATCGCTGCTGGTGCTCTCGTCCAGGTAGGGCAGATCCGTCTTTCCCTTGTCCGAGACGTAGAAGAGGTATCCCAAAACCTCTACCTTGTCCCTCTGCTTCCCTTCCGCCAGAAGCTCGCAGACCGGCACGCCCAGGTGCTGCCCCAAAAGGTCTAAGAGCGCGCACTCAATAGCCCACTCGGCTTTCACCACAAACTTGAGCTTGCTGATGTCCAGGGTCTGGATTCCCTCCCCGTCGTCTCCTTCCGCCTTCTTTCCCCCTCGGTGGATAGCGCCCAGGATGGCCCGGTACCTGCCGATCTCCTGGCCCACCACCAGGGGGATGCAGGCGTTCAGGCATTCGCAGGTGTACTCTCCGCCATGGATTTCTCCGATGCCTGTGTGCCCCGAGCTGTCCTTGATGATGACAAGGTTTCTGGTAAAGAATGGCGCGTGAGCTCCGCTCAGGGTCATCTCCATGCTGTCGTAGCCCGCCACCGGGATAACCTGCATCTCGGTTACCACTGGTGTTTTGCTCAACATAATTCTTATCCCTCCTTTTTCCCTTCATTGTTTTATACAAATCAATCTTCCTTTTTGAAGATTCATTGTTATTTTTAACGCAAGCATATTATAGTACATAATTCTCCCCCCAGTAAACTTCTTAAAATCGAGAGTTACACTAACTTTTTCTAATAGTTGGGGAGCCCATCCGGCTGTGCCGGAGCATGGAAAACACAAAGAACCGCCGTACAAGTCTCCCTGTACGGCGGTTCTTTGTTTACTGAATATGAAACTTTTTCATTCTCCTCCACAGCGTGGCTTTGCTGATTCCCAGACGCTGCGCCGTCCTTTCCCGGCTTCCTCCCTCCTCCGCCAAAATTCGGAGGATTTCACGGGCCTCCCGGCTTTCTGTCAATTCCTGCGCCTCCTGTTTTTCCCGCGGGAGCTCCGCGGCCGAAAGCCCCGGCGGATACAGCTCTGCCAGAAGGCGGCCGATCTGCAGCTCGTCAATGCTGTGGCGGTCTGCTGTCAGCACCATTCGGTTGAGAAAGGCGCTCAACTGAAGGAGGTTCCCCGGCCAGGCATACTCCCGCAGAAGCCTCTGCGCGCCTGCGGTAAGCTTGTGGTATCTCCCATACTGATCAAAGGCCTCCTTGATTCTCTGGCGGATAAGATCATCCAAATCCTCCGGCCGGCTGCGAAGAGGCGGAATCTCCAAAACCAGCCCGGCCAGCAGATAATACAGCTCCGCCTTTAGAATTCCCTGTCCGGCCAGCTTTCCCAGCTCTTCAAGGTTCTTTTGGCTGGAAGCCATCACGCGGATGCGCAGCGGTCTGGGATTTTGATAATCCCTCCCTCCTCTCCGGTATCGGATGAGACGGCAGATTTCTCCTTGGCACAAAGGTGAGAGCGCCTCCACATCTTCCAGATACAAAGTACCTCCGTCCGCCGCAAAGAAAGCCCCATTATCCCCAAAAAGCGCGTCCTCCTGCTGCTGGCCGGAAAGTCCTCCGCACATCACAGCGAAAAAAGCTCCGCCGGCAGCCGGTCCCAGATTGTGGATTCCCTCGGCCAAAATGCGGCGCTCCGTCCCCTCTTCCCCCAGAATGAGTACCGGCTCCCGGGCCTGGGCATACAGCCTGGCAAGACGGATGCAGTTCTGCATGGGCTTTGATCTCTGGGCGATCATAGAAAGCCTTCCTGTGGCTGTCAGTCCCGGGTATTTGGAAGGCTTCTCCTGAACAGGCTGCTCCTCCCTCTGCCTTCTGACCTTATGACATGTCAGAATTGCCCCCTCCGTCTCATTTCCCACGCGCACCGGGGCCAAAACTGCAAACACAGATGTTCCGTTGGCATCCATAAAGGAGGCGTAGCTCTCCGCCTCCCCCCGAAGAACCTGTCCAAACTTCTCATGGTCAATATCAGAAAACACATCAGGGAGCAGTTTGCCCACGGCCTCCTCCCCGCCATGTCCCAGAATATCCTTCATAACCGGATTGGCCGCTGTGATCCTTCCCTCCCGGTCAATGTTCACCACTCCATTGAAGGAGTAGTCCAGCAGAGCTTCCAGCTGGGCACTGCTTCTCTTTTGAGCGCCCATCGCAAAATCCATGCTCTCGGCCATGGAAAAGGCCACCCGCATGGAGTCCTCCGTGCTCGACAAAAAAAGGGAAGGGAGGTCCGCCTCCTTGGCCGCCTCCACCGCCACATCTCCGCCAATCAGCAGCTCCGCCCCATCCTCTATAGCCTTTAACGCGGTCTCACGCAGCTCGGACGGACGTCCCGCAAAATACGTCCGCAGCTTTATGTTATAGATGGAATCAAAGTACCGCATGTCGCAGAACATATTTTTGAATCCGACCGCAGCGATAAACGGCCGCTCCTTTTTTAAAATCTGCCTGGCCCGCACCACAAGCAGAGCCATCTCCTGCGCCGTAGCCACGATCTCCACAACCGGAACATCCGTATACTGCTTGATCATAGATGCCTGCAGGCCTCTGGCTATAATGATAGAGGCGCCCTTGCCGATCGCGTCCCTGGCTTCCATCACCGCATTTTCTGTCTGAATAACCCGCATATCCCCAACCGCATATTTCTTTTCCTGGAGAATATTGTGGGCCTGATACAGCATCTCCTCCCTGGGAACCAAAAGCGCTATCTTTCCCATCTCTTCACCTCAAACTGTCTTTAGCGCATGTTCGCCGGCCCGCATCCGGCAGAAAGCACGTTTCAAATGTACTAGAAAAACCGGATTTTCTTAGCCATCTCAACAAATTCCCGGTTATTTCTGGTGCGGGCAAAAAGATCCAATATTTTCTCCACTGCTTCATCCGGCTTTAAAGAATTGGTGGCCTTGCGTACAATGTCCACAGCCTCCGCCTCCTCACGCGTGAGAAGCAGGTCATCCCGCCGGGTTCCTGACTTCAATATATCAATCGCCGGGAAAATCCGCTTCTCGGATAATTTCCGGTCAAGAACCAGTTCCATGTTGCCCGTTCCCTTGAACTCCTCATAGATTACGTCGTCCATCCGGCTTCCCGTATCCACCAGCGCGGTTGCCAGCACCGTCAGGCTGCCTCCCTCCCGCATATTCCTGGCGGCTCCAAAAAAGCGCTTGGGCATGTAGAGAGCCGTAGGGTCAAGACCTCCGGAAAGGGTTCGTCCGCTGGGCGCCACAGTCAGATTGTATGCTCTGGCCAGACGGGTGATGCTGTCCAGCAGGATAATCACGTCCCGGCCATGCTCCACAAGACGCTTCGCCCGCTCCGTCACCATTTCCGATACTCTCTTGTGGCGCTCGGGCAGCTCATCAAAAGTGGAATAGATCACTTCCACATTCGGTCCCACAATGGCCTCCCTGATGTCCGTCACCTCCTCGGGACGCTCATCAATCAGCAGGATGATCAGGTGCATATCCGGATGATTGGTGGTAATGGCCTTTGCCACCTGCTTTAACAGCGTGGTTTTTCCTGCCTTGGGCGGGGACACGATCATACCTCTCTGCCCCTTTCCGATGGGGGACAGAAGGTCCAGGATCCGCATCGCCACCGTGGTTTTTCCTCCGGGCATCTCCATGTGCAGACGCTTATTGGGGAAAATGGGGGTCAGATCCTCAAAATTAGGCCGTGTCTCCGTGACGTTTAATGGGTAGCCGTTTACCGTACGTATATAGAGAAGGGCCGCAAATTTCTCCGTGGCCGACTTGATCCTACGGTTTCCCACAATGATATCGCCTGTCTTAAGGTTAAAACGGCGTATCTGTGACGGCGCTACGTACACATCATTCTCCCCCGGCAGAAAATTTTCACACCGGATAAACCCAAAGCCATCGGGCATAACCTCCAGGATCCCGTTGGCCTCGATGCCGCTGTCAAGCTCCGCCAGATCCTGGCTGGTAAGCCCTACGCCGTCATTTTTCGCCTCGGACTTAAATGCCCGGGCCTCACTTGTCTCCGCCGGGGCCGCCGGCGCATTGGTTCCCGCGCCGTTTCCGTTCGCCGCATGCGGCTTGCTGTTGCCGTTTCCGTTTCTCTGCTGGCCAAATTTATCATATGATTTGCCCGCAGGTCTGCGCATCTCCCCGGAACGGCCCTCGCCCCGCGCTTCCTGCCTCGCATGCCTTGTTTCACCCCGGCCATCCTCGCCCTTTGGCTCCGCAGTTTTCCCTTCCGCCGGTCTGCGCTCTCCATCTCTGTGCTCCGACGGTCTGGATTCCGCCGCCGCGGGTTCCGCTCTTTTTACCTCCGCGGGCTTCACCTGGGGATGCTCCTCTGCTTCCCGGCACAGAAGATCAATAATCTCCGCCTTTCTCAGGGAGCTGATTCCCTTGATCCCCTGGGACTTGGCAAGCTCTTTCAGCTCGGACAGGGGAAGTGTCTGTAATTTTTCTCGCATGATTCTCTCTCCTTCAATTCAAATGGCATATACTGTCCCGCATCGCCAGGACGCCATGATCTGCATGATTTTATCTTTCTCTTCGTTAAAATTCGGGATTGATTCCAGATCCGGAAAAATCATTGGAACTGACAGACTGCCAGCCGCATCCAGAAAGCTGCCGGCAAATCCATATATGCATTAGCAGCTGTATCAAGAAACGGCGGAACCATTCTGTCCGCCGTTCCAAACAGTTATATTTATTATATACTTGTACACACAGAATTGTAAAGGATAATTTTTTGTAACTGTCCGGGACGGCCGTACAAGACAATGTCCGCCGTCCGAACGGTTACTCACTCGTTGCCGCTGTGCAGCCATTTCATATGTTCCTGTATCTGCTTCTCATATCCATTTTCCGAGGGTTCGTAAAACGTGCTTCCCTGTACAGCGTCCGGAAGGTACTGCTGCGCCACATAGTGCTTGGGATAATCATGGGCATACTTATAGCCTTCCCCTCTCCCCAGCTCCCGGGCCCCGCTGTAGTGGCGGTCCTGCAGATGGACCGGGATCGGAAGGCTTCCGCTCTCCCCCACAACCGCCATGGCCCGGCTGATGGCCTGGCAGGCCGCATTGCTCTTGGGCGCGCAGGCCACATAGGCCGCGGCCTGGGAAAGGATGATCTGGCCTTCGGGCATGCCGATGCGCTCCACGGCCTGGGCCGCGCTGACCGCCACTGTCAGGGCCTGCGGATCCGCATTCCCCACATCTTCAGCGGCACAAATCATAATGCGCCTGGCAATAAATTTCACGTCCTCCCCCGCATAGAGCATCCGGGCCAGATAATACACCGCGGCATCCGGATCCGATCCCCGCATGCTTTTGATAAAGGCGGAAATCGTGTCGTAGTGGCTGTCGCCGTCCTTATCGTACCGAACCGCCCGTTTTTGGATGCATTCCTGGGCTGCAGCCAGATCCAGGTGAATTTTTCCGTCCTCTCCCCGCTCTGTGGTGAGGATTCCCAGCTCCACCGCGTTGAGGGCCGCCCGGGCATCCCCGTCCGCCGCATCCGCCAGAAAGTCCGCCGCCCGCTCATCAATCACCGCGTCATACGCCCCCATCCCGCGTTCCCGGTCATAGACCGCCCTGCGGATCAGTTCCTTGATATCCGCTTGTTCCAGAGGCTTCAGCTCAAAGATCCGCGACCGGGAGAGCAGCGCCTTGTTCACCTCAAAATACGGATTCTCCGTGGTAGCTCCGATGAGGATCAGCGTGCCGTCCTCCACAAAAGGCAGGAGGTAGTCCTGCTGTCCCTTGTTAAACCGGTGAATCTCATCAATAAACAGGATGGTTCTCTGTCCGTACATGCCCATGGCATCCTTGGCAGCCTGCACCACCTCTTCCATATCCTTCTTTCCCGCCACGGTGGCGTTCATCTGGCGAAACTGGGCGCTGGTGGTGTTGGCGATCACCTTTGCCAGGGTGGTCTTTCCCGTTCCCGGAGGGCCGTAAAAAATAAGAGATCCCAGCTTGTCTGCCTTGATCGCCCGATACAGCAGCTTATCCTTTCCGATGATGTGCTGCTGTCCCACCACCTCGTCCAATGTCCGGGGCCTCAGCCGGGAAGCCAAAGGCGCCTCCTTCTCCATCTGATTCTCCCGCATGTAATCAAATAAATCCATTTTCTATCCTTTCTCTGCCCGTGCAGACGACGGGAATGCATTTTCAAACACACTCTAGTCCACGAGCATTTCATCCACTGTCACAAACACATACCCCTCCCCGGAGAGCCGATCCGCCAGCTCCAAAGCCGCGTCCACGGACTGGGGAAAAATATCGTGCATTAATATAATATCCCCATTCCCCGCATCTTTCAATACCCGGTCCACGATCCGGTTCCGATCCTTAAGCTTCCAGTCCATGGAGTCCACAGACCAGAACACCGGCGTCATATCCGCCTGTTCCTCCAGCGCATCACTCCACTTGCCGTATGGCGGCCGCACATACTCCGGCGCCTCCCCTGTAACCTCCTCAATCAGACGGCTGGTTTCCTCCAGCCTCTCGGCCGCTTCGCTGCCGCTAAGTTCCGTCAGCGGGGTATGTCCATAGCTGTGGCTGCCAATCAGATGGCCCTCATCCTTCATTCTGCGCACCAGTTCCTCCTG
>DWWT01000033.1 GCA_019119575.1 Candidatus Enterocloster excrementipullorum
GCGCGCCGGTCTCCTGTCTCCCATCTATGAATTTGCGGATAGAAATGGCTGTTTCTTCTGCCCCAATGCGAAGCTGTCCGAGCTGCGCCACCTCCGCCGGCATCACCCGGACTTGTGGGGCCGGCTGCTCCAGATCCAGGCGCTTCCCAACAAGCCCACGGAGCGGTTTAACCGCACTATGACCCTCTATGATATCGAAAAAAGATTGAGCACAGAAACGAGACAGGAAAGGACGGAATCAGCCAATGACACGCGAAGAAATATTGATCACCAGAGTTCACACTTATTGTAAGAGCTTCCTGGCCCGCAGCATATACGGCGAGTGCAAGGCATTCTGCCCATTCAGCGACAGCGAACTGCCAAAGTGCTCCCAGCGGTATATCCATGAACACCCGGATGAGGTGGAGCGGATTCTCGATGAGGAGGCACGGCCGCCTGGAATACTGCCGGCAGGGAACCATCCGAACTTGCCGTAAAGCGGGCGCGCCGCCGCAGTCCCAAAGAAGATGGATCCCGCACTGATAACATCCGCTAAAAGATGGGGACTCATTAGGGTATACCCATGTGAGACGGGCAAAAAGAGTCCCATTAGGGTCGGTTTTCCGGTTTTGAAACGTCTCAAAACAGAAAGCCACCCTAATGGGACCGTTTTACTGGCTCATCTTGGAGAACAGTTCTTCAAAGAGAGAGGCGTACTGTTGCCTGATGCGTTGAAAAATCTGTTCAGCGGTATTTTCATCGTAGATGTGGGAGGTGCGGTTGCGGTCATTCAGCAAACTGATCCAGCCGTCGTTATCGGATACCAAGCCATCCGCAAATGCCTGCCGCATCACTGACTTGGGGCTGTTAAGCTCCACATGCCCCTGGTCCAGCAGCCATTCCCGCACAGTTTTCCAGGCAAGCTCACAGGTGAACTCAAACCGTTGAATAATGCCATCCCGCGCCAGCTGTTTATCCTGGGCTTCGTCATATCCGGCCAGGCCCTCCTGGAGCCGCAGCAGCGCACGGTGAAAATTCTCCAATTTTGTATCGAATTTGTCCATCAAAATCACTCCATCTGCCTGGATGTTGGATAGAAACGCCGGATCTGTCTGCTGATCTACAAAAACAACGTCAATTTTGCATAGGCTTGGAAGCTCCTCCACATCGTTGAGGAACAGCGGCTGACGATCTGCTGGAATCCCCCAGAGTGCAAAGTCATAGTCGCTGTCCGGCCGGTGATCTCCCCTGGCTCTGGAGCCAAACAGGCAGAGCCGGTGGGCCTGATGGCTGCCGGCCAGGGCCACCATTTCCTCAATCAGACGGTCCATGCTGCACCTTCCTCTCTGTAGTGATTGTACCATAGGGGCAGGCAGAAATCTACCGGGCAGTATAGGTCTGCTTCGGACTTCTGGGGTGATCGGGAATCGAGAGCTGGAGGGCGCCGGACTGAACCAGGGGCTCCACATACCGGCGGATGGCGTACTGGGTGGAGGCGATGCCAAGGAAGCTGGAGATCTCCTTGCGGGTACGAGGGGTGGAGCAGAAGGCCAGCAGGCCTTTTTCATCTTCGGGAGCTGCTTTGTCCGGCTGCTCCTCGTGCGGATTCCGGCCGTTATACAGCGTAACGGAGAAGGTGCCGCGGCTGTCCTGAAACAGCGGCTCAGACAAACCGGCCTCGGCCATGGCCCGGCGGATACGTGGGATACCGGAATAGCGGTTTTCCGTCTGGCCCAGCGCCTCCATGGCGGTGACCAGGAAGGGGTTTCGGGTGTCCGGCTGCACCTTGCCCAGCTGATCCAGCGTCAAACGCCCATAGAGGCCGCCGGGGCTGTGTACCTCCATTCGGTCGGAAAACATGGTGAGTTGGATGGGCATGTTCTCTGTGTAGCGGCTGTAGTCCCGGTGGACCAGCGCGTTGAGCACCACCTCGCGCACGGCATCCATGGGATACTCTGGGATATCCACCCGCTTTCCGGTATCCGGCTCTACCCGGAGCGCGGTGCGCATGTTGCTGTTGACAAAACTCACGGCGCTCTCCAGCAGCTCTGGCAGATTCCCCTCCAGCCGCTTGCTGTCGGAAAACCGCTGTCCTTGGCTGTCCACCTGCCCCAGCTCCGTGCCGGGAACTCTGGAGGCGATGATGGAAAGCTGAGGGAAGTAGGCCTGGGGATAGGGGCTGAACAGAAGAACGGCCGCCAGCGTGACCTTCCCATTACGGGTGATGCCAGTCAGCTCATAGAGCTGCTCCAGCGGCACCGCTGCAAAATTGGGACGGTCCAGTTTTCGTTTCAGCAGATACTGCTCCACCTGGGCCTGATCCAGCGATGCCGGAGTGATCCCCTCCACCGGCCGGATATCGTCCCGGTAATTCCGGCGGTAGGCCTCATAACTGTAGACCTCATACTCTGTCATGGGTTTATCGGCGTCACCCACCCGAACGAAGGAGCCTTTCAAACGGCCTCTGGCAGTTTTGAAGCAGGGACGGTCAGTAAGATCCACCGGGGGAATCTCCGCTGTGACAAACACCAGCCCATCTTCATCAAAGACAGATAACACCGGGCGCACTACCGGCGTCATCTCCTCGCCCACCTCCATGAGCTTTTTCTGGAGATCTTGCGCATCATATACGCCAACCTTCTGAAAGCCCTGCTTTTCATCCAGGCCGAAGACGATCACACCGCCCTCATCCTGATTGGAGAAGGAGGAAAAGGTATCATAGAGCCGCTCCGGGCACCCCCGGGCCGCGGCCTTTACTTCAATGGTCTGTTCTTCGCACTTTCTGGCCTGGATTCTGTCCACAAGCCGGATAAACTCCTGATCCAGCATAGCGATCCGCCCCCTTTTCTCTTATGTTATCACGGAAATATAAGAAAGTAAATGAGAAAATAACATATTATATTCACTTGTTATCTTGCTCTTTTCTAATATAACATAAAACAAAAAGAAAATAAGTCGAACCGGAGAGGAGCGTCAAAACGTGAAAATCGGTTATATCCGAGTGAGTACCCAGGAGCAAAATACCATCCGACAAGAAGCCCTCATGGAGTCTCTGGGCGTGGACGAGGTCTACATTGACCGCATGAGCGGTAAGAACGCCGGCCGTCCGGAGCTCAGGCGGATGCTGGAATATGTGCGGAAGGGCGATACGGTCATTGTGGAGTCTATCAGCCGGTTCGCCCGTAATACAAGGGATCTGCTGGAACTGGTAGAGAACCTGACCACCAAAGGGGTGGAATTTGTGTCCCAGAAGGAGTCCATAGACACCACCACGCCCACTGGGAAATTCATGCTCACGGTATTTGGAGCTGTGGCGGAGCTGGAGCGGGAGTATATCCTGCAGCGCCAACGGGAGGGCATTGAGATCGCCAAGCGGCAAGGAAAGTACACCGGCAGACAGCCGGTTGTCCATCCGGATTTTGACAAGGTAACCGCACAATGGCGGAGCGGGGAACTTACTGCTGTCCAGGCCATGAAGCGTTTGGGTATGAGCAAGGCAACGTTCTATCGTCATGTAAAGGCAGTACACAAACCCGCATAGTAGAAATCCTGTGTTGCAAAGGAATGAATGATAGCTTGAAATAAGGGAATTTTCCCAGGGAGGAGGGGGTGTAGAACAGATCTTTTTCAAGCTGCTCTCACATCGTACAAAAAGCGCTGCGCTCACCAAAACCTCACATCGGACAAACATGTCTGGTCTCCAGCCTACGGCCTCAGCGAGCCTTCGGCGAGCCCATCCCTTTTTGTCCGATGTTCGTGCAGCCTCAAATGCTTTGCGCCCGTATATCCGTCCAGCAGCAATCCGCCGCTCTCCGGCCTATACGGGCGCCTTTGGTATTCAATGGGGGGAACTTTCTATAAAAAAGATATTTAGGGAATTACCCCCCTCGGGGGCATTTTCTCCATTTCATAGAAGCGGCAAAAATTTTAGACACAGTTTGAAGATGGTGGAATACATCTCATTTCTTGCCGCTTCAAATAAATGGTAGAGCAGCATTATATAGCGGACATCATCTAATGCTTGGGCCTCAAATGTTTTGGCATACTCCAGATTGATTGCGGCAAGCAGCCTTTCCTTTTGTTCCAAAAGCGCAGGTGTATTCTGGTAATGCAAGGTGCCTGGAAAGTCTGGATTTGGCAAGTTAAATTTTAGATCCACTTTTTCCTCTTGTGCAATTTTGGTTAGCACAGAATATGCCAGATGGGGTTTCTTTTTTATTTCATATACGATCGCATCAAATGATTTTTTATATTTTTTCCCTAAAGGAACCCAAAATTCCCATAGGCGAAATGTGTCATAGGCACACGTGCCAGAACCATGAGCAGCAACGCCGGTCATATGTTTAATATCAGACATGATGGTATCATCGGAGAGCATACAAGATGACAATTCCCGTTCAAGTAACGCAAGAAAAGAAGTGCTGTTAAGGATTTCAAACGTGCTATGTCCAGCAGGAGCAAACCCGCTCCCATTCGGTACAGATTTCATGACTTGAAGTAGAATGGCTTCTGCAAGTATCCCGCTAGGGTTCACCATAAACTGCAGATGTGTGCCGCTGCTTCTGCTCAGGATATGATACCACATCGTTTCCAGCGAAAATTCATTCCTACAGTTTGGATATAAAGCCCCCGCAATTGTTTCGATCGCTTGCTTCAGATCTGGGGTATCGAACGGATTTTCCTTCTGAAAATATGCTGGACTATAAATCCTGCCAATTGCTACCAAGAAATCGAAAAAAGAAACCAATGTCTTATCTTCTGATTTTCCCAAAACAATCTTAAGATCGTCCTTGGAATATGCGGGGAGGTTTTCCCTGTTCAGTGTATTAGGGGTTTGAGGAGATTCCTGCCGGAGCGTTAAGCTAAAAATGTTCTCCATATTTTGCTTTAATTCTTTCTTGCTCATTGCTCCTGGCGCAAGCAGATCATAGATTCGGCTGGCCCACACATCATGATTGAGAAGTGGTATGCAAAAGGAGGCTTCTTCATCCTCAAAATCAGTAGAGCATTCCCACAGAGATTGGAAATTCTTGTCTCGTTCCTCCATAATTTCTTTGAACTTCTCATCCGATGAAGCGAGACCTGCTTTACGAAATGATTGGCGCCGTTCCTCCAGATATTCTGCGTATTCCTCTTTATACTTTTCTAAGTAATGAAACCATGCCTGGCAGGCGGCTTGACCGATAGAATGAGGGTCAATATCCATGGCGGTTTTATACACAACATATTCAACAAATTCATAAAGTTCCACCAGCTTGCGATAGCTGTCCTCGTTCATAATGTTGAACGGAGAACTGCGGATGGACCAGCGAAGTGTATCCGGATTCAACTGTGGTATTGTAAACGGCCCAGCTGCATTTGAGTAATCTTCGTTTCCGTTTTTATCAAGCTTAGGGGGCTCCTCGGGAATGAGCCCTTCGCATGTGGAAAGCTCATAGAATAGGATATAGGGAAGGAAGACAAACAAAATGGGATCTGTAAACCACATTGTCCCAGACTCGATGCTGAGATAGAAGTCTCTATACTTTTCATCAGTGCGGTCTTTCAATGCCTTTTTCTCGGCTTCGGTTTGTGCGCTGCCCTTTTGCATGGCCTGCGCCCTTATTTCCTCTTTAAACTTATTCAGCAATGCCGCCTGAAATTGAGTCGGTTTATCTGATGATTTTCTTCTTTTCTTAGAAAGCAAAAAGCGGCTCTTGGCACAGTCAATATAGGCATAGAGCCCGCTGCTGTAAATTCGCATATCATTATAACAAGCAAAGAAATACTGCAGCTTTTCCTGCAATAAAGCTGGCTCAGAGGCCGGCTGCTTCGAAAAATAGCTGTCCGGTGCGTACATACAGGCCAATATGATATATAGCCACATGAACCGATCAGATTCTGTATATGCGCCTTTTTTCCGTTTCACAATATCCTCCAGCATGGAAATGCATTGGAAACGGTCTTGGGGAAGGCTGCTTCCAAATAGTTCTTGCCATTTTTTCCGCCGTGATTTGATATCCCCAAAATTAAATTCAGAGTCCATAGCATTACAATGTACGGAGTACCACACAGAGGGCACTCCGTATTGCCCTCCTGTTGTTTTGATTTATAGACCGTCCGGCCAAGACCGGCGGTTTCATTTTTTAGCCAGATCAAGCATGTGAATAAACTGCATTTCTTGACGCTTTGGTCTTGCCCGTAATGTGCCTGTCCGGGTGAAAAGCAACGTTGTCTCCGCGCGATGTGGGAATCGGTACTGAAAGCAAAAAACGAGTTTTTTGGGGGGTCTGGTTTTACCTGTTTGACCCGTGGCCGGCGGTAAAATAGGCCCACTGAAAGGAGGAGACAGAATGAAGCATTCACATGGCCCGCCAGAGGCCGTCCGTATCAGACACGCAGACGGGGTGGAGTACTGGGTGTACGAGCCCAAGACCGGGTATGTCCTGTTGGATGAGGTCCATTTGGCTCGTGTATCCCGCGGCTTCCGTAACCTGAACGAGCGGGCCAGAGAGAAGGTCCGGAACGAGTACCTTGGCAAGTGCACAACGATCGAGAAAGCATCAGTCCCACGTTACCTGGTCAACACCCGGAGAAGTTTGCCAGGCAAGG
>DWWT01000034.1 GCA_019119575.1 Candidatus Enterocloster excrementipullorum
CGCGCATTCAATTACTCCGCGATCCGAGAACAAAAGTGGGACTCGGAGATTCTGGGCTTAGTCGCGGCGATCTATAAAGAAGCCGGAAAGCAGGAACTGCACCTGAAACAGCGGCCAGAGGAATTGGAGAAACTAGTGGAGATTGCAAAGGTGCAAAGCACCGAGGCATCCAATGCCATTGAGGGCATCGTGACTACAAATACCCGCATCCGGCAGCTGGTGGAGGAGAAAACGACACCAAGAAATCGGGACGAGCAGGAGATTGCAGGTTATCGGGACGTGCTGAACCTCATCCATGAGAACTTTGACGCCATCCCCATCACCCAGAACTACATCCTGCAGCTCCACAAGATCCTCTACAGCCACAGGAACAATCCCATGGCGGGCAAGACCAAAAGCGTGCAGAACTACATCAGCGCCGCCTATCCCGACGGCCATGTGGAAACTCTGTTCACTCCCCTGGCCCCCTATGAAACGCCGGAGGCTCTGGACAGGATCTGTGAGGAGTACAACCGGGTCATTGGGAATATGGAAGTAGAGCCGCTGATTGTCATTCCTGTGTTCATCCATGATTTCCTCTGCATTCACCCCTTCAATGACGGAAACGGCAGAATGAGCCGTCTGCTGACCACACTGCTGCTCTACCGCAGCGGATTTTATGTGGGCAGGTATATCTCGCTGGAGGCTAAGATTGCAAAAAACAAGGACCTCTATTATGATGTCCTGGGGCAAGCACAGATCGGATGGCATGAAGGAGCCGAAAATGTAGTGCCGTTTATCAAGTATCTGCTTGGAACCATTCTTTCCGCCTACAAGGATTTTGGAGATCGCTTTGCTCTGGTAGAAACGAAACTGCCAGCGCTGGAAACCGTGCGCAGGGCTACCATGGAGAAGGTCGGCCGGTTCACGAAGCAGGACATTCGGGAACTCTGCCCTTCGCTCAGCATCAGCTCCATCGAAGGGGCGCTGCGGAAATTAGTGTCATCCGGCGAACTGAAACGGGAGGGTGCTGGAAAGAACATTTGCTATTACAGATTAAAATAATTTTCTTCATCAGTATTGCACACGGCAGAGCTCTCCATTGGCTCTGTCGTTTCTTTTTGCCGCTGCCTCCTCCCCAGGCGCCTCGCCGCACACATCCATCCCAATCACGCGCCGCCCGCCAAAGGCTGCCCGGACGCAGGCCAGGAGCTCGTCCAGCCCCACCTGCCCCTGATCCCAGTTGGTCACGGCGTCTTCCCGCGTAAGAATATCCTTGTCCACAGAGATATAAAGGGGCAGGCAATCCGCCTTTCCGGACGCACTCCTATCTCCGCCTCCTCTCCCTTGCAGCATTTCCCCCAGGCCTTCCCCGCGCCCCAGCTCCTCCTCCCGTATCCAGGAAACTCTCCCCTCAAATCCAGCCGTTTCCTCTGCAGCCTCCGGACTGCTGCCGGGAGGGCCTGCCAGGTATACTCTGTGAAGCAGAGGGAGCTCCTCCAGAGCTGCCCTGACCCAGCCGCCGCAGGAGAGGATTCCGCCGAATGCCGGCTCCTGCATATCCGTGTGATGGTCAAAGACCAGCAGGTCAAAAGGCTCTGTCACCAGCTCCAGCCACAGCCTGCTCACATAGTGATAATTTCCCGAATCCAGAAAGTGGATCCCGCCGGCGCCAAAGGGCCGGATTCGCTCCCGGATTTCCTCCGCTGCCGCCTCATCGCAGTAGCAATTTGTCCCCTCCATGCCGCGGCAGGAAATACATGAGACATCCCAGCCCTCCCGCTCCATTTCTCTATAAAATCCCTGTTTCTCATACGCGTCTGTAAAGAAAAGCATCGCTATGCGCCTGTTTTCCCTCATCGTTCCAGGCCCTCCGTCTCATCCTTCTTGTCATTTGTCACATTTCCATTCCCGCTCACCGGGATGGCCTCGCCCAGATACTTAGGCTTTGGCTTTATCATTGTATACAACAGGTCCTTTGGCCGGGCCAAAAGCTCCCGCATATCCCGTCCCAGCTGTCCTCCGTACTGTTCGGCCGAGGAGGGGACGCCGTAGGCATCCATTCCCATGGCCTGGGCAATATAGAGCGCCCGGTACATATGGTAATTCTGGGTGACAATCACAATGCGCCGTACCTGAAAAATATCCCTGGCCCGGTACATGCTCTCATAAGTAGAAAACCCTGCATGATCCATAAAAACAGCCTCCGACGGAACGCCGGCCTCCACCGCATAGGACTTCATCAGATTGACCTCGTCGTAATCCTCCCGCCCATGGTCCCCGCTCATGAGCATCCGGTCGGATACGCCTGCCCGAAACAGGCCGATTCCCTCCTTCAGCCGGTCCCGCAGCATCATGGAAGGGGTGCCGTCGTCCCGCACGCCGCAGCCGAGAACCATGATGCAGTCCACATCCGAAAGCTCCCCGGCCTCCTGTGCCGTCAGAATCCGCTCCTTGACCCTGTAAATGATAAACCCGTTTACCGCCAGCACGGCCCCACAGGCCGCGAGGCCCAAAAAGAGCAGGGCTTTCATCCATTTCCAGGCAAACCTCCGCCATCTCATGCATTCCATCTCCTTTTCAGGGTATTTATCCGACGCGCCTTGTCCGGCCTTTTGGACGTACCAGAAGATGCGCTGTCCAAAACAGCCGCGCATTCCCCTGCCGACAGAAAAAGCCCCAGCCCCTGCATCTTAGAGCGTGTTCCCAACACGCTCCGGCACGGTCCGCGGCTTCCTCTTAAACAGGCGGTTCAGAAATTACTTTACTGCAATCGCCTCAATCTCGCACAGTACACCCTTGGGAAGGGTCTTCACAGCCACACAGCTTCTCGCCGGCTTGGAAGTAAAGTATTTTGCATACACTTCATTAAATGCAGCGAAATCACCCATGTCCGCCAGGAAGCAGGTGGTCTTAAATACCTTGCCAAATCCGCTGCCCGCTGCCTCTAAGATGGCGCCCACATTCTTGCAGCTCTGCTCTGCCTGTGCCGCAATCCCTTCCGGTACGCTGCCGTCTGCGGGATTTACCGGAATCTGGCCCGAGGTATAGATACATCCATTTACCTCAAATGCCTGGGAATAGGGGCCGATTGCGCCCGGCGCCTTCTCTGTGTTGATTACGTTCATTTTTGTCTCCTCCTTTTGAAATATGAGGGGAATGCCCGCATGTTAGGTATTCCCCATCCTCTCGTTTTTCATTCCTGGCTGCGCTCTGCAAAAGCAATTGCGGCAGCCGTTCGGACGGCGGGCAGGCGTCTTCTTGTCCGGCCGCCGTCTAAACTACTACCATTATAATTCTTTTTTCATGGAACTGCAATCGAATATATGATTCAAAAGCCAGCTCTTTTCATTTCTGGAAGGGTCCTCCAAAACCAGCTCCAAAAGCCGGTTCAGCGTCCGCCCCACATCGCGGCCCGGAGCCACGCCGGCCTGCATCACGTCATTTCCCGTCACAGCCAGCTCCTTCAGGCTGGTGCAGTCCCCCGCTTTTCTGATCTCTTCTGCCAGCTCCCGCAGATACTGCAGATACTCCCTGTTCTCTGTTTCAGGAGCCAGACATTCCTTCAGCACGAGAAGATCGTCAAACAGTTCCCCGCCCACCTCGCACATCAAGCGGCGCAGGGCCGTCTTCTCCTCGTCCTGCCTTCCCCGCGCTTCCTCCGGCACCATTGCTTTTCCAAGATGCCCGGTCAGGACCCGCACCCGGTTTGTGGTGTCATTATCCATCTTCAGATCCTTTAAAACCTTGGAGGCTGTCTCCGGGCCCGCTGTGCGGAGAAACGCCGCCCAGCGCAGGTGCTTCTTTGCCGGGATGGCTGCCGGAATGGGGCACTCTCCCGAGCCCGCCCGGCAAAACGCCTGGGACACGTACGGGGCCGCTCCCATATCATAGACCAGACGGATTTTCTCCGGACTGCTGCTCAAAAGAAGCTTGGTGAGCTCCGCCTGCACACGCTCCCTGCTGACCTTTGCCAGGCTGGGAGCCAGGGCCCGGATCGCCTGCCCGGTCTCTTCTTCAATGGAAAATCCCAGCTGGGCGGAGAAGCGGATGGCCCGAAGAATGCGCAGGGCATCCTCCCCAAACCGCTCCATAGGGTTCCCCACGCAGCGGATGATCCCGCGCTTTAAGTCTTCTCTGCCCGCGAATAAATCCACCAATCCGGTTGTCCGGTTGTAAGCCATTGCATTGATGGTAAAATCCCGGCGCTTCAGATCCTCTGCAAGGCTGGGGGTAAAGGCCACACGGTCCGGATGTCTTCCATCCGAGTATTCCCCGTCAATGCGGTAGGTGGTGACCTCGTACCCATGGCCCTTCATCATCACCGTCACCGTGCCGTGCTGGATCCCCGTGTCCACGGTACGCCGGAACACGGACTTGACCTGGGCGGGCAGGGCATTGGTAGTAATGTCCCAGTCCTCAGGCTGCCGTCCCAGGATCATATCCCGGACACAGCCGCCCACAATATACGCTTCATACCCCCGCTCATTCAGCATCTGCAGAATCCGTTCCGCCTCGGCGGGAATCTCCGTCTTCATAAATCCCTGTTCCCCGGACATGAATCAATAAGCCCTTCCCCAGTAAACCATCTTCTTGGCAGGCTTTCCGCAGCACACACAGGTGTCAGCGAGCGTCTCCTGCTTAAAGGGCATGCAGCGGGAGGTAGCTCCCGTCTCCTCCTTAATCTTGTCCTCGCACTCCTGACAGCCGCACCACATAGCCTTCACAAATCCCGGCTTCGTGTTGATGGTATCTACAAACGCATCCCATGTCACGGCCTGGGAGGTATGGGCCTCCAAGTGGGCCTTTGCCCGCGCAAACATATCGCTCTGGATGGTTTCCAGAAGTTTCCCAATCTCTTCCTCCAGATTATCCAGGCTGATAAAACTCTTCTCGTGGGTATCCCGGCGCACCAAAACTGCCTGATTCTTCTCCAAATCCTTCGGGCCGATCTCCACGCGCAGGGGGATTCCCCGCATCTCACAGTCCGCAAACTTCCAGCCCGGGCTCTTGTCCGTGTCATCCACCTTCACGGAGAATCCCGCCTTAATCAGCCGGTCTCTGAGACCAAAGGCCGCGTCCAGAACGCCCTCCTTCTTCTGCTGTACCGGCACAATCATAATCTGCACCGGAGCGATTCTGGGCGGAAGCACCAGGCCGCTGTCGTCACCGTGGACCATAATCAGGGCTCCGATGATGCGGGTGCTCATGCCCCAGGAGGTCTGGTGCACATATTTTAATGTGTTGTCCTTGTCCGTATACTGAATCTCAAACGCCTTGGCAAATCCATCTCCAAAATTGTGGCTGGTGCCGGACTGAAGGGCCTTTCCGTCGTGCATCAGGGCCTCGATGGTGTAGGTGGCCTCCGCGCCGGCAAATTTTTCCTTGTCGGTCTTCTGCCCCCGGATTACGGGAATCGCCAGAACCTCCTCGCAGAAATCCGCGTATACATTGAGCATCTGGATGGTCCTTTCCTGGGCCTCCTCTGCTGTGGCGTGAGCCGTGTGGCCTTCCTGCCACAAAAACTCCCGGGAACGCAGGAAGGGACGGGTGGTCTTCTCCCAGCGCACCACGGAGCACCACTGGTTGTACACCCTGGGCAGATCCCGGTAAGAGTGAATATCCTTTGCATAGAAATCACAGAACAGGGTCTCCGACGTGGGGCGCACGCACATCCGCTCCTGCAAAGGCTCCATGCCTCCATGGGTCACCCAGGCCACCTCGGGCGCAAATCCCTCCACATGGTCCTTCTCCTTCTGCAGAAGGCTCTCCGGTATGAAAATGGGCATATATACATTCTGAACCCCGCACGCTTTAAAACGGGCATCCAGCTTCTTCTGAATGTTCTCCCAGAGGGCATAGCCCGCCGGCTTGATCACCATACATCCTTTCACGCTGGCATAGTCGCACAGCTCCGCCTTCTTCACCACGTCCGTGTACCACTGGGCAAAATCCACGTCCATGGATGTGATGGCCTCCACCATCTTCTTGTTGTCTGCCATGATTTGCTCTCCTTTTTGTTTTCCACTTGATTTCTTTGTAACAGTTCAGACGGCGCGTAAACAGAAACAAAAAGCCACCCGATCCCTTCTGTAAAATACTGCAAGGGACCGAATGGCTCGGCGGTACCACCCAAATTGATTCCAATTCCCGGATCGGAGCGCTTTCCAAAGCTCACTCCATGCCGGTTCCGGAATCCTCTTAAATTTCCGTTAACGCCGGACTACGCTGTATTTCTCATACAGAGCTCCGGGGCGGGTTGGATCCCGGCCTGCGCAAGGGGCTTCCACCTTCTCCCCTCTCTCTGCGGCGCGCCCTGGACTTACTGTTCCCCTTCTGCGCTGTGTTTCTGTATTCGCTCTGATTTGTATTGTTGATTTTACGCCAAAATATCCGGTTTGTCAATGGGGGAAGCGGCATTTGTATGCTCCTCTCCCGCCCACGCGTCGGTCAGATCTTCTATCAGAAGAAGCCCCAGGGGCCCCAAAATCACTCCCAAAAACCCGAAGAGCTCCAGCCCCACATATACCGCCGCCAGCGTCTCCAGGGAGGACAATCCCACCTGGCCCCCCATCATCCGCGCCTCCAGAATCTGCCGCACAAAATAGCACACCGCATACAGCGCGGCCAGAATGCCCGCCTGCCTCCATTCCCCGGTGACCGCGGACCAGACAGCCCAGGGAAGCAGCACAGTTCCCGTGCCGAATATGGGCAGGGCATCCAGGATTCCAATGCCGATGCCCGCCATAATAAAATAGGGGTTCCCCATAAGGAACATCCCTCCCACGCACAGCACAGTCACCGCCAGAAGAATGATTCCCTGGGTTTTGAACCACGCCTTTCCCGTCTGTACCAGCCGGGTTCCGATCAAGTTGAATTCCTTGCGAAACAGCGATTGGTCTCTCCGGTCCCGCAGGTCTTCCATCTCCTCCAGGCTTAAAACCGCAGCCAGAAAAGTCACAAGGCCTACCACCGCCGCCCTGGCCAGCCATCCCGCCACGCTTAAAGAGTTCGTCATGAGAAACGGCATGGCCGCGGATTTTCCCGCATCCGCCAGGCGGGTGAGCATATCTCCGGCCAGATCCGCCACGCAGCCGGACGGAAGCCCCAAAGCCCCTTCCAAGCGGAAGCATCCGCCGGTCAGCCAGCGGTCAAAGGCATCCAGCCATCCGGGGAAATGTGTCATAAACAACCTGGCCTCGGACAGCAGCATTGGCCCTGCCCGGTACAGCAAAAACCCCAAAAGCCCTGCCAAAATCAGTATCTGCGCGCCGCCCACCGCTCCAATGGGCGCCCGCACGCATCTTCCCCGAAACCGTATCCGCAGCCGGTAAGCCAGAAAGCGGGCCGAGGGCCGCAAAAGAAGCGCCAGCACATAGCCCGCAAAAAAGGGAGCCACGAGGGGCAGCAGGTATTTGAGTCCCGCATACACCGCTCCCGTGGTTCCCAATATAATAAAGAGTTTCTTCAGTTTCTTACCCGGCTTTTCCATGGACTCACCTGTTTCTGATTCGTACTTCCTTTGTACCCTCTTAGTATGAGCCGATGGATTTAAAATATACTTGGATGTTTTTAGGAAAATGGTTCCGGATAGGCGGCGCTGAAATTCTAAAAGGCTATCTGAGCTCTCCCCGCTTTTCCTGATCCCAGTGATCGACAATCACACTGGGGGAATAGACAAACATCATATGCATTTCTTCGGACCCCTTATTATACAGGGCATGCTTTTGATTGGAAGGGATAAAAATACAGTCCCCCGCTCTCACCCGCTGTGTCTCTTCCCCGACGGTCATTTCCCCTTCTCCTTTTAAAATGGTATACGACTCTACCGTCTCATGAATGTGTTCCGGTATGCCCCCATCCTTATAAATCACCACATAGCCCTGGCAAAACCGTTCCCCCTGTATAGCGCCGTTCTGTCCTATCAGTACCCGCGTGCGGCGGCCTGCCGGAAATTCCATTCCTTCTACGTCCCATATATTTACCTTTTCCATAAATTTTGCTTCTCTCCTTCGCTATTCTCCTTCACCGCTTCCGCTTATATCGCGTACGGATTCCCTTATAATCAGCCGGCCTTTATAGTAAACCTGGCTGCCATGGGCGCAGGTCTGGCTCCTGATCTGTTCCATCAGTTTTTCAAATATTACTTTTGATGTGTCCGCGACCGAATGCCGCAGGGTGGTAAGCGGAGGATCCAGGTATTTCACTTGAGGGATATCATCAAATCCTACCACGGAAACATCATCCGGTATCCGCAGCCCGCTTTTTCTGATTCCCCGGTAGACGCCATAGGCCATGAAATCATTAAACATAAAGACAGCCGTGGGCTTCTCCTCCCGTTCCATAAGAACCAGCGTCTTATCATAGGCATCGTCCTCCGACTCCACGTCCCGTACAATATAAGACTCATAGTCTTTTATCCCGGACTCCTCCAAAGCTTTCAGACATCCCGCAAGCCGTTCTTTGTTATACTGCCTGTCTTTGTCATTAATATAGAGAGCGATTTTGCGGTGGCCGTTTTTCGTCAAATAGCTTACTGCCTGATAGGCAGCGTCCACATTGTCTATATTAATGCATGGGGCGTCCACATCAAAGGTACGATTTACGACTACCATGGGAATCTCCCCGATATACGGTTTTACATGTTCTATATTTTCTGTAGATGCAATATAAAGAATTCCGTCAACAAACAGATATTTCAGTGTTTCAAAATATTCCTTTTCCTTATTGACGTCTCCAAGAGCGTCGCATAAAATCAGAGAATATCCTGCCTCAGAGGCACAGACCTCCATATACTTCACAACCTCCGGGTAATATGGGTTCATAATGTCCGGAATAATCAGTCCGATCAGACGGCTTCCCCCCTTTTTCAGGCTGCGCGCCGCAAGATTCGGCTTATAATTGAGGGCGCTGACCGCTTTCATCACCTTTTCTTTCGTTGCCGGTTCCACGAAAGCCACCCCGGACAGCGCCCTTGAAACTGTGCTGGGAGAAACACCCGCATATTTTGCGACATCACGAATTCCCGCCATTGCTCTACTCCTTCAAAATGCTTTTATTTATGTAACAGTTCAGAACAGCATCTTCTTGCCCGGCCAAAGGCCGGACAAGAAGCATCGGATGTCCATCCGATGTGAAAATAGGGGCAAAAGCATGCCCATAAGCAAGCTTAACGCCTGTTTTTGCCCCTATTTTCCCGCCGTCCTGAACTGTTTACTATTTTATAATAGCATTTTCCCGGTAATCTTTCCAGACATTTTCAAACCAAGTATTTTCCTCCGGTATTGGGCGCACCGGTCTCCAATTCACACTGCAGCTTTGGGAATCTCCGCAATATACAATTTCTTGAAGTATGGCTGTATCCGTCTCCTTTACAATATTTCGGAACAATTCGTCCAAACGCTTGTCAGGAATATCCCCATCTGGATTATATACCAAAAAAGATCCCCTGCTGACACCCACCCGGCAGTCATAGTCCAGCATGGCGTGCAGGTATACAAACTGGCTGATCAGCAATTGCTTGATGCGATACCACTCCTTCAATTCCTCCGGCTGTTTCAGTCCCCCTTCCTCCCAAATGTGTCTCCACTGGCAGCGATTTTCTTCCAGAGCCTTTTCGATCCCTTCCCGGGACCGAATGCACGCGCCATACTTTGTCATGCGTATTCCCAGGATCTCTCTCTGGCTGCGCAGGTCAAGACCCGTCCCTTTTCCCGGCCTCAGCATTCTGTCGCCGGTTTCCAGTTCCGCTTTTACCTCCTCGCCGTGCCGTTTCATAAATTCCGCCCGCCCCATGGGGGCCCCTTGGTAATTATGGACGATGAACTGAGCCGCTCGAATGGAACCTACCTGTCCCGCATTTAACGCGCTTCCTCCCGGCCGGTAGATGCCATGGGAGCCATTAACCTCTCCCACTGCGAACAGATGAGAAATACTGCTCTCCCACCAGCGGTTCCCGCTGATTCCGCCATTGTTGTGCTGGGCACAGACCGCTATTTCAAGATACTCTTTGTGCAGGTCAATATTGTGCTGTTTATATACCTCTATTGCATATGGATTCATGTGGCCCAGACGCTTGATAGGCGTTTCCAGCAGTCCTCTGCTCTTCTCCAAGTACGCTCTCGCCTCGCCCTGCAGATACCGGAACGATACGTTCCCATCTTCTTCCATAACAGATGGATTATGCATGAAGTCCAGATACACCCGGCGGTCCTTCAGCACGATTTCCTGATACACCAGAAGATCAATAAGAGAGGAACCGCCCCGGGCTTTTCTCGGGTCAAAGGGCCATTGATAGCCTTTTAAAAATATGGCGGTGACCAGCTGTTCCGGAGTGTCAAAGTATTCATTCAAAAATTCCCTCTCATCCCCGCCTTCCTTGTCGGTTGATATGTATCTGGGAAGACATTGCTGAAACGTACCGGAAAGATTCCAGCGAAATTTGACGGACGCGATTCCAAACTGGGACTCTGTCAGATTTTTTGCCACAGCTCCCGCTTCTAAAAGGATTCCCATCCCGCCGGTCTGGCTTACCGGATATGCGCTGGCCTTATACATGCCTGCCTCTCCCCCGGTCGCCCATATGACATTTACCGCTGAAAATACCGCGTACCGCTCAGCCGCATCCCCACATTTTTTCTTATTCAGGGCAATGATTCCTGCCGCGCGTTTCCCTCCCTGTTCTTCCTCCGTGACAAGCTTGACAGCCTGATAGCCGTCATAAACCGGGATTTTTCGTTTCCGCAGCTCCCGCTCCAGGCATTCCGTCATGTATTTTGACGTCAGCGGGCCGGCAGATGTGCCTCTTTTAAGCGGATCATGGTCTGTCTTATATCCCACATACTCACCGTTTTCATTAAAAGGAAATGGCACACCCATATTTACCAGATGAAAGAACGCTCGAAGGGAACCCGCCGCCTCAGCCAAAGCAATATCTCCATCCACGCAGCCCCCTTTAAAGAGAGTCTCCGCCATCTGATAAACGCTGTCCGGCTCACTGCCGCTCAGGGTCATTTTATAATAGGTCTGCTTGTCGGAACCCGTGTTTCTTGATGTTCCCATCCGCATCCCTTCCGTTACGACCGCAATATCTTCCTGACCCATCTCGTGGAGGGATACCGCCGCATTCAGGCCAGCGGCTCCGCTTCCCACTATTATTGTGTTATATTTATAAAAGGGTATGTCCTTCATCTCAACCATAAATCCGAACCATATCCTACAGCTGCCGGATATGGAATCCTCCATCTACATCAATATAATTCCCCGTGGTGTAGCAGAAGTCGTCACTGCAGAAAGCCATGACTGCCCTGGCCACATCCTCCGGCATTCCCCAGCGCGCGATAGGAAATATGCCCTCTCCGATCAAGCCGTCATATTTTTCTTTTGCCTTGCTGGTCATATCCGTCTGTATCACGCCCGGCCTGATCTCATATACATAAATCTGCTCTCTCGCGAGCCGGGCCGCATACAGCTTGGTGAGCATAGAAATTCCAGCTTTGGATACGCAGTATTCCCCTCGGTCAATGGAAACCGTTTCCGCGGAGCAGGAAGATATATTGATAATCGTTCCCCGCCTCCCGCCGCACAGCTCCTGCTCAATCATCTTTCGCGCTATCAGCTGGGTCATAAACATATTTCCCTTTGTGTTCGTGTCCATCACATAGTCATAGTTTTCTTCCGACATCGTGAGGATATCCCCTCGCACCCTGGGCGCTACTCCCGCATTGTTTACGAGGACATGAATATCTCCAAAAGCCTCAGCCGCCTGCCCGGCCACGCGCTTCCTGTCCTCCGTATCCGCAATATTCCCCGAAAACCAGCAGCAGGAAACCCCCGCCTCCTTCAGTGCCCGGCTGCTGTCCGGATAATGCTCCTCCGGCTTTGTGGCCATAATGCCTACCCGGTATCCATTTGTCCCCAATTCCTTGGCTATGGCGAGGCCGATGCCGCGGCTTCCGCCGGTTATTAGTGCGTTTTTCACCCGTCTATCTCCTACATAATCAAATTTGGCAGTGTCATTGTCAATGCTGGTATAAACGTCACCAAAAGAAGGGTAACCAGCATTGGCAGATACAGCGGAATCAATGCTTTTGATACATCTTCTATCTTGCGGTTTCCGATTGCGCATCCGGCAAACAGCGCTGTGCCAACCGGAGGCGTGCACAAACCGATTCCCAAATTAAGCATAAGCATGACCCCAAACTGAATCGGATCCATTCCAAACTTAGTGACAACCGGAAGTAAAATGGGCGTCATAATCAACACTAATGGCGCCAAATCCATCACGCATCCCAAGAGAAGGAGGATCAGATTAATCAGCAAAAGCACAACTACTTTGTTATCACTGATGCTGAGAAGCAAGTTTGTCGCCAGGAGGGGAATATTCAGATATGCCATCACCCATCCAAAAGCTCCGGCCGCCGCAATCAGAGCATATACCATAGCCAATGTTTTTACTGTGCTTCCAAGAATCCTCGGTATATCCCGAATTTTCAACTCCTTATAGATAAAAAAACCTACAAAGGCGCAGTAAATACATGATACCGCAGCAGACTCCGTTGCCGTGAAAAAGCCTGCGGACACACCGCCGATGATAATGACCATCGCCAGCATCGCAAAAAATGTGTCTTTGGTAACGCGGAGCGCCTCCTTAAACGGTACTTTTTCCCCTTTGGGATAATGTCTTTTCTTAGAAATAATGTAGCACGCAACCATCAGCGAAATTCCCAGCAGAATTCCGGGAATATATCCGGCACAGAATAAACTCCCCACCGACACACCACCGGCGACCGTGGCATACAGCACCATATTATGGCTGGGCGGAATAATAAGTCCCTGGCAAGAGCTGGATACCGTACACGCGATGGCAAAGTTTTTATCATAACCCGCGTCCTCCATCATCTTAATTTCCAAAGGTCCCAGGGAAGACACGTCTGCGATAGCAGAACCTGATATGCCTCCAAAAAGCATAGACGCAAGTACATTTACAAGGGCCAAACCTCCGGTAATCTGTCCAACACATACATTCGCAAAGGACAAAAGCCGGGTAGAAATCCCTCCTGCCGCCATAATCTCTCCCATCAGAATAAAAAATGGAATTGCCAGCAGAGAAAATGAATTGAGCTGCTTGGACATTTGCTGGACCATTGTCATAACAGGAACCTGAATATAAAGCATAGCGCAGGCCGTAGCCATGATCATCGCAAATGTAATCGGGCACTTCAGCATGATCAAGATAATAAATGTAAGCAGAAGAATGGCAATAGCTATACTAGGATTCATTTTTTTCCTCCTTTTCATCTCCTGTATCTTTATATTTTTTCAGTCCCAGCATATCCAGGAGTTGAAAATAAATCATGCAGAGTCCGCTGACCGGTATCATAATATACATCAGCGATGAGGGCCAGTGCGTTACCGGAAGACTGGAATTCCAGGCAGAAATTACCATCCGCGTTCCATATACCGTAAAAAACATACCCACCAATATGACAATAATTTGATTCAGCTTGTCCACCCATTTCTGGAATGGTTTTGGGAAGCGATCGTAAAACAGTTCCACAGCAATATGCAGGTTTTTTTCCGCGCCAATGGCAATCCCCAAAAAGGCCATCCAAATTGTAAGCAAAAGAGCCACCTCTTGGTTCCATCGGATATTGGACCTCAAAATATTCCGTGCAAAAACTTGAGCACATATAATCACAATGACAATCGCCAAAACCCATCTGGCATATCCATAAATCAATTTGTAAAGAATGTTAAATATAGTTACGAGTGTTTTTTTAACTCCTGTAAGCATATCCTCTCTCTCCTATTGTCCCGCCGCTACAATTTGATCTACCAAATCTGTATATTTTCCATCCGCATAGTCATACCAGATCGATTTGCAGGCATCCTGGAATTCTGCGAGCTCCTCTGCCGTCAACTCCGTAATCGTCACATTGCTCTCCAGAAGCTTCTGCCGGGACGTTTCTTCTGCTTCCGCCCAAAGCTCCTTCTGATATTCCCAGGACTCCAGCGCTGTGTCGTCGATGATCTTCAAATCTTCTTCGCTCAGCTTCTCCCTGGTTATCTCACTCATGACCAGAATATCCGCAGAGCGGGTATGATGATCCTCAACAAAGTAAGGAGCTACCTCATAGTGAGATTGATCAAGATAATTTACAATCGAATTCTCCGCTGCTTCCACCACGCCTGTCTGCAGGGCAGAATATACCTCCGAATACGCTGTCGCGACAGCCTGCGCTCCCAGAGCCTCCACCATAGACATCATAAGCTCTGACTCTTGAACCCGCACTAGCATTCCTTCCATATCAGAGGGATGACGAATCTCCTTTTTTGTGTTGTAGAAGCATCTTGTCCCGCCATCGTAATAGGTAAGTCCATAAAGTTTTTTCTCTTTCATTTCCTCGCCCCGCAGGATTCCCATCCCGATGTCGCCGCCATGCACTTCCCAGAAATGCTCTGTATCGTTATAAATATAGGGCATCATCAATGCATTATAATCATCCACGAAATTTGATATGGTAGACAAATCTGCTTTGACAATATCCATTCCGCCATACTGTGCCTGTTCCATACAGGAAACCGCATCTCCTAAAGTGCCATTATTATAAACTTCAATATTGATACGCCCGTCTGTGCGTTCCCTTACCTGATCGGCAAACCATTCTACTGCTATAGTTGTACAATTTCCATCCGGCTGATTGTTGGAAAGCCGCAGTGTAATTGTTTCACCTGACGCTGCAGATGTTCCTGTTTCTGCGCTCTCTTCCGCCACATCATTCGCCGCTGTGTTCTGATCCGCTGCTGCCTGTGTCTCTCCATCGTTCCCGCTGCAAGCTGTTAACGTCAATGCTGCTGCCAACACCATAACTAAATTTCTTTTTTTCATTTTCTTCTCCTTGTTTTCATATATATTACGCATTTATCGCGTTTTTATCGTACAGAGTAGCCACCATCTACAGGTATCATAACCCCAGTTATATAATCTGATGCCGCAGATGCCAGAAATACTCCAACCCCAACAAAATCTTCCGGTGTTCCCCATCGACCGGCAGGTATGCGTGCATCCATTGGCTTTCGCCTATCCTGGTCACTCCACACAGCCTTCGTAAGCTCTGTCTGTATATAGCCAGGAGCAATGGCGTTCACACAGATGCCATAAGGAGCAAATTCATTAGATAAAGCCTTAGTTAGCCCCATAATTCCATGCTTGGAGCAGGTGTACCCGCTCACATCCATACCTCCAAATATTGAAAAAAGTGATGCTGTATTAATAATTTTTCCCTTGCATCCCCTCCCTCGAAAATGCCTGCCAGCTTTCTGCGACAAAAGAAAGGCCGCTCTTAAATTCACCGCAATCACCTGATCAAACATATCCACCGGATAGTCAAAAGCAGATTTCCTGTACTGCATGCCCGCATTGTTAAATAAAATGTCTATTTCCCCTATTTCTGCTACAATTTTGTTCCAAACTTCTTCTATTTCCTGCGTGTTTGAAAGATCTGCCGTATACGAATAAAATTGTCTTCCGGCTGTCTCTACATTCCTGGCTGTCTCTTTCAGCTCTGCAATGTCTATTCCTACAACATCCGCTCCTGCCTGGGCAAGACCTGTCGCAATTCCTTGACCAATCCCAGTAGCGCAACCTGTTATAACCGCTCTCTTTCCTTCCAGCGAAAAAAGATCGCTCATTTCCTGTTACCTCCCTTCATGAAAACGGTTTCTTATTGTATATGTTTATATTAACTTATGAAAACGGTTTCGTCAAGTTATTTTTGTATTTTTTATCAAAAAACAAAAATGCTCTAAATGACCTCACTTCAGCCACTTAGAGCATCACTTCTAAAACACTACTTTTCTATCAATTCCTGGTTTCCCCGCACAGCTCCCCCAGATAAGCCACAACCGCCCGCAGGCATCCGTCCACGCCCACAAGCCCGCTCTCCAGGCAGAGATGGTAATTCTGGGCCCGCCCCCAGGTATTCCCTGTATAATACTGGTAATAATCCTTGCGCTTGCGGTCCACCTCGCGAATCCGCCGCTCCATCTCCTTCTCGTCCGTTTCCCCTTCCAGCCGAAGCATACGCTTTATGCGGTCCTTCATCTTGGAATAAATGAAAATATTTATGCTGTCCTCCAGAACCATATCCGCGCACCGCCCCACAATCACGCAGGGGCCGTGGGAAGCCAGCCTCCGTATCACATTGGACTGCGCCACAAATATCTGATCCGACATGGGAACCTGATAAATCTCAGAGAACGCATGGTAGAACTGCCGGTCCAGCGGATCCCTCACCTCAATGTGCTCATCGTAATAGCGGAATGCCTCCTCCGCTATATTGATGTCGTCCGCTGCCATGGAGATCAGTTCCTTATCATAAAACGGAATCCCCAGAGCATCCGCCAGTTTCACTCCCAGCTCCCGGCCGCCGCTGCCGAACTCCCGGCTAATTGTGATTACTCTCTCCATAAGATACCGCCCCTTTCTTACGCAAGTATAAATTCCGGAATGTGTCAGAAAATCACTTCCCGCCATCCGCCCGCAAAACCGCGTCCTTCCCTGCAGTTTAAACGGTATCCCCAGTATATCACAAAAATCGGCAAATTCATATTCTATTCTTTAGGAAAAACGCAAAATGTTGACAGCAGCTCATCCCGCCTCCTGTCCAGATACGTTCCCCATGCCTCCCCGTCCAAAAAGGGGTTTTCCCCCGGATGCTCCTGCATATACGCCCGTTTGGCCATAAGATCATTGTTTGCCGTGTGATTGCCCATGAAGATGTCCACCTTTTCATCCCGAACCTTTTTTAAGGATTCCAGATACCTTCGGCGCATGGTAAAATCCGTGTCCCCGATTTCCTTCAGATACTCCTCCTGCAGAGTGTTGAATCCAAAGCCACCGTAATATCCCGCGCGCTTTGTCTCTTCCCCCTCCTTGACATCGAAAAAGCAGGCAATGCACCCTTCCGTGTGCCCTGGAACCAGGTAAAATTGAATCTCCGTATTTCCAAACCGCATCACATCGCCGTCCTGTATTTCCACATCCGGCGCGAAAAGCGCATCCATGCAGTTCGGGCTCTCCTGAATCATGGAGAGCTCCGGCCGCTCACGAAACATCCGGGCATCCGGCGCTCCCAAAAAAAGCTTCGTGCCGAACATCCGCCGGAAAAAATTAGCCGCGCCGATATGGTCCATATGACCGTGGGAGGCAATGAGCCACCGGACATCCGCAGGATTAAAGCCTGCTTCCCAAATAGCCTGGACAAGCATGGCCGATGCCCCGCAGTTGCCCCCATCAAAAAGAAGCAGCCCATCCCCTGTATCCACAAGGTGGCTGCAAACCCAGTCGTCTCCCACATAGTAGAGATTTCCATAAATCTTAAACGGCTTTACATAGCGCTTCTCCTGGTTTACCCAAAAATGTGCCTTGGGCCCGTTTTTTATCGCGTCCTGCCTGCTCTTGTACATCTCGTATGTTTCCCGCAATGCCATTTCTCGGTCCTTTCCGCGCAGGCAGCGCGGACGCCCCCATGCGCAGGGGAACGCGCGCTGCCCGCAAAACTATTTTTCGCGTAACTATTTTTCGCCGCTGCCCGACCGCGTACAGCCAGGCGGACTCCCTTCTAAAAAGCCCTTCTACTGTGCCGATTCGAGCTGCTTATTGATATCACTCATCAGATAATCCGCCACTCCGTCCGCGTCTTCCTGTCCATAGCTCAACATCTGCATCGCCAGATAGTAGGTGCCGTCCGCGTTCTTTAAGGCTGCCCGCTCAAACACAGGGTCAAACCGAAACTGCGTCCACTCCACCATCTTTGCGTTTGCCTCCGCCGTAAGGCTGTCGGACAAATCCAGGTATTCCAGCGCCTTGGAGTTGGCGGGAATTCCTCTTGTGTCGGCCAGAATCTCCACGCCTTCCTTCTCTCCCAGAAGGAACTGAATCAGCGCAGCCGCCTCAGCCGGGTGCTCCGAAGTCCTGGGAATGGCAAAAACCATCGATGCCTTGGACATTCCTCCATGGTAGTCTCCCATCTCAATAAAGTCGCCTACCACAAACTCAAAGCCCTCTGCCGCCTGCTGGTGCTTCAGCAGGTTGCTGTCCCACATATAAATTCCTGCATAGTGGCCGTCAATCCACCGCTGGTTCGTATCAATCAATTCGGAACCATCGCCTGCCAGAACCTCCAGCGTGGGAATCACATGCCGCTCCTCCAGCTCGGTCAGCCACTCCAGGCCTTCCACAATCTCCTCCTTGGTGTACTGCAGCTCATAATTTTCCACCCACGGCTTGCCGTACACACACTGGAGATAATACACCATCAGAATCATGCGGTCAAGCTCCTTCACAATCAGCGGATAATACGAACCGTCCTCGTAGTTGGCAAACGCCTCTCCCGCCGCATACAGCTCCTCCAGGGTGGTGGGGATTTTCACACCCACGTTGTCGAACACCGTCTTGTTCCAGAAAAATACCCGCCCTGTGTTGCTGACCGGCAGCGCCTGGAGCACGCCGTTGGTTGTAAAATAATCCAGGTCTTCCTGGCTGTATCCGCTCAGATCGATAATATTTGACAAGCTGTTCAAATCCGTAAACACGCTGCCGTCCGGCGAGTAGTTAAATACCCAGTCCATATTCAGCTGCAGCACGTCCGCCGCGGAACCGGAGCGGAGGGCCAGGGCAATCTTTTCCTCATGGCCGGTAAAGGATTCATATTCCGCCTCCACATCAATGTTCGGATGCGCCTCCTCAAAAGCGGCAATGGCGTTCAGCGTTGCCTGATGGCGGTTATCCCCTCCCCACCAGTTCATGCGCATGGAGATGGGGTCCGTGGTATTGACCTCCAGGCTGCCTGCCTCAATAGCGGCCGCGGTGGTCGCCTCCGTCCCGCCTGCCTGGGAAGCCGCCGGGGCCGCGCCCTCGGACGCGGGAGCCGACTGGTTTGTGGGCATGCATCCCGCCAGTGAAAGCGCCAGAGCGCCGGAAAGCAGCGCCGCAGTTACTCGTTTCCAATTCTTCTTCATGAAAGCAATCCTCCCTATTTTTTTCTATTTTATCCGCTTACCCCTTGACGCCTCCCGCGGCAATTCCATCCACAAACGAATTCTGCGCGGCAAAGAACACCACCAGGGACGGAATAATCGCCAGAAGGGACATGGCAAGCACCCGGTTCCACTCAAATCCCACCTCTGCGTCCATGGACATCCGAAGGAAGATGGAGACAGGATATTTGGCAACCGTGTTTACATAAATCAACGGACCCATAAAATCATTGGAAGCCCACATAAACTGGAACAGCGCGCAGGATACAATCGAGGGCTTTAACATGGGTACGATTACAAACCAGAGGCGCTGGAGCACATTGCACCCGTCAATCTCCGCGGCCTCCTCCAGCTCCTTTGGTATGCCCCGCAGGAACTGAATCAGCATATATACAAAGTATGTGTCTCCCGCCAGAAGGGAAGGAATCACAATCGGCAGATAGGAATCCAGCCATCCAATCTGGTTGAACAATATGTACTGGGGGACATTCAGTACCACCTGGGGAAGAAACAGGGTGGAGAGCAGGACCATAAAGGAAAATTTCTTCCCGATAAATTGAAAGCGGGCAAATCCATAGGCCGTCAGCGTGGCCGACACAACCGTTACGATCACTTTGGGAATCACAAACTTATACGTATTTCCCATAAAGTGCAGAAGCGTCATGCCCTCATAGCCGGCAAATCCTCTTCTGTATCCGTCCAGCGTCGGATTGATGGGGATAAAATTGATGCCTGAAAAAATCTCGCTGTTTGTCTTAAAGGACGCTCCCACCATCCATACCAGGGGGTAAATCATAATCACACCCACCACGATCAGGACAATGTATCGCAAAATTAAATTCATAAGGTTTCTCTGTTCGCGGGTCATTCTCTGTTACCTCCCATCCTCGTCCGAATAGTACACCCAGTATTTCTGGCTGAAAAACGCAACCGCCGTCAGCGTCATAATAATCAGGAACAGCACCCACGCAATGGAGCTGGCCACACCCATCTCATAGCTGCGGAATGCATTGTTGTATACCAGCAGGGAGACCAGCGTGGTCGACCTGAGCGGTCCTCCCTGGGTGATGATGAACGGCCCGTTGAACTCCTGAAACTTATGGCAGAGCTGCGTCACAAAATTGTAAAAGATCACCGGGGTAATCAGCGGAACCGTAATGCTGAAAAACTGTCTCCATTTTCCGGCCCCGTCAATGGACGCCGCCTCATACAGCTCCTCCGATACGCCTTTCAGCGCCGCCAGGAAAATCACCATGGGGGAACCGAACTGCCAGATGCGCAGAAGCACAATCACAAAGAAGGCTCCGTTCGGGTCGCCCAGCCAGTTCACCGGTTCCACTCCAAATATACGCAGGGCCATATTCACCAGACCTTCGGTCCGGAACAAAAAGCGCCAGAGCACCGCGATGGATACCGAACCTCCCAGGATAGAGGGAATATAGTATGCCGTACGGAAAAAATTCACTCCTTTTATCTTGAAATTCAATATATACGCAATGAACAGCGCAAATATCAGTTCCAAAGGCACCGTCACGAAGGCATACTTAAAGGTCTGTACAAATGCCTTCACAATCAGCGGATCACTTAAAATATCCACATAATTCTGCAGCCCCACAAAGAAGGGAGTGCGGAACAAATTGTAGTCATAAAAGCTGTACAGAAGGGACGCCGCAAAGGGATACAGCTTAAAAACAGCAAATCCAATCCACCAGGGCACAATAAACAGCAGGCCAATATTGTGTTTCCAGAATTTCTTTCCGGCCGGCGCAGCAGCCGTCTTTGTCTTTTTACTCATGACCATCCTCCCTCCTATCTCTCCGCATAATAAATCTGCCGGCTCTCAAGCAGCCCGTCCTTCTCCAGCTTCTCCACATCCATCCGCTGCGGATTTCCCGGGATGTCCGGCTGACAGTAAAATCTTCCGTTCCTCTCCTCCGGCTGGAATAAGGTGTATTCCCCCACCGGCTTGCTGATGGGCTCGTGATACTCGATCCACTCGTCCTCATTATAAAGACAGCCGAAAATCGCGTTGAGGTAAATGCGTCCCCCGGAGGTGAACTTCACATGCTCTTTTCTGGCCAAATCCCGAATCCGGATGATATCATCAATTCTTGTCATCCGTCCTATGGACGGCTGCAGATGGCTCACGCCCTTTTCCACGTAAATCTCATATTCATAATAAATCCGCATGGACTCCCCAAAAGCCAGGGGAACCGTCACGCCCATCTCCTTGAGCTGCTTGATTCCGTTCATATTGTGGGAATGAATCGGCTCCTCCAGCCAGGCCAGATGATACGGTTCGCAGAGTTTTGCAAAGGTATACGCCTGCTCCACATCCATACACTGGTTGCAGTCCACCGCAATTCCGATATCCTCCCCCACAGCCCTGCGCACCATTTCAATTCTGCGCAGGTCGCGCTCCATATCCGTTCCGCATCCGCTGCCCACTTTAAATTTGACTGTGCGGTACCCTTCCTCCACATAGCGGACCATGTCTTCCACCAGCTCGGAATCCTCCAGCAGCAGGGAACCGCCTCCCTTATAGGCCTGGGCCCAGTCTTTCTCGGCTCCCATAAAGCGGTGAAGCGGCTGCCCCGCTCTCTGGGCCAGGATATCCAGCATCATGAGCTCCAGCTGCCCTACCTCCACGGCCTTCTCGCTCTGAAAACCGCAGTTTCTCATTTTCCAGTACAGGGAATTCTTCCATTCGGAAAAAGGCTTCTCCTCCCCTGTCAAAATAATCGGAAGAATATCCTTCACAAAGCCCGGCCCCACCGACAGATGCGCGCAGGCGCCCTCGCTGTCGTACAGCTCGATGCATCCCTGCTCCGGGGCAAAACGCCCCATTCCCCCGGTTCCATCTTTAAATGGTTTCGGAAGAGGAATTTTGTGGAAATTATAGTACACAGCCTTTACGAATTTAATCTTATCCTGGTAATCAAACGCAAACATACCCGTTCTCTCCTCCTCTTGTTTGTGGACTTATTATAGTAAAAAGTCCTCTTTCCCAACAAGGGCGAGATTCCATAAAAAAACGCATGGCGATTATGCAAATCACACATGCGTTCCGATTCGTTCACGGATATTTCACTTTATTTCATTTTGTCATTCAAATTCTTTCATTTCCTTTGTATACAAAATTGGCGGCTGCTTATATCTTAATTCCGTAATATTTTATTTTCCTCCAAAGCGTCGTGGTGCTGATTCCCAGAGCCCTCGCCGTGAGCGTCCGGTTTCCCTTGTATCTTTTCAGCGCTTCCTCCAGCGTCTCCTTTAATATCCCCTGCTCCGCGCCAGCCCCGGGCTCCCGCTTTTCCTCCTGTCCGCCGGCGGCTCTCTCCTCGTCCTTCGGCGCCTCCAGGCCGTGCTGCACATAATAGTCCGGCTCCTCCGTATTTGCATACAGCTCCTCCATAAGCCCCCGGACATATTCCTCCGTGATGGTTCGCCGTCCCACCGTCAGGATCATTCGCTCGCAGAATGCCTGCATCTGGATGCTGTTGCCGGGCCAGCCGTAATTTAACAGCAGCTTTCTGGCTCCCGACGTCAGGGTGTGGTATCTGCCGTATTGTTCCATGTACTGCTTCATATATCCGTCAAGCAGGATTTCCACATCCCCGGGCCGCTCTGCCAGCCGCGGCAGGTGAAGCTTCAGCGCATTCAGCACATAATACAGGTCGCTCCGCATGCGGTTTAAACGCCGGCAGGTATCGATATCCTTTGACGTACAGACAATAATCCGGGTGTCCACAATCACCATATCCTCAATGGTATTATACAGAATCTTCCGGCTTCTGATCGCTTTTGAAAAATGGTACTGCACCGGGAGCGTCATCTTGTCAATGCTCTGAATCACCAGGGTTCCCTTGTCCGCCTTCTCAATCGCCCCCGGCTCATACTGGGGCTTTTCCCCGTACCGGCGGCTTTCCTCGCGGAACCGGCGGCCTCCGGAATGCTCATACATGGTTCCGAACAAGATGCGCATCTGCTGATCCTCCGTTGTCCCCGCCAGGTTGACCACAATAAACGGACCATTTCTCCGGGAGCTGTAATTGTGGATTCCCTGGCATACCAAATCCTGTTCCTGACCATTGTATCCTTCAATAAGCACCGGGCTGGAGGACTGGGCATAGAGCTTGGCCCTCCGGATCGTTTCCGACATGCCAGGAAGCATGGACTGCATGTCATCAAAGTCCATCCGAGCCACATACCCTCGGAGGTACTGCTCCTGAAGGCGTTTTTTCTCGCTCATGTCAATCGGCTTCAGCCGGCTGCACGAGACAATGGCTCCCTCCACCCGGTCTCCCACCTGGATCGGATTCATCACCAATACCGCGGTATGGGATTTGGCGCTGGCAAATGTGGTATAATTTTCCATTTCTCCGGAAAGTACCCGCTCAAGGGCCCCCTTGTCCAGATCCTTGAACAGCTCAGTGATATGCAGGCCCGCCAGCTGCTTCTGGGATTGGCCCAGCATATGCTCCATGGCAGGGTTCATAAGCAGCACCGTCCCGGCCGGCGTCAGCTTTATAATTCCATTGTTTGAGCTGTCGAGAATGGTCGAAACCTGCGCATAATTAAACTGCTCCATCTCCGACATGTGGTACAGGGACTCCGCATTGTCCAGGGCCGTTTTTATGGATTCGTCCGTAGAGATAAATGACAAAAAGGGAATTCCCCGGTACGCGGCGAACTCCTGCACCTGCAGCCCTCCGATTACCAGATCCGGCTTTTCCCCGCAGGCATTTTCCATAATGTCGAAGCATTTTTCATCGTCTTCAAAAATATACCGCTTCAGCTGTATTCCATAGAGCGAATCAAAGTAAGTCGTATCGCACAGCATCTCTCCCCATCCGAAGACGGCAATGTGGGGGGTGGGCTTGTTGATAATCTTTTTCGCGCGCAGAATGAGGAGCCCCAGCTCCTGGGCCGTGATTTTTATCTCCGCCAGCGTCACTTTTGTGTACCGTTTGATGAGCGCTGCCTGCTTTCCCCTGGCCACAATGATCTGGACGCCCTCCTGAGAAATTGCGTCCCGGGCCTCATTCACCACGTTTTCCGTCTGCACTTTTTTCAGGACGCGGACATGGTATCCCCCTCCGTCCGCCAATGCTCTCGCCTGCCTGTACATCTCCTCATTTGGAACGAATACCGCGATCTCTCCCATATGGCGCCTCCTCATTCTTTTTGCCGTATCTGTCAAAATACCCTTAGCGGGCAGTTGCCCGCTAAGGGTAAGTATAACGGAAAATATCGGGGACGTCCACATCCAAAGTACACGGGACGTCATTAAGAAACCTCTCTTTTGCTGAAACGGCAAAATATTTAGAAAGTTGTAGCAATTAAATTTCCCGCGCTCAAAGACGTAAATGTATTAGAACAACTAATCATAACAATAACCATCGCATTAATAAATCCCGCCAAATACGGATTATGTGTTTTTTTATAAACGATTCTTGTCATAATTGCAGTTATAAACAGGAAGAAAATGACAGGGAATAGCCAAATCGCCAGTATCCTTTCCCCTTCGGTTAATCCCCAAAACGGTTCCCCTGTACTATAAAATCCAATATACTGTGCTGCTACAATGACAATACATGCGAAGCAGTTAGTAAATCCCATCAACATCGCATTGCCAGTTTCACCGCCAATTCGATTGTAATTAAAGCAATTGATTGATATGGAATTTACAACATAAAATACAAGGAAAAACGGCAAATATCGCAGCGCAATCAGAACTTTATCCGCGTTAAATACCTTAATCCCCAATACCCAAATACGAAAATCCGTCTGGAAAAAGTAATTTGCAAAGAACACCAGACCAAATGCGCAATAAACAACCAGCACTGCAAGCACAAGCGTTTTCCACAGCTGCTTTAAGGAAATAAGTACCCCTGTGTCTTTTAAAGAAAATCCGTTCTTTTTCCCATAAAACTGATAATATGCTGTCATCAAGAGTATGGAAAAGATCCCACACGCCAGAGACCAAACCCCAATGCTTAAAGGAGCTGTCTGCGGGAATATTTCTGTTGTCGTAGAATATACATGCCGCATAACGTAAAGATAACTAATTCCAGAGAACAGCATAGACGCTACTATCGTTCCCCAAAACCATGCCGTCCCGGCTCCTCCTTTTATCGGTGCCGCCGTCACAGCTGCTTCTGCCTTGAGGCTTCCGAAATACTGTGTATTCAGCATACAAAGCGGAAAACTCACAAGAAATACAAAAAATCCTATAAGACCCAAGGTATTAAATGCAGTCTTCCACTGCCAAACTTGATCCGTTGCCGGCAGCGGATTCGGTGCGCCAAAAACGGTCTCGAAAAATTCGACTGCGTAGCCTACACATTCTGATGAAAATGTAACCGCCGGATGAATGCAGGTCGGACGATAAATAATACGTTTCGCGTCTTTTCCATCAATGGTTCTTTCATAAAATGTATTTGCCTGTGCTTCACCCTCAAATGTAGATACATCCTCATTAAAGTTAAGGAAACGTTTTGCCCCTTCTGTCTGCATAAATTCTCTGGGAGTTGTAAGCATGCTTCCATCTTCTGCATAGGTGCCAAAATAAAAATCATCATATTCGCTTGCGATGATTCCTACGCTTCGGCTTCCATATTCACCGCTGTGATCGCCCCCCGTGTCATCCTGCCAGTCCGCTGCTTGATGAAGAATCGCCGCAATAAGTGGTTTTTCCCTTTCATTATCTGTCGGCAGAGCCATATTGGCTGCGGTACCTCCACTTGAATGTCCTGTAACGCCAATGCGCTCCGTATCTACATAAGGAAGACTTGCGATAAGCTGCACAGCTCCATCCACACCTACAGCCCCTTCATAGAGCTGGTCTTGAGGCAGACTTTCTGAATTTCCATGTCCATGCAAATCCATAGTCAGAACCACATATCCCCGCCTTGCCAGCTCCAATGTATACAGATCCTGCATCTCCTTATTGTTATACCAGCCTTCAATTGTAACGATTGCTGGTGCCGGTGACTGGGCTGTAGCGTTTTCTGGTATCCATAAATCCGCACTAATCTGATGTCCTGCCGGTGTTTCCCAAGTCATCTGTTTAATTCTTATTTTGTGGTTCTGCGTCTGGATAAGTGATGCACCAATCATACTGATCAGACACAGCACAAGCGCCGCACACAAAAAGAATTTTGCGTTTAATCCTCCTTTTCCTTTTCCATTCATAAAATACCTTCTCCTTTCCCTCAATTGCCGTGAAGCTCATTTGCACAAAAAAAGGCATTCGATTCCGCATTTTGCGTCATCACAATGCCTCTCTTTCGCTCTTGGCAATTACTTTATGATGTTATAAAGTATACCACCTTTTATTTAATTCGTTAATTTGTATTTGTGCATTTTTTTTATTTTTTTGCTATATATCAACATTTTACATACATTTTACACAAATTTCTTATTTCCCCATACTCCTCTGCACAGCCTTCACAATCTCCATAATCGGGATGATCAGCACCGCCAAGCCAAGGGCGATCGCATACTCCGGCAGATCAATGGGAGTGAACTCAAATGCTGCCGCCAGGAACGGCACTTCGATTACCGCCGTGGTCAGCACCAGCGACACGATCATTGCTCCGTACAGGAACTTGTTGTGGGTTTCCATCTTAAAGATGGAACCTCTGCGGCTTCTCATATTCAGAGAGTGGAAGATTTCCACCATGGAAAGCGTGAGGAATGCCATGGTCGTTCCATCCGCGCTGTCCACAAACTCCCACACGCCGCTCTCATAATAATGGCCCAGCAGATAGGAGGTCATTACCAGAACCGTCACGATAAAGCCCTGGAAGAACACATCAAAGCCCATTCCTCCGGCGAAAATTCCCTCCTTGGGATCACGGGGCTTGCGCTTCATGATATCCGCCTCGCTCTTCTCCATTCCAAGAGCCAGGGCAGGGAAGCAGTCCGTAATCAGGTTAATCCACAGCAGATGCACGGGCTGCAGAATGGTAAAGCCAATCAGGGTAGCGAAGAAGATCGACAGCACCTCCGCCAGGTTCGATGCCAGAAGGAACTGAATGGCCTTGCGGATGTTGGCATAAATCCGGCGGCCTTCCTCCACAGCCGACACAATGGTAGCAAAGTTGTCGTCCGCCAGCACCATGTCCGCCACGTTCTTGGTAACGTCCGTTCCCGTGATTCCCATTCCGACGCCGATGTCCGCGCTCTTGATGGAGGGCGCGTCGTTCACGCCGTCACCCGTCATGGCCGTGATCATTCCCTTGGCCTTCCAGCCGTTCACGATCCGCACCTTGTGCTCGGGCTGTACGCGTGCGTATACGGAGAAGTTCTCTATATTCCGGTTAAACTCCTCATCACTCATCTCATTTAACTGCGCGCCGGTGATAGCCTGACTTGCGTCGGAGATAATCCCCAGCTCCATAGCAATGGCCACCGCCGTATCCTTGTGGTCTCCCGTGATCATGATGGGACGGATTCCCGCCTGCCGGCATTCTACAATAGCTGCCTTCACCTCCGGGCGCACCGGGTCAATCATTCCCGAAAGTCCCAGATATGTCAAATCCTGCTCCAGATTCTCCGGTGAGAAATCGCCGGGCAGGGCATCCCACTTCCGCATGGAGCCGCACAGCACGCGCAGCGCCTTGTCTGCCATGGCCTTGTTGCTCTTTAAAATCTCCCCGCGGATCTCCTCGGTCATAGGCACTTCCTGCCCGCCGATATACGCCTTCGTGCAGCGCTTTAACACCTCATCGGGCGCTCCCTTAGTAAACTGAAGAATCTTCCCGTCCTTTGTCTGGTGCACCGTGGACATCATCTTGCGCATAGAGTCAAAGGGCGCCTCGCCCACACGGACGTAATCCTTCTTCAGCTGGGTCTTGGGCAGGCCGTTCTTATTGGCGTCATTTACCAGGGCGCACTCTGTGGGCTCGCCCACCGCCTCGTCGGAATCCGGGTCAAGCTCCGCGTCGGAGCACAGGGCCATAGCCGTCTCAAGGAGGCGCTCGTCATCTCCCCGATGCTCCACCACCGTCATCTTGTTCTGCGTCAGTGTTCCCGTCTTATCCGAGCAGATAATCTGGGTACATCCCAGGGTCTCCACAGCTGTCAGCTTTCGAATGATGGCATTTCTCTTCGACATGTTGGTCACGCCGATGGACAGCACGATGGTCACCACCGCTGCCAATCCCTCGGGGATCGCCGCCACTGCCAAGGATACCGCTACCATGAAGGTGCTAAGAAGCGTATCCCCCGTGATCCCATCCGGCCCCAACTGCGCACGGAACAGCCCCACCGCAAAGATGACAATACAAATCCCAATTACCAGCACCGTCAGAATCTTGCTCAGCTGGTTGAGCTTCATCTGGAGAGGTGTCTCCTCGCTCTGGGCCTGGGAAAGCGCATCCGCAATTTTCCCCATCTCTGTGTTCATGCCGGTTCCTGTAATCACTGCCTTGCCGCGGCCATACACAACCGTTGAACCCATATACATCATGTTCTTGCGGTCGCCCAGAGGCACATCCTTCTCGCCGCCCAGATTCAGCACATTGATAATTTTGTTGACCGGTACGGACTCCCCGGTAAGAGCCGCCTCCTCAATCTTCATGCTGGCACTCTCAATGATACGGCCGTCAGCGGGTACGGAATCTCCTGCCTCCAGTACCACAATATCGCCGGGAACCAGCTCTTCGCTCTTTAAGGTCACGATTTTTCCGTCACGCATCACCTTGCTGGTGGCGGCTGCGATCTCCTGCAGGGCCGCGATGGCTGCCTCTGCCTTGCTCTCCTGCACCACACCGAGTACCGCATTGATAATAACTACGGCCATAATAATAATTACATCCGTGAAGGACTCCCCTTCATAGTAAGCTGTAATGCCGGAAATCACAGCCGCCACAATCAAGATGATAATCATTGGATCCGCCAGCTCGTCTAAAAACCGTTTGAGCAGGGAATCCTTCTTTCCCTCCTTCAGCTTGTTCCTGCCGAACTGCTCCAGCCGCTTTTCGGCCTCCGCACTGGAAAGTCCGTCAGGCGTAGCGTTCTGTGCCTTTAAGACCTCCTCAATACTGGATAGATACTCTTTCACACGCTGCTCCTCCTTTTCCTTATTTTCTAGTGTAACTCTATATAAAAAACTCATACGCAGACAGGGCAACCAGAATCTGCATATGAGTCTCATTTTTGCAAATAAAAAAAGAGACCTGCCTGTTCACCCGCTTGACAGATAACAGGTAAGTCTCGTCATTTAAAACCAAGCCAGGAAGCCCTTATTCCCCGCCGTTGCATCGCGCGCGGAAAGCTTCAGTGCTGTTGACCTGCGCCACACAGTATACTGTATACCTTCTCCAGGTAAACTCCTGTGCTGACTACTCCCTTACGTAACTAAAAGACTAGCACGATTTTGCCGCCATGTCAAGATTTTTTCTCAAAACATCGGCTGCTTGGAAGCTACACATTCATCCGCTTAGCCATCAGATACTGGGTGCTCCCGGCAAAAACCAGAATCTGCAGCGCGCAGATGCCGATGGAAGCCCAGATAGATGCATGCCCGCCCAGATCCGCAAAGATAAGCGCCAGCGAATTCAGGTTAAATCCGGACAGGAAGATATAGCTTAAAATGCTGAGCACAATGTTGATCACCACATACCAGAAGAAGGAAAATGCCGCCTTATGAGTATTGGAGAGCTGCCCCAGCATAATCGCCAGATACACGTGATAAATTTCCGTCGCACCTGCCAAGACCAGCAACAGAGAAAATTCCCCCGCGTACAGCGCCCACTGGGGCACATACAGGTTCAGCCTCTCAAAAAACAAAATCCAGTCCACCTCGCGTATCATCTGCACAAAAGCAGTCGGACTCATCAGGATAATGATGCTGGCAGCCGCTGTAATCATGGAAAATATTCCAAACACCAGCCCAATCAGGCACTTGGCCAGCGGAATCTCCCAGAGCCCCACCGGCGCTGTCAGCACAAGGTATCCCTCATCTCCCACAACGCCCTTATAAAACCTCTGGCCAATCACAACTACCGTCAAAACCGTCAGCGCCATGATTACGCCGAAATATAACATGAACCCGATGAGCTGAATCACCTCTCCCAGCCCGCTGTCCATAAGCCGAACCATCTGCGGAGAGGGACCGCTGCTGCCCAGATGAATCATGAGACTGTTCACAGCCGATACCGCCAGAACCACAAGGTACAAAGGCAGCAGAGAATGGCCCGTGGCCTTCCACTCATACTTCAGGAGCTTTCCGAACATCTACAGCACCTCCCTTTCATTGCCGCAGCCATGATCCCCTACAGGCATCACGCTGAATATCTCCCGGAAAAGCTGATCTACAGACTTCCCCTCCCGTTCCCGTATCACATCCACGGATTCCTGCCGCACCACGCGGCCTCCCTGCAAAAAAATCACCTCATCCAGCACTTTCTCAATGTCCGTAATCAAGTGCGTAGATATAATCAGGGACGCTTCCTGGGAATAGTTTGTGAGAATCGTCCGAAGGATGAATTCCCGGGCCGCGGGATCTACCCCTCCGATGGGCTCATCCAAAAGATACAGCTTGGCCCTGCGGCTCATGGCCAGGACAAGCTGAACCTTCTCTTTGGTTCCCTTGGACATGGTTTTGATTCGGTCTTTTGTGGACACGCCAAGTTCATCCATCATCTTCCGGGCCTTCTCCCTGTCAAAATCCTCATAAAAATCCTCAAAAAAATGCAGCAGGTCCTCTGCCCGCATCCAATCTGCAAAATACATGCGGTCCGGCAGATATGAAACAACAGATTTCGTATGCACCCCCGGCCTGTGTCCGTCAATGCATATCTCTCCGCCTGTCGGTGCAAGCAGCCCGTTAGCCAGCTTGATAAGCGTGGTTTTTCCCGATCCATTTGGCCCCAAAAGGCCGATGATTTTTCCGGTCTTTATATTCAAACTGACTCCGTCCAGAGCTGTCTTTTTCCCATAGGTTTTTGTCAGCCCCCGGCACTCCATCACATACTGCTCCATTCCTCTCTATCCCTCCTTTTTGATCTGCTTCTCTACAGCTTCCATGATATCTCCCGAGGAAAGGCCGAGATTCCTCATTTTTTGTATAAACTCCTGGACCTGTTTTCCTGCGGTCTCCCGTCTCATCTGTTCGATTCGCTCCATATCCTCCGTAACCACCCTTCCCGCCGTCCGGTTTGTCTGGGCCAGCCCCATGGCCTCCAGCTCCGCCATCGCCCTCTGCATTGTATTCGGATTCACCCCAGCCTCTGCCGCCAAATCCCGAACAGAAGGCATCCGCTCTCCCGGTTCGTACCGCCCGGCAATAATCTGTTCTGTCAGCTGCTCCGTCAGCTGCACCCATATGGGCCGATTCTCATCAATCCTCCACACGGTCCACTGCTCCTTTCTCCCCGGAACGCAGTTCCGCCCTGCCGAGCACGGCGTATGCCCTTCCGTTATTTTGTACTATTGTCTTATTGTTTTACTGTATTAATTGATTAATACAAATATAGCAGAAAAAGGCGCTGGCGTCAACCCCTTTTCCTCTGCTTTACACAGAAAACCAGGAAAATACTTCTCCGGACGGTTTTTTCTCAAAATGCATCTGCTCTTTCCGGAACGGGTGGAAAAAGGACAAAGAAAACGCCCATAGTCCCAGCACAGAGCGCCTGTTTTCCCCAGTCGTCCCGATGTCCCCATATCTGCTGTCTCCGTACAGGGGCGTTCCGTGCCCTGCAAACTGCACCCGGATCTGATGATGGCGGCCTGTCAGAAGTTCCACCTCTGCCAGGGCATACTCCCGCGCCTGTCCCTTCTCTTCTCTGTGGATAACCTGAAGAATACGATAGTTCAGCTCCGCTTTCCGGCTCCCGGAAATTGACTTATCCACAATGGACGATCGGTTATTTTTCCTGTCCTGCAGGAGATAATCCACATATGTTCCCTGATTATCCACAGGTTTTCCACAAAGCACTGCCAGATAGCGCTTCTCCATCTTTCCTGCCTGAAGGTCAGCACTCAGCGCTGCTGTCGCTTTTTGGGTCTTTCCATACACCATAATGCCCCCTACAGGCTTGTCCAATCTGTGGATAACTCCCACATAGGGAGGCTGAGGCGCTCCAGGCCTTCGTGGATTATTTATCCCCGCTTTGTGGATAACCTGTGGACGCCGGGCAGAAATCAGATATCCCCGCAGCTCACTCACCATATCCGCTCCAAAGCCGCGCGAAGACTGAGATTCCATACCCGCCGGCTTTTCCACTACAATTATATCTTGATCCTCATATAAAACAGAAATCATTTCCTTCCCCCTTGCGTATCTTCCATATACCATCGGATATGGTCTCAAACAAATTTTTCTTGCATATTTCGAAAGATGGGTGTATAGTATATTAAACAGACAAATATAGTTTTTAATACTACATGGCATAGTTTTTATAAAATTGTTACTTATTTTTCAAAAACACATTACTACATTGGTGCATTTTCCACATAGTCTCCTTTAAAGCCATTTTAATGAGAGACGCGAAAGGAGGTATCATCCTATGACAGTAAAACTAAAAAAGCGGGTTCTCCGAATTAAGGATCCCGGCAGTGCTATCACTCACTTTATCGCTATGATTCTGGCCGCCGCGGCAGCCACCCCCCTTCTCCTCAAAGCGTGGAGGGGACCCGGACAGATGCATGTCACCGCTCTGGCCGTATTCATCGTGAGCATGGTGGGACTTTACGGCGCCAGCACCCTCTATCACACCCTGGATATCTCGCCCAAGATCAATAAGCTGCTGCGGAAAATCGACCACATGATGATCTTTGTCCTTATCGCCGGTACCTACACGCCCGTATGCATGATTGTCCTGGGAGACCGAACCGGATGGATGCTCCTGGCTCTGGTATGGGGAATCGCCGCCGCAGGGATCGTCATCAACGCCTGCTGGATCACTTGTCCCAAGTGGTTTTCATCCATGATCTATATTGCTATGGGATGGGTATGCATTCTAGCTATCACCAAGATCATCCGCGCGCTTCCCACGGCAGGATTTCTGTGGCTCCTGGCCGGCGGCATTATCTATACCCTGGGCGGCATTATCTATGCGATGAAGCTGCCTCTCTTCAACAACCGCCATAAATATTTCGGCTCCCATGAGATTTTTCATCTCTTTGTCATGGGCGGCAGTCTCTGCCATTATGTGATGATGTACCGTTTTGTGGCATAACACTCTGCCCGGGCCGATTTTCACACACATTCTGCGGCGCATGATCCATCAGCCTCTCCTTTTCCTTCCGGGAGAGGCGTTTTATTGCCCATTCCCGCCGCATAGCCTCCTCCTTCGTATCAAAGGCTTCCCAATAGGATAAAATAACCGGACGCCGGGGTTTGGTGTATTTTGCCCCTTTTCCCTGATTGTGGGCCGCCAGACGCTTGTCCAGGTCATTGGTCCAGCCGCAGTAGTATGTCCCGTCCGCACAGGTCAAAATGTACGTGTAATTTTTTTTCCCTTCCTCTTCCTTCATCGCTTGTGCGTCTTTGCGCTCCTATAATTCTTGGTGGTATGTAAACGGCGACAACGCATGTGCGCCACCACCGCCCAGGCCTTGGCCTGTAATCTATGATAAAGCACCGGCCGAATGCGCTATACTCTATTTTATGCCTCTTCTTTTTTTTGGTGCGTCTTTCGTCTCTTTTTGACCGGCTCTACCCAATGAATGGCCGCCAGGATCAAAAGCGCTCCCACAGCCAGCTGGATCAGGATGCTTATGGGGATCCAGTATTCGATCACAAATCCCTCCGCTGCTACTCCAAACCGGGAGCAGATTTCAAACATCGGCGTATTCCGTCCCGCCTGGCCGTCCATTATCCCCAGAAATGTCACTGCCGGATTCAGCAGGAATAAGTAAAACGCGCCTCCGGACGATGGAACCGTCATCTCATAGCCCGCCCCATAAAAGGCAGCGGCACTCTGCAGGTTCATGGATGACATGGACAGGGCAAACTGATTGATAAAAAAAGTTCCGCCCACCACCGCGGTCATAATCCAGTAGGTCACCACCGTGGAGATTGTAGACCTCTTAAAGAGGGAGGAACAGCAAATTCCCAGACTTCCCGCAAAGAAGGCCGCTGCTACGTAGCACAGAATGAGCTCCAGCGCGTCTCCCCAGGTAATTCCGCCGTAGACAAAGACCATTGCCACCAGAGGAAAACCCGATATAATCAGAAGAAACTGTGTGGCAAGAGCCCCCATGAGCTTCCCCACCACCACCTGGGAAGCCGTCATCTGAGTAGACAGCATCAAATCCAAGGTCTGGCGCTCCCTCTCTCCGCTGATGCTGGCTGCGGTAACGGCCGGAGAAAGGAATACCAAAAGCACAAACTCAATTGTTGCGACCAGCTCATACATGTCCATAAAACGGGTGTACTGAATCGCCGCGCTGGTCCGCACCTGCGTTACTGCCGAGTACATATTGAACAGAGCCGCCACAGATAAAATACCATTAAATACCGCAAGGATCAGCGGCAGGCGAATGCTTCGGGAGCTCACCCGCATCTCACGGCTGAATACCGGATTCCGCTTCATAGGACGTCACCACCTTTTCCTCTTCGTGTTCTGTCAGCTGCATAAACACGGACTCAAGACTTCCTTTTTCCCGTGTAAAACCATTTACCAAAACGCCGCCCTCCGTCAGCTGCCGAAGGAGAATGGCTTCTTCCTGGGCATTGCCGGAAAACCGGACGCTGATATCCCTGTCCCGCACAGATATGGTCTGAACCAGGGGATGGCTGCGCAGGATGGACAGGGCTGTCTCCCGGTTGCTGTATACCGAGATAATCAGCGGGTTGGATGTGTTGACCCGTGAAAGAATCTCTTCTATTTTCCCCTCCAGCACCATCCGCCCCTGGTCAATAATCCCAATATCCGTACAGAGCTCTGAAAGTTCCGAGAGCACATGGGAACTGATCAGAATGGTTTTCCCCGCTTCTCTGAGCTCTTCCAGGATTTCCTTAAATTCAAACCGGGTTCTTGGATCCAGCCCGGAGGTCGGCTCGTCCAAAATCAGCAGGGCCGGATCATGGATCAGTGCCCTTGCCAGGCAGAGACGCTGCTTCATTCCGCGGGAAAGCCCGTCCACATAATACTCCAGCTTGTCCTCCAGCCCCACCTGCTCCAAAAGCGCCGTATACCGTTTCCGCGCCATCAGGCCGTCCAGATGATAGCAGGAGGCAAAAAATTCCATATATTCCCACACCATCAGATTGTCATATACGCCAAAAAAGTCCGGAACATAGCCGATCATAGCCTTCATCCCATTTGTATTCTCCAGCGCATCCACCCCGTTAATGTGAACCGTCCCCTCGTCTGCCCTCAGGAGGCCCGTCATAATCTTGATGGCCGTGGTCTTTCCCGCTCCGTTCGGCCCCACGAATCCATAGAGGGCCCCGTCCTCTACCGTCATATCCAGGCCGCCGAGCGCATGATATTTTCCGTAAATCTTGTGAAGTCCCCGTATTTTAAGCATCTATTTGCTCCTTCCCGTGACAGTCAAAACCGGCAGCATAATATTCCATGTATAATCTCCCGCCCCGTCATACGCATATTTTACCGTCAGTGTATTGCCGGGAGACAGGTAAGGCGCCAGGCTCTCCCCATCGTATTCGGTCCTGGAAGGATCCATTGGGTCGTAATTTCCCGTATTGTAGTTATAAAAATACATGGTTCCCACGAAGGGGACAACATAATAATACCGGAGGTTCTCTTCCATCTCCTGGCTGAGACTGTAGAAGCTGAGCTTCTCCACCTCCAGGTCATTTCCAAGATAATATTCCAGAACCACAGGGGCGGAGCCATACATTGTGTTCGTGTTCACATAATATTCTCCCGAAACCACATCCGGTTCCTTCTGAAGCGCGGACCGGTAAATTCTTCCATCTTTTTCATAATTCACATCCACGGAAGACGTAAGCAGCGTACATCCGTACGTATCATAATCCCCATCCCTGAGAAATCCCGTCTCCTCCTGATTTCTGCTGAAAGCGGTCACCCGGGCCTGAGCGTGGTAATCGGAAAGATAGTTCTCAATGTAGAAGGAAAGAAGATTTGTGCGCTGCAGTGCCTCCGCGTACCTGGAGTCTTCAATATCTCCATCCTCCTGGTAACGGGATGTGCCGGTGATCTGCGACGCCATGGCGTATCCATAGTTGGTGGATCCGTATATGATGTCCCGCCCATCCAGCTGCACCGTCTCTCCCGGCTCCATGCGGTCTATGAGAACCATCTGATTATACAAGATAACGGCTGCATCCTCCACCGGCTGGCCGTAATTATTCGTCAGGGTACCCGTAATTTTCCCGTCGAAAACGCTGATATTGCCTGTAAATCCTTTTCCTTCCCGGTTCTGCTCCCAGCGTTCCAGACGAAACAGCTTCGAGTTAAACGCGCCCACATTTCCCGCCAGGATGCAGGTACTCTCCTCGCCATAGCGTATCCGGATATCCGCCGCCTCCTCCCCTGTGAACTGCGAATAGGGCTGCCCTCCGTAATAAGGGCTTCCTGTCAGGGGATACAGACTGTAGGACGGGTCAATCTCCACCGAATACGGCTTATTGTAAGGGGAGCGCATATTGACATAGGACGTCTCTGATATACCGTCCGCATCCGCATCTAAAATTGTTGCGTAAGTAAAGAAGGGGCCCTCAAAACGTGTTACTGTGCCCATCAGAAGAACCATACCCGTACAACAGACAGATAAAATCACAACCGCCGCATGATAGTGAATCCCCAGCCCTCTCTGCTTCAGGAAAAAGTACAGCCCCGGCCCCACCAGAATCACATAGGCGATAGCCAGGCAGGCATACAGTCCAACCTTGGGAAGGCTGCTGATATCGCCGGATGTGATAAGCCCCTGTACCGCCCAGAACTGGCTGGAGCCGCTGCTGTCCATGGAGCCGGTCAGCCGGTTAATCCGCTCTTCCCCCAAAAGAGTGGTAAAAAGCTTGTCCACGTAAGAAATATTGTTCCGGCAAAATTCCTCGATATCGCCAAAATCATAGATAGCCGCGGCAGCCATGCCGTTTCCCACAGCCACTCCGGAAACCACGGACAGCTCGTCGCTGGACACGAATTCGCTTCCGCCGATCAGCGACACATCCGTGCACATCAGAGAGATTGCCGATTGCTCCGGGCTGTCCACCGCATATTCCACACCCATATTTACCTCGTAGGTTTCCGGCTGCGGAAGAGGATATTCCACCAGCTCCTGCCCAAAAGCGCGGATTGTATCCTCCCCTCTCGCTCCCATGCCGAAGAGCAGAAGTCCTCCTTCCTGCACCCATTCCCACACAGCGTTCACCTGGTCCCTGGAGAGCTCCCCCGTATCAAAATCATTGATCAGGAGCACATCCAGCTGATCCAGCTCCATCTCGCTGGCCGGCAGCGTATCGGCGCTCATCTCAATGGTTTTAGTTCGAAGCGTGCTGTAATGGATTCCCACATTGTCAAAGTACAAAAGCCGATCCGGCGTATCGCTGAGAATACCGATAAAGAGCTCCGCCGTATCCATATTCAGGTTCAGCTTGAGTCTCTTTTTCACGACCTCCCGCTCCCCCTGATCCAGCAGAGTTACATACATCTGGTCCACACCGTTCCCCAGAGATACGCTGAACTCCGACCGAATCTGTCCGGACGCGGGAATCTCTATGGGATATTCATATTCATAGGCATCATACTCGATCTGTCCGTTGTATCCCTGAAAATCCGGTTCCAGAGACTTCACGCGCAGCACACCGTGAAAATCCTCCTCCCCGCTGTTTTTCAGATCCACCGTCAGGGGAAGATAACGCCCTCTCTTGGCCGTATTTTGATATCCATAGGTCACATCCATGGAAACAGCGGAATCGGACAGTTCCGCAGGAACCGCCTCCTGTCCTGACTCCGCCGCCGCAGATGTAATCATACCCAAATGCCCCCACAGCAGAGTTCCCACCATACATATGGCAAAAAGGGTGCCTTGCAGCCCCCTTCTAATTCCCTTTCCGCGCGCGCAGCGTGTCCGCCTTTCGAGGCACGCATGACCGTATGCCCCGGCGGATATATTTCTATCCTTCATCCCAATCTCCATTCTTTCCCGGATCCCGGACAGCCCCGTCCGCCTGCTATATGCTTCCAAATTTTTCTTTATTGATGTCAAAATAGATCTGAAGCTTTACGGTAAATACCGTGCCGTTTAAATCGCTGGACACCGCAATGGTTCCCCCATGCATATCCACAATTTCCTTCGCGATAGCGAGCCCCAGCCCGGTTCCTCCCGTACTGCTGGAGCGCGACTGCTCCACCCGGTAAAATTTATTAAAAATCAGCGGAAGTTCCTCGGCGGGGATCACATAGCCGTAGTTCGTGACCGAGACCGTCACGGTCTCCTCCTCCGCCCGTATTTTCACAAGAACCCGTTTGCCGTCCGCCCCGTACTTGATGGCATTGCCGATCAGGTTGTCAAACAGACGGGCCAGAAGATTTCCGTCCGCAGTTATAACCTGGGCCGGCACATTGCTCTGCAGATCGTATGAAAGGCCTTTATCCACAAAATTGGGGTAAGCCTCCTCCAGGAGCTGGCTTAAAAGCTTGACAATATCCAGTTCTCCCACGTGCATGGCAATCTTTCCGTAATTCAGCTTTGTAAATCCAAACAGATCCTCAATCAGCTTTTCCAGTCTCCGCGCCTTTCCATAAGCGATTTCAATGTATTTGTGCTGCATCTCGGGCTGCAGAGCCTTCTGTCCGGCCAGAAGCTCCAGATAGCCGATAATGGATGTGAGAGGGGTGCGCAGGTCATGGGCCACATTAGTAATCAGCTCATTCTTCGTGCGCTCCGCCTCCCGCTCCTTCTCAATCAGCTTCCGCAGATCCTCGGACATCTTGTTCAGGTTCGCCGCCATGCTGGAGAGTTCATCATCTCCCATCACTTCCACAGTGGTGTTGAGATTTCCTTCGGATATGCTCCGAACCACATCGGATATGCGGCTGATATAACGGATATACGGCTCCTGAAGAATCATAAAGGTGACGGCAAACAAAACCAGTCCCAAAACCAGGTAAACCATCACCACAGCCACTCCCTGCTCTAAAATTGCCCGGGTAAGCGCGCTGGTCCGTCCCGCGCCTTCCAGGTATCTGGCGATCATAGAAATGTTCGTAACCAAAAACAGCTCCACCAGACAGGATATGATGGCACTGTAAATAATATGCGCCACGATCCTTGCCCGGTATCGTCTGCCCATATCACTTTTCAATTTTATATCCTACTCCCCATACTGTGGTAATAATCTTGTTTTGTCTGGCGTCCTCTTTCATCTTTCCCCGCAGGCGCCGGATATGTACCATAACTGTATTGTTTGCCTCGTATACTTTTTCGTTCCAGACCTTTTCAAAAATCTCATCCGTGCTGAACACCCTGCCGGGATTGGAAGCCAGGAGATACAGGATATCGAACTCAATGGGCGTAAGCTTAATTTCTTCCCCGTCAACCACCACCTTGTGGTTATCCTTGTTGATGGTCATTCCCTTGATCGTAATCTCGTTGTTTGCCCGATCCGGACCGCCGCTGTTGGGATTCAGCTGCGTATAGCGCCTCAGCTGGGACTTTACCCTGGCCGTGAGCTCCAGGGGATTAAAAGGCTTTGTCACATAATCATCCGCTCCTGTACCCAGCCCAAGGATCTTGTCTAAATCCGTAGACTTGGCGCTGAGCATTATGATCGGTATATTGTTGGTTTCCCGGATCTTTTTGCACATCTCCAGCCCATTCATGCCCGGCATCATGATATCCAGGAGTACCAGGTGAATATTCTCCTTTTCGATGATCTCCAGACCCCGGGCCGCATTTTCCGCTTTAAAAACTTTATATCCGTCGCTGACAAGATAAATCTCAATCAGATCCGCAATCTCCTTCTCATCATCTACAACCAGAATGTTAATTTCGGACATGCTGTCCCCTCCTCATGCGTTCGATTATTTTTGCGCAGCTGTTCAGACCGGCTGGCCGTCTTGAATAGTTACATTTTAACACAATATATGAACCTTTTCCTTACTTTTTTCTTGAAAAATTGATAACAATTCAAAACGCCGGAAATTCAGGGAACCCGCCTCCCCCCTGCGCTTCTGGCGGGCACAGATAGTATCTTACAGAATTTTGACGATTTTGTAAACAGCGGGTGGATGGATATTTTGGAAGGATGCGGATGGGCAGCCTGTAATAACGGATTCTCAGGCGCGTACTGATTTTTTGCATTATAAAAGGGCCAGGGCCAAGATCCCTATCGCAGATCTTGGCCCTAACCCTTTGTTGTATTAGGAAAGTTAGAGAAAAAGACGTTTTATTTACTGCTGTTCCATAAAGTCTGCCAATACCTTCTCGTCCAGCTGAGCTGCCGCATCAGACTGCATCTGATCCCACAGCCCTTCTTCTGTTATATCAGACCAGAATCCGTTGGCCCACTCCGCAAAATCTTCATTTCCGTAAGCCATGCAGAGACCGCAGCCCTTATCAAACTCGTCGGTGGGCTCCCAAGTCAGACTGTCCACAACTGCCAGATCCGGGTTGGCCGCTACCGTCATAGCCGCATTCACCGCGTTCATGCAGGCCAGATCGGACTTTCCGTTCTTTACAGAAAGTATCTGATCCGGCAGACCGGAAAGCTCCTGAATCTCCGCATCAGGATACAGATACTCGGTCATCGTAATATCAATGGATCCCATAGTGCCGCAGACAGTCACACCCTCCAGTGTTCCTGTAAACTTGTCGCTGTTCAGTTCCTCTGCCCTGGCTACATAGCACTCGTCCGATTTGTGATAAACATCCGTGAACAGCCAGGTTTCTTTTCTCTCATCCGTAGGGCTTAACCGGGTTACAAAATGGATCTGGTTGGCCTGAAGAGCGGACATGCATCCGGTAAAATCTGTCTCGGTAAATTCGACCGTTACATCCCGGCCCATATAATCGCTTAGGCGATTCGCCATTTCATACATGGCAGCCACTTCAAAGCCCACCAGCACATCTTCTCCGTTCTCCACGGTATGGAAACAGAACGTGGGAGAGTTGCCAATGATGCCTACTTTCAGCACACCGTTTTCTGCCAAATCCGTAAAAATGGGTCCGTGCTCTGCCGAAGCGTCAAATGCCTCTCCGGATGCTTCTTCCGCCTCAGACTCAGCCTCTGTCTCTGCAGCCGTGGTTTCCTCTGCAGAAGTCTCCTCTGCCGCTGCGGTTGTCTCCACAGCCGCCGTAGTCGTTTCTGCTGTCTCACCGCCGGAACAGGCTGCCAGAGAGGCCGCCATTACGCCTGCCATACAAAGAGCTGCCGCTTTTTTGATTTTTCTCATAATCATTTCTCTCCTTTTCTTTTATTAATAGGGGAACTTCCACATATACCGTCTCACGGTTAAGGGATGTTTCCTCGCGTCCGCAAGCAGATTATTAAATACGCCAATTACATTGTTGTAGAACAGGGGATCTAAGTATTCGGAGCACCAGCCCAGCTCGCCCATCCCATAATCCAGACCGTCAATTACCATGCAGCGGTTATTAAATTTATTGATAAAGTTCAGTGCCCGGTCATCCAGTTCCCGCGTTCTTCCCGTAGCTTTCATCATCAAGAAGGCCGTATTTTTATCCGTTATCTCGAAGGGGCCGTGGAAATATTCGCCGGAATGGATCACGCTGGAATTGATCCACTGCATCTCCATAAAGATGCAGATAGACTCCTGGTGTGCGCTGCCCCAGCAAGGACCGCTTCCCATAGTATAAATGACGGAATCATCTTTAAATTCCCATGCATACTTGATGGCAAAGGGCACGATGTCCTTCTTGGCTTTCACTACAATCTCATTCAGGCTGCCCAGAGCCTTTACCATCGCATCATAACCTGCATAGCCTTCAATCTGATGCAGCAGTTCCAGAGCCATCTTAAAACCGTAGGATGTCTTCTGATTTTCCACAATTGAGTCGTCTCCAAACTCATAGAGAATCACATGCTGTGCGCTGTCTGCCAGAGGAGAAGGAACCTGAAACGTCAGCCCTACCGTTGCCGCTCCCTTTTCGTTCGCTGCCTGGCATGCTTTTACTGTCTCCGCGGTATCGCCTCTCTGGGATGCCAGGATAACTACTGCATTTGCTCCAATTTCCTTCGGCGTAGCATGCACAAACTCATTTGCATTGATGTAGCCCACTTTCAGCTTTTTAGCCTCGCAGCTAAGGAAATATTTTGCGGGGAAGAAACCGGAAAGAGAGCCTCCGCATCCCACAAAATAGACGGTATCAACCGCATGCTCTTTTAAAATATTCGTTACAATTTCTCTTACCTTCTGCATTTTTACAGTCCTTTCCGAGCCCTCGGCCCTGTGTAATCTGTTTATACTTACAGCATCTTGCTGAGAAAATCCTTTGTCCTCTGATGCTGCGGATTGTTGATTACATCCTTGGGGGATCCTTCCTCCACGATATATCCCCCATCCATAAACACAACCCGGTCGCCTACTTCCCTGGCAAAACCCATCTCATGCGTTACCACCACCATGGTCATTCCCTGCTCCGCCAGCTGTCTCATAATCTGCAGGACCTCTCCCACCATCTCCGGGTCCAGAGCCGATGTGGCCTCGTCAAAAAGGATCACTTCCGGCTCCATAGCAAGGGTTCTGGCAATAGCCACCCTCTGTTTCTGACCTCCGGAAAGCTGTGAAGGATACGCGTCAGCTTTGCTCTCCAAGCCAACCTGCTTTAAAAGATCCATGGCCTTTTTATCTGCTTCTGCCTTGGAAACCTTTTTTACTTTCCTTGGCCCTATGGTCACATTGTCCAGAACGCTCAGATTCTCAAAAAGATTGAACAGCTGGAATACCATTCCAAATTTTTCCCGATATTTATCAATCTTCATGTCCCTGCTCAGGATGGATTTTCCATGAAATAAAATATCTCCCGCTGTGGGCTTTTCCAAAAGATTGAGACACCGCAGAAATGTAGATTTTCCGGAGCCGGAAGGGCCTATAACTACGACCACTTCGCCCTTGTCAATCTCCATGTCCACGCCCTTTAACACTTCCAGAGAGCCAAAATTCTTTTTCAGTCCCTTTACCTGGATAATGATTTCCTTTTTGTTTGTCTCATTAATCATGTGCATGCAGCCTCCTCTCCAGGATTCCCACCAGCCGCTTTAAAAGATATGTAATGAGGAAATAAATGACAGCGGTCACAATCAGCGGCTCAAAGGCTAGGAACGTATTGGCCCGTACAGAGTTTGACGTATACGTCAGCTCATGGAGGGCGATTACCGACACAATTGAGGTTTCCTTAATCAAAAGGATGAACTCGTTGCACAGGGACGGCAGCACATTTTTAATAGCCTGGGGAATGATAATGTACCAGTTTGCCTGAAGCTTTGACATTCCGATGCAGCGGGCCGCTTCCATCTGTCCCTTGTTTACCGCCTGCATGCCGGCTCGGGTGTGCTCTGCGATGTAGACAGAGCTGTTTACCGTCAGAGATACTACTGCCGCCCAGAATTGGGGCAGGGAAGTTGCGATCCCATAATACACAATGAATATCTGTACCATGACCGGAACCCCCCGAATGAAATTGATCCATCCGTCGATAATGCTGCTGATAACAGGGTAATTCTGTACTCTAAGCATCCCCATGGCCACACCGACCACCGTAGCCAGAATCAGGGTCCAGAAAGCCAGTTCCAGAGTTACCTTCAGCCCATCTGCATAAAGGAACCAATATTCCTTTAAAAATGTAAAATTAAGTCCAAAAATCATTTGTTTCACCTCTAAGCGCACCTTGAACGGCTTTCCAAAATAAATCCTACTCGCCAATCACTTCAATAAAATACTTGCGGATCTGAAGGCCATCCATCTCTACAAAATAGATATTCTGCTCCCGGCCGGACATCAGTTTCCCGTCAATAACCGGGAAGATACAGTGGTTTCCGGCCAGCATAGATTTCAGATGGCCCGGCGCATTTCCGGAGCAGGTGCCATACGTGGGAAGCATATGGGTATGTACATAGGGATAATCATGGGGAACCAGGCGTTCCAGCTCCATTTCTATATCCTTCTCCACACAGGGCAGCGCCTCGTTGATCATAATTCCTGTAGTGGTATGCTTTGTAATCACCGCCACCATTCCGTTCTTAATCCCGCTCTCCTCTACGGCCTTCTTTACCTCGTCCGTAATTTTTATCATTTCAAATTCCTTGTGGCTTTCTACTTGATTCTCTATCAGCTTAACCATGGCTATTCCTCCAATCCTAAAAACCGAACTGCATTTCCTCCCAGAATGGCCTCCATTACATCATCACGGAGCGGAAGATTCTTAATTCCTTCCAGGCTTCTCACATGGCGGAATCTGGGGTTGTTGGACCCAAACATTACCTTGTCCTGAAAACAATTCTGAAGCCAGTTCAGATTCATGTTCACGGAAAACAAATGAGAATACCAATTCTTGGGCGAATCCATATAGACCATGGATGTATCCGCATACACATTGGGATATTTCATCAGCATCATGATGGTTTCCTCCCACCAAGGCCATCCCATATGAGCCAGGCAGAAGCGAAGGGACGGATATTTTTCTGCCACATCTTCAAAGCGGATGGGTTCCGAATACTTGGCCGGGGTGTTTGGCTCCCAACTGTATCCTGCATGGAACATGATGGGTTTGTTTTTTTCGTTGCATATCTGATAGAGAACATCTAAGCAGGGATCATCCGGATACATATGGAGGCGGGAAAGATTCAGCTTCAGCCCCATAAGCCCCAGTTCATCAAAAGCCCTAAGCAGCTCCTCCTTTGCCTCCGCCTTCCTGGGATCCACGCTGGCAAACCCGATAAAATGCTCCGGGCTCTTATCTACAATTTTTGCCATCTCGTCGTTGCTCACAATCGGACGCCCGGACTCTGCAGAATAGTCCTCCGGTAAGAGAACCACTTTATCAATCTGCGCATCTGCCAGCAGCGTCATCTCAAAGTCAACAGGGTTGATTCCTGATTTGAACACTCCAAACTCCTGCTTGCGGAAATTTAAGTCTTCCGGATTTTCGTTAATCACATCAAATAACAAGGGATGTGCATGAACGTCAATTATCATATTGATTTACGCTCCTTTTTATAATTTTTACTGCCTGCAAGCGGCAGCTGCCTTTGTTTACAGATAAGGGTCAAATATGGAAATAACTTTGGACGCTCGTTCCGCTCCGCTCTGCATACATTCTGCCACCGGTCTTCCGTCAATAAGAGCAGAAATAAATCCCGCAAAATACGAATCTCCGGCTCCTACCGTATTGACCACCTCTTTCACCGGTACGATATCTCCCCTATAAAAGCGGGAGCCGTCATAGGCAAGGGAACCATTTTTCCCAAAGGTAGCTATCATAAGCTTTACCCCCATGGAACAGGCATAACGGAGAAATTCTTTCCCCTCCTCCAAATCAGCTTCAAAGGAAATAAGCCCGCAATCAATATTGGAAAGCACCTCTTTTATATCCGGATGTCTCCGCTGATTGCTGAGGTCGAAGAATATCTTCATCTCCCCCAAAGCCGGCTTCATCTTTTTCCGAATATCTCCCAAACGGTGTATCAGCCTTCCGGTAAAATCGGAATGCATCATATCGTGGGACGCAATAAAGTCAATGGCTTCCTCCGAGAATTCATACCCTTCCATAATCCCCCGAACCGGCTCTCCGTGATGCCTGTCCTTGTCCACCAGATACAGCGGAACTTTCGGCGTCTCACCTCCCGGAATGATTTCCAGATGACTGCAGTCAATCCCTCTCGTCCGAAAAGCTTCCAGAGACTTCTTCCCGTACATGTCATCCGAAACGGCCGAGATAACAGAAGCCTCCATATCCTTCCGCATATCCAGAAGGTTGAACAGGACATCCACCCCATTTCCCGTCACATACCATCGATTATCAAAATCAGGGTAGTAATCAATACAGACATACCCTGCCGCCGCAAACTTGACCACTGTATCTGCTCCCTTCTATGACATGTATTTGCTTTAAGACGTCTACTGTTGTCTTATTATGTTATGTATATGTTATATTCTATTTTCACTCATTTGTCAATATGATTTGTTTATTTTTTGTTTTTTTAATGAGTGTATATTTTTTTAATTATATACTTTATCCAAACACAGGCTGCAAAACATTATTGAAAGAAGAAAGCTGCGAAAAAATGATTTCTCATTTTTTCACAGCCCCTTTTATTCGGCGCGAATGCCCCTTTATTCTCTTTTCCACTCCAGCATTACTTAACTTATAATTGTCAGTTTATACCGTTGTGGATTAATGATTTGCGTACCCGAATGAATCACTTCTCCCGCCTCGTCAAGCGCTTCCCCGCTCAGCAGCAAAAGCACTTCTCCCTGCTTCATCCCCAGGCATTCCACTTCTTTTTGACCCGCGTACCCTACTTCTACAGTTTTCACCGCATGCACAGGTATATCTCCATGGCTGCGGAGAATCGCATATACCGATTTTGTCAAATCCTCTTGAAGCAAATATGAAAAGCGAGATGAAAAATAAAGAATTTCAATCATAACCGGAATCCCGTCGCACCCACGAATCCGAGAGAGCTTAATCACCCGTTCTCCTTCTTGAATTTTAAGATGCCGGCTAAGTTCCATCCCTGCTGTAACCCATTCTACACCCATAATCTCCGCAGAAGCTACCTTTCCGTCATTCGCACAGACTTCTGTAAATCCCATCCCCCTTCCATCATCAATACGGTTCAATTTCCGAGGAGCGACAAAGGTTCCCAACCCTTGATGCTTAATAACATACCCTTCCTCGGCAAGGATTTCCATTGCTTTTCTCAAGGTTATCCGGCTAACGGAATATTCCTGACTGAGCTCCATCTCAGAAGGCAATTTTTCATTTTCTTTAAGGATTCCTTCCTTTATCTGTGTTTTTAAATCCTCCACTAGTTTTTGGTACAATGGTAAAATTGGCTGACTCTTCATAGCTCTCCTTTCAACAGCCCCATCTGTTGATTGGCCGATAATACAATTACAATACAATTATCTTAACATTTTTCCACTCTTTAGACAAGCGCATTTGATCAGTACCTTGAACAGGCATAAAAAAGCCGCAAAATGGCGCAGGCCTTCACTGCCTTACGCCACTCTGCAGCTTTTAATCCATTTATTCCGTTATCCTTTTACAAACTGCTGCTCTCAATCGGCTTAAACACCCGCGTCACCGTCAGGTCGTCTGTCTGCCGGGAAGCCTCGGCCATGCGCACAGCTTCCTCGCAGAACTGCTCCTGGGAGTTGACCAGCACCTTGCCGCGCTTGTCCTCCTTCTCGTACGTACCGTCGGGCTGAAGCATGTGAGCCTTTACATTGTCCTCCAGCTCCACCTCCAGGATGTGGACAACCTGCTTCTTGAGCTCCGGATCCTCCACCGGGAAGGTGATCTCCACTCTCCGGTCCAGATTCCTCGGCATCCAGTCCGCGCTTCCCATGTACACCTCCGGGCTTCCGTCATTATAGAAATAGAAGATGCGGCTGTGCTCCAGGAAGTTCCCCACAATGGAGCGGACGGAAATATTCTCGCTCAGGCCCGCAACCCCCGCTTTCAGGCAGCAGATTCCCCGGATCACCAGCTCAATTTTTACGCCCGCATACGATGCCTCATACAGGGCTGTAATGACCTCCTTGTCGCAGAGAGAGTTCATTTTCGCCATGATGTGAGCCGGCCGGCCCTTCCGCGCGTTTTCCGTCTCCCGGCGGATCATCCGCAGGAATCTGCCGCGAAGCCACAAAGGCGCTACGATCAGCTTATTCCAGGAAAGAGGTTCTGAATATCCGGAAAGCATATTAAATACCGCCGTGGCATCCTCCCCAATCTGGGGATCGCAGGTCAGAATTCCGCAGTCCGTGTACTGCTTGGCTGTAGAATCATTGTAATTTCCCGTTCCCAGGTGAACATACCGGCGGATTCCGTCCTCTTCCATGCGCACGACCAGCGTGATCTTGCTGTGGGTTTTGAGTCCTACCAGACCGTAAATCACGTGACAGCCCGCTTTTTCAAGCATCTTGGCCCAGTTGATATTGTTCTCCTCGTCAAAGCGCGCCTTGAGTTCCACGAGGACGGAAACCTGCTTTCCGTTGTCTGCCGCCTCGGCCAGAGCCGCGATAATGGGCGAATTGCCGCTGACCCGGTACAGGGTCTGCTTAATTGCCAGAACCTCCGGATCCCTGGCCGCGCTGCGCACAAAGTTCACGACCGGGTCAAAGCTCTGATACGGATGATGAAGGAGAATATCGCCCTTCCGGATATTTGTAAAAATGTCGTCCTCATTCATCAGCGCCGGTATGGGCTGCGGCTTATGAGGCACGGTTTTGAAATTTTCAAATCCGGGCAGACCATACATCTTCATGAGAAAGGTCAGATCCAGAGGACCGTTTATATTAAAAATATCCTGGCTGCTGATGGACAGCTCCTTCTTCAAAATCTTTAAAAGCCGCTTGTCCACATTGGACTCGATTTCCAGCCGGATCGCCTCGCCCCACTGCCGCTTCTTTAACTGCTTCTGAATCTCTTCCAGAAGGTCTACGGCCTCCTCCTCGTCAATCGTCAGATCCGCGTTGCGCATGATGCGGAACGGGTGGGACGCTACAATGTCATAATTCAGGAAAAGGGACGGCATGTTCCTCTCGATGATCTCTTCCAGGAGGATCACTACCCTGCGCTCCCTGCCGTCCTCATCTGTCTCCCTGGGAAGCTCCACAATCCTGGGGATCACAGAGGGAACCTGCACCATGGCGAATTCCAGTTCCTCGTCCTTGCCCGCCTTCTTTTTTAACAGCGCCGCAATATTTAATGTTTTGTTGCGGATCAGCGGAAAGGGGCGCGAAGAGTCAAATGCCATGGGGGTAAGCACCGGATAGACATTCTGCTGAAAATACGCATCCGCAAATTCTGCCTCCTGCTCCGTCAGATCCTCATGGGCCAGGATAATCCGCAGTCCGTTCAGGCGCAGGGCGGGCACCAGAGACCGGTTGTAGGTGGAATACTGCATATCCACCAGATCATGGGTCTTCACGCTGATCTGATCCAGCTGCTCCTGGGGCGTCAGGCCCGCGATATCCGGCTTGGTATATTTTGCGTGAACCATATCCTTCAAGGAAGCAACCCGAACCATATAAAATTCATCCAGGTTGGAAGCCGTAATACTCAAAAATTTCAGCCGCTCAAAGAGGGGGATCGACTTGTCTCTGGCCTCGCTGAGCACCCGGTAATTGAACTCCAGCCAGCTCAGCTCCCGATTCACGTAATTGGACGGATTCGCGGCAAAATCCGGGCACTGCCGCTCCTGGCTTTTTTCCGCCTTTGCTGCCGGATTTTTGGCTGCTTGGTTTTTGGCTGCCGGGTTTTTATCTGCTTTTGCCGCTGCCCCCTTCTCCGTCAAAGCTTTTGCCGCCGGGCTTTTCGCTGTCTCTGCCATATCACACACTCCTCTTCTGCTTTAATACAGGTCTTATTCCAAAAATTTCCTCAAAAAAGTCTGCTTTCTGCTCAAAGGAGGACCGCTCCAATGCCAGGTCTCCCTTATATCCTGTAGTAATCACCAGCTCCCCGTCCCTCACAGCCATACGGCAGTCCGTAAGCTTGCCCCGGTGGCTTCTGTCCATGGAATTTGCCAGGCGGAGAATCGCTGTGAGCTTTGCAATAAGGATGGTGATCTCATTGCGGCTCATCCCATAGTCCCATCCCTGGTGTACCTGGGTCTCCAGCTCCACCCGGTTATAATCGAAATCCCGGATATTGTAGCGGACCACATTGGCAATAATCTCACGCTCCAGATGGCTCAGGCCGATGATCTCCGTCGACATGATAATGTTATAGGAGCATTCATTGGAATTTCGGATGCTGATAAACTTTCCGCACGCATGGAGCAGAACCGCGATCTGTAGAAGAAGGCGGTGCCTGTTTTCCAGGCCGTGATATTTTTTCATACTGTCAAAAATCTGGATGGCGTACTTCTCCAAAACCTGATTATGGCTGGTATGGCATTTGTACCGCTTCGCCATATTTCTTGACGCTGCCAGGATATCATTTTCAAAATTATGGCTGAACTTTATAAACTTGTTCTCCTCCGCATACTCAGCTGCTATGCTGTCGCACAGACGGATTCCCGGAAGCCAGAACAGTTCCGCTCCGGTGATCTCCAAAATCCGCTTAAACACCACTGCCCCCGGAAGAATCATACTGGCGTATTCATTATTTACCCCAAAATATTCTTCAATCTGGTCTGTAGTCATCTGGCTCAGGCGCTCGTAAAAACGGTTCATGGTAGCCGCGTCAACTTTATCTCCAATATTCTTTACTTCCATGCGGCGCAGAAGGTATAGAATTGTCTCTCCGATTCCAATCAGGTTTGTGATCTCCCGATCCTTCAGATACATCTTCCGGAAGGTAAAAAGCTCATTGTCCACAATCTCCTCAATCTGCTCTCTGTGATTCTTCACAGTGGCAGGAATCCGTGAGAGAAGTCCGCGAATCCGCAGCACTCCCAACGGAAGATTCTGGGTGGTTACCAAGGTCTCCTTGTCAAAAAGAGAGAGCTGGGCGCTTCCAAATCCCACATCCACAATGGCTGTCCCCTTCTGGATAATCTTATGAAATTCTGCCTCCTTGGACGCAATGGCCTTATAGCTGATAAACCGCTGCTCTGAATTGCTGATAATGCGCACATTCAGTCCCGTCCGGACCCGAATCTGATCCAGGATAATCTGGTTGTTCCTGGCCTCCCGCAGAGCGCTGGTCGCGTAAGCCCTGTACTCCTTTACCTTATACGCCCTCATGATCCGGGTAAAGTCTGTGAGTACCTGGCACATCTCCTCCACCAGCTCATAACTGATCTTTCCCTGGCTGAAGGTATCTCTCCCCAGAGGGATCACATGGCGGATATGATCCACACACCGTATCTCCCCCTTGTAGGCCATCTCATAGATTCCCATTTCCAGTTCGAAGGAACCTACGTCGATCGCCGCAAACATACGTATGGCCACTTTTTCTTCCTCCTTATGTGTGCGCTGTGTGTTGCATGTCAAAACCATTGTAATTGACTTTCCCGTCCGCCGGGTATAATTATGGTAAATTTTAAGTAAACTTCAGGTAAAATTCCCGCGCAAACAAGCATTTTATGCCGCCGTTCGGGACAGCTGCCATTTTATATGCTCTCCTGAACAGGCGCCTTCCCGCGCAGATATGTGATGAACTGCGCCGCCGTACGCCCCGATAGGCCGCCATGGGTCAGCTCCCACCGGTTGGCCTCCAGATACAGCTCCTCCTTAGGCATATCCAGCCCATACCGGTCAGCCAGAGCCCCCACAATACGCTCGAACTCCCGCTTATCCGGAGAGCCGTAGTAGATGGTCACGCCGAACCTCGAGGCCAGGGAGAGTTTTTCCTGAACCGTATCATTCATGTGAAGCTCATCGTCCAGCTCCCTCTTATCGCTGAATTTTTCCCGTATCAGGTGGCGCCGATTCGATGTGGCGTAAATCAGCACATTCTTGGGACGCTTGCCCAGTCCGCCCTCCAGAATAGCTTTCAGATATTTGTATTCCAGTTCGTAATCCTCAAAAGAAAGGTCGTCCATATAGATGATGAATTTGTAATTGCGGTCCTTGATCTGTGCCAGAACATCGGACAGAGTTTTGAACTGGTGCTTGTATACTTCAATCATGCGCAGCCCTCTGCCATAATACTCATTCAGAACCGCCTTGACGCTGGAAGATTTTCCGGTTCCCGCGTCCCCGTAGAGCAGCACATTATTCGCCTCCCGCCCCTCCACAAACGCCTCGGTATTCTCTATCAGCTTTGCCTTCTGAAGTTCATATCCCACAATATCTTTAAAATATACATGCTCCACATTGATGATGGGATCAATGGCTGCCTTTCCGTCTTCTTCCTTCTCCAGCACCCGAAACGCCTTATTCAGGCCGAATTTTCCCACGCCGAATTCCCGGTAAAAATCCACCGCATATTCCTGGAACTCCTTTACGCTTCCGGCCTGCTCCAGCTGAACCGCCAGATTCACAATCCGATCCCGAACGCGGCGGTTGTAGACCCGGCTCTCCCTTCCCGCCGGATGGTAACAGGCGATGGACTCCCACAATTCCTTGGGAGAAAGGCTCTTTACATCAAAATCAAATAGCTCTTTCCATATCGCATAGTCCCGCTTTGCCAGAGTATCAAGGGTTCCCCCTGCCGCTCCCGCAATCTCACAGGCGCAGGAATAGGCGTTCTCATTCTCAGCCAGGCACAGGGCCAGAAAGCAGTGCCACAGGTTTCCCTCAAAACCATACTCTGCGGCCAGCTCCACCAGCCGTCCTGCACAGGAATAAGCGGATCCGCTCTCCCCATTCTTTTTTCCCATTCCCATCAGGGCCGCCATATCCCTAAAAAGTCCCTCGTGCCGCAAATTGCGGTAAATCACCAGCTCGTCAACCGGATATCTCTTCTCTTCCATCGTCCTCTCTCCTCTAATAGTTTCCCAGAATGCGCAGCGCCGCGGCCTCTGCCCGGATCCCCGCAAGGGCATTCTGCATCCCGGCGTCTCCCAGTGATCCCTCCATATCCACGAAGAAGCGGTACTCCCAGCTTCTCCCCTCAATGGGTCTGGACTCAATCATCAGCATATTGATATGATTGTAAATCAGGTTGCCCAGCATATTATAGAGCGCTCCGCTCTTGTGGGCACACTCAAAGCAGATGCTCACTTTTCCCGCATCTCTGCGGTAGACCGGATACTTGGACAGGACAATGAACCGGGTGGTATTATTTATATCGTAATTGATGGGGCACGCCAGCGTCTTAAGGCCGTAGAGCCGCCCGGCTGTCTCACTGGCCACCGCAGCCTGTGTAATATCCCCGTCCTCCCAAATCTTTTTGGCCGCCCAGGCCGTATTCTCCGCGCTGATCAGCTGCCACTCCCTGTTGGCCTTTAAATACTTGGAGCTCTGCATCAGGGCCTGGGGGTGAGAGTATACCCGCCGGATATCGGAAAGGACGGCTTTCGGCAGTCCCAGCAGGGCATGGCGCACCGGAATCTGTATCTCCGCAACTATATACACATTATGCCTTACCAGCAGGTCATAATTGTTGCTGACAGCTCCAGCCGAAGAATTTTCAATGGGCAGAACCCCAAAGTCCGCCCTTCCCTCCTCCACCTCCACCATGGCATCCTCCATGGCGGGCACGTGGTAAAGGATTCCCTCATCCCCAAAATATTGAAGGGCGGCTCCATGGCCATAGGAGCCTTCCACTCCCTGATACGCCACCCGAGCCCCCTTCTTTTTCAGCTCATCTACTGCTTGAAATCCCAAATTCGAAGGTCTTTCCCCTCCGGTCAGAATACGGTACTGCATCCGTCTGCTCATCGTCATAATCTGGGAGAAAAGTTCCTCCAGATCCTGTCTGGCAAAACCGTCCTCCGCCAAACTGCCGATGGCCGCCAGCTTCTGTGCCTCCCTCTGCCCGTCATAGACCGCTTTCCCCGATTCCGCCTTGATCCGGGCCACCTGGGCGCACAAATCCATCCTCTTTTCAAACAGCGCTGCCATCTGCTTGTCGATGACATCCAGACTGTTCCTTATCTCCTGCAATTCCAATGCTCTTTTCCTCCGCATACAATCTGTTTCGCAGCAGCGCAGGACGGTGTCCTGAACTGCTGCTCTGTTTCAGGTATCTGATTCCGGCTTCTGCCCTCTCTCCATTTCCTCCAGCATAGAGATCAGCACACCGCGCACATAGGCGCCGGGAAATTTTCTCGCTTCCTTAGGAAGCTCTTTCAGCTCAATCGGCTCTCCATAACGAATTACCACATGGCTCGGCCGGATCCAGGGCATATGATCTTCAAAGACAGCGGCCGTGCCTGATATGGCTACAGGGATCACGGGACATCCGCTCTTTTCCGCCATCTTCAGGCTCCCCTCATGAAATTCCAGGAGATCTGTAAGATGTTCGTTTTCATTGCGCGTGCCTTCAGGGAAAATCCATATGGAAATTCCTCCCCTGAGCTTTCCGATCGCCTCCATAATGGCTTTCAGTGCCTCTTTCACATTCTTCCTATCCAAAAACACACAGTTCACCAGCCGCATCCAATCCCGCAGAAACGGATACCGCAGCATCTCCTTTTTGGCTACAAAGCCTGTAAGTCCCGGAACCGTCACATAGCCCACCAGCACATCAAAATAGCTCCTGTGATTGCCCACATAGAGCACTGCCCGATCCATAGGAATATTTTCCAACCCATGGACCTCATATGTAACTCCCGCCAGCTTTAAAATAAAACGGAACATCCCCTGTACAATCCGCAGGCTCCTCCACTCGGCTGCCCGGGGATCACTTTTTCCCTTGCGCTCCAGAATAAGCATCACCGGTACGGCAAATACTAAAAATAAAATCACGGCGGAAGCCACCAAAACTATCCGTATCATCGTCTGTCTCCTTCGGATCTCTGTCTATGGGGAGTCCAGAAGCGCCCCTTGCCGCGCATCTGAACAGTAACTATTATATAACAAAGAGCGGCTGAAAGACAATACCTTAGCCGCTCCTTTTCCATATGTTTCCCGTGGTTATCTGTTCAAACAGCAGCCCTGTGCCAAACCACAGGGGAGCGAACCGCAGGCGTATCACACCGCTCACATGATCCGGCCACATGGAGTAGTCCCAGGGGCAGATTCCCAAGCTTTTCAGCCAGGTTCCTGTTATATATTCTACCGTAAATATGAGTACCATATAAATCAATCCGTGCCGAAGGATCCGCCCCAGTGCGGGCACCCGCTCACGTCCTGCCCGCAAAAGCCCCGGAATCCCGGAAAGCCATTCATCAAGGAACGCGCTTACCGGCGCCGCGAAAGCTCCCAGTCCATATATCGGAAACATAAGCAGGGACGTATGCCCCATCAGCCTGAAATCGCCGGCTAAAATGGAGTCCACAGAGGTAAACATCACTTCCAGACACCATCCGGTAACCCCGCATTTTCCAAAATCAGCCAGGAAACGCTGCCAGCGCTTCCCCTCATGTATTGTTATCCGCTCTCTCATCATAAGCAATAGTATAGGCGGCTTTCAGCGGCTTTTATTCATTTGCGGGATTTTTTCCAAAACTTTCCGCATTCCTTCTGCGCCGGCAGCATGCGGCAAGCCGCAGTTCCTCGTGAATCCTCACAGAAGAGGCGACAAAAGGCGGCTCGTCTGCTCCTTAACACGCATCCAAAGCCCTCTCTGCCCATATGCCTGCTTTGTAAGCTCCCTGCAGTGCGGCAGGTCGTCCATAAACGCCTGCTCCAGCCTTCCTGTCACCTGTTCATCATATATGGTGGCATTTACCTCAAAATTCAGATCGAAACTGCGGATGTCCATATTGGCCGTACCGTAGCAGCTCACTCTCCCGTCCACCATAACGCCCTTAGAGTGAAGAAAGCCATTCTCATAGATATACACCTTCACCCCATAATCCAAAAGTTCTCCCGCGTAGGAGCATGTTGCCCAGTACACAAACGGATGATCCGGCTTGCAGGGAATCATGAGCCTCACATCCACACCGGAAGACGCGGCCATTTTCAGCGCTGCCAAAATGGCATCGTCCGGAATAAAATACGGGGTCTGTATATAGATGTGATGCTTAGCCTTGTGAAACAGAGCGAGATAGTTGTCCCGTATATACGGCTCCCGCGTATCCGGACCGCTGGATATAATCTGCAGGCAGGCCTCGTCGCCATCCTGGCTTCCCTCAGGCCAGATCGGCCCTTCCTGCCGTATAAGCCGGCGTCTGGCATTTTCCTCCTCCCCAAAATAGCGCTCTTCCCGGAACAGATTTTCCCCCGTGGCGTAATGCCAGTCCAGGGCGAAGCGAATCTGCAGGCCGATAGCCGCCTCGCCCGTAATTTTCAGATGGGTATCCCGCCAGTAGCCAAATCGGGGATCCCTCGAAATGTATTCTCTGCCGATATTGAACCCCCCGACAAAGCTGACCCGGCCGTCGATCACTGCGATCTTCCTGTGATTCCGGTAGTTAACGCGCAGGTTCAGCCAGCCAAGGAACGGCGGAAAGAACACCCCCACCCGAATGCCGTCCTTCTTCAGCTCTTCCCAGCGCCGGGAGGGCATAAACCGGCCGCCCATGCCGTCGTAGAGGATGCGGACTTCCACCCCCTGTCTTGCCTTGTCCTGAAGAATCGGAACCAGGGAATCAAATACCTCATCGTTTTTGATAATATAGTATTGGATATGAATGTATTTCTCCGCTTTTCGCAGGGCATCCCGCAGAGCCGCAAATTTTTCCTGTCCGTCCGTGTAGATCTGGATCCGGTTGCAGGCCGTGAGAACCGCGCCGGATGTCTCCAGATTGTAGAGAATCAGGCTTCTGAAATCCCGCGATATGGGATCCATCATCTCCTCCGGCACGTTGTCAGCCCCGATGATCTCCTCCTGGCTCTTTATGGGAAAATTCAGCCGGTCACTGATTTCCTTGATGCGGAACATCCTGCTTTTCTTCAAATCCTGTCCAAAAAGCAGATAAAAAAGGATTCCGAACACAGGGATAAAGTTCAAAGCAAACAGCCATGTCCAAACACTTCTCGGATTTCTCCTCTGAAAGAACACAATAATTACGGAAAACAGCAGGTTAATGAATATCAATTGCTCCATAGGCCGATCCCCATCCTCCCTCGCATGTTTTGTCTACTTGTCTGTTATCTCCTCCACCACGGCGGTTCCGTCCTCCGCAAATGTGAGCTTTACCTGGGTATCTTCATTTTCATATACAAGTTCCTCCAGCCAGCCGGTCCGAAGGTTCACATCCGCAGACAGAACCCGCGCATCGGAAAGTCCGCCCGAAAGATATTCGGCCAGCGGCCCCTCCGGGTCATCCAGCTGGGATCCCATAAGCTGATGCAGCGTACGCACGTTCAGCCTACCTTCCTCTTTGACATCGTATAGATACCGCTGTACAGCCCCGGCCGTTATCCGCGCGTCAGAAACCGCCGCGGAATGCCGGGCGCCCTGTATCAATCCGGCGGCTCTCGGTGCTGCCGCCGCAAGAAGAACCGCAAGAATTGCTATGACGGCTATCAGCTCCACCAGGGTAAATCCCGAATTATTTTTCATACCATTTTTCTTTTCCAGCCAGTTTGAGGGTAGTATAGCACAGCCCGCCCTCAATTTCCAGACAGGATTTCTCCTTTCCCTGAGTCTCCCGGATACACGGCCTCGTATTCTCTTCCATTAATAGTGCCTGTCCAGACCGCGCTGTCCGTATCCGGATCATATCCATAATCCTCCGTTTCATCCTCGTCCATCACGCCTGCATCCACCATTTCCTGCTGGGCCTTTCCCATACTGTAGTTGGTTCTTGCATTTGAAAGGGCTACCTGCCGGGCCGATTGATCCTGGATGCTCTGATAAGACGGCACGGCCACCGCTATGAGTATGCCCAATATGGCGATCACACAGACTAATTCAATAAGCGTAAATCCTCCGCAGTTTTTTCTTCTGTTCATAATGTCATCCTCCTTTTTCCTTACTCCGCTGAATAAATGACTTTTTCCGCCTCCTCCATATCCGTTTCGCCGGCCAAAAGCAGCTTCACCACATAATCCTTCAGCGGCAGAAATCCCTTTTTTCTCTGATACCGGCGCAGCTCCTCCGCGGAAGTCCCGCGGCGTATCATGTCTTTTACTGTTCCATCTGCCTCCATCATCTCATAGACAGCCCTCCGCCGGATATAGCCGGTCCCGTTGCATTTCGGGCATCCCGGAGCGCGCCAGAGCCGCTGAATTTCCTGTCCGGTCAGCTGTCTGAGGGCATCCTGCTTTTCCCCATTTACATTCTCCGGCCGTTTGCAAAAAGGGCAGAGAATTTTCACAAGGCGCTGGGCAGCAATACCCGTAAGAGAAGCCGCAATCAGATAGGACGGCGCTCCCATGCTGCGCAGTCGGATGACAGCCGAAGCGCAATCCCCTGTGTGAAGGGTCGAAAACACCAGATGTCCGGTAATAGCAGCCCGTATGCCCATAGAAACCGTTTCCTCATCCCGCATCTCACCCACCATAATCACATCGGGATCCTGACGCAGGATAGACCGCAGCGCCGCGGCAAAGGTAAGGCCCGCCTTCGGATTTACCTGAACTTGGGTAATCCCGTTTATCATCTTTTCCACAGGCTCCTCTACCGTAACGATATTGAGCTTGCCTGAGGCAAGCCGGTTCAGCGCTGCGTAAAGGGTTGTGGATTTTCCGCTTCCTGTAGGCCCGGTCACCAGAACCAGGCCGAAGGGTGCCCGCAGCATCCGGTCAAAGGCCTCCCTCTGTTCCTCCTCCATCCCCAGCCTTCCGATATCCATGAGCGCCGGGTCACGGTTGTTTCCCAGCAGGCGCAGCACCACCTTTTCCCCGTAGATCGTGGGGAGGGATGAAATTCTGAGATCCGTAGAGATGCCGCCTCTTTCGTAATGGTATTTTCCATCTTGAGGCAGGCGCTTTTGGGCAATATCCATCCCCGCCATCAGTTTCAGCCGCGTGACAATAGGACTGTGATACAGAAGTTCCATGCTTCTCACGCAGATCAAATCCCCGTTGATGCGGAAACGCACGGTAAGCCTGTCTTTCCAAGGTTCCACGTGGATATCGCTGGCATTTCTCTCATACGCCTCTTCAATAATCGCATTCACCGCGCGCACCAAAGGCGCACTGTCTATGCGTTCCGCGGACTCCCCTTCCTCTTCTTCTCCGTATACCCTCTCAATGGCCTTTTCCAGCTCTTTTTCCGCAGCCAGAACCGGCACAGCGGGTACGCCCGTGAAAACAGCCGTCTCGTCCAGCACATCCTGGTCCGCCCAGAAAGGCACGGCGACTATAATGCTGTCCTCCTTAAACGCCACCGGAAGAAGATGATGTTCCCTGGCAAAAGCGCCTGTCAGAAGGGCCGCCGCTCTTGGATCAATCTTTGCGGTTTCTGCATCTGTCCGCGCAGTCCCCTCCTTCCGGCAGATACAATCCAGAATATCATCCTCCGACACATATCCAAGCTCCACTAAAAGCCGCAGCCGCTCCCGTTCCCGGGCGCTGCCGGTCAAAATCCGCGCCCGCGCGAGCTGGTTTTCCGTCATACGCTTTTCTTTTACGAGCATTTCTTCTATCGTTCTCGGATTCTCCAATCTTGCCTCCTTTTCTTCTGCATGCTATACTCAATAAAAATGTACCGCTTGAGGTGTTTTATGGCCAGCTTTATTTTTCCTCTCCTATACGGCCTTGGAGGTATGCTTACAGGCAGTCTTCTGCGTCTGGCCCTGCTGCGCATCGGGGTGCCGGCCCGAAGGGGCTGTCTTCCCCCGACTGAAGGTCTCCTCTGTTTCCTGTCTATTTTGTGCTGCCTTGTCCACGGCCCCGGGCTTTACTCCGCACTCTGCTGCCTGCTTTTCGCCCTGCTCCTGGCTGCCGCCCGTATTGACGCAGCTTTTTTGTATATACCGGATGAAATTCCCATCCTCATTGTCCTGCTGTCCGTCATCTGCGCGGCATCCGGATTTCTCCCGGTTCCGTCCCCGGCCTGCGGCATTCTTCTATCCCCGGCTTGGAGGCTGGCAGGCGCGCTTTCCTGCGGCGGAATCCTTTTGGTTCTGCGTGTTTTCACTCGGGGAGGCGTCGGCCTGGGAGATGTGAAGCTTATGTCTGCCTGCGGCCTTTTCCTCGGCCCGCCTCTTTCGCTGCTCGCCCTGTTCGGCGCCTATGCCCTGGCCGGCATATGGTATGCTCCCCTCCTGCTTCTCGGAAAAGTGGACAGGAAAACCCCGGTGCCCATGGCGCCCTTTTTCTTTGTATCCCTCTCTGCTGCTGTCCTGTGGGGAGAAGCGATTCTTCGCTGGTATACGGGCATCTTCCTCTTTCTTTAAGGCATTTCGGCCCAATAGCGGTACACCCGCTCTCCGGTCGTGCAGATCCGTCCTTCTTCCTCCTCAAAAGGGCCGGGAAGCACAAGGGTTTTCCCGCCTTCGCTGTCAAATCGGATTTCTCCGCCAAGGCAGAAGGTAAATCCCTCCGCTTCTACACGTGTGTGTACATATGCCTGCCCGTCATAGGGAAACGCGCGCAGAAGGATTTCCGCACGCATGCCATCCATCTTTCCTTCGCCGCGGGATATGTATTCCCGGCCTTCCATCTCTCCCCGCAAAAATTCCTCCCATTCATCCGCATCCCCTCGGTCTTCCTCTTCCTCTCCGGGATCCGCCTCCCCGGCGTAATCCGCCAAAGTTTCCCGGCAGTCCCGCAGGAAGCGATCCCATATCTGGTTCATTGCCCGGGAACTTCCCTCATTGACTGCCTGGCAAAAAGACTGATGAAGCGAACGCGCCGCGGCCTGCGCCTGTCCGTACCGCATCATTCCCGTAAGCTCCTGCCGGCTGTAAACGCCTGCTGTCATATACCCCATTCCAAGAACGGCTAAGAGGGCAGCAAGAAATACCGCATACAGCACCGTGCTGCCTCTGCGCCCCTGATTCATCTCCGGCCTATCTGCCATTGTCCCTTCCCTCCTCATACAGGGAAATAAATGTCCTCTCCTCCCGCCAGAGCAGCTCTTCGTCCTCCAGAACCATTACCCGCGCCTTCACCCGGCCGTATTCCGGTTCGAAAAATTCCAGCTGGATCTCCCAAGATGCCTCATCCCAAAACATTTCCTTTGTCAGGGTATATTCCCGGCGTCCTTCCTCTTCCATTGTCCAAAAGCGCAGCCTTTCCGGACGGGCCGGATCCACAGAAAACCTAAATCCCAGGCTGAGTGTCTCGTCTATAAGCGTGCAAACCCGCTCCGCCTGGAAACGCGCTCCGCGCATTTTTCCATGCCGTCCGTACAAGGAAATCTGCTGCGAGAAGAACGCTGCGGCAAAAACAGCCGCCATTGTTCCAACCGCCACAGTCAGCACTGCCTCCAGCAATGTAAATCCTCCGCGTTCTTTACTCATGCCTGTAAAATTCCACAGCGGCTTCCCCATACTCCCAGCGTGCGGCCGCCCGATGGATTTCAAATCGTTCTTCCGCGCTGTTCTCCCCATTCTCCCGTGTAAAAAGAATACGCAGTTCTTTCCCCGTCTCCTCCCCTTCGCCGGATAAAGCCATCTCCCTCGCCTCCTCAAATGCGCTTCTCATATCTGTCTCCCAAGATAAGCGTTTTCCCTCTGCGGCCATCATCGCCGTAAACCCCAATACAACCGTAAGAATCATCGAAAATCCCACAATTGTCTCAATCAGTGTGAACCCCTGTCCGCCCCTGCGGCTTTTCCTCCGCATAACAATAAACCACCTCCATTCTGCCTTCCAGCATACCCTCCTCATTCTCTTCCGCTGAAAGGGCTTTCAAAAAGACACTTTTCTCCCTGCGGTCTATCTCCCCGGCCATGCGGCTGAGCGCATCCATATTCCCGCATCGAATGTCCAGCAGAACATGTACTTCAAATATACCGTCCTGCTCTGTAACCGGCTCCCGACTTTCCAGCTTCCAGATTTCGACCCCGGCTTCGGCTGCCAGAGCCTGCAGGTCACTGTCTATAAACGCGCTGTCCAAGCCGATGTAGAAAAAATCTTCTGCCTGATCCGGCCTGTCCCGGTATTCGGAGAGAAGATCCGCCTGCCGAACATATGCCGCCATCTCCGCCCGGCGTTCCTTCTCCGCGGCCATGGTGCGGCGCAGCTCCTCCATTTCCTTCCCGGCCGGGCCGATCACCAGCCGGATCGCTCCCGTCCAAACAAGAAGAATCCCCAAAATTCCAAGGAGAATCTTTTCTCTTTCCGTCAGGTGTCCGGCCTTTCTTTTGCTTTCAATCCCCTTCATCCTCCGCCTCCCAAAGTACCATTTCCAGCTGCCCTTGTATCTGACCGGAGTCCTCATCCCTTTCCCAGAGCACATGGGATACCCGTATAAATTCTCCTGTCTGCCGGAGACGTTCTTCAAGGGCCGGAATATCTTCCGGGGAATCTGTCAAAATCTGAAGGAAAAGCGTCCCCTCCTCGCTCTCATACCGCATCCCTTTCGCCCGGCCGCCTGCTCCCATTGCCTGTTTGACCGCATAAATCCGGGATTCTATACCCGCCTTTTTACCATATCTTCTTTCCAGCTCGGTTCGTGCCTTCTGAGATTGATCCAGCGCCTCTGCTTCACGGTACAATGATTCATGATCCGCATCCCGCTCCGCCTGAAAAGCAGAAAATTCCTCCCGCACCTTTCTTTCGCGAACCAGGAACGCACCGGACACCGCTATAGCCGCCAGACAATTGCAGAGAACAAAAGCCATACCCGCCTTCTCCAGGCTGCGCGCTCCTGCTCCCCTCGAAAAATTCGGGAATGCCAGCATCCTCCTGCCCGCCTTCTTTTTCAAGCAGCGGATCTCCCGGCGAAAATCCACAATACGGCAGGGAATTCCCAGCCTCTCCTCCAAGTAGGGAGCCGCTTCCCGCGCACGGGGCCCAAATGGCCTGTCAAGGATCACCTTGTCTGCAGCCGCTAACTCTTTCATCTCACACACAAGCATCTCTGCCAGCGCAGCAATCTCCTCCCACAATATTTTCTCGCCGCCAAGACGGACAAATGTCTTTGGCCGCAGGGAAGATTCTTTAAAGCAGACGCAGCATCCCTTCCATATCCCATACAGTTTTACTCGTGTTTCCCGAATCTCAATGCAGATCAGCGCCTGTTCTCTCCCCAGACTTCCCGCCAGGAAGCTCAACGCGCTCATGCGCACAAGTGCTCTGCCAGGATGTACTCCTTCTCGCTCCAGCGTTTCTTTTAGTTTTTCCAAAAATTTCCGTTGGGTATAATACACCGTCCCCATCGGCATTCCGTTTTTTCCCCGAAACAGTTCAACCGCTGCCGCCAAATCCTCCGTCTCTTCTTTTCTGGCCCGCAGCATGTATTCTGCCATCCGGCGCATCTGCCGGGCATTTCCCGGCGGAAGAGAAAATACGGCACGCTTCACCCCGGCCTCCAGGACAAGATCAACGCGCTTTCCCTTGAGTCCCCATTCCCGGATCAGGTCATGTATGGGCCTTTCCAATTTTCCGTCAAAGGGGCGCTCCGTCCAGACTACCGTTCTCTTTCGCTCTCCGCCGATTCCGCACAGATGCTCTTTTACTCCCAAGTAAATAACGCGTTCCTCATCCAGGCAAAAATAGTGTCTCATGTATTTTCCTTTCCTTCTCCTCAAAGCATGGAGGAATACATCTGAAATACAGGTGTCATAACCGCCAAAATCATTCCGCCCACCACAATGGCCATAATGAGAATCATTGCCGGTTCCAGGAGCACCACCATCTGATTTACTGCCCGTTCTGCCTCCTTCTCATAGTAAATTCCCGCCTCCCCCAATACCTGGTCCAGACGGCCTGATTCTTCTCCCGCTGCCACCATGGACACAAATACCGGCAGGAAAATATTCGCCTCCTCAAGCGACCCGGACAGGAGCCTTCCTCTTTTCAGTTCCTCCGCCACATCCTTCAATGATTTGCGGATGTAAGAATTTCCCATGACCTGTCCCGTCAGATCCAGGGCCTCTAAAATCCCTGCTCCGTTTCCGTAAAGGATCCCGAAGGTCTGTGAAAAACGGGCGGTATCAATGGTTTTTACTATTTTCCCAATAACTGGAATATGAATTATGGCGCGATCCAGCGCAAGACGCACGGAAGGGATATGGAAAATCCCAATAAGCAGGACTGCCGGAACCGGAACAAACAGCAAAGGCTGCGCTCCATGGCTTCCCATATATGCACCGGCTTCTAATAGGATTCTTGTAAACAGCGGAAGGGGCTGTCCCTCCAGAAGAGACACAAACTGCGGCAAAACCTCTGCCACCAGAAAAATTGATACAAACACTGTCGCCGCAAACAGAATCAGCGGATAGATCATAGCCGTGCGGATTTTTCCTCCCAACTCCCTCTGCCGCTCATAATACTCCGCCATTTTTCTAAGAATCTCTTCCAGTTCTCCCCCGGTTTCTCCTGCCCGAATCATATAAATGAGGAGAGACGGAAATGTTCCTTCTCCAGACTCCATGGCCTCCGACAGGGAGTGGCCTTGATAGACCTCCTCCCGAACCCGCAGGATCTCTTTTTTCAACCGGCTGCTTCCCGCCATTTCCCCGCTCACTGCCAAAATCTCGGCAAGCGGTACGCCGGCGGAGAGCATGACAGACAATTCTCTGCATAAAGGGGCCAAAAGTCCCGCTCCCAGCGGAATTTTTCTCCGGGCACGGCCCTTGGACTCCTCCCGCCAGCCAAAGCAGTATAACCCCTGATCCTCCAGCCGTTTAAGCAGATCCCGCTCAGTCAAAGCCTCCATTCTTCCTCTGCAGACTTTTCCATCCATGGATTTTGCCTTATATCGGTACTGCGGCATAACATCCCTCTTTAAATTGACTTTTAAACAAAATTCGGCCTTGCCTGACCCAAGTCAGGCAAAGCCGGCTGTCAACAACATATGGTTCAGATGCATTCAGTGAAAACAATTTCCCGCTGGCTCATAGGTATAGCCAATCCCGGCCAGCGCCGAAATAATGGTACTGGGTTCCACCCCCAGAGCCTGGCACATTTCATCCAGCGAATGATAATTGTCACGGAGCTGTGTATTCACATAGCTTAACAAAATAACCGGATCCTTTGGAATACTGTTCATATCTTTCTCCTGTCATTTTTTATCTCAGCCGAAACGATTATAGCACCCGCAGATACTGTTTTCAACAAAAATTATCGCATTTTCTTTATTTTTCACCTATAGAAAGGTATTGTTATAATTATATTTCTTTATCTGAAATTATCAGTTTATTCCACGTAGGCAATCAGCCTCTTTTCATCCTCCGAAAGGTCAATCACAATGGTGCTTCCCTCTTTTACGCCGTCGCTCAGGATAATCTTGGCCGCCAGAGTCTCCACATTCTTCTGGAGATACCGCTTTAAGGGGCGGGCTCCGTACACCGGATCATAGCCATTTTCTGTGATAAAAGTTTTGGCCGTATCCGTGAGCTCAATGGACAGCTCCCTGTCTGCCAGACGCTTATTCAAATCTGCAATGCACAGATCCACAATACTGCCGATATTCTCCTTTGTAAGAGGCTTGAAGAGAATCACCTCGTCCAGACGGTTCAAAAACTCCGGCCGGAAATGGGCACGCAGGTCATTCATCACAGCCGTCTCCGCATCCGGGCGGATATTTCCCGCCTCGTCAATCCCCTCCAGAAGATACTGGGAACCGATGTTGGACGTCAGGATAATGATGGTATTTTTAAAATCCACAGTTCTTCCCTGGGAGTCCGTGATCCGGCCGTCATCCAGCACCTGCAGAAGCACATTGAATACATCCGGATGTGCCTTCTCCACCTCATCAAAAAGCACCACGCTGTACGGTTTGCGGCGCACCGCTTCTGTGAGCTGGCCGCCTTCATCATAGCCCACATAGCCGGGAGGCGCTCCGATCAGACGGGCCACCGAGTGCTTTTCCATATACTCGCTCATGTCGATGCGGACCATATTGGATTCATCGTCAAACAGCGCTTCCGCCAATGCCTTGGCAAGCTCCGTCTTTCCCACACCGGTGGGGCCCAAAAACAGGAAGGAACCGATGGGCTTCGTGGGATCCTTTATGCCGGCCTTAGAGCGGATAATGGCCTCCGTCACCTTTTCCACACCCTCGTCCTGGCCCACCACCCGTTTGTGGAGCACATCATCCAGATGCAGGGTCTTGCTGCGCTCGCTCTCCGTCAATTTTGCCACGGGGATTCCCGTCCACTTGGATACAATCCGGGCAATTTCATCCTCGGTAACGCTCTCATGAACCAGGCTCAGATCCTGGCTCCTTACCTTGGCCTCCTCGGCTTCCAGCTCCTTCTGCAGCTCCGGAAGTCTGCCGTACTGCAGCTCCGCCGCCTTATTCAGATCATACTTCTGCTGGGCGTCCTGAATCTGCCGGTTCACATTTTCAATTTCCTCCCGCAGGCTGGAAAGTCGGTCCACACTGGCCTTCTCGTTCTCCCACTGAGCCTTGCGGGCGGCGAATTCATCATGAAGCTCTGCCAGCTCCTTCTGCAGATCCGCCAGCCGGTCCTGGCTCAGGCGGTCCGTCTCTTTTTTGAGAGCTGCCTCTTCAATCTCCATCTGCATAATCTTCCGGCTCATCTCGTCCAGCTCGGCGGGCAGGGTATCCAGCTCTGTCTTAATCATAGCGCAGGCCTCATCCACCAGGTCAATCGCCTTATCCGGCAGGAACCGGTCGGAGATATAACGGTCTGACAAAACTGCCGCGCTGACCAGGGCGGAGTCCGTAATCTTCACTCCATGATAGACCTCATAGCGCTCCTTTAACCCCCGCAGGATGGAAATGGTATCCTCCACCGATGGTTCATCCACCATAACCGGCTGGAAACGCCGCTCCAGCGCCGCATCTTTTTCAATGTACTGTCTGTATTCGTTCAGCGTAGTGGCGCCAATGCAGTGCAGTTCCCCTCTGGCCAGCATGGGCTTCAGCATATTGCCCGCATCCATAGATCCCTCGGTCTTGCCCGCGCCCACAATGGTATGGAGCTCATCAATGAAAAGGATGATCTGTCCTTCGCTCTTCTTTACCTCCTCCAGAACCGCCTTCAAGCGCTCCTCAAATTCACCCCGGTACTTGGCACCGGCCACCAGGGAACCCATATCCAGGGCAAACAGCTTCTTGTCCTTCAGTCCGTCCGGCACATCCCCCCGGACAATTCTCTGGGCAAGTCCCTCCACCACTGCGGTTTTGCCCACGCCGGGCTCACCGATCAGCACCGGATTATTTTTTGTCTTTCTTGACAGGATGCGGATCACATTGCGGATCTCGCCGTCACGTCCGATTACAGGATCCAGCTTCTGCTCTCTGGCGCGCTCCACCAGATCGTAGCCGTATTTCTCCAGCGTATCATAGGTAGCCTCCGGGTTATCCGACACCACTCTCTGGTTTCCACGGACCGTGGAAAGCGCCTGCAAAAATCCCTCCCGGGTGATATTGTACATCCGAAACAGGTTCTTTACCTCTTTGGAGGGATATTTGATAAGGGCAAGGAACAAGTGCTCGACGGACACATACTCATCCCCCATAGCCTTGGCCTCGTCTTCCCCGTCCAGAAGCACCTTGTTTAAATCGCTGCTGATATAGAGCTGGCCGCCGCTGACCTTGGGCAGCTTCTCAAGGGCCTGCTTTACCTCGCCGGCCATCATGTCCCCCTGGATCCCCATCTTTGTCACCAGCTTCAGGATCAGGCTGTCCTCCAGAGTCAGCAGGCTGTACAGGAGATGAAGCTCATCAATCTGCTGATTTCCATATTCATATGCCAATTTCTCACAGTTTTGCACTGCTTCCATTGACTTCTGCGTAAATTTATTGATATTCATAGACTCTTCCCCTTTCTCTCAGCCTGCCCGTCGATAACCGGAAACCACGGTTTCAATTGACAGGAAGGCTGCGGAATCGTGAATTGTTCTTTTTGTTCTAGTCGTAATATAACACACGTTGTTAGCCATGTCAAGGGTCGAGTGCCAGAATTTAAAAATAAAATTATTGCTGCCCGGCTGCGTACGGCTGGACAGCAACATACAATTTTAGAAGAGGGCATATTACCCTCTCCCATTCAGCACATATTCAATTCCGTCCTTCCTAGCATTGAGTACCAGCTCCTCCGGATAAACGGCCCGTTCCAGTGCTTTGATGGACTCAGATACGTCTCCTACATCATAATAAATATGGGCGTCACTGCCCAAAATCACAGGCAGCCGGTAGGTCTTAGCCACTGCCAGCCACTCCGCTACATTCTCTGCCGCATTCTGCCTGCCGGAGCGGGCCACAAAGGATGAATTATTCACCTCCAAAGCCACCTTATACTCATGTGCTGCACAGATCAGCCGTTCATATTCCAGTGGATATCGTCCATCATCGGGATGACCGATGATTTTTACATAGGGGTTCTTCATCGCACCTATCAGGGCATCTGTGTTCTCCTTCGCATTTCCGGATTTAAGACAGGGAACATGGAGGCTGGCAATTACATAATCCATTTTTTTTAGTATGCTGTCATTCAAGTCCAGATTCCCCTGATAATCCATAATATTGGCTTCTACTCCCGTATATACCTGGACGCCCATAACCTCTCGCCGGATACATTTAAAATTATTAAAGTAAATTTCCGGTGCAGAACCCGGCATGGCCGGCGCGTGATCGGACATACCGTAGGCGGTAAGTCCTTTAGCCGCAGCCTCCTCTAAATTCTCTTTAAATGTACTGAAGGCATGGCCGCTGGCTGTGGTATGCGTATGTATATCAAAATAAATTTTCATAATTATACCCCCTATGCGCTCAGCGTGAGGGAGACCCGATCCCCGGGATTATATTCTGTCAGGCAGCCGGCATATACGGTAAGAATCTCATCGTGATACCGGACGGAATAATGAATTTCTCTCCCATTATACTGTTTATTCGTGATAACGCCAGGTATTCCCTGTCCCTCCGGATGGATAACCAGTTGCTCCGGCCGTACCGGATAGAGTCCCTTCGTCCGGAATTCCCTGGGTATCATGGGATTGCGCAGCAGTATGCCCTCCTGCTCCACCTGGAACGAATCCTCATGCCAGGCACCTTTTAATAAATTGCACCGGCTGACAAAGGTGGCTGCAAAAACGGTTTGAGGATCCATGTAGATCTCCCTGGGCGTGCCAATCTGTTCCACCGCCCCATCCTTCATGATAATAATTCGGTCTGCCATAGCCAAGGCCTCACTCTGATCATGGGTGACATAGAGAATGGTTGCCCCTGTGAGTTTATGGATATTCTGGATCTCTCTGCGCATCTCAATTTTAAGCTCTGCATCTAGGGCACTTAACGGTTCATCCATAAGAAGGATAGAGGGCTTTCCCACAATGGCTCTGGCCAGAGCAACACGCTGGCGCTGACCGCCGGACAACTCTCCGGGCAGTCGGTTTTCATAGGGTTTTAAGCCCGTACAGCTTATAGCCTGCTCCGCAGCCTTCTCTTTCTCAGCAGCGGACATGTTCTTGTGACGAGAACTTTTTAAGGGAAATTCCACATGCTGACGCACGGTCATGTGAGGCCAAAGGGCAAAGGACTGAAATACCATTCCCAGATCTCTCTGCTCCACCGGAACCATATGTCCTTCTCCGGAATAAATCTGGTCATTCAGCCGCACAATACCGCTGGTTGGCTCAATAAAACCTCCTACAATCCGCAGCAGCGTCGTCTTTCCGCAGCCCGATGGACCCAGAATGGCGATAAACTCCGAATCCTTAATATCCAGGTTAATTTCCTTGAGGGCCTGGGTTTTGTTGAAACTTTTTGTTACCTGCTGTATATGTAGGCTCATAACCTGATACCTCCTTCTGTTTAAATATTAATTTCTTTCGGTTTATCAGGCAGTAGCCGGCAACCACCAGGACTGTCACAAGCACAGACATGGCTGCCGCCAGGTTATAATCCCCTCCCTGCTGATAATTAAAAATTGTCAAGCCAATAGTTTTTGTTCCTGCGGAAGCCAGCATAGAAGACAGAGTCAGTTCTGTGAGGGCCGGCACAAATATCATAAAGGCACCGGAGAGAATGGGGCCGGTCAAAAGAGGCAAAAGAACGGAAAACCATCTGGCAAAGAAACCTCTTCCAGAAGCAGCGCAGGCTTCCTCCATAGCCGGATCTATCGTCAGAAGGGCAGTGGTGCTTCCCTTGATCTGCAGCACCAGATAACGGGTAATGTAGGCCACCACCAATATATGAATTGTTCCGTAAATGCCGGGGCGGAAACCAGGAATAGGCTCCACCCAGTGGAAAATCATGGACAGCGCCAGCACAATACCGGGAATGGCATAGGTCAGGGATGCGCATTTTTCTAAAATCACAGCTGCCCGGCTTCCTCTTCTCAGTTTGGCGTAGGCAATAGCTGTTCCCGCCACAATACAGACAAACGTTGTTACCGCAGCCAGTATGAGGCTGGTACGTATAGCGGATACCACGCCTCTATTGTGAAATACAAAAGCAAAATTGCCGAAAGTCAGATTCTCCGGCGCAAAATCCAGGCCATAGGACTTCAAGAAAGAGGAGGCCACCATGGATACCATAGGAATTATATTGAGTATTAAAAGCAGTGTCAATGTCCCCCACTCCAAAAGAATCCGCAGAGATTTCTTAAAATGCACCCGTACAGAATAGTCCTCCTTTATGCTGTCCAGAGAAGCCCCACGCTTGACAAAGAAGCCTTCCAGGAGTGTTCCAGCCACTGCGATTACAGAAAGGATCATGGACAGGGATGCGGCCAAAGGGAAGGCGTTAGGCCCAAAGCCGATGGCATTCTCATAAATGTACGTACTAAGCACCGGAATTCCGGAGGAAATTCCCAGAAAGGCCGGCACGGAGAAATTGTCAATAGCCGACAAAAATGCCAGTACACTTCCCGCTGCAATAGCCGGGGCTGCTGACACCAGATTGATCTTCACCATAGCCCGACGTTGCGAATACCCACAGGCCCTGGCAGCCCACTCCATGTCTCTGGGAATTTTCCGCAGCATATGGACTACATTGACATATACAATGGGAATATTGCAGAATCCCAGGACTAGAATAATGCCTCCCATGGTATAAATATCCAGGGCCGGAAGGCCCAAGGACGTAATAAACTGATTGAGAACCCCCCGGGAGCTTAAAAAACTGCTCCAAGAGAGGGTAATAATATAGGATGGGATAATAAAGGGCAGAAGAACAAGAAATTCAATCAGCCCTTTGCGCTTTATATTGCAGTAGGCAGTCAAGAAAGCCAGTCCGCTCCCCAAAACAGCAGCCAGAGTCGTAGACGTCACCGCAATGAGAATCGTGTTGGCAATCGCTTCCCAGGTACGTTCTTCTGACAAGAGGGTTGCGAAATTCTCCAAGCCATACCTGCCATCCTCCAATGTAATCCCCATAAGAAGGAGACGGGCCAGAGGAAGCAGAAACATTAGGACAGCCAGCAGGTAGATGGCTGTCTGAGCGATTGCCGCCCCTGCCTTGCGTGTTATTTCCATTTGGTCCTCCTGTATTTACTGGAACATTTCGCTGAACTGTTCTTTATCCGCCTCGCGGTTCTGGTACAGCTCCTCCGTATCCCAGGTTAAAGGTGTGATCTCATCAATGCTCTTAAAGCCCTCCGGAACCTCTACGCCGCTCTTTACAGGAGTATAGCCAATCTCCGCCGTAAGAGCCTGCCCGTCCTCTGAAAGAATAAAATCCACAAAAGCTTTTGCCAGCTCCTCATTTTCCGTACCATTTACAATACCCACTGGCTCTGTTACTGCCGGGGAGCCTTCTGCGGGATAAACAAATTCCACGGGAGCACCATCATTCTTAGAGCGGATCGCCATATAATCTGCCAACAGGCCGCAAGATTTTTCCCCTGCTACAATAGCATTCTGCACAGCGCCATTTCCTTTGTCAACGGTAATTCCATTGTCCTTTAATGCCTGGTAATACTCCCAGCCCATACCCTCGGTTCTGGTGATAACGCCCAGATTATAGGCTGCTGCACCGGAATACAGCGGACTGGGCATAATCAGACTGTCCTTGTAAACCGAATTGGTTAAATCCGCAAAGCTTGCCGGGGCAGTCTGCACCAGCTCTGTATTGTATGCAATTCCTGTCGTGATAACCTTAGTACCCGTGTACATATGATCTTTGTCAATGTAGGTTTCCGGAATTCCTTCTAGCTCCGGAGACTCATATGCCATAAGCAGGTCCTGCTCTTTTAATGTCTCGAACGTTACATTGTCCGCTACCAGAAGCACATCTGCCAGTACAGAACCGGCCTGCTTCTCTGCCAGTACCTTGCTAACCACCTCCTCGGTGCCGGAACGGAATACATCCACCTGGATATCCGGCCATTTCTCATTGAAACCGTCAATCATGGCCTGGATATCTTCCTCTGGCTGGGAAGTATAAAGGGTAATAGCACCAGAAAGCTCCTCGGCTGTTTCCGGCGCAGCTGCCTCTGTAGTCTCTGCCTGCGTGTCCGCTTCGCTTCCCGCGGCGGAAGATGCCGCCTCCGTAGACTGTGCTTCCATCTGTGCGGCTGTGGTCTCTCCAGCCGTGCTCTGACATCCAGCCAGAACTGCTGCTGCCAATCCCGCTGCCATCATGCCTGCAATTCTCTTTCTCATCTCTGTTCTCCTCCATTAAAAATTTTTTGAATAAACGCAATATTCTGTTTTGCCCTGGAAAATCCCCTGTCTCCGTCGAATCCCTCGATAACCATGGGGAGCTGGTACTGTGCCAGCTCAGGAAGGAGCTTTTCCATATCATAATCGCCTGTGTCCAAAGATGTATGAAGCTTATTTCCTCTGCGATTGCTGATATGTATTTTTGAAATTCTCCTGCAATGCTCCCGCAGAATTCCGAATATTTCTTCGGCATTGTCGCAGTGGGCTGTGTCCAGGGTATACACAAACCTGGAAAACATAGTTCCGCATACCCTCTGCATAACGCCCATATCGGTAACAAATTCTTTGGGGATTTTCTCCATAATTTCCAAGGACACATCAATCGCCCGCTCTTTCGCATACCCCAGAATTTCCTCCAAGGACTGGTACAGATAGACCTCACAGGGCTCTCCTGCCCCGGGAATTGTACGGTGTCCGGGATGAACCGTCACTTCATCCAATCCCAGACGGCAGGCCAGGTCGATGGATTTTTTTACCTCACACACAGACTGGGCACGGATTCCATCATTAATAGAGGCAAGGTTGAGATCCCAGCTTTGGCTGTGCACGCATCCTTTCAGCGGATACAGCGCCATGAGCTTCTGGTAGTCTTCCTCACGATAGCCTTGATAAAAAAACTGCTGGGCCCACAGCTCGATTCCATCCAGACCGGACTGTCCGGCTAAATCAAAAATGTCTTCCAAAGATCCGTTCCATAAAAGTGTTGAGCTGAGATAAATTGTTGCCATTTCCATCACTTCCTGTTGATTGATGGACCCATTATAGCAGTCGCTTTGTAAAGCTTCCTACCATGAAAGTGTAAAATGTGAGTAAAAATATTTCATTTTTATTTTATTGAAATTTTTATTGCATTTATGATGAAAACCGGCTACAATAGATGCAGAAATTCTAACTCATTAGGAGGAAGAGATACGATATGCTGGAAGAACTCTACAAAAATTATAAAGAATGTTTATCTAAGTCTGATCACAAAATTTTTTCTTATCTTCTGGAACACGAACAGGAAATCCACGCCATCACTGCGGAAGATCTGTCTCATACGCTGGGAATCAGTACCGCGACCATTTCACGGTTCTGGTCAAAGATTGGTTTTAAGAATTTAAAAGAGTTAAAACGGGCTCTCTACAAAAATCAAGAGGCCACCCCTTTCAGCCGCATGAACGCGGCTTTAAGCCAGTGGCATGAAAGCGGCATTTCGCCGGACATGCTCCTTCACCGCATCTCCGTTCAGACAGAGCGAACTTTCCAAGTAGTAAAACCAGAGCAGCTGGATCAGGCAGCGCATTTTTTAATCAAAGCTCGCCAGGTTTATTTTTTCGCGCCGGATGCTTCCCATGGCCTGGGCAGTATTTTGGAATATCGAATGCTTCGCCTGGGAATACGTCTGATATCGCTTCCCGCCGGTTCCCAAATTTATGATGCCATGGTTAATCTGCAGCACGGAGACCTTGTCCTTCTTTTTGGTTATTCCCGTCTTTTAACAGAAGTCCAGATTCTCCTCTCCTACAGCCGCAAGGCAGGATACGAAACCATCCTATTTACAGACCTCATTGCAAATGATCTGCTCTCTCAGGCGAATCTTGTCCTATACAGCTGTCGCGGAGAACCCAACGACTATCACTCCATGGTGGTGCCCATGATGCTTTTGGATCTGCTTATTATGAAAACCAGTCAGGCCTTGGGCGGCGGACTAGATAAAGCGAAGCATCTGCAGAAGCTGCGCGGGGAATATGGAGGAATGCTGCGGCGATAAGGCACGTAAAAGCGAATACAGCGCAGGAATATCCATAAAATACTCCAATACGCATAACCAAGAAAACTAAAAATTTAGAAGACGGCAAATACCGCTCTGCGAAGATGCGGCACCGCCGTCTATATGACACATTATAATGCCCGGGTAATTGTCAGCTTACCATTAGAATATAAATGCAGCATAGCTTCCATCCATCACCGAACTCCCACAGCTGTGATCGTCCGCCCGGTCAGGCTTCCCTCATAGATAACCGTGATGGTATCGCCCACCTGCACATCCGCAAACGCTCCCTCGCCCTCAAAGGCAAAGAAAGTATTGGCCGGATCCGCTGTGTCCAGAACGACATGGTTGGCATCTACCTCCGCGACCTCGCCTGTAAGCGTATAAATAGAAGCATCCTCTGTGCCCATAGCATCTGCTGTCACAATCCGCGTAATCACGGGCAGATCCTCCGTGTCCTCCAGGTCTCCATAATAGGTAACTTCAGCCTCTGCACCTGCATTCAGTCCGCCCTCCGTTACCTGCTGGCCAATCAGGGTATTGAACGTATAGGTACCGTCCTCTGTCTCCAATGTCAAAGTTCCGTCTCCCACTTCACTGATCGTGCCATTGATAACTTCATCCGCAAGGCCTTCTTCTGTCTCCTCCGCAGCAGATACAAGCACTTCAATCTCCAGAGCCGGTGTCGTATCATCGGAAAGCGCAGCGACATCGTACGTAACCTCAACTTCATCGCCTACGCCAACGGCCTCGGCGCCTGTAACTTCCGCATCGGATATATCAAACTTCCGCTCGGTTCCCTCTGCGTCCGCCACAGTAACCACAAACTCCTCAACCACATTCACCGAACCGTCAAAATAGTCTACTTCCACATCCTCAGCTTCCGTTTCCTCAGAAGTCCCCTGCGTGGTCTCCTCGCTCTGCGCAGTAGTCTCCTCTGTCTGTGAGGAGCACGCCGTCACGCCCAGAACCAGAGCCATAACTGCAATTGCCAAATACGATTTCTTCATAACAATCTCCTCTTCTCTTTCACGATCTGCCTGGGCATACACGCTCAGGCTGCTGCCGCTCCGGAGCGAACACGTTTCATGCCCGTTCTAAAACCGCCGCATACGTTACATAATACTACGAAATTCATGTTTTTACTATGTCTTTTTTTTAAAAATTTCATTAAAACCATAAAAAACAGCTCCTTTTTGGCCAAAACTTTCCTTATGTCTCTTATTTTTACTCCAGAACACATTCCCGCCATGCAAATTCCGCCGCTATCTGTTTCTTTTTATAATCTATTACTTACTCCTCAATCATAGGAAGCCGCTCCTCCTGCCTCTCCCGTTTTCTCTGTCTGAGCCAGCAGATCAGCAAAACGGCCGCTCCGGCGGCAATTCCAAGCAGTCCTGCCGCAACTGTCAGCACAAAGCCGCTCCGCACCCAATACCATAAGGGGCCATTTTCCGCTTCCTGCGGAGCAGCAGTCTCTTTCACGCGCTCCTCCGAAGGTTCTAGAAAGACGGATGTTTCCTCTACCGGCTCATACTCTGTCCGAAGTTCATAAACAGACGGCTCCTGCCAGAGAACCTCCCCTTCATAGACCGCCTCATAATCCCGAAGCAGCTTCTCTCCGCTGACAGTTGCCTGACGGCAGATCTGACCTGTCTCATCCACATACTCCTCTCCCGCCCATTCCAGTGCCGAAAGACGGTACGCTTCCGGCAAAAGTCCCAGGGTTCGAAGAAGCGCTTCCCCCCACAGATCCGCCCGCTCCGCCTCCGCAGCATCAATCACAAGGCCGCCCAGCTCGTATTCCCGCGCACCGTACGCGTGGAAGGTGACCGGCACGGAAAAGCTGTCGTCCCATCTCTCAGACAAAACCTGCATCTCCTTCATCATCAGCAGGCCCTGAGCCATTTCTCCCGTCTCTTCCTCACGTACAGTGATGGATTCCGGGATTCTCTCCGCCCCCTCTACACCATCGTAGCGCATCCGCCGCGCCACATGCCTGCTTACTCGTTTTCCTGGAATCTCCGTCACATTCCAATCTTTGAGACGGTATTCTGTCCCCTGCTCATCCATCCAGGAAGCAGGAGGATCGGCAGCCGTATCCAGTTCCTCTTCGTCAAGCTGCCTCGTTATGACCAGGTTCCGGGCATTCCCGTCCTGCCGTTCCTGGGCCGCATAGGCCCGTCCGCAGCTCCAAAAAAGACACAGTTCCATCATCAAAAGCAAAAAAACTGCACATTTTACCCCAGCTGCGTTTTCCTTCCATTTTCCGCATATCCACTTTCTCATAGACGCTCCCTCCATTCCCAGCGGTCACGGCAGACGGAAATATATTCTGATATTGTAAAATTGTCAATGTGCTCGGATTTGCAATTCATGGGAAATACGGTATCCGGAACGGATACCCGCTCCTGTGCGCAGCACAGTCAGACGGCCGGAATGGCCCTATCTGTGAGTAGTATTATATCGAATTCTGCGGGCAGATGCAAGAGAAAACATAAAAAACTGACGTGCCTTCCATTTGCGTGGAAAGAGAAGAGCTCTCGGCTCGAACCGCAGGCATCCGAGAATGATCATCCATTTTATTTTTGAGGATAAATCCAAGGGCCATACCTCCTTTACAGACAGTATGGCCCTTCCTTATCACTCTATGCATCTGTATTTGCAGCAGTCCGGACGGCGGATATCTTCTCACCCGTTCAGCACCGCGCCGTACCGCCCCAAAAAGCTCTTGGTCCGCTCATTATCCGAGGCGAAAATCTGCTCCGGCGTCCCTTCCTCCACGATGACGCCGTCCGCCATGAAGATCACCCGATGGGAGATGTCCTTGGCAAATGCCATCTCGTGCGTCACAATCACCATGGCAATGTCCAGATCCGCCAATGATTTGATCACCTTGAGCACCTCCCCGGTAAGCTCCGGATCCAGGGCGGAGGTTGGCTCATCAAAAAACAAAATCTTGGGGTTTAGGGCCAATGCCCTTGCAATAGCCACCCGCTGGCACTGGCCGCCGGAGAGCTGGCAGGGATAGGCATCCGCCTTATCCGCAAGCCCCATCTTTCCGAGAAGCTCCATGGCCTCCCGCCTTGCTTCCTCCTTGTTTTTCTTCTGGACGTGAACCGGCGCATCCATGACATTTTTCAGCACGGAAAAATGGGGAAACAGGTTGAAATTCTGAAACACCAGTCCATACTGGCTCTGAATCTCTTTCAGCTCTCTCTTCGGCGCATACGATACCCTTCCGTCCTGGCCGGCCCAGACAGCCTTCTTTCCCAGATAGACCACCTCGCCCCCATCCAATGTCTCCAGCATGGTAGCGCAGCGAAGCAGGGTTGACTTTCCGGAACCCGAAGGGCCGATAATCGAGAGGATCTCCCCTTCTTCCACTTCCAGAGAAATATCCTTGATGACCGGAAGATCGCCGAATGATTTTTCCACATGATTTAATTCCAAGACCTTCATAATCCCCAAACCTCCTGCTCTTACCGGTAATAATCCAGTTTTTTCTCGATCCACTCCATGACGACGGCCACCACCAGATTAAATATGTAATAGAACAGGCCCGCCGCCACAAAAGGAATCATATTGGTCTGGGAAGCCGCCAGCGCCTTTGCGATGGAAAACATCTCCGCCACGCTCAATGTAAATGCCAGGGAGGTATCCTTTACCAGTGTGATCACCTCGTTGGTCACAGAGGGAAGGATTCTCTTAATCACCTGCGGAAGAATGATCTTGAAAAATGTCTGGATCCGGCTGTAGCCCAAAATATAGGCAGCCTCATATTGTCCGGCCGGCATGGACTGTATGCCGCTCCGGTAAATCTCCGCAAAATAGGCGGCATAATTGATGGAAAATCCGATAAATGTGGCCCAAAGCCGGTAGCTGGTGCCAACCCGTATGCCAAAAAGATAGTACGGCCCAAAATATACCACCATTAGCTGCAGCATCAGCGGCGTCCCGCGCATCACGGATATATAGACCTTCACAATTGTCTGAAGGACTTTGTTCCGGGACATACGCCCGAAAGCAACCACCAGCCCCAGAGGGAGGGAGACAATCAGCGTCACCACAAATATCTGGATGCTGATTCCCATTCCCCCCGCCAGCTGCATGACCATCTGCTGGATTGACATTTTACCCATTTCTCCATACCTGCCTTTAGTTCTCTCTTATTTTCCGATCGTAGTCACGTCCTCGCCGAACCACTTCTCAGATATTTCTGTCAGCGTTCCGTCCGCCGCCATCTCCTCCAGAGCTGCCTGCACCTGATCTCTCAGCTCCGTGTTGCCTTTCTTAAATCCAACGCCATATTCCTCCGCAGACAGGGTATCCTCCAGGATAACAAAATCCGCATTTCTCTGCTGAATCTGATATCCGGCCACGATCACGTCCATGGCGATGGCGTCCACCGCTCCCTGCTCCAGATCCATGAAAGCCGTATTGTAATCCGCCGTCGTGAGAAGCTGAGCAAAGGTCGCTGTCAGATCAGGAACCGCCTGCAGCGCGGCCTCCGCGGAAGAATCCACCTGGCATTCCACAACCTTTCCCGCCAGATCCGCCTGGCTCTCAATACCGGAATCCGCCGCCACAACAAAGACCTGCGTGTTCTCCATATAGGGCTCTGTCCAGGTGTAATCATCCTCCCGCCCCGTCATGGTAAATCCGTTCCAGATGCAGTCAATGTTTCCTGACTCCAGCTCCATATCCTTGGAATCCCAGGCAATGGGCTGCGGCACAAATTCCCGTCCCAGGCGCGATGCCACCTCCTGCGCCAGCTCCAGATCAAAGCCGGTAAATTCTCCGTCATCTCCAATAAAGCCCATAGGCGGGAAATCCTGGTCAAATCCCACAATAAACGTGCCGCCCTGGCTCTCTTCCCCGGACGCCTCCGACGTCCCGGCCTCGCTTTCATCCTCTGCCTCCGCGGATGCATCCGCATCCTGGACAGGCGCGTCCGCCGCAGTTGTCTCGGCCGCGGTTGTCTCCGCCGCAGCTGTCTCCGCTGCGGTTGTCTCCTCCGCGCCGCCTGCGCAGGCCGCCAGGGAAAGAACCATTACGGATGCCATCGCCGCACATAAAATTCTCTTTTTCATAATAATCCTCCTCACAGTCACGTTATAAGACCCGTTTGTTTTGACACGCTATCATATTAGCATAATAAAGTGCTCATGTAAAGAGAAATCTGCGCTACCCCAGCCAACCGCGGTCAAAGCAGAATCCCAGCAGGGCAGTGATACCCTCTGTCACAGGAAATGCCAGCCAGACTCCGGTCATGCCCCACAGACCAGACATCATGAGCGCGGCGGGAATAATGAGAATCAGACCGCGGAGCAGTGAGACTACATGGGCGGGAATCACCATCTCCACGGAAGTAAAATATGTGGACAAAATGATATTGTACCCCATAAACAGGGAGGCCGTAAAATACAGCTTAAGCCCCTTCACCGCAATCTCCTGCAGCTCGCTGTTATTCTCACTGTTGAAAATCCCGGCGATGGGATCTGCCCCCAAAAAGATTCCCGCGTAGAGGATGCAGGACAAAACCGCCATGGAGCCAACTGCCCATACCAGATACGAGCGCTGGGTTCTTTTATTGTTCCGTCCATACTCCCTGCTCACCAAAGGCTGAATTCCCTGCGCAATTCCCGTATACACGGCGGCGATCACAAGAGAGATGTTGGCCACCACGCCGTAGGCCGCAACCCCGGTATTCCCGGTAAGCCTGAGAATAATACCGTTGAACACAATAATCACAATGCCTGAGGACATCTGCGCCAAAAGGGAGGGAAATCCCAGGGCCAGGTTGTTCTTCACATGAACCGCTCCCAGGCCTGTCTTTACCGCGTGGAAGCCCTTGGATGCCTTCAGCCAGTGGGGCGCCATGATTGCAATTCCGATCACCGGCGCCAGGCCCGTGGCCAGGACAGCGCCGAAAATTCCCATTTTCATCGGAAACATAAACACATAGTCCAGAACAATATTGGAAAGGCTTCCTCCGGCCGTAGCCGCCATGGACAGCTGCGGATTCCCGTCATTGCGCACAAAACACACCAAAATATCATTCAATATGAAGGCCGGGGAAAACAGGAGAAGCACCTTCATATACGTATTGGACATAGCGAGCACTTCCTGATCTGCCCCCAGGATAACCGCCAGATTCTCTGAAAAGAAGAGCCCCAGCCCTACAAACAGCACGCAGAAGCCGGCCGCCATATACAGAGTGTTGGTAAACATTTCATCCGCCTCCCGGTGGCCTCCCCGGCTCTTGCAGATGGAATACCGGGTGGCGCCGCCCATTCCCAGCATGAGCCCGGTTCCGTGAATAAAATTGTAAACCGGTATGGCTAGATTTAGAGCCGCAAGGCCGTTGGTTCCCAAACTCTGGGACACAAAAAAAGTGTCCGCCAAAATATAACAGGAAAGGGCCAGCATTCCCGCCACGCTTAACAGCGTATATCTGGCAAACTCCCGGACGGATCCTGTCTGTTCCATTTTCTTTTCCTCCTCAGCATTCAAATGCCGCCGCGCTTTGATGCGTGTTCTTCTGGTTTCTTCGCGAAAAGAAAAGCGCTGATATTTTGTATCTCCAAGGCCTACTGATACAAAATCCAACGCTTATTTACCCGGCGGCAAATTATCTCTTGTTTTTTCCGCTATTAAGAATAGCAAATAGAACGGTTTCCGTCAAGCGGTTTTCCTACAGAGTGCCCAAAAATGCATTCCCGCCATCTGCGCGCCCCGCTTCGCGGCATCTTGGGGCATCGTCCTCCAGAATATCCATTACCTGCGCAAGGTCCTTTATCACAAAATCCGGCCGCACGTCATCCGGGAGGGGCTTTCGCTGAGGATTATACCAGCACGTATGGCATCCCGTCCCCTGGCCTCCCCGGATATCGGAGGACAGGGAATCCCCTATTAACAGCATCCGGTTCGGATCCGCCTCCGGAATCCTGGCAAAGCAGTAATCAAAATATGCCTTCTGCGGCTTCTGGCTCCCCGCATCCTCGGACACGAAAATCCCCTTCATATACTTATCCAGGCCGGACAATGCCAGGCGCTTGTACTGGGTGGAGGATGTGCCGTTGGTCACAATGTAGAGCGCGTACCGCTCCTGCAGCCATGCGCAGAGCCTGTCGGCGCCGTCCACAAGAAAGGCCGTGCCGTCCAGGCAGCTGCGGTAAAAGTCTTCCGCTTCCCTTCCATCCGCCTTCTTTCCCAGGCTCTCAAAAAAGCTTACAAAGCGCTCCGTCACAAGCCTCTCTTTGGAAATCTCCCCCCGCTCAAAAGCCTTCCAATAGCCCTCGTTGATTCTGTGATACGCCTCCAGGTACTCCGGCAGGGGCTCGATTCCAAAATGCTCCAGAAGCCTGCGTATTCCCAGCGCCTCGGATCGGTTAAAATCCAGAAGGGTGCCGTCCACATCGAGAAGAATTACATCAAACCGTCTCCCCATTTTGTCCTCCTGTTCGCCGCTCTTCCGCATAAACCTCCCAGCCTGCGCAGATTGTGCGCACCACGCATCCCGTAAGCGTCTGTCCCACAAAGGGGCTGTTGGCAGACTTGGATACAAAATCCTTCACCGTCCACCGGGCATCCGGATCAAACAGCACCAGATCCGCAGGAGCGCCCGCAGCCAAGCTGCCTGCCTCCAGCCGGTACAGACGCGCGGGATTTGTACTCATCTTTTTCATCAGCTCCAGAAGCGTCAGGTGTCCCGGCTTCACCAGATACGTGATTCCCAGAGCCAGCGCCGTCTCCAGCCCAATGATTCCGCTGGGCGCCTCTGTTAGGGGACGCGCCTTTTCCTCCGCACTGTGAGGCGCGTGATCCGTGGCGATCATGTCAATGGTCCCGTCCTTTAAGCCCTCAATCAGCATCTGCCGGTCCCGCTCTGTCCGCAGAGGCGGATTCATCTTGGCCAGGGAACCATGGGCAAGCACCGCATCCTCCGTCAGCGCGAAATGGTGGGGGGTAACCTCGGCCCACACCTGAGCCCCCAGCTTCTTTGCCAGGCGCACCATCTCCACGGCAGGGCCGGAGCTGATGTGCTGAATATCGATTCGTGCTCCGGTGTCAAGCGCGATCATGCAGTCCCGGGCCACCAGGGAATTTTCCGCCAGGGCCGGAGAACCATAGATCCCCAGCCGGTCGGAAACCGCCCCGTGATTGATTCCATTCTCCTTAATAAAGGTTTTGTCTTCCTCATGGAAGCTGAGAACAGTATCCAGGCGGGCCGCCTCTTCCATCGCGCGGCGCACAAAGGCCCCGTCCATGAGAGGAATACCGTCATCCGTAAATCCGGCAGCTCCGGCAGCCAGAAGTCCCTCCATATCCGTGAGTTCTTTTCCCTGAAATCCCTTGGATATGGCCGCGCAGGACAGCACCCGGATCCCGGTTTTTCTTCCCTTTTCCAGCACATACTCCAATGTTTCCCGGTTATCCGCAATCGGCTTTGTATTTGCCATGCATACCACCGTCGTGAATCCTCCCCGAGCTGCTGCCCGGGCGCCTGTCTCTATATCCTCTTTATAGGTAAATCCAGGGTCACGGAAATGGACATGGACATCGACCAGACCAGGGGCTGCGGCCAGTCCCCGCCCGTCGATCACACGGCAGTTTTCCTCTCCGGCCTGCCTGGCTGCCTCCCGGCCCAGACCGACCGGCCGGGTCTCCCGAATCCGTTCCCCTTCTATGACAATGTCTCCCACCGCATCCCGGCCCGCCGCCGGATCCAATATTCTTGCTCCCTCAATGATCAGCACCGTTTCTTCCTCCCTTTTCCTCTTTTCTCCGAAACCACCGGCCGCCGGGGTACCCCGCTTCATCTGCGCTTCGCCGGAATTTCACCCCACAGTAAATTGCTCGCCTCTGCAATGAATCTCCTGTATCTTATCCTTATATTCCGCGGCGCACGGCAAAGCCTTAAACCGCCCGGCAGCTTCAAAATCCCCCCAGAAATGCATGGGGAATACCGTATCCGCCCCAACCATCCGCATAAAGTCGTCCATACCCAGGTAAAAGTCCTTTTCCTGTCTGGGATCAATAAGCATAAACGCCAAATCGATGTGGGTGCCCGCCAGCTTTTCCATTTCTCCGCGGAAATTGTCCCGCATCTGCCGGTTATAATCCTCCGGTTCCCCCTCCCATACCCAGTGATTCAAATCCCCGGCATGGTAAATCGTCCTTCCTTCCGCCTGTATGAGAAACGCCACTCCCTCATCCGTAGACCGAAAGGTCTTTACAGACAGGTCCGGCTCTCCTGCGCCCTCTCCGCAGAAACTGTTACGCCCGCTCGCATCGAAAAACAGCGCCAGCGTCTCTCCCGGCCCCATAAACCGCGTCTGTTCCTTCAGGCTGTCCGGAACCCGTTTCTTCCATATATCGTCTGACAAAATATAGTACACCTGCGGATATTTCCCCGCCAGTTCAAAAATTACCGGCGCGAAGTGATCCCCGTGCCTGTGGCTGGCAAATACAACCAGCGGCTTCCCCTCTCCGAAAGCAGGGATATCTCCCTCAAAGTAATCAAACAGCATCGCCATATGATCCAGCTCTACCAAAAAACTGCTGTGATGAATATAGGTTACTTTCATTCTTCTCTCCTCTCCGCTGTCCCGAACAGCCTACGCTGCCCGGTAAAATGTTTTCCACTTTCCCCCCATATACCGCCTGATAAAGCATGCCGCCCGCACTATCCAGTCAGCCACCATGGCAATCCACACACCCACAGCTCCCATGTTCATGCCTACCGCCAGTACATAGCTGGATCCTATGCGGAAAATAACCATGGAAAGAATGGATGCGCACATAGGGAAGCGCACATCATTAGCTGCCCGCAGTACATTTGCCAGACAGAAGGAGGCCGGCCAGAACAGAATCGCGCAGCCGGAATGGATGATGACCAGAAGCCGTCCGATCTCCCGCGCCTCATCCGTAACCCCATACAGGCTCAGGGTAAGGGGCAGGGTAAGAATCACCCCCAGGCAGCACAGGCCATTGATCAGATAGGCGATCTTCATCATCTTCTTCGCATAATACTCTGCCTGGCTGAAATCTCCCGCACCCACACACCGGCCGATCACCGTGATAATGGCCAGGCTCATAGCCTGCCCGGGCAGAACTCCCAGACTGTCCAGATTGTTGGCAATGGCATTGGCCGCGATCTGGGATGTTCCGAACATGGCGATGATGCCCACTACCAGAACCCTTCCCAGCTGGAAAATGCTGTTCTCCACCCCATTAGGAATACCGATGTGAAGAATTCTGCGGATCATGGGGATATTGATGCGCCGGCTCACCCCGATGTGGATATCCAGACTTTTATTGCTCAGCCGGTACAGGAGGATAAAGCAGGCAATCATCCGTGACACCAGGGAAGCGGCAGCGGCCCCCGCGGCCCCCCAGTGAAAAATAAAAATCAGCGTATAATCTCCGATCACATTGATCACATTCATGACAATGGACGCTTCCATGGAAATCTTCGAATTCCCCATGGAACGGAACAATGCGGCGCAGGAGTTGTAGACCGCCAAAAACGGGTAGGACAAAGCCGACAAAATGAGATAGATCAGCGCATTTGCCATCACGTCCTCCGCCACTTTGCCGTAAAGCAGGGTGAGAAGCTGCCTGCGGAACAGAATGCTTCCCCCCATGATAACCACCGCGAGCAGCCCGGTAATAAGCACCAGCTGATCCGCCGCTTCGCAGGCCCGCCGCATCTTTTTCTGTCCCAGATACTGAGAAGAGATCACGGCACCTCCTGTGGCCACTGCCGCAAATATGTTGATGAACAGCACATTAATCATGTCTACCAGGGATACGCCGGATGTGGCGGCCTCCCCTGCGCTGGACACCATCACCGTATCCACCATTCCCACAGACACGGCCAATATCTGCTCCACAATCAGCGGAAAAATCAGCCGTCCCAAATCCCGGTTGGAGAACAGGAGCTTCTGCTCTCCATCGCCTTTCTTTACCATGCTCATTCTTTTACACCTTCCTCTTGGGGCCCTGCGGCTCCACCCCAAAAGGGCCGGACCGTGTCTTTGCTATCCGGCTCTTTATCTCCTGCTCCTGTTCGTCAAAAAGCAGCTCCTTATTATACAGATAATACCTCTCACATTCATATTCGTTCAGGAACTCCAGCGCCCCCCGGCTGGTGTTCAGCTCCGTCACAAAAATAACCATCGCCTGTCCCGCTGCAAAGGCCGCCTCCATGAAGTCAAAGGCGTGCTCCAGCCGGGAAGCGTTTTCCGCCTTCTCCTCCTCGTAGCGATCGCTTTCCTCCATGAACCGTTCCCGCAGAAACTGCCAGGCCTCTTCCCTATCTCTCGTTCCTGTCAGGCGCAGTTCGTCCGCCCAGGCGGACAATGTCTCTTCTCCCCGGCGGAAGACATGATCCTGTGCTCTGGTGAGAAGGCCGCGCTTTTTGTCATTTTCCCGGCGCGCCCGAATCTCTGCGGCCTGTTCCTCCAAAATTTCCCAGGCTTCTGTATTTGTCAATTTTATCTGCGGCTGCCCCGCTTCGGAGGCGCCCGCTTTCACGGCTTGGGCAGACTGGCCCGCATCCCCGAGGAGCATCCGCCGGCAGTCCCTCAGCTTTTCCGTTAGGAGCTCCATCACCCGGCCATGTTGCCTGTGCCTGCCAAACCCATTTTCCAGCCCTGCCAGCAGCATGCCGGTAATCCCCATGCACTCATCAAAGGGCGCGCTTGCCGCTTTATCACAGAGGTTCTCATCGAAGCGGCCCTCAAGGATCTCCTCCACCCGATAGGCATCCTGATATTTGTAGTAGAGTTCCAGATAATTGGCAAACTCCTTGGAAATTCCCGGATGCTGGATGTACTGGACGATCACCTCGCGATCCGGCTTTTTCCCCAGCCGCTCGTACACCTGAAGAAATTGGGACAAATCCTCCCATCCCCTGGGCGTCACAAACCGCTTCCCGTCCACATCTGCCTCCACCCGGCAGAAATTCCCCGGCTTAACGCCCAGATACGACAGAATCGCCGGATGAATGGCCCGATCCTTGGCATACTCCTTCCATACTCCCAGATCCGGCTCCACATCGATGCGCTTGACCCGATCAAGGGTCACCACATCGAACTCCCGAACGGACTTATTGTACTCCGGAGGATTGCCTGCGGCCACAAGGATCCATCCCTCAGGGAGCCGGTGGGTTCCAAAGGTTTTGCACTGGAGAAATTGAAGCATGGCCGGAGCCAGCGTCTCCGACACGCAGTTGATCTCGTCCAGAAACAAAATTCCCTCCGACAGCCCCGTCTCCTCCATGCGGTTGTAGACCGAAGCCACGATCTCACTCATGGTATATTCTGTCACCGAATACTCCCGGCCTCCGTACACCTTCTTTTCAATAAACGGCAGACCCACAGCGCTCTGCCGTGTATGATGGGTAATGGTATAGGCCACCAGGCCGATCCGGCATTCCCGGGCGATCTGTTCCATAATCTGGGTCTTCCCCACTCCCGGCGGCCCTACCAGCAGCACGGGCCTCTGGCGAATTGATGGGATGACATATTCGCCCCATTCATCCTTCAGAAGATATGCCTCAATGGTGTTTTTGATCTCTTCCTTGGCGCGCTTAATATTCATTGCTCTGCTCTTCCTTTATACTCCATTATCTGTTCTTCTTCAAGCACAACTTTCATGGCCCATGGAGGAACTCCTTCATCGGAAAACAGGGATTCCACAAAAACAAAGGCCGCATCGTACGGCGGTGCCTGTACCGGATATATGCCCTTCCCATCCGTAAAATAGATCAGGCCCCGCAGCCTGGGCGCCTTCCCGCTCTTTTTAAGGCCGGTCACATACGCAAAAGCCGGTCGGAAGTCCGTACCTCCATACCCCTGAATCTGAAATTCCTCCATATACCCGCGCAGCTCTTCCCGGTCCCGGATCACGGTATCCGCACGCACCTGGTCATCGCACTGAATAATATGAATACATATTCTTCGGAAATACGACTCAGACTCCGAGAGCACATCATACGTCTCTTCCAGAAATCGCAGGATCAATTCCCCGGAGCAAGACATGGATGTATCTATGACAATGGCAAACTCTTCAATCCGGCTGATCTCACGGGATTCCAGCGGCTCCATCAGAGGCATGTTTCCATATAGTGAAAGACCGTACGCGTAGTAGGCGTAATCAAAAGAATCCGGGTCCACCTGCACCTCTTCCCGCAGAACTGAAAATTTCCGAAGAAACCTGCGGTAATCATACCGCTCCCGGTTCTCCACCCGAAGGGTGTCAAGAAGTGGCTCCCCTCCCCCCGGATCTTCCCCGCCCATGGCTTCCATGGCGGTCTGTACCTTCTCCCGGTTATCCTGCCACATATTCTGCCGGGGCAGAGAAGCCTGAGGATCACCCTGCTCCCACAGATCGTGCCCGTCCACCCGGAACTCAGCGGCCAATTGAGACATCCGCCTCTCATCCAGATCCATTTTCTTCAATATTTTATAAATTCTCTGGGCAGTCAGCGCCGTCTCGCGCGCGGACGGCGTGCCGGTCGCGGAAGTCACCTGTCCCTGTTTCTTTGCACCGCCTCTCTGTTCCAGATCCCGCCGGATGCGCAGATAAAGTTCTCTGCGCCGGGCGCTTGGCGGAACGCGCAGGCATGGCTTTAACAGTCCGTCGATGAGCCACTCCGCAGCGATATCGCAGGCCAGATCCCAATACGCCTTATCCCGTCCGCCCCGGGTATACATATGGCAGAACAGGCAGTGAAGAAGCATGTGAAGCAGGGCCCGGTTCACGAGAACCCGGCCCCTTTCGTAAAGGGAAAACAGGAAGTCCGGCCCATACAGCACCTGACGGCCGTCTGCCGCAAGGCCTGCCCGGCTCCAATCTGCCTCAAATGTCAGGCTGCTCACGGCCACATCCAAAAAGGGCATGCTGACATAGAGTTCATTGCGGGACTGGGTCCATATCCGCACACACAGCTCCACCTCTTCCAGCTCCTGCAGCTGCCTGCTCCTTGCCGGATCCATCACGTCCCCTGCTCCCCGGTCATGGACGCATGCTCTTCCCTGATCTCCTCATACAGATGGTAAAACGTCCAGCCGCTGTTGTGCTCCGTGAGCACTGCCTTTAAGTCGATTTTGGGCACGCCGGCCCGGCGCAGGGACGCCAGGAGCTGATCCAGCCTCCCGCCGGAAAATCCCTTGAGCACCAACACCTGTTCGGAAATCTTCGGCAGTGCTTCCTCCGAGCCGGTTTTCTGTCCCGCTGAATCGTCGGCTTCCCTCTTTTCAAAGCCTTTTAACCCCGCCAGGTATCCCACGGTCTCGTTCACTTCTTCCGGACGCACATTCCGTATCCGCACGCCCATGCGCACAAAAACACTCTTCATCAGGGCTGTCTGCCTGGCGGGCGCCCCGTTTTCCGGATTGTAGTAAAGGATCATCTCACCTCTTGCCTGCATTGCTTCCTCCTTTTTGCTCCGCACACTCTAAAACAGCTCCGCGCTGTCCAGCATCAGCGTAAACGGGCCGTCATTTAAGAGCTCTACCTTCATATCCGCTCCAAACCGGCCCTTCTCCACCTGGTCCACATGGGTGCGGCAGCGCTCCATAAAATGCTCATAGAGCGCTTCGGCCATTTCCGGCGCCCCTGCCTTTATAAAGCTAGGACGGTTTCCCTTCCTGCAGTCCGCGTACAAGGTGAACTGGCTGATCACCAGCAGCGCTCCGCCCACATCCGCAAGGGAGCAGTTGGTTTTTCCGTCCGCATCCTCAAATATACGGAGCCGGCATATCTTATCCGCCATCCGCTCCGCGATTTCCCGGCTGTCCTCTCCGGACACTCCCAGGAGAATCAAAAAACCTCTGTCAATTTTTCCCAAAACCGTTCCGTCCACGCTGACCTGCGCACGGCTCACCCTCTGTATTACTGCCCGCATCTGCTTTTCCCCTTTGCATATTGTACCTAATTATCGGAGCTGCATCCAAAGATAATCCAAAAGGGTTCCCGGAGCTGTCTCCTCATATAGTATTTCCCTGGCCCTGGCCGGATAATCCGTTATAAGGTTATCCACGCCCAGAAGCCGCATGGCCTCCAGATCCGCCCGGCTGTTCACCGTCCATACATGGACGGCCCGGCCGGCCTCGTGAGCTGCCTCCACCAGCCGCCTGGTCACCAGACTGGAACGGATGCTGATAAAATCCACGTATTCATTTTCATAATACCGGCCGTAAGCGGCCGGCAGAATATAACCTGTGCGGAGCTCCGGGCAGGCTTCCTTTACCCGCTGCAGATAAGAAAGACGCACCGATGAGATCACACACTGCTCCTCCATCCCGTACTCCCGTATCAATTCCACGGTTTTTTCCGGAAGAGAGGAATCCGCTCCCAGGTTTTTGAGCTCAATATTGAGCTTCAGTCTCCCTCCGCACAGCTCCAGGGCCTCTGCCAGGGAAGGAATCCTCTCCCCCGCGAACTCCGGCGAAAAGAAGCTTCCCACATCCAGCTTTTCAGCCTCCTCAAACGTCAAGCCGGCCAGGCTTTTATTTACCCCGGCCACTCTCCGAAGATTTGTATCGTGGCAGAGCACCACCACGCCGTCCTCTGTCATCTGCACATCGATCTCCGCAAAGTCCGCCATCTCCTCCATGGCGGCCTCCAGAGCCGCCAGCGTATTCTCCGGCGCCATCCGGCTGCTTCCCCTGTGAGCCGTAATTTCCGCCTGTCCCAGAGACGACCAGTCAAAGACGCTGCCATTGTAAATCATATCCGCAATCATAAAAACGCTGGCCGCGGCAAAAGCTGCGGTTATCCGCAGAAACCATTTTCTTTTTACATGGAGAGAATAGGGGAGAGTGAAATCCCAGGGCGCCGCATGCTCCTTTTTTCTGCCGAACTGATAGTAAGCCACGGTCAGAGCGCCGTAATCCGCTGCCGTGACCAGTATGGAGCCCACAAAAAGCGCAGCAGCCTCCAGCCGCATGCAGGCCTCCGTCAAGACAGCCGCGGACACATACGCATCCGCAAACAGCGTCACCAGCAGAGCGCAGATCAGCACTATCACCGCGTAAATCAGTACAAGCGCCCCCAAAAGGATTCCGTTCACCGCCAGAAGAAGCCCCAGCAGAGCCGGCCATTTTCCCGCAAGAAGCTCCCGGCTTCTTCTCACTCCATCCCCGAACCGCTTCTGTTCCACCATGCAGGCAAAAAACACCAGCATAGAAGGGATTCCAATGATCATCATGAGAACTGCCGCCACCGCCAGCAAGAAAGGAACTCCCAGGGCAGCCAGAAGTTCATCCAATATAAAATCCAGGGGACGTATCCGTGAAAATGCCCGCATCAGAATCCAGCCGTTCATGAACAGAGTTCCGATCATTCCCAGCGGCAGGAGCTGCCAGTCCTTTTTTTGTATCTCGTCCCAGGTCTTTCCGAGGGCTCCCCTGAGGATCACCGCACAGTCAATCCTGCGTGAATAGGCCGCCGCCTGATAAGCCGTCAGGATGCCGCCCGTCTCCACAGCTATGAGAAACGCCCCCAAAACCAGCAGGAGCAGAATACTCGCTGCCGTCCACGGGCGCAGGAAAAATTCTCTCATATTGCTCATCGTCAGATAGCTGTATCCCGCACGGTCAAGACAGAACCGGAGAAGGCCATCCGCCAGCCTAACATAGAATACACCTGCAACCAGCCGGTAAACTGCTTCAAACACTACCAGCTGGCGCAGGTTCACTTTCATTACTTCATTTGTCTGTATAATAAATTTCGTCACGTCTGTTCTTCTTATGCTTCCTTTGTCCCGGCCTTCGCCTGCATCTCCTCCTGCTGCTTCCTTGCGAAAGCGGTGATCGCTTCATTGAGGGAAAACATCTTCCCGTCCAGCATATCCACCATATCCGCGCAGGCTTTCAGCTCCTTTAAGAGATTTGCCGGAGCATTTCCCTCAAATTTGTAGGCGATCTTGTGCTCTAAGCTGGCCCAGAAATCCATAGCTACCGAACGGATCTGGATCTCCACCTTGGTCTCCACCGGGCCGTCCGTCAGATACACGGGAACCGTCACCACCATATGATAGCTCTTATACCCGTTCGGCTTGGGGCACTTGATATAGTCCTTCACATGAAGAACCGTCACATCCCCCTGGCTTGCAATCATATCGGCAATCTGGTAAATATCCGAGGTAAAGGAACAGATAATGCGGATGCCCGCGATATCGCTCAGGTGCTCCATCATATTTTCAATGGTAACCTCATATCCGTCCTTTTTCAGCTTCTTCACAATGCTGTCGGCCGTTTTGAGCCGGGATTTTATATGCTCAATTGGATTGTAGTCATATCGGTTGGTGAACTCATTGTTCAGTATCTCGATCTTTGTATTTACCCTCTTGAGCGCGGAATCATACAAGAACATCACCGAACGCCACTGATCTACCTGGTCGTCCGTTTTAGGGATATTGGTCATTCCTATCCCTCCTTGCTCTCAAGTTACAGCTTCAATCCCTTCAGCAGTTCGCCAAGGCCCGTCGTCACGGAAGCTGTCTCCTTGTAATTGTAGGTCTCGTGCTCGTCCCTGTCCGCCTGCTGCTCTGCCAGAGCCTTCATGCTCAGGCTGATCTTTCCATTGTCCACGGAAAGAATCTTCACCTTTACGGTCTGTCCCTCTTTGAGTACAACGCTGGGGTGCTTGATGCGCTGGGTGCTGATCTGAGACACATGAACCAAGCCGTCCACTCCGTCTGCCAGACGCACAAACGCGCCGTAGGGCTTCAGGCTGTCCACTGTGCCTTCCACTACGTCTCCTGCTTTGAACTGCGCCAGACGCTCTTTTCTCTCAGCCTCCTTCTTCTCCATCTCCACCTGACGTCCGGAAAGTACAAGACGCTTCTTTGCGCGGTCAACGGTGATGATCACTGTCTCCACATATTTGCCCTGCCAGTCCTCCAGTTTCTCCACATAAGAGGTAGAAAGCTGAGATGCGGGGATAAATGCCCGCACACCGTCCACATAGGCGACTACGCCGCCCTTGACAGCCTCGGAGATCTTAACCTTCACTACGGTCTTATCTTCCATCATCTGCGCAAACTGAGCCCACTGGGCTCCTTCCTTGCTGTCATCCTCCTGCGCCTCAATGCGGTCCTGATCCATCGCCGCCAGAGAGGCCTCCAGCTCTTCTGCAAAATCCTCCATCGTCTGGGCCGGCTCCTGTGCCTCAGCCTGGACCTCCGGTGTCACTTCCATGTTCTTCTCTTCGCTCATAATTATCTCCTCACCTTCCGTATATTGTTTGGAAAGGAACTGTACTGGACGGTTCCCTGAAAATTTATCCCTTACATTATAGCAACAACCCGCCCGATATTTCTACTCTTTTCTTTTAAAAATTTAAAAAATATGCTATGATGCAGTCAGTACACGGAGCGTACCTACTATATAAAAAGAAAGGATCGGTTTTCATGATCGATTTAATGGATCTGCACACACATACCCTGGCCTGCGGCCACGCCTACAACACTCTCTATGAGATGGCCCGTTCCGCCTCCGAGAAGGGGGTTCCCCTCTTTGGAAGCTCCGACCACGCGCCTGCCATGCCGGGAAGCTGTCATAAATATTATTTTACAAATTTTCGGGTGATCCCCCGAACGCTCTTCGGCATGCCGCTTCTCATGGGGGCGGAACTAAATATCACGGACTTTGACGGCCAGGTGGATCTCCCCCAGGATATTCTCAGGAAAATGGACTACGCCATCGCCAGCATCCACATCCAGTGCATTGACCGGGGCACTGCCGCTGATTATACCCGGGCTTATGTGGGGGCCATTGAAAACCCGCTGATCCACATCATCGGCCATCCGGATGATTCCCGCCTGCCTGCAGACTACGACACCTTAGCCGCGGCGGCCAAGGAGCATCATACGCTTTTAGAGGTCAACAACTCCTCCCTGACTCCGGGAAGCGTGCGGGTGGGCGCAGCAGACAATTACGCGAAACTTCTGGAGCGGTGCGCCCACTACGGAACCTCCATTATTATGGGCAGCGACGCCCATTCGGAGGCAGATGCGGGAAACCACCTCCATGCCATAAAATTTTTGGAGGAACTGCAGTTTCCCGAGGAGCTCGTGGCAAATACCTCATTAGAACGGGCCGCTTCCTTTATCCCAAGCCTCGCGGCACGGCTGGATGATTCTCTCCTGCGTGCCAGAGCAGCGGCCCGGGAAACAGCCGCCTGCAAGGAGGATGCGAGATGATTAATTTTCTCAATCTGGAATATTTCCTGGTAGCTGCGGAAGAACTGAATTTTACTAAAGCAGCCAAACGGCTCTATATCTCCCAGCAGTCCCTCAGCAATCACATCGCCAACCTGGAAAAGGAATTCGATGTGATGCTCTTTAACCGCACCTCCCCGCTGACGCTGACCTATGCGGGACAGGCGCTGGCTGCCAAGGCCCGGCAGATACTTGATCTGCGCGACGAGACCTATCAGGAAATCCAGGACATCAAAGACTTTACTACCGGGCAGCTCTCCATCGGCGTGTCCCACACCCGCGGACGCTTTATCCTTCCGGAAATCCTGCCGGCCTATAAATCCCAGTTTCCCGGCATTGAGCTGCATCTGATTGAAGGGAACTCCAGTCAGCTTGCCGCAAGTCTCCTTCACGGGGACATCGACCTGATGATTGATCTGCTCCCCCTGAACGTGGAAAATGTGGAGACCATTCCGATCTGCCAGGAAGATATTCTCCTGACCGTACCCGACAAGGTGCTGGATGAGGTTTTTCCCGGCCGAAAGGAAGATATCAAAAACCGCCTGGCTCTCTCCCCGGATCTGAAGCTCCTGGCGGACTGTCCCTTTGTCCTTCTGAAGAAGGGAAACCGAGTGCGCACCATTGCGGATGAAATGTTTGAGGATTCCCAGATTACTCCGCGGATTGTGCTGGAAACGGAAAATATTGAGACCGTGCTCTCCCTGAGCTGCACTGGCATGGGGCTGACATTTTACCCTAAAATGTTTATCGCAAATGACCCCTTTTCCCGATCCGGCCTGGCCGCCCTGTCCGAGCGGTTTGAGTTGAACTTTTACTCGCTAAATTATGCCAGGGCACACGGCACTCTGGGAATCGGATACCACAAAGGCCACTATATGTCGCGGGCTACCCATGAATTCATCCGCATTGCTCAGGAGCGGATTCCCCGGAGGGGGAGCGGCCAATGATATCACTGCGCCATGAATCCGGCCATTGATGAAACGGCAGTTTTATCCCAAATCCCCCCTTGACAGCGTTTTCCTTTTTTGCTAATATATAAACAGTAACTATTACTGTTATTAGATTGGCCGTGATGACCGGCCTCTTGTATATGTTATAGAAGAAGGAGATGCTATGAAAGTTTTAAAGTATAGCCGTCAGAGGGAATCCATCAAAGCCAGTCTGATGTGCCGCCATGACCATCCTACGGCAGACGCCCTATACGCCAGCATCCGTGAGGAATTTCCCAACATCAGTCTGGGGACGGTTTACCGCAATCTGAATCTGCTGGTTGAAACCGGTGAGATCCGCAGGATCAGCTGCGGGGACGGAGCCGATCACTTCGATGGAAACACCGATGAACACTATCATTTTATGTGCCGGGAGTGCGGCAGGATTTATGATATGCAGCTTGAGGCCGCAGCAGCGCTGAGGGAACTGGACAGCACAGCCCAGGGGTATGCTCCCGGTGTCATTGACAGCCATTCTGTAATGTTTTTCGGCCGATGCCAGGATTGTATTCAAAAAAGTGAAAAACAAGGTATTGACAAACCTGCGTAAATGATTTATATTAATATCAGTAACAATTACTATTATTAATCAATTCATCATAAAGAAAAGGAGATATGAATTATGAAGAAATGGGTCTGTACAGTATGCGGTTATGTGTATGAGGGAGAGAATCCCCCTGAGAAATGTCCTCAGTGCGGTGTTCCCGCTTCCAAGTTCAAGGAGCAGAAGGCTGACGAGCTGGCATGGGCCTGCGAGCATGAAGTTGGCGTAGCACAGGGCGCTCCCGAGGATATCATGGCTGACCTGCGCGCTAACTTTGAGGGCGAGTGCTCCGAGGTTGGTATGTATCTGGCGATGTCCCGCGTTGCCTACAGAGAGGGATATCCCGAGATCGGTGAGTATTGGAGAAGAGCCGCTTTTGAAGAGGCTGAGCATGCCGCTAAGTTTGCCGAGCTTCTGGGCGAGGTTGTTACCGACAGCACCAAGAAGAACCTGGAGATGCGTGTTGCCGCTGAGAACGGCGCTACCGCCGGCAAGTTCGATCTGGCCAAGAGAGCAAAAGCTCTGAATCTCGATGCAATCCATGACACCGTGCATGAGATGGCTAAGGACGAGGCAAGACACGGCCGTGCATTTGAGGGTCTGCTGAAGCGGTATTTTGATTAAAATTTCAGTTGATTAAAATTTTCGAAAAATTTTATTGAAATATACGAAATTTTCCGATACAATGGAAGCGCAAGGGAACTGTAACCTTCTGCCGGACGCGCTCCACGCGTGTCTGGCAGAACGTATTACAAAAGAAAGGTGAGGTACATATTATGGCATCAAAATACGCAGGAACAAAGACGGAAAAGAATCTTCAGGATGCATTCGCAGGCGAGTCCCAGGCCCGCAACAAGTATACCTACTATGCATCCGTAGCTAAGAAAGCTGGCTATGAGCAGATGGCATCTCTGTATCTGGAGACCGCTGACCAGGAAAAAGAGCACGCTAAGATGTGGTTCAAAGAACTTCACGGCGGCAAAGTCAGCAGCGACATCGAGGAAAACCTGAAAGATGCAGCCGCAGGCGAGAACTATGAGTGGACCGATATGTATGCCCGTATGGCCCGTGAAGCCAGGGAAGAAGGCTTTGAAGAGCTGGCTGTGAAGTTTGAGCTGGTTGCCAAGGTAGAGGCGGCCCACGAGAAGCGCTACAACAAACTTCTGGAAAGCCTCCAGAACGACAAGACCTTCAAGGGAGATGCTCCCCTTGGCTGGAAGTGCAGAAACTGCGGCTATATCCACGAAGGCCCCGACGCTCCCGAGGTATGTCCCTGCTGCGCACATCCCAAGGCTTACTTTGAGAGGAAAGTTGAGAATTACTAAGTTTAGACACAACTAAAAAGCGCTGCAAAATCCGCTCTTACTCACACAGCGAATTTTGCAGCGCTTCTTTTTCTTTTTATTCCCGATTCTCAATCTCCATTATCATATTCACCCGCCGCTCATGACGGCCGCCCTCAAAGCTGGCGTCCAGCCATGCCTCGGTGATCATCTTGGCCAGCTCACTGCCAACCACACGCGCTCCGAAAGCCAATACATTTGTGTTGTTGTGCTGTCTGGACAGCTTTGCCGTGTAGGGTTCGCTGCACACACAGGCCCGGATTCCCTTCACCTTGTTGGCCGCCAGGGAGATTCCCACCCCGGTTCCGCAGATAACGATTCCCAGATCCGCCTCGCCTCCGGCCACGGCCCGGCCGACCTTCTCCCCGTAAATCGGGTAGTCGCAGCTCTCCGTGGAGTTGGTTCCAAGATCGAGAACCTCATATCCCTTTCCCTCCACAAACTCCTTGATGATATTCTTTAATTCAATAGCGGTATGGTCATTTCCCATAGCGATTTTCATTGTTTTGTGTCTCCTTTTCTGTTGTCCTTTCTGCTAAAGTAAAAGGCATTATTCTGAATATTCCGAATCAGCTTCATCCCGCCCGATCCCCGCCAAAAAATGCCCGAATCCGATCCAGCCGGGAGGTCATGGAAAGCAGCAGCATATCCGCGGCGGTAAGCGCCGCCATCGCCTCCACCACTACCACAGCCCGGGGAACGATGATCGGGTCATGTCTTCCCTTGATTACGATCTCCCGCTCTTTCCCGAACCGGTCCACGGTCTGCTGCGGACGGGCGATGGACGGCGTGGGCTTGAAGGCTGCGCGGAAGACAATGGGGCTTCCGTCACTCATTCCCCCCAGAGTTCCGCCGGAATGGTTCGTCTGCTTCACGGTACGGGGCTGGAACGCCAGGCCGCCGTCCGGGGTCTTCTCTTCCAGGCAAAAGGCATCGTTGTTCTCCGATCCCCGCATGGAAGCTGCCTGAAACCCGGAGCCGATCTCGAATCCCTTCACCGCGCCGATGGAGAGTATGGCCTTTGCCAGATTGGCGTCCAGCTTCTCAAACACGGGCTCTCCGATACCGACCGGCATCCCCTCGATGACGCACTCCACCACGCCGCCTGAAGAGTCCTTCTCCGCCATAAGTGTTTCCAGATACGCCTCTGCCTCCAGGGCTGCCTGGGCATCCGGCATATAGAGGCGGTTTTTATCCCGCTCCGCCAGATCCATCCGCTCCGGAGAAATCACAACCGGCCCGATGGAGCGGGTATAGGCGCGCACCTTCACTCCCAGGCTCTCCAGAAGCTTCGCCGCAACTGCCCCGGCTGCCACCCGGCCTGCCGTCTCCCTGCCGGAGGAACGGCCGCCTCCCCTGTAATCCCGAAACCCGTATTTCTGATCAAAGGTATAGTCCGCGTGGCCCGGCCGGTAGATATCCATGATCTCCCCATAGTCCTGGGATCTCTGATCTTTATTGCGTATCTCCAGGGCAATGGGCGTGCCTGTTGTTTTTCCCTCAAACACGCCGGAGAGAATCTCTGCCTGGTCTCCCTCCTGCCGTGCCGTAGTGAACCGGCTCTGTCCCGGCTTTCTCCGATCCAGGTAACGCTGGATATCCTCTTCGCTCAGAGGGAGGCCCGCCGGGCATCCGTCCACCACCACGCCGATTCCTTTTCCATGGGACTCTCCCCATGTAGTGATTCTGAAAATTGTTCCATAGCTGGAACCTGCCATATTTTAACGCTCCTCTCAGCCTCCGATTTTCGCAATGGTGCAGCAGTTGGGCTCATTCACCTTCACGCTGCGTCCGCTCATAACCAGGAGGCCCTTCTCATAGTCCACCTTAAAGAAGGTGATGGTGCCGCTGTCATGGTTCAGGGACGCGATATGGCGCGAATCCGGGAACACCGCGATGTCCTTGGGATACTCCCCGCTGATCGGCAGACAGCAAAGCATGGTGAGAAGGCCCGTCTCCTCGTCCCTTCTGTATACACTGATGGTATTCTCCCCGGCGTTGGAGCAATAAATGTATTTCTGATCCCAGGAAAGGCGCATCGCACAGGCCGCCGTCATATTCCCCGGATTCTTGGTAGACGTGGTGGAGATCGTCTGGATCTTCTCAATCACCGGCGCCCGGTCCCCGGTCTGATAGGTGTACACGTCAATGGCATTCTTCAGCTCATACATCAGATAAATAAAGCGCCCGTCCGCGCTGAAGCGGAAATGCCGGGGAGCGGATTCCAGCTCGCAGCGGATTGCATCCACCTGAACCAGTTTTTTCTCTTTTTCATTGAAACGGTATATTTTCACCTGGTCAATGCCGTTGTCCACGGAAAGCACATACTTCCCGTCCGGCATCCTCCGGGTGCAGGTCACATGGGGACGGAAGTTGCGCTCCGCCACACTGCCGTATCCCTTATCAAATACGCCGTCCACAATTTCCCCAACGGAGCCGTCCTTATTAAGGCTTAAAACCGTGGCCTTTCCGTCATGATATCCGGAGACAAACACATACTTGTCCTCGATATCCGTGCAGAGATGGCAGCCACGCATACCTCGGATAGACGCGCTGTTGAGCCTCGCCAGGCTCCCGTTCTCCAGAATACGGAAGGAGACAACCCCCTCGTCTGCGATGGAATACAGCGTTTTCCCGTCGCTTGAAGCGATCACGTAGGAGGAATTATCCACCTCCACCTCACAGCGCTCCTTAAAAATTCCTTTCTCCACATCTACGTCATAAACGGTGATCCCCTTTGCCTTGCCCGTGTAGGAATAGGATCCTACATATGCCATATATTTGCCTTTCATGACCTTGTGTACCTCCCTGAATTTATGCCGCTGCCCGCTTAAGCCGCAGCGAATTAAGCTTAAGCACATCATATCATAATTTCCTATATTTGTTAAGTATGAACATCTGGAACGTTCTGTCAGAAATAATTGCGCGAAAGGTATTGAAATATGCCCCGTATCATGTATAATGTAAGGCGCCTTGTTTATTATTACTAAACTTTTTGCTTATTTTTACAATCAGTCAGTATAGGTAAACTTTTTGTTTAAAACCAGGAGGGATTTTATGGATATCGGAAACCGGTTAAAAGAGCTGCGGGTCTTAAAGGGGCTGACCCAGGAGGAGCTGGCCGACCGTGCGGAGCTCTCCAAGGGATTTATTTCCCAGGTGGAGCGCAATCTCACCTCCCCTTCCATTGCCACTCTGACGGATATCCTCCAGTGCCTGGGATTTACCATCGGCGAATTTTTCAGCGAGGAGCCGGAGGAACAGATCGTCTTTGGACGGCAGGACTATTTCGAAAAGATTGACGCGGAACTTCTCAACGAAATAAAATGGATCATCCCCAATGCCCAAAAGAATGTGATGGAGCCCATCCTGCTGACCCTCCAGGCCGGAGGTTCTACCTATCCGGACACCCCCCACGAAGGCGAGGAGTTTGGCTACATCCTGTCCGGCTCTGTCTCCATTCACCTGGGAAGCCGGACCTATAAAGCGAAAAAAGGAGAATCCTTTTATTTTACCCCGGACAAGAAGCACTTCCTCACCAGCAAAAACGGGGCCGTTGTCTTATGGGTCAGCTCGCCGCCAAGCTTTTAGAGCGCACCACACTACGATAAGGAGAAAACATATGAGCCAGCCACTTATTGATCTGCAGCATATATACAAGAGCTTTGACGGGGAGCTGGTCTTGGACGACCTGGATCTCTCCATTGAAGAAAACAGCTTTGTCACCCTTCTCGGGCCCAGCGGCTGCGGCAAGACAACCACCCTGCGCATTCTGGGCGGATTTACCGCCCCGGACAAAGGACAGGTTCTGTTTGAAGGTCAGGACATCACCCGCGTGCCGCCCAACAAGCGCCCTTTAAATACCGTATTCCAGAAATACGCCCTCTTTCCTCACATGAATATTGCGGAAAATATTGCTTTCGGCCTCAAAATCAAAAATAAGCCCAAGGCCTACATTGAAGACAAAATCAAGTACGCGCTGAAACTGGTCAATCTCTCGGGATATGAGAACCGCACCGTGGATTCCCTCTCCGGCGGCCAGCAGCAGCGCATCGCCATTGCAAGGGCCATTGTAAATGAACCCCGGGTCCTCCTTCTGGACGAGCCCCTGGGCGCCCTGGACTTAAAGCTGCGCCAGGATATGCAGTACGAGCTCATCCGCCTGAAAAATGAGCTGGGAATCACCTTCGTCTACGTAACCCACGACCAGGAGGAAGCGCTGACCATGTCCGACACCATTGTGGTCATGAACCAGGGATACATCCAGCAGATGGGCTCCCCGGAGCAGATCTACAATGAGCCGGAAAATGCCTTTGTGGCTGACTTCATCGGCGAAAGCAACATTGTGGAGGGCACCATGATCCGCGATGAGCTGGTGGAGATTTTCGGCGCCCGCTTTGCCTGTGTAGACAAGGGCTTCGGCACCAACCGGCCTGTGGACGTGGTCATCCGTCCGGAGGACATCGATCTGGTTGCTCCCGAGGACGGAACGCTTGTGGGAACCGTAACCCATCTGATCTTCAAGGGGGTTCATTATGAAATGGAGGTCACCACACCGGACGGTTTTGAATGGCTGGTCCATTCCACCGACATGTTCCCCGTCGGTCAGAAAGTCGGCATTCACGTGGAGCCCTTTGACATCCAGATCATGAACAAACCGACTTCCGAGGATGAAAAAGCGCTTGGCGTCGGAGAATAAGAAGGAGGCTGCATCGTATGAACCGTACAACAAAAACCGCTGCCCTGGGGCGGAGCCTTCTCGCGGGGCCCTACCTTTTGTGGATGACAGGTTTCATTCTGATTCCTCTGTGCCTCATCCTCTGGTACGGCCTTACGGACAGGGACGGCGCCTTAACCCTGGCAAATGTCCTCGCCATCGCGGATCCCGAGCACGCCAAGGCTCTCTGGCTCTCCCTGGGGCTCTCCCTTGTGAGCACCCTGATCTGCCTGGTGCTGGCCTATCCCCTGGCCATGATCCTGCGGGGCAAAAAAGCAGCGGCGGGAGGGTTTATTGTATTCATCTTCATCCTGCCCATGTGGATGAATTTCCTGCTGCGCACCCTGGCCTGGCAGACCCTGCTGGAGAAAAACGGCGTGATCAACGGCAT
>DWWT01000005.1 GCA_019119575.1 Candidatus Enterocloster excrementipullorum
TCTTCTCTTCCCCCATCGTCCCATCCCTCACCTTCAGCAGAATATGTCTATTATAACACCAAAAAGTATGCTACACTATCCCCAGAGTATTTTGCACAGGGGGAAAGACATTCCATGATTAATAAAATTAAAATCCGCGGAGCAAGAGTCCATAACCTGAAAAATATTGATGTGGATGTACCTCTCAATCAAATTGTCGGCATTGCCGGGCTCTCCGGTTCCGGCAAATCCTCCCTCGCCCTGGGCGTTCTCTACGCCGAGGGCTCTCGTCGGTATCTGGACGCCCTCTCTACCTACACAAGACGGCGGATGACCCAGGCGTCCAAAGCGCAGGTGGACGAGGTTCTCTACGTCCCGGCCGCCCTTGCCCTGCACCAGCGCCCGGGTGTTCCGGGAATCCGCAGCACCTTCGGCACGGGCACGGAGCTTTTGAACAGCCTCCGCCTTATGTATTCCCGGCTTGCCAGCCACAGATGCCCAAATGGGCACTACCTCCCTCCCACTCTGGCGGTGGCCGCAGGCCAGGAGCTCATCTGCCCGGAGTGCGGCGCAAGATTTTTTGCGCCTTCCGCCGAGGAACTGGCCTTCAACAGTCAGGGGGCCTGCCGCACCTGTGACGGCACGGGGATTGTCCGCACCGTGGATCGGGCCTCCCTGGTTCCGGACGAATCCCTCTCCATCGACCAGGGCGCCGTGGCGCCGTGGAATTCTCTGATGTGGTCCCTGATGACGGATGTGTGCCGCGCCATGGGGGTGCGCACCGACGTGCCCTTCTGCCAGCTCACGGACAAAGAAAAGGATATCGTGTACAACGGCCCGGCGGAGAAAAAGCATATTCTGTATCAGTCAAAAAATACCAACCAGGCAGGGGAGCTGGATTTTACCTATTTTAACGCTGTGTATACCGTGGAAAATGCCCTGGCAAAGGTCAAGGACGAGAAGGGCATGAAGCGGGTGGAAAAGTTTTTGAAACAGGATGTGTGCCCGGACTGCGGCGGCACCCGGCTGTCCCCCCAGGCCAGATCCCCTCTGCTCCGGGGAATCTCCTTAGATGCAGCCTGCAAAATGACCCTTTCCGAACTTGTCCAATGGGTAGCGGACGTCCCCCTTTCCCTCCCAGAAGAAATGCGTCCCATGGCGCAAAGCATCTGCGAATCCTTCCAGACCGCAGCAAAGCGGCTCATGGACCTGGGCCTGGGCTATCTCTCCCTTGACCGCGCCTCCTCCACCCTCTCCACCGGAGAACGGCAGCGGATGCAGCTGGCGCGGGCCGTGCGGAACCGGACCACCGGCGTGCTCTACGTGCTGGACGAGCCGTCCATCGGCCTGCATCCCTCCAACATTGTGGGGCTTACCGGCGTCATGGAGGACTTGATTGCCGATGGAAATTCCGTGATTCTGGTAGACCATGACGCCCAGATTCTCGCAAAAGCCGACTGGCTCATCGAGATGGGCCCGGGAGCCGGGGCGGATGGGGGCCGGGTGATTGCCGAGGGGACACCGGCGGAGCTTGCCGGGAATCCTCATTCCCAAATCGGCCCCTTCCTCACAGATGCCGCTCCGTCTCAGGTAAGAGACCGGGCTGATTCTGTCCGCATGTTTGACATCGGCGAAATTTCCCTTTCCACATCCTCCATCCACACCGTAAAGCCCCTCACGGTCCGCATTCCCAAGGGACGGCTGACCGCGGTGACCGGCGTGTCCGGCTCCGGCAAGACCACCCTGATTCTGGAAAGCCTGGTTCCCGGCCTGGAGGCAGTCATCCACGGCAAAAAGCTTCCCGCCCATGTGCGGTCTATAGAGGCAAAAGGCATCAGCCAGGTAAAGCTCATTGACGCCACGCCCATCGGCATCAACGTCCGCTCCACGGTGGCTACCTACGCCAATGTCCATGATGAGCTGCGGAAAATTTTCGCCAGAACTGCGGACGCCAAAGCTCTTGGATATAAGGCAGGGGACTTTTCCTACAACACCGGAAAGCTGCGCTGTCCTACCTGTGACGGAACCGGGGCAATCAGCCTGGACGTGCAGTTTCTCCCGGATGTGGAGATTCCCTGCCCGGACTGCCGCGGCTCCCGGTACGGAAAGGATGCTGCGAAAATCCGCTACACCGGCAGGGCGGCCAGGGCGTATTCCCTCCCGGAGCTGATGGCTATGGACATCAACACCGCCCTTACCGCCTGCGAGGATTTAAAAACCGTCTGCCAGCGGCTTCGCATCCTCCAAAATCTGGGGCTCGGCTATCTGACCCTGGGGGAGGAGACGCCCAGCCTTTCCGGCGGGGAGGCCCAGCGCCTGAAGCTTGCCAGCGAGATGGGCCGTGAGCAGTCGGACTCTGTGTTTATCTTTGACGAGCCCACCATCGGCCTGCACCCCCTGGACGTCCGGACGCTTCTGGGGGTATTCCAGACCCTGATTGACAATGGCGGTACCGTGGTGGTGATTGAGCACGATCTGGATGTGATCCGCAGCGCGGACTACATCATCGATATGGGGCCCGGCGGCGGCGAGGAGGGCGGCCGCATCGTGGCATCCGGCACGCCGGAGGAAATTGTGCGCACACCGGAGAGCTGCACGGGAAGGTATCTTAGGAGGGACGAATGAGACTATTTATCGCAATCCAACTTTCGGACGAAATAAAAAAAGCCCTTGTGGGCTATATGCATGACCTGAAAAAGCAGGGGGTGGAGGGAAACCAAAAGCTGGCTGCCTATGTGAAAGCACTCAGGGCCGCCCTGTCCGCCGAAGAAGTCCCCTGCGATACGGATAAGTTTATCCCCCACATCACCCTGATCCGCAAAGCCTCCGCAAAAAAGCCCATACAGACGCCTCTGCCGAAGGCGGATATGATGGTGAAAAAGGCATCTCTTATGAAATCGGAACAGAAAAACGGAAAAGTGTCCTACAGAGAACTGTAAGACAAAAAATCATCTCAAATCTGACTTTTTCATTTCCCAGGGCAGGCAATCTCCATCATCGCCTCAATTACCTGGTGGAGCAGCTTGGCCTGCTGTGTGTCTGCCGCCTTATAGTACACCTCTTTCCCCTCTCTCCGGCTCGTGATCAGATTCCCGGCCTTGAGCTGTTTTAAATGATGGGAAACCGCAGGGCTGCTCATCTCAACCATGGAGGATATATTGATCACGCACTCCTCACAGTGGCACAGCAGCCAGAAAATACGCACGCGGCTTCCGTCCCCGAGCTGCTTAAAAATCTCCGCCACCGTCTGAAACATCTCCGAGCTGGGCACCTGATCCAGCTCTTTTTCTATCTGCTGTCCGTGATCATGCGGCAGTCTTGTGCATTCCATAACGCGCTCCTCCTTGCTGAATAAATGCGTACCCATATTGTAACTATTCAGGACGGCGCATCTTCTTGCCGTCCTGAACTGCTACCCTATATTTTATCATACGGAAAAGAATCAAGTAAACCAGATTTTTCTTTGCAAAATCTATTGACTTTTGTGTACGGCGGGCATATAATCAAATTATCAATTAAACATATATTTAATTATTCAATCAAAAATAAAAAAAGGAGAATGGGGAACAATGAAAAAGTCTTACAAGATCGAGGTCGACTGTGCAAACTGTGCAAACAAGATGGAGCAGGCCGCTCAAAAAACGGAAGGCGTCAAAAACGCAACCGTAAACTTCATGATGTTGAAGATGAACGTTGAATTTGAGGAGGGCCAGGATCCGAAGACCGTCATGCAGGCCGTCCGCGCAAACTGCAAAAAGGTTGAGGATGACTGCGAAATTTATCTGTAAAAATTTCCCGGAGTAAATACCGCGAGGAGGCCGTATTATCATGACAAAAAAGCAGAGAACCATGCTCATCCGCATTCTGGCAGCCGCCGCCATGCTGATTGCCCTGCAGTTCATTCCGGCTGTGGGGGCGGCGCGGTTTCTTTTATATATGATTCCTTACCTCACCATCGGATATGATATTCTGATAAAGGCGGGAAAGGGAATTAAAAACCGCCAGGTCTTTGACGAAAATTTTCTGATGGCCGTAGCCACCGTGGGCGCCATCGCCCTGGCCCTCTCTGAGGAGAATGGGGATTACACCGAGGCCATCGCTGTTATGCTGTTCTACCAGGTCGGCGAGTGGTTCCAGAGCTACGCTGTCGGAAAAAGCCGCCGCAACATCAGCGAGCTCATGGATATCCGTCCTGATTATGCCAATTTGGAAAAGGATGGAACGCTGGAAAAAACAGACCCGGATGAGGTGGAAATCGGAAGCATTATCGTGGTACAGCCCGGGGAGAAGGTGCCCATTGACGGTATTATCATAGAAGGCTCTTCCACCCTGAACACAAGCGCCCTCACCGGCGAGAGCCTTCCCAGAGACGCAAAGGCCGGGGATGCCATCATCAGCGGCTGCATCAACATGACCGGCGTCCTGCGAATCCGGACCACAAAGGAATTCGGCGAATCCACCGTATCGAAAATCCTGGATTTGGTTGAGAATGCCAGTTCCCGCAAGTCCCGGTCCGAAGCATTCATCTCCAAGTTCGCCCGAATCTACACGCCTGCTGTGTGCTATGCCGCCCTGGTGCTGGCCTTCCTGCCTCCCATTGTGCGGCTGGCCTTTATGGGGCTTCCCGGAGACTGGGGCACCTGGATTTACCGCGCTCTGACTTTCCTCGTCATAAGCTGTCCCTGCGCGCTGGTTATCAGCATTCCTTTAAGCTTTTTTGCCGGAATCGGCGGGGCGAGCAATGCCGGCGTCCTGGTCAAGGGCTCCAATTACCTGGAAACCCTGTCCCAGACAAAAATTGTTGTATTTGACAAGACCGGAACTCTGACCCAGGGCGTGTTTGCGGTCAGCGGGATCCATCACAGCCAGTTAGAGGATGCGAAGCTCCTGGAGTACGCCGCCCTGGCGGAGAGCGCCTCCTCCCACCCCATCAGCAAGAGTATTCAGAAGGCATATGGGAAGGAAATTGACCGCAGCCGCGTATCGGATATCCGGGAAATCAGCGGCAATGGAGTCATCGCAAAAGTGGACGGAATCGAGGTCGCTGCGGGCAACGACAAGCTCATGGACCACCTGGGCATCTCCTATATTCCCTGCCGCAGCGTGGGCACCATCATCCATATGGCGGTAGACGGAACGTACGCAGGCCACATCTTAATCTCGGATATCGTAAAGCCCCACGCAAAGGAAGCCATTCAGGCTCTGAAAGCCTCCGGCGTGCGCAGGATTGTTATGCTCACCGGCGACTCCCGCAGGGTAGCGGAGCAGGTTGCCAAAGAACTGGGCGTGGACGAAGTTCACAGCGAGCTCCTCCCCGCCGACAAGGTTGCCAAGGTAGAAGAACTGCTGAAGGCCAAGCCTGACAAAGAAAAGCTGGCGTTTGTGGGAGACGGAATCAATGACGCGCCGGTTCTTGGCCGTGCGGATATCGGCATCGCCATGGGCGCCATGGGTTCCGACGCGGCCATCGAGGCAGCCGATGTGGTCCTTATGGACGACGATCCCCTGCAGATTCCCAAGGCCGTTAAGATATCCCGCAAGTGTCTGGGAATCGTGTACCAGAATATCGTATTCGCCATCGGCGTCAAGCTGATCTGCCTGGCCCTGGGCGCTTTAGGCATCGCCAACATGTGGCTGGCTATCTTTGCGGATGTGGGCGTAATGATCATCGCCGTACTCAACGCCATACGGGCGCTGTTTGTTAAAAATTTGTAGATATATGCACGCTCTAAGACGCTGCTTCCTCATATCCTGCCTGATAAGAGGAGGCAGCCTTTTTTTCTTTGCTTTCCCGGACGCACTGCTTCTGCGTATTCTGTCCATGCCTGTCCTTTCGGACATCATTCAAAAAATTATCAATCTTTGCCATACCATGGTATCCCCAAAACAGGGCTATCAATAAAACAAACAGCAGAACAAGCTCTCTCATTTTTTCCCCTTTCCTATTACGGATATAACATATTTGAGCTAAATACGGCATTAATAAATACATTGTGTGTATTAAGAATACATAAAGATTATGCTGCCGCTGTTTTCGGACATACTTCGGATTTTTGTTTTACAAATGAAGATTTTTTCATTAATATAAAGACAGATTTAAAAGTAATTTTAAGGAGGAAGCTATGAACAGCACAGAACAGAGAATCATCCAGCTTATCGAGGAACACAAAGAAGAAATCATCCAAATCGGACGGTCTATTTGGCAGCATCCGGAACTCGGCTATAAGGAATTTCGCACATCCCGGCTTTTCTGTGACTTTGTCAAAAAATTCGGGCTGGAATCCGAACAAAACCTGGCCATTACCGGCGCAAAAGCCTATCTGAAAGACAAAAAGGAGGGCGATATCACAGTCTCCCTGATCGGTGAAATGGACGCCCTTCCCATGGCGGACAGTCCGCACGCCAATCCCGAAACCGGGGCCGCTCACTGCTGCGGCCACAATGCCCAGATGGCAGGAATGATGGGCGCTCTTTTTGCCCTGGCAGATCCGCAGGTGCGGGAGGCCATGGATGGAAACGTAGTGTTCTTTGCCGTCCCTTCCGAAGAATATGTGGAGATGGAATTCAAGCACGGCCTTATGCAAGAGGGAAAGATCCGTTACGGCGGCGGAAAATCGGAGCTCATCCGCATCGGAGCCTTTGACGGCATCGATATCGCGGTGGGACATCACATTGCCCCGTCTGTCACAGCCTCCATTTCCAATCACAAGACAAACGGCTTTTTAAGCAAAATCATACGCTACCAAGGTCTCTCCTCCCATGCAGCCGATGCGCCGGAACGGGGAGTAGACGCTTTAAATGCGGCAAATCTCGCCCTCCATGCCCTTCAGATCCAGCAGGAATCCTACCGCGATCAGGATACGGTGCGTGTCCACGGCTATATCGCAAACGGAGGGGAGGCTATGAATATCATCGCGGATACGGCTGTCATGGAATACTCCGTCCGCGCAAACAATCTTCCGGCCATTGAAGACGCAAACCGCAAGTTTGACCGTTCTATGCGGGCGGGTGCTGTCGCCACGGGCTGCGGAGCCAGCATTGTCACCATGCCGGGGTATCTCCCCACAATTCCTGTAAAGGACACCCGCGCAATCCTCGAGGCCATTGAAGAGGGCGCCGGCACCTATCCGGTCACGAAAGAGGATCCCGGCATCATTTCGGGCGGTTCCACAGATTTCGGGGATGTGTCCCACTTGATGCCTCTGCTCCAATTTAACACCGGCGGATACTCCCACGAGCTCCACAACAAACAAACACAACCCACAGACGAATATCTGGCTTATGTGGTCACCGCAAAAATATTTGCCCTGACCGCCTACAAACTCCTCAAAAACAAGGCGGAATACGCAAAAGCTCTCCTGAAAGACTTCACCCCCGTCATGACAAAGGAAGAGTATATCCGTTATATGGACGCGCATAATGTCACGGAATCGATTCCCATGAAACCCGTTATATTTCCGTAAATTTTATGAAATTTTTATTCTTCTGTAACCTCCTTGTTAGAAGTCCATGGCATACTTTTTAACAGATAGTACCATGCAGAGCACATCCGCCCTGCGGTATAAAAAGGAGTGATTACATGAAATTTATCAAATATAAACATTGGAAAGCCATTGCCCAAAAGGCAGCGGCCCTTCTCCTGTCCGCCTCTTTTCTGGTCTCCTCTCCTCTCTGCGCTTACGCGGATCAGGGCCCGGGCGTGTCTGCCGGACAGGGGGACGGGCAGCCTGTCCTTACCCCTGGAGAATCCTATTACCAATACCAGTGGGGCCTGAAAAATGACGGAAACATCCGCAGGATCTCCTATGTATTTTCCGCTATCCCTATCCGCCGCGGTCCGGGAGAAATCGGCTGGCTGGGCGCTCAGGGACAGATGGTTCGCGAGGTGGTCACGGACAGCGTAAACGGGATTGATATCAACGTAGAGCCCGCATGGGACTATTATGAGCAGAGCACTTCCCGCCGCACTGTCACAGTCGCACTCATTGATACCGGAGTGGATATTACCCATTCGGATCTTGCGGGATCCATCTGGGTCAATGAAGATGAAATTGCCGGAGACGGCATTGACAATGACGGAAATGGCTACATTGATGACGTAAACGGATGGAATTTTTATTCCAACAATAATCAGGTCTTTGCCGGGGATGAGGATGACCACGGCACACATGGGGCCGGAACCATCGCCGGAGCCTGGAATGGCCAGGGCATTACAGGCATCGCGGACGGAAACTATGTAAAAATCATGGTTTTAAAAGCCCTTGGCTCAGAAAACGGCCAGGGCATGGCTCAAAGCGTAAAGGACGCTATCCGATATGCCCAAGCCAATGGGGCGGATATCTGCAACCTGAGCATGGGAACCAGCTCCTATGATCCGGAGATGGAGGCTCTGATGCAGAATTCCAGCATGCTCTTTGTTGTCTCCGCAGGCAACGGCGACAACTGGGGAAGAGGCTACAACATCGACTACTGGCCCGTATACCCTGCGGCCTACACCGGCGACAATAGTATCACCGTGGCCAATCTGATGTTCAACGGAAGCCTGGACGAGAGCTCCAACTTCGGAACATTCTCCGTGGACATCGCCGCACCCGGAACATACATCTTAAGCACCACTCCGGGAGGCTATGGATTTATGTCCGGCACCTCCATGGCCGCGCCTATGGTGACCGGAGTGGCGGCTCTGGTGTACTCCTGCCGCACGGATTTAAGCCTTATGGATGTGCGCCAGGCTATTCTCGCATCCGCCAAGCCCATGGAAGAAATGGCCGGAAAGCTGACATCCGGAGGCATTCTCGACGCCTATGGCGCCATTACCTATGGTCTGCCTGTAAACGGCGGCTGATATGACCATTCAAGCAGGAGGCTGACATGACCATTAAAAATAAAATTCGCCTGTCCAATATCCTTATGGTCCTGATTCCCATATCGGTCACTGCCCTGATTGTCTTTCTGTGCATGAAAACCTCTTTCGGCAGCTACTGGCACTCCCTGGAGACCATGTACCAGGATGAAAATGGGATCCAGTCGGCCCAAAGCCTGATCTATACCTACCAGCAGGAGCTCTGGGAAAACAACTGGGGCAGCCGCCAGACTGCGGACTGCTCCGCGCAGCCGATCCAGCAGACAGAAACCATGTACCACCTGGAACAAAAGCTGACAAAAATGGGCTATCATTTTACCGTAAAGAAAAACGGCCAGGCGCTGTATTCCAATTTAAGCGACGCGGATATGGAGGCCGCCCTGAAAACAGCGGGAGAGGCCCTGCATACGGCAAACAGCCTGACCGCCAGCTGTGACAATGTATCCGTCATCAAAAATACCTTCCACCACAACGCAAAGGAATTTTCCATCATCGCGGTGAACAGCGGTCAGGGAGACCAGCCCGTGGAATCCTATCTGAGAAATTACATCATGAAATATGTGCTTCTCTTCCTGCTGCTCTTTATCCTCCTGACCGTGGCTGTGAACGGAATTCTCTCGCGGTGGGTATCCCGGAGCGTCCTCATTCCCCTCGGAAAGCTGCGCAAAGGCACCCACGAGATAAAAGAGGGAAATTTGGATACAAAGCTGGAATACGAAAAGAACGATGAGTTCGGCCAGGTGTGCCGGGACTTTGAGGAAATGCGGGCCTATCTGAAAGAATCCGTAGAGCAGCGGCTGGAAAATGAACGCCGCCGCCGGGAAATGATCAACGGAGTGTCCCATGACCTTCGCACCCCTCTTACTTCCATCGGAGGATATCTGGACGGCCTCATTGACGGGATCGCCAATACCCCGGAAAAACAGGCCCGGTATTTTAACGCCATCAAAACCCGAACCCGGGATCTGGAGCGTCTGGTAGACAGCCTCTCCGAGTACAACCGTCTGGACAGCGGACGGATGAAATTCCACATGGAGCCGGGCGATTTAAAGGTCTTTGTGGAACAGTATATGGAAGCCTATGCGGAGGAAGCGCAGGATAATCATGTTGCCATGCTCTTGGAAGCGGAAAGCGGCCGCTATCCCATGGAATTTGACGGCGCGCAGATGAAACGCGTGTTTGACAATCTGTTTACCAATACCATCCGCTACCGTGTCAATCCCAAGTCCCAGGTAACTGTCCGGCTGAACAGGAAGGACGGCGGCACACAGATCCGAGTAATATTTAAGGATGATGGGCCTGGTGTGCCGGAAGAAAGTTTGGAGCGCATTTTTGAGACATTTTACCGAACCGATGAAGCCAGAAGCCACGCGGGACGGGGAAGCGGCATCGGACTGGCTGTGGTAAAGGAAATTGTGGCAGGGCACGGCGGAACCGTCCATGCGGAAAATGATCGGGGATTAGCCATTATTATGGATTTTCCGGCAGACACAGAAAAGGGAGAATAAGGCTATGGGAAAAATATTAATCGTAGAAGATGACGAGCTTATCGCCGAATTGGAACGGGATTACCTGGAGGCCAGCGGATACGAAGCAGAAATTGAGCTGGACGGAAACAAAGGGCTGGAAAAGGCCCTGTCCGGGGAATATGACGCTCTGATTCTGGATGTAATGCTGCCCGGAAAAAACGGTTTCGAGATATGCCGCAGGGTGCGGGAAACCTTAAATCTTCCCGTAATCATGGTAACGGCCCGCAAGGAGGATGTGGATAAAATCCGGGGACTTGGGCTGGGGGCGGACGACTATGTGGTAAAGCCATTCAGCCCGGCAGAGCTGGTCGCAAGAGTCCGCTCCCATATCCGGATGCACGAACGGCTTCTGGAGCAGAGCCGGGAGAGCCGTTCCCAGTCCATCATCATAAAGGATTGGGAAATTGTCCCGGAGGAGCGGCGTGTCTACCGGAACCAGGAAGAAATCCCGTTAACCAATAAGGAATTTGAGCTCCTTCTGTTTTTGGCAGAAAACCCCAACAAAGTTTTTTCCAAGGAGGTGCTGTTTGACCGGATCTGGGGCATGGAGGCCATGGGCACTACCGCTACGGTCACCGTGCACATCAATCGGCTGCGGGACAAACTGGAGCACAATCCATCCAATCCTCAGATTATCGAAACAGTCTGGGGCGCCGGATACAGGCTGCGGGTAGACTGATATGCGGGCGGTGCTGTGGCTTCTGCTCTCAGAATATACAAAGCGCCATGCCCAGGTGCACCTCCTCCTGGAAGAGCCCTGGGCTCTGCTGGGCGAGTCGGTACAGGGACAGCTTCTTGTCCGCTGCCGCGGCTTCATTCCTCTGGTCTGGTTCCGCGCGAGGCTCGAATGGAAAAATACCCTAAGTCTCGAAAGAGGCTCCCTTTCCGTCTCCGGCTGCTGTCCGGCGGGAGAAACATCACGGCTTCCGGTTCTTCTTCCCGGAAAAAACTGCGGGATTCTGGAAATTTCTCTAAAAAGCTTTTCCACCTGGGATCCTTTGGGTCTGTTTTGCCGGAAGAAACGCCCTCTCCCCCGTCCCTTCCTGGTGATTGCAACGCAAAATCCCTTTGGCGCGGCCGGAACCCAGCCCCTTCCAACGGCCCAGGCCGATCGCTTTTCTCTGAGCCTGTCCATGGGATATCCGGCTTTCGAGGATGAAGTCCGCCTGGCCCATGAGGCGGAAAAGGGCAGGCGCCGGGATCAAACGGAACCCATATCCGACTGCGAATCATTCTCCCGGATGTGCCGGGAGGCATCGGGTGTTTATATCCATGACTCCCTCTGCCGCTATATTGTCTCCCTGGTAGATGCCACAAGAAACCAGGAGCTTTTCGAGCTGGGCGCCAGTCCCCGATCCACTCTTTCCCTGGTAAAACTCTCCAAAACCCTTGCCTGGCTCCAGGGGGAAAATTATGTAACCCCATCCCAGATAAAAGAGCTGTTCCCTGATGTGGTAAAGCACCGGGTAGTCATAAGCCACAAGGCCCGGCGTCAGGGAATCTCCAGGGATGCGCTCCTGGAGGATATTCTTCGGAAAACCGCTGTGCCTCTGGACTCCCTAAAGGGCCCTGTGAATCACCTCAAGCACCTGTTTTAGCTCACCGGCGTCAATCTGACCGGGCGCCGAGGGCGCCTGCAGCGCTCCGAAGGTAAGACAGCTTCCAAATACCTCTCCTGCCAGACGGCTCACCAACCCCTGACCACCCATGGACATGGTGATCACCGGCACATCCAGCACGGAAGACGCCTCCGCTGTAGCGGAGAGAAGAACCAGCACATCCTCCCGCGAGCGGGGCATCATAGCTATTTTCGCCACATCCGCTCCCAGTTCCTGCATCTGCCTGAGGCTGGAAAGAATCTCCTCATGAGAAAGGGTTTTGGAAAAATCATGCTTTGATACAATCACCCGCACGCCCCTGTCATGCGCTTTTCCAATCATTCTTTGAACCCTATCACTGCCTGCGGAGAGCTCCACATCCACAGCATCCATCTGTTCCGTTTCGATCATTTCCGTGAGCAGCGCCTCATAATCCGGCAGAGAGCGGCCGCCATTCCCCCCCTCTGCTTTTCGACGGTATGTAAAAAGCAGCGGGCGTTCCTCCAGGCTCTCCCGCAGCAAAGAGAGGATTCTTCCCGTCTCCCCTTTGACAAAATCGTTTTCCAGCCAGTCTGCTCTCCATTCCACCAGGTCAGCCGGGCTTTCTCTGCACAGACCAGCTTCCTCCATCAGCTCCTTCTCATTTTTTCCCACAAACGGGACACATATTTTGGGAATTCCTTCTCCCAAAACCAAATTTCTCAGTTTTACTGCCTTCATATTTTTCTGATCCCCTTTCCGCGCAGTTGCTTCCTGCGGCCGCCCGCATCAAAACATCCCGTTCCTCTCCGCTCAAAACGCCCCGCTCCGGTCCATATCCGGCAGAGCCGCAGCCTTGCGGTCCGAGGGCGCCGCTCCAAATATTTTTTTATATGCCCTGAAAAAGCTGGAATAGTCACCAAACCCGGCCCGGGCCGCGGCCTCCGCCGCTGGGACTCCCCGCAGCAGCTCTCCTCTGACCAGGGCCATCCGTTTGTATAATATGTACTTCGCCACAGTTGTTCCCGTAGCCCTCTTAAAAATCGCTGTGAGGTGATTCTTGCTCATAAAAAACTGTTCCGCCAAACCCTCCAGCGTCAAAGGCAAGGCCAGATTTTCATTGATATATCCGATAATATCCTGAATCTGTCCTTCTTTTCCTTTTCTCGGGCCCTGAGCCGAACATATTGCAAAAATCTTTATCAAAACCGCGAGTACCTGTGTGCGAATTGCAATATCCTGCACCTCTTTTTTATAAGAACCACACTCCTCCAGGGCATGAAAATACCATTCCATCGCAAATTGCTCCTCAAAACAGTTCCAGTCTGACGCCAGCGGCCCGAGTATCAGATCCCGCTCCTGCAGGCTCAAAAGCTCCGGAACAAAGTGAATGCGGATCCGGTAATATTCACTGTCATCCATAACCTGAAGCCCGTGAAAACAGTTTGGCGGTATGACAATCAGGCTTCCCGGGCGGGGCCTGTAGCTGGTTCCCTCAAGGAAATACGTCACATTTCCCGCAATCATATAGTAGATTTCATAACTGTTGTGGCAATGCATCTTATATTCGATATCTGCCGCGTCGCTTCGGGTACGGGTATACATGGCAAGCTCTGTTTTAAAACTTTCCTCCTGATACAAATTACGGGAACCCCCCTTTCTTCTGATCCCTTCCGGAACTATTACATCTATTGTAGCAAAAAGTGTGCGATTTGCAATATTTCTTTTGCAGATCACAATGGTTTTTCCCATGAGATTTATCTATAATACATATCGTAAGCAGGAAATGCAAACCCGAAAGGTATTAAACCCTTTCATACATTTATCCCCCCTTTTATATTTTATAGACAGAGTCAGGTATCCCCAGTACCTGGCTCTTTTTCGTTCGTCTATCTCCGATTCTTTTGGAAACTCCTGGTTTCCGATTAATTTCTGGCTGTAATGGAAAGCCTTCCATACAGTAAAATCTCCTGTCCGGCTCATACTAAGAGAGGACGGCGCGGATGCGCGCCTGTCATACAAATTTATATAGATATCCTTAGGCAGGGCGCAAGCCGCTGCTAGCTGCCTAAAAGAAAGGAGTGTTGCTCTATGAACCTATGCAGATGCGCCCCAAATACTGCCGCAGGCGCCGGAGCCCAGCCGGGAAGCAGCCAGTCGCTTGGAAGCAGCCGATCGCTGCCATTTCCCGGCCCCGGGCTCTCCCTGGCTATGGCCTCGGTTCCCATGCAGCCGTGGGAAACGCCTTATAACACGGCCAAAGCCTTAAAGCAGGGAACGATTTTCCCAAGCCTGGATCTGCCGTTTTACGTGACGGGAGGTGGAATGAATGGCTGACCGAAGCGCTCTTCTTCAAAAAATGAATGAGACCAGTTTTTTGTTGGATGACCTGAGGCTCTATCTGGATACCCATCCCTTGGATCCCCAGGCACTCACAGCTTTTGGACAGGCCATGAACGAGAGAAAACAATTGCTGGCCGAATTTGCCAAAGAGTTTGAACCGCTCACTCCGGACTGCATATGCCCGGATACCAACAATCAAACCCAGAGCTGCACAAAATATCCGGGACAGAAGCACTTTACCTGGACGGACGGGCCGGTGCCCTGGGACAATCAAGGAGGTGCCTGACTATGTGGAACTATGAAAAACGCCTGCAGTTTCCCGTAAATATACGGAAAACCTGCCCCAAAACCGCATCCCTGATCATCAGCCAGTTCGGCGGACCCGATGGAGAGCTGGCAGCCTCCATGCGTTATCTTTCCCAGCGCTACTCCATGCCATGCAGGGAGACCGGGGGACTTCTCACGGATATCGGCACGGAAGAGCTGGGCCATCTGGAAATGATCTGCGCCATGGTCTACCAGCTCACCAAGAACCTGACGCCCGAACAGGCAAAAACAGCGGGCTTTGACGCCTACTATATTGACCACACCACAGGGATTTGGCCCGCCGCTGCCGCAGGTATTCCCTTTAATGCCTGTGAGTTTCAGTCCAAGGGTGATGCCATAACGGATCTTTTTGAAAACCTCGCTGCGGAGCAAAAGGCCCGAACCACGTACGACAATCTGATCCGTGTCATCGACGATCCGGATGTCCGGGAACCCTTAAAATTTCTCAGGGCCCGTGAGATCGTGCATTTTCAAAGATTTGGGGAGGCTTTGGAAAGAGTGAAATCAAAGCTGAATGAAAAGAACTTTTACTACTTTAATCCGGAGTTTGACAAGCAGTTTCTGACAGAAACAGCCTAAAGTCACGAAAGGCCAAAGGCCCGGGGAGCGGCAGATATGTCCTCCCCGGGCCTTTGACGCTGATCCGGCCCTTTAAGCCGGGCCTTTTTTCTTAAATTCATTTCACATCTGCGGATATCCGTGGTATAATTGCTTCCGTGCGGAAAATACAGGCACAAATGCTACTTATATTTTGCAATACGGATAGGAGAACTCTGGAAAATGGAACTGGCACGCATCACGGCGCAGCAAGTGCTGATTTTATTTGTAATGATCCTGACGGGAGCTGTCTGCTTTCGGTCAGGGCTCATAAAGGAGGACGGAAAGCGGGTGCTCTCCGATATTCTCCTATATTTGATAGCCCCCGCTATGCTCATTGATTCCTATATGGTGGAATTCGATCCGGCTACCTTTCATAATCTACTCATGACGTTTGTTCTGAGCGGCGTGCTGCTTCTCCTGGGACTGGCCGTCAGCTTTATCTTTACGTGGAAGCTGAAAAGCCCCAACATCGTCATCCTTCGCTTTGCCTGCACCTTTTCCAATGCGGGATACATGGGTTTCCCTCTGATTCGAGCACTTTTCGGTGAGGAAGGGATTCTGTATGCCAGCGCCTTTCTCACCATGTTTAATCTTCTTTTGTGGACCCAGGGGTATGTAATGACCTCAGGAAAAGCCCGGCCCAGGGAGATCGCTGTGAGCATTGCCTCCTGTCCCAGTATCATTGTCGTAGTTTCAGGGCTGCTGATCTATCTCCTGCGGATCCCGGTCTCCGAAATCATCAAAAGTCCAATTTCCATGATCGGGGATATGAATACGCCGGTCTCCATGATTGTTATTGGGCTGACCATCGCGGGAAGCGATATCCGAAGGCTCTTAAAGAGCCGGGAACTGGGAGTCGTCATTCTCCTGCGCCTGTTCGTCACCCCGCTCATCGGCGCTCTTCTCTTCTTCGTGCTGGGCGTCCACGGCATGGTTCCCATGATCGCCCTGATCCTGGAGGCCTGTCCCTGCGCAGCCATAACCACCATGTTTGCCATCAAATTCAACCACAGCCAGGATCTCGCTGCGGGATCTGTGGTTATCACAACTTTGCTCAGCATTGTTACGCTGCCGCTTTATTCGCTGATTTTATCGGCTATGGTGGGATGAAAAGCTAAGAAAGGAAGAACCCTGACATGACCACAACCGTATCATTCCCCTACGGAAAAACAGAACGCACCTGCACCCTTGAGACAAGCGAACTGAAAGCAGTTATCACCGGTAGTCTCAAAGATTATCAGGCCCCGCTTTCACAGGCGGAGCTTGTCTCCCATGCCCTGGCGAATCCCATCGGCACGCAGCGCCTTTCGGAGATGGCTGTTGGCAAAAAGAATATCACAATCATCACCAGCGATCACACCCGCCCCATGCCCAGCCGCATTACAATGCCGCTTCTCCTGTCAGAAATACGGAGGGGAAATCCCGCAGCGGATATATCCATATTGGTTGCCACAGGAACACACCGTGCCGCTTCCAAAGACGAGCTTCTTGAACGGTTCGGGCAAGAAATTATTTCCCGCGAAAAAATATTCATTCATGGCTGCGATGACCGGGAGTCCATGGCAGAGCTGGGCACCTCTCCCAGCGGAAATGCCATTGCCATTAACAAACTGGCTTACGAGGCCGATCTGCTGATCGCAGAAGGATTTATCGAACCTCACTTCTTTGCGGGCTTTTCCGGCGGCCGCAAAAGCATTATGCCGGGAATCGCCTCCCGGGCCAGTATTATGTACAACCACTGTGCTCCCTGGATTGCCGATCCCCATTCCGTTATGGGAACCCTGGAACATAATCCGATCCATGAAGATATGGTTTATGCCGCCCAGAAATCAGGCCTTGCATGTATTCTCAATGTAGTATTAAACCACAAAAAAGAAATTATCAGCGCATACGCAGGGGATATGATTAAAGCACATGCTGCGGGAACGGAGTTTCTTTCCAAATTGTGCTGCTGCCCGGCTGTTCCCGCGGATATTGTCATTGTTTCCAATGGCGGCGCTCCTCTTGATCAAAATATCTATCAGAGTGTAAAGGGCATGGCCACTGCCTCCCGGACATGCCGCAAAGGAGGCGTGATCATCATTGCGTCCCAATGTGCGGATGGACACGGCGGTGAAGGCTTTTACCGCACCTTTGCCTGTGAAAAGGATACGCAGAAGATTATGGACTCCATTATTTCCCGTTCTCCGGAGGATACGGTTCCTGACCAATGGCAGTCTCAAATATTATGCGGTATTTTATTGGATCATCCTGTGATTTTAGTCAGCGATGCGCCCAAGAAAATGGTGGAAGATATGCATTTGATTCCCGCTGATTCCATAGACGAGGCAGTAAGGCTGGCCCGGTCAATCCTCGGGCTTCCTTCCCCGTCCATAACCGCAGTGACTGACGGACCTTCTGTTATTATAAAATAGCATTCCACGGGCAGCGGATCAGCGAATATTTGAAGATTCAGGCACATTTTAAAAGAGGAGGAACCTCCCATACAGGAAGTTCCCCCTCTTTATGTTCGTTCAGGAATTTACACAATCCCCTGTCCCAGCATAGCCTCTACCACCTTCTCAAATCCGGCGATGTTGGCTCCGGCCACATAGTTGCCCGGCACGCCGTAGCGCTCCGCAGCATCCGCAGCCTTGGCAAAAATATTCACCATGATGTTCTGAAGTCTCTCATCTACTTCCTCAAAGGTCCAGGACAGCCGCAGGGAGTTCTGGCTCTGCTCCAAACCGGAGGTAGCTACGCCGCCAGCATTGGCTGCCTTTCCGGGCATAAACAAAATCTTCTTCTCAACAAAGAGATCCGTAGCTTCCCTTGTGGAAGGCATATTGGCTCCCTCTGCCACAGCAAAGCATCCGTTTGCGATCAGAGTCTTGGCGTCCTCCAGATCCAGCTCGTTCTGGGTAGCGCAGGGAAGTGCGATATCGCAGGGGATGGTCCAGATTCCTTTGCCCTCCGTGTATACGGCTGTGGGAACCGCATCCACGTACTCCTTAATCCGGCCTCTGCGCACTTCCTTGATCTCCTTGACAACATCCAGCTTGATGCCGTCCTTGTCATATACATAGCCGTTGGAATCGCTGAGGGCCACAACCTTCGCTCCCAGCTGCTGTGCTTTCTGCGTAGCATAGATTGCCACATTGCCGGAACCGGACACGATCACAGTCTTTCCTGCCAGCTCCTTGCCGTTTTTCTTCAGCATCTCATCCAGAATGTAGATAAGGCCATAGCCTGTAGCCTCTGTTCTCACCAGGGAGCCTCCGAATGTCAGTCCCTTTCCTGTGAGAACACCCTCATACAGACCTGTAATTCTCTTGTACTGGCCAAAAAGGAAGCCGACCTCTCTTCCGCCCACGCCGATATCTCCGGCAGGAACATCGGTATCCTTTCCGATATGGCGGTACAGCTCTGTCATAAAGCTCTGGCAGAATGCCATCACTTCGCGGTCAGACTTGCCCTTGGGATCAAAATTGGAACCGCCCTTGCCGCCGCCCATGGGAAGACCTGTGAGGGAATTTTTTAAGGTCTGCTCAAATCCCAGGAACTTGAGGATGCTCTGATTTACGGAAGGATGGAAGCGGAGACCGCCCTTGTAGGGCCCAATCGCGCTGTTGAACTGTACGCGGTAGCCCTTGTTTACCTGAACTTTGCCGTTGTCGTCCACCCACGGTACGCGGAAAGAGATAATCCGCTCCGGCTCCACGAAACGCTCGAGGATACCGGCTGCGCGGTATTTTTCCTCATTCGCATCGATAACCAGGCGCAGGGAATCCAAAACTTCCTTTACCGCCTGATGGAACTCCGGCTCACCCGGATTCTGCTTGACGACACGGTCATAAATCTCATCAACATAAGACATAGCATTTGCCCTCCTTAGGTTTATTGTTTTAAGTGTAGGGATGCGCATTTTTAGCACACACTTTAGAAAAAATTATAGCAAGTTAATATGTTAAAGTCAAGAAAGTTCTGATTTTCATTTTCACAACCTTTTCACTTCAGCCAATCTTTTCACAGCATCCCTGCGCGGAGGAGGACAAAAATTTTTATGCCTCCGGCACCTTCGGAAGTCCCGCAAACCCCTTCTCCAAATCCGCATCCGTGGGAATGTAGTCCGTCATCTCCCCGTTATTGAACTTCTCATACGCATACATATCAAAATATCCTGTTCCCGTAAGTCCGAAGACAATGGTCTTTGCCTCTCCGGTTTCTCTGCACTTGATGGCCTCATCCATAGCTACCTTGATCGCGTGGCTGCTCTCAGGCGCCGGAAGAATACCCTCCACCCGTGCGAACTGCTCCGCCGCCTCAAAGACAGACGTCTGTTCCACAGATACCGCCTCCATAAGGCCATCATGATAGAGCTGGGAAAGAATCGTACTCATGCCGTGATACCGAAGCCCTCCCGCATGGTTTGGAGAAGGGATAAATCCGCTTCCCAGGGTATACATCTTTGCCAAGGGGCATACCATGCCGGTGTCGCAGAAATCATAAGCAAATCTGCCTCTCGTAAAGCTTGGGCAGGAAGCCGGTTCTACCGCGATAAAGCGGTAATCCCGCTCACCCCGAAGCTTCTCGCCCATAAAGGGAGAGATCAGACCTCCCAGATTGGAGCCGCCGCCGGCACAGCCGATAATCATATCCGGCACAATCCCGTATTTGTCCAGAGCTGCCTTTGTCTCCAGGCCGATAACGGTCTGGTGAAGCAGCACCTGGTTTAAAACGCTTCCCAGAACATACCGGTATCCCTCCTGATGGGTCGCGGCCTCCACAGCTTCGGAAATCGCACATCCCAAACTTCCGCTGGTTCCCGGATGCTCCGCCAGAATCTTTCTTCCCACCTCAGTTGTCTCTGACGGAGAGGGAGTTACCTTCGCCCCATAGGTGCGCATCACCTCCCGGCGGAAGGGCTTTTGCTCATAGGAACACTTTACCATGTAAACCTGGCAGTCCAGCTCCAGATAGGCGCAGGCCATGGATAGGGCCGTGCCCCACTGCCCGGCACCCGTCTCCGTGGTCACGCCCTTCAGCCCCTGTTTCTTGGCATAATAGGCCTGGGCAATTGCGGAGTTGAGCTTATGGCTTCCGCTTGTATTGTTGCCCTCAAACTTATAATAAATCTTGGCCGGCGTATCCAGCTTTTTCTCCAGGCAGTAAGCCCGCACCAGAGGCGAGGGCCGATACATCTTATAGAAATCCAGAATTTCCTGGGGAATATCAATATAGGGGGTGGTTTCGTCCAGCTCCTGCTTAATCAGTTCATCGCAAAACACAGGCCGCAGATCCTCATAGCCCATAGGCTTTAAGGTGGCCGGATTTAAGAGAGGGGCAGGTTTATTTTTCATATCGGCCCGGACATTGTACCACTGCTTCGGCATCTCGCTCTCTTCCAGATAAATTTTGTAGGGGATTTCTCTGCTCATATTTGTTTCTCCTTTCCATTTTGTCCGCCGCCTCCCATTGGAAAGTGCGGCACGCCTTCCGTCCTGTATAAGACGGATCTTTCCGGGGAAAAGGATAAAAAAAATACCCTCGTCCCCACAACAATTCTTACAGGGACAAGAGCAATCACTCCTGCGGTGCCACCCTAATTGGCAGATCATCTGCCCTCTCTGCGCATACAATCATATGCTGAACCTTGGTAACGGAGCTTCTCCCTCCGTCTCGCCTACTTGCTGCGTCCTGCCGGGACAAATCTGCCCCTTGGGGATATCTCTGCCTCTGCAGCAGCTCTCCCGCATAACGCTGTGTTCCGCTCGCCCTCCGAAGTCCATTCAGCCAGACCGTCCGCACTGCGCTTCCACCGCCCGCAGCTCTCTGTGCCGTCCGCAATCTGTCTTACTTACCCTTCTTCAACGGTTTGTTGTATCATTTATAACACATATATGCCGATATTGTCAATCAATTTTTCCGCTTTGTCTGAAATGTAAAAAAGGGCAGACCGCCTGCCAGAATTGACAGGCGGCCTGCGCCAAACACAAAGGATAAAGGTATATACCCCAATGGGGTCCAAATAGTGATTATTTGCCGTAATAAGCTCTTAAATACATTTCTTTGATCTCGCTCATAAGAGGATATCTGGGGTTCGCGCCCGTGCACTGATCATCAAAGGCGTTCTCAACCATCTCATCCAGGGTATCCAGGAAATACTGCTCATCCACGCCGTAGTCCCGGATGGTGGGCTTCACGCCAACCGCCTTCTTCAGATCCTCAATCTTCTCAATAAGTTTCTTCACTGCCTCCGCGTCATCTGAAGCCTGAATTCCTACAAACCTAGCGCACTCCGCATAGCGGGCCTGGGTATGAGGATACTGATACTGGGAGAATGTTCCCATTTTTCTCGGGCACTCAGCCGCATTGTACTCTACCACCATGGAAATCAGCAGGGCATTTGCAATGCCGTGAGGAATGTGATGGTAAGCGCCCAGCTTGTGCGCCATGGAGTGGCACACGCCCAGGAAGGCATTTGCAAAGGCCATACCAGCCATGCAGGAAGCATCGGCCATCTTCTGGCGGGCCTCCACATTTCCAGGCTCATTGTAAGCCGTGGGCAGATAGTCAAATACATTTTTCATCGCCTTTAAGGCCAGGCCGTCGGTGTAGTCCGTAGCCATAACGGAAGCGTACGCCTCAAGCGCATGGGTCAGAACATCCACGCCGGATGCGCTGGTCAGACCCTTGGGCTGGCTCATCATGTTGTCCGTATCCACAATTGCCATGTTGGGCAGGAGTTCATAATCAGCCAGAGGATACTTGATGCCGCTCTCCTGATCTGTGATAACCGCGAAAGGCGTTACCTCGGAGCCCGTTCCGGAGGATGTGGGCACAGCCACAAAGTATGCCTTTTCACCCATCTTGGGGAAGGTATAGACACGCTTGCGGATGTCGATGAACCGCATGGCCATATCCATGAAATCTGCTTCCGGATGCTCGTAGAGCACCCACATAATCTTGCCCGCGTCCATAGCGGAGCCGCCGCCCATAGCGATGATCACATCCGGCTCAAACTCCCGCATGAGCTTAGCGCCTGCCTGGGCATTTGCCAGGGTGGGATCCGGCTGTACATCGGAGAATACGGTGTAGGTGATTCCCATCTCATTTAAGCGATCCGTAATCACATGGGTATATCCATTCTTATACAGGAAGGTGTCGGTCACAATGAAGGCTCTCTTCTTGCCCATCACATCTTTCAGCTCTTTCAAAGCTACAGGCAGGCATCCCTTCTTGAAGTATACTTTTTCAGGCGCGCGGAACCACAGCATGTTCTCTCTCCTCTCAGCAACGGTCTTAATGTTCAGCAGATGCTTTACTCCCACGTTCTCGGAAACCGAATTGCCTCCCCAGGAACCGCAGCCCAGTGTCAGAGAGGGAGTCAGCTTGAAGTTGTAGAGGTCGCCGATACCACCGTGAGAAGAGGGCGTATTGATGAGAATACGGCAGGTCTTCATCCGCTCCGCATGCTCCATCATTTTCTCAGTCTCATTTACATTGATATACAGTGAAGATGTGTGGCCGTAGCCGCCATCCGCCACCAGACGCTCTGCCTTTGCGAGAGCCTCCTCAAAGGTCTCTGCCTTGTACATGGCAAGAACGGGGGACAGCTTCTCATGGGCAAACTCCTCGCTGATGTCCACAGACTCCACCTCTCCAATCAGGATCTTTGTATCCTCCGGGACATCCACGCCTGCCAGCTTAGCGATCGTATAAGCGCTCTGACCAACAATCTTTGCGTTCAGAGAACCATTGATCAGGATGGTCTTGCGAACCTTATCGATCTCGCCCTGCTTCAGGAAATAGCAGCCTCTATAAATAAATTCTTTCTTTACATCCTCATAAATGGAAGCCAGAACCGTCACGGACTGCTCGGAGGCACAGATCATACCATTATCAAAGGTCTTGGAATGGATGATGGAATTTACCGCCAGCTTAATGTCCGCAGTCTCATCAATGATAACCGGCGTATTTCCCGCGCCAACGCCTACCGCCGGCTTTCCGGAAGAGTATGCGGCTTTCACCATGCCCGGACCGCCGGTAGCCAGGATCAGATCTGCGTCGCGCATTACTTCGTTGGTAAGCTCCAGAGAAGGCACGTCAATCCACCCGATGATTCCCTCCGGCGCTCCCGCTTTCACCGCCGCGTCCAGAACCACCTTGGCCGCCGCGATGGTACACTTCTTTGCCCTGGGGTGCGGGGAAATAATGATTGCGTTCCTGGTCTTTAAAGAGATCAGAGCCTTAAAAATAGCGGTTGATGTAGGGTTGGTTGTGGGGATTACCGCCGCGATCAGTCCAATGGGCTCCGCAATCTTCTTGATTCCGTATTCCTTATCCTCCTCAATCACGCCTACCGTCTTTGTATTCTTATATGCATTGTAAATATACTCAGCCGCGTAGTTATTCTTAATTACCTTGTCTTCCACAACGCCCATACCGGTCTCTTCCACAGCCATCTTTGCCAAAGGAAGCCGCATCTTGTTGGCCGCGCTGGCCGCCGCGAAGAAAATTTTGTCTACCTGCTCCTGCGTATATGTGGCAAAGATTTTCTGCGCTTCGCGCATCGCAGCCATCTTTGCGTTCAGTCCTTCTACGCTGTCGATGATCTCCGGAACAACCTGCTGGTTCTTCTTAGCCATTTCCTGATTCCTCCATTTTCCTTGTGTTTGGTGTTTGGGTTTTTGTTTGATAATTAATTAACAATCTTACTATCTGCATTATATAACCTTGTTAAAAAAATGTCAATATGTTTTTTTAATTTTTACGCCGTGCACATATCCCAACTGTTTTTTGTCTTCTATTCCGGCAATTCCATTAAAAAACAAAATATACTTAATGATTTAAAGCTGCCTGCTGATAAAATAGAAAAAGAGCTGGAATAGCCGCTTTAATGCGGATTTCCAACTCTTTTTCTATCTTTCTATATTTACCCTTAGTGTACAAAGGATATACCTTGTATATTATAAATATTTCTTCAGCATTTCCGCCTTATCCAGCCGCTCCCAGGGCAGATCCAGGTCGTTGCGGCCAAAATGGCCGTAAGCAGCCGTCTGCTTGTAGATAGGCCTGCGGAGATCCAGCATCTTGATGATCCCTGCGGGACGCAGGTCAAAATTCTCGCGGATAATCTCTACGATACGCTCATTCGTCAGCTTTCCTGTACCGAACGTATCCGCCATAATAGACGTGGGATGAGCCACGCCGATGGCATAGGACAGCTGGATCTCGCACTTGTCAGCCAGACCTGCAGCCACTATATTTTTCGCCACATACCGGGCCGCATAGGCCGCGGAGCGGTCCACCTTGGTGCAGTCCTTTCCGGAGAAAGCGCCGCCGCCGTGGCGGGCATATCCGCCGTAGCTGTCAACGATAATCTTCCGCCCTGTAAGTCCGCTGTCTCCGTGGGGCCCGCCGATCACAAAACGGCCGGTGGGGTTGATAAAGAACTTGGTATCCCCGTCCACCATATCCGCAGGCAGGATCTCATCAAAAACATATTTCTTGATATCCTTGTGAATCTGCTCCTGGGTTACATTCTCATCATGCTGGGTGGACAGAACCACTGCATCCAGGCGCACCGGCTTATCATTCTCATCATACTCCACTGTAACCTGGGTCTTTCCGTCGGGACGCAGGTAAGGCAGGGTTCCGTCCTTTCTCACCTGGGTAAGGCGTCTCGCCAGCTTGTGGGCCAGGGAGATCGCGTAGGGCATATACTCCTCGGTCTCATTGGTGGCATAGCCGAACATCATTCCCTGATCGCCGGCTCCAATGGCATCCAGTTCTTCCTCGGACATATTCTTTTCCCCGGCCTCTTTAGCCTCCAGAGCCTTGTCAACGCCCAGGGCAATGTCCTTGGACTGCTCATCTATGGCTGTGATTACTCCGCAGGTATCACAGTCAAATCCGTATTTCGCCCGGTCATATCCGATTTCCCGGACAGTCTCCCGCACGATCTTCTGAATATCCACATAGGCGTTGGTTGTGATCTCTCCCATAACCAGTACAAGGCCGGTGGTAATGGCTGTCTCACACGCCACGCGGCTCATGGGATCCTTCTCCATCAGCGCGTCAAGAACTGCATCAGAAATGGCATCGCAGATCTTATCCGGATGTCCCTCGGTTACGGACTCAGAGGTAAATAATCTCTTCTCCATAAATATCTCAAGTCTCCTTTCATAAATGTAACTGTTGACAGATTTGTCAGCGGATATCCTTCCTTTCCCGCTCTGAGGAAAAGGATTCTAAGCGCCTTTCGGAGGGCATTTGTAATTTCAAACGCTCTCTGAAGCAAAAGAAAAGTCCGCAGCTTCTGCGGACTTGAAAAAGGCTTTCTCTTCAAATCCTCTTATTGCTCGATACAGCGCGGCTGCGTCCTGCGGGACTTTGCTGCCGTACTCCTCGCTCAGGCTGGCACCTTCCGGCCCTTTCGCATGTTCCTTCATGCTCAACCGGGGTTGCCGTGACTTCACAGGTCCTTTGTACCTCCATCACTCTGAATAAGGGATATCTACCAACTATTCACTTTTGGTAACCGCTCAAAACAGTTACCTGTTTTATATGTGTTACGCACCTATACTAATGCATTTCTCTTTCAATGTCAATATCTATTTTTTTCAATAGAAAGAATCCAAAGAGCGCACCGCAGCATTTCAAGCGGCGGTCATTTTATCCGACCTTCATCTTAAACTTACGCAGTTCTCTGTCCGAATCCACCTTCTCAATCATGGCTCCCAGGCCCTGAAGCTTTTCCTCAAAACACTCATAGCCTCTCTGGATATATCCGATCTCATCCACTACCGTATATCCGTCCGCCGCAAGTCCTGCAATCACCAGTGCTGCCCCGGCGCGGAGATCCGGCGCATTTACCTGGGCTCCGGTGAATCCCTTCACGCCATCGATAACGGCCACATTTCCCTCTACCTTGATGCAGCCGCCCATACGAGCCAGCTCATCCACATATTTAAAACGGTTTTCAAAAATACTCTCCGTTACCATACTTGTCCCATTTGCCAGGGAAAGAGTGACTGCCATCTGCGGCTGCATATCCGTAGGAAATCCCGGATACGGCAGCGTCTTGATATCCGTGTGCCTCTGCACCGGCTTTCCGACTACGCGGACCGCATCATCAAACTCAATCACCTCACAGCCAATCTCCGTAAGCTTCGCGGAGATTGCTTCCAGGTGCTTCGGAATAACATTCCGTATCATGACATCTCCGCGGGTCGCGGCAGCAGCACACATAAAGGTTCCCGCCTCAATCTGATCAGGAATAATAGAATATTCTGTTCCATGAAGATGATCCACTCCGCGGATCCGGATGGTATCTGTGCCGGCACCCTTGATATTGGCGCCCATGCTGTTCAGAAAATTGGCCACATCCACAATATGGGGTTCCTTAGCCGCATTCTCCAATATGGTCTGCCCCTCTGCCAGGGCCGCCGCCATCATAATGTTGATCGTCGCGCCCACAGAAACCACATCCAGATAAATATGGCTGGCAACCAGGTCAATGGCGTGTGCAAATACGGTTCCCCGCTCGATCACCACCTCGGCTCCCAGCGCCCTGAATCCCTTAATATGCTGGTCGATAGGCCGGCTGCCGATATTGCATCCCCCCGGAAGGGGAACCTGGGCGCTCTTGTATTTTCCCAAAAGAGCCCCGATAAAATAGTAGGAAGCCCGGATCCTTCGAATAAACTCGTCGTCCACAGAGACCTCTTTGATATTGCCGCCGTTAATCCGCACAGTGTGACGGTCCACCCGCTCCACCCTTGCGCCAATTTCCTGTATGGCCTCAAGCATCACATTAATATCCTTCACATCCGGCAGGTTGTCGATCAGGACATCTTCATTCGTCATAATGGAGGCTGCTAAAATTCCCAGGGCCGCGTTTTTCGCTCCGCTCACGGTCACATCGCCTACCAGGGGATTGCCGCCTTTTATGATATACTGTTCCATTCCACACCTCTGATTTATATTTCCCTATATCCTTCCGTATTCCGTTCCGCAAGGATGATCTATTTCTTATCTTTTGCGCTGCTGCTCAGCCGCAGCTCTTCTGTTAAAAATTTATTCATAAATTATTTACATCCTCTTAAATTATACCATAAGAACGAGATTTGTAAAGTAAAAGCAAAATTCCCTCTGTTTTCCACAGAGGGAATCACCGCTGTTCAAGAGAAATGTCTCCATTATCACTTAAATATTTTGATAGCTCCCGTTTCATTGAGATGTCTCAAAAGAGAAAGACAGATCGGAAATCCAAAAAGTCCCAGCACTCCAAAAAGCTGCGTCCCCACAAACATGCTCACCAGTGTCACAACCGGATGAAGGCCGAGCTGAGCCCCCACAATTTTGGGTTCAATAATATTTCGTATAACCGTTACAACCACATAAATGGCCAGAAGACTCAAAGCCAGCGGAATATCCCCGCGTATTGCCGTTATAACCGCCCAAGGAAGCATAATACCGCCTGTGCCAAGTACCGGCAGTATGTCAAAGATCGCGATGCAGAAGGCGATAATAAAAGCATAGTCAAGACCTATAATTGTAAATCCTATAGAAAGCTCTACAAAGGTAATCGACATAATTATGGCATAGGAGCGTATGCACACAAACAGTGTTCCGATTATGTACTCCTTAATCTGTATGAACATTTGCCCGCTCTTGCCGCTCATCTGCCGCAGGCAGAATCCTGTCAGCTCATCATAATCCAGCGAGATAAAAAACGTAGATATAATCAGCAGCAGCTGCTTAATCAGAAAACTGGGGAGAGAGGAGGCCGCCCCGGATACCCACCGCATGGCAGAGACAGAAAGCCCGGATACAGATTCTCCCAGTGAAAGTATCGCCTGATTAAAAACATTATTCAGTGTGGATTCCAAGGAGGGAGCCAATGTTTTTGTCCAATCCTCAATCACCTTAAATAAATCCCTGACCACTGGCTCCACATACGTCTGATAAAACATCGGAATCGACATAACCAGATTTTTTGATACGGAAAACGCACGGATACTCGCCAGCGTTATCAAAAGCCCAATCGTGGAAAAGAACAGAAGCACCATAAAAACAGAAACAATCTTCCTGTTTATGCGGAGGGTCTTTGCTACAAATATGCTGGGCCTTTGGAGGAAATATGCAATGATAAATCCCAGAGCAAACGGCATCACCATGGGAAGCGCATATTTAATAATAAAATATGCCAGCATAGCCAGTATTCCAAAATACAGAAAATTAACAATAAATGCCTTGCGTTTTTCCTGATTCATGAATCTTTACGGTTCCTTTCTAAAATGTACGGTTCTATCTCCATTTTATTCCGCCTCGACGGCGCAGATAAAATCATTTTGCAGGTTATTAAAATAGGCTTCCCCGTCTCCCAGCCCCATCTTCCAAGACTCCTGGGTATCCGGATCATAAAGTGTTATATTGTACTGATCAAACCCTGTTAAAAGCAGGTATTTTCCTGATTCCACATATGCAATTACCGGAATTCCTTTGTCAATAAAATACAGAACCTGGCTTAAAGAGCATCCCTCTGCATCAATCAAAAACACGCCGTCCGAAGAAAGCCTGCTTCCGTCAAAGGATTCCAGATGCCGCGTAATCTTTAATGCCTTCTCCTCCGGAGAACTTAAGTTTCTCGCATTCTGACGGTCCACCCTATCCCATAAAATATGCTGGTTTTCGTCTACTACCAGTCCCATCTTATCGTAAGCCAGCTCCACTGCTGTCTGAAAATCCCTGGAGGCGCCCAGATAATGTCCTCCTCCATACGCATAGAACACAAGAGAATTATCTTCCGACCGGGAACCAGAGCTCCCGATTTCCAGCATATTGGTATTTTCATAAGAAAATGCCTGCGGAGATAAAATTTCAAGCGATGCGGCGTCAATATCGGTTCCCGCGTCTACATAACAGATTCTTCCCTTTTCCTGGGAGTTTAACCAGCCGATCCCTCCTCCGAAATCCTCTTCTATTTTTCGGTTGCTGACAATGGTATCGTCCCCCTGGTACATATAGGAATTATCTCCCAGTTTTACGCAGCATGTAAGGTGAATTCGCCCTTCCTGCACATCCACATCCGATACATATACATTTTCCCTTCTGTATTCACTTTCAACTTCCATCATGCCATTTACAATGTAAACCGCATACATAGGAAGCCCTTTCGTCCTTCCGTTGTTAATCCAGAGATCGCCGGAATCAGCCAGACCGTAAATTAAATCATTTCCAACAAATCCCAGAGCACGCACATAATCGTTCTGCTCGCCCCTGATTTCCTGCTTTTCCGCCGTTACAAAATCAATCACATGGACAACATCCGATCCGTAGAGGTCTCCTCCCTCCTGCCATGCAAAACGGCTTCCATCCGCGCTCACCGCAAAACTTCCCTCTGAAAGTCCTCGGGCCACTACCAGAGACTCTCCGCTCTTTAAATCAATTCCATACACGCTTCCGCCAAGCATCAGGTAAATCATCTCATTCGGACTCACATACGAAAGCCGCTCGATGTCCGCTTCTATTTTCTCAAAAGATTCGTTTTCCGGTATAAAAAATAATTCCTGAACCGTATCACTCTCCCAGCCAAAGCGGTAGAAAACAACCCCTGTGCGCCCCTCATATTTTCCCCGGTTCATATATCCGTACACCAAAAAGTCCAAGGTTCCATCATCGGAAAGGGTGAGGATTTTGATTCCGTGCTGGTCAAAATCGCTGCGGGCTCCATCGTCCTCCTGGCTCATAAACGAGAATACGCACGACAGCCTGTTTTCCTTTTCATCATAGCACCATAGATTTCCATTGACAGCAAAGGCTATGTACCGCCCATTCTGACTCTTTACGGAGGAGATTTCCTCCTCATTCTGAATTCCCAGAAGAATCTGTGCCTTGGAGAAAGACGTGTCCTCGCCGGAAAACAGTTCATTTACCCGGCGCTCATAGTTCATCATATAGATTCTCTGCTCGTTCCATTTCATGGTGAAATTATCCTCGGCCAGAGCCACGGATTCGGTTCCGCTCTTCTCCCGGATCCTCACCTTATATTTAACCTGAACCTGTCCCATCAGTCCGTCATACTCCTGAAGGGTTATCTGCGGTTCTCCCTCCATCTCCACGTCCAGACCATCCCATGTAAAATGAGTAAAGCTGGCCCGAATAGTAACATATCCCAGGGAACTGTTGTCTTCCGTGCTGTTTGTCTCCAGATAAGCCGTCAGATCCTGCGCCTGCTGGTAATCCAAACTCTTTCTTGTAAATGTATCTGCCAATTCCACCATATCCCCGGCATAGTTTCCGTGGGTGGCCCACATAATTCGGGTGTAATAGTAGATATCTCTCTCCCCTGTATCGACTGTAAGGCAGAGAAGATACGTCTCGTCCCGCGTTAGGAGGTTTTGTATCGGGAGAACCGCGTGGGTACTTCCGTCTGCGCTCTCCCAATTTTCCAGCTGGGTTCTCTCAATCAGACGGTCCAGGGAAAGATTGCGGATCTCATAGCTGATCCCTGTGATGGTGTTTCCATATTCCGCAATGCGGATATTCAGCGCGCGGTCCTCCGGGAGCACGGAAATGCTGTCCCTTGCGGCCGCATTCCCCATATCCTGCAGGTAACCTTTCAGGCAATTGATTTCCTTTCCTCCCGACTCCGTATACACAAGAGGCAGGGCGGGCTCATCCATGGAGGAATAGATGGTTGTCTCCCGCTCCATGGTATTTCTCGCACTTATAAAATATATTACTACGGCAGTGACAAATATAAAAAAAAGAATTGCCCCGTTTCGCACAATTTTTTTCATTCAATGATCAAATCCCTTCTGGGTCTGTTCTTCCATTTAAAATACACATCCATGCTTCATGTCCCATTTTATATAATATCCGGCAAAACTACAACTTAATCTTTTCGAAAGATTATAAAATAGCTTGTGATCAGAAAAGCATCTGGAGCACATATCCCCGCACGGCAGGGCCGCAATATAAAATAACTGTCCAAGACGGCACATACCAAAGAGGCACTCTGCCGTTCTGAACAGTTATAATTCAATCACGCGTGGTATTTAAGCTTTGTCTCCACCAGAAAATCCACGCCCAGTTCATCGGTCTCCCTGTGGACTTCCTGACGGTCCTCGTCAAAAAGATCCGGATAATTCTGGATAATTCTGCGTTCCTGGCTTACAATCCGATTCAAATGATGGTTCAATATATTGCAGAGACGGTCCGTATCCTTTGCGAGAACCGCGTCAATCAATTCTTTGTGCTGTTCAATAATACGCTTTTCTATTCCTTCTTCAGCCATAACAAGAAGGCGCATCCGATTATAGTGTCCGGAATTGGCCAAAAGAACTTGGTGACAGTATCCTTTTTTTACAGCGTAATAAAAAATAGAATGAAAATATATATCCTCAGCCATAAAAGCGCGGGGATCTTTCTTCTTTAATATGGAAGACTGGCGGTCTATGGACATCTCCAGATCTGTGAGAATTTTCAAATCGCAGATTCCCATAAACTCCAGCATAATCTGCTTCTCCACACTGATACGCATAAAACGCTCATTGCGGATCTTATCATAATTGATCTTGGAGATCATAGTCCCCTTCTGGGGAAGAAGCGTGATAAGCCCCTCTTTTGAAAGGCTGATCAAGGCATCCCTGACAGGGGTTCTGCCCGCATCGTATACTTCCATGATATCCTTTATACTGAATACCATACCAGGGCGCAGCTTCAAATCGAGAATATCTGTGCGGAGCAGGTCATATATAGTGTCTTCCCGGTTTTTCCGATCAGCAGCGTCCATCTGTACCTCCTTGCCAGTCCTTTATGAGGCATGCAAACCATGTCCTCCATTCCGGCCTATAACCTCCGAATATATATTCAGAGCTTCGTCCGAGTTATAATTATAGTACAAAAGGATATCTAATGTAAATGGTGAATATGGAAATTGGTTCAATTTTTTTGTAAAGGCCATCCCCGCAATCTCAGACAGGGCCCTCACCGTGGAGCGGTGTTCATAGCCAAGGAATTTCCAGAGAGTGATTGTCTCCGACCGTGTATAGATTCCCTCATCTTCTTCCTCAAGGAAATGAAACAGCTCATGGCCTAAAATCAAATTTTTTATCTGCTCCTCTGTCACAAATTTCCTGATTTCTTCATTTTCGGCAGCCTTCTCTATTGGCTCCCGCATTATCTGAATCTGGTTTGGAGGCGTAAAAAGGGCGAACAGAATCCTCCCTCCCACATTAGCCTCTTTTGGAAATACAATGGAAAGTCCAAGAGATTTGGCGATCTCCCAGGGATCCTCCGTGCCGAATCGAACCGCGGTCTCTTCGGCCTTCCGTGTTCCGCACTCCATCGCTTTCCGTATCATGTCCTGTTTTCTTGCATCGTCTATCTTACGGCAGAGGACATCCCTGGAGAATGCGTACATTCCCCAGGAAATATCATCTACTTTGGACAGGCGTTCTATCATCTCGCCTAAAGTCATATCTTAGCTCTGCTTGATATTCGCAGCAACAATTAAAATCTCCTCATCAGGCTCCATGGAAGAAACTTCCAGGTCTGTCAAAAGCTCCAGCTGCTCGAAATCCTGGGCAGAGAAGTCCATCACTCTTGCGCCCATGCACAGATAGTAATCCGGTCTTGCGATCAGCTCGGTCTGATACACCGCCATGTCATCCCACAGCTTCTTCATTGCGTCAAGATACTCGCCGGCCTTGGTCTTGATACACATGCCGCGGCCTCTCTGCACTTTGATGAAGCCCTTCTTATCCACGATACGGACAGCTCCCGCCGTCAGAGGATCGCTCTGGTTTCCATATACGTAGAAATACGGGGTGCTTGCCAAAAGATGCGCTTCGCTGTCTGCCACACGCATATCCTCTGCAGCCAGATGGCGGGCCTCTGCCTCATCGCATTCCTTCAAGAGATCCGTAGTCTTAACCTCTGTGGATCCCGTAGCAATCGCCGTAACCTTGGAGGTCTGCGGATCGATTTCTACATGGATTTCCACGGACTCTGCGGTTGCACCGGACTCAATGGCCTTGTTGAGAGCCTCGTTCTTGATGGCGCGGATATCATCCTTGGACGGGGAGGGAATAATACGCTCAACCACGTCGCGGACCATGGACAGGGCCACGCCGATGGATGAGATAACCTCTGCGTTCTCCGGGATAGAGTATTTCACGCCCATCTTGTTGCTGAAGTAGATAATCAGGGAGGAAGCGCCGCCTCCTACGCCTACCAGGGAAATCTGGTCCTTCTCCAGCTTATATTTCTCCGCCAGATCCAGGATAACCGGCTCAATCTTCGCATACGCCTTCTCCATAATCTGGGTAGCGATATCCTCCACGGTTGTGCCGCAGTAATCAGCAAGGGCCTGCATAGCCTTTCTTGCGGACTCCACATTTCCGTAGGAGAAGTGCTCGGGCTTTACAAGGCCCAGAACATTGGCCGCACAGGAGTTGGTGATTGTCACCGCACTGCCGTCCTCCATGCGGATGCGCACATAATCGTCGGGATCGCCCGGCTTGGGTGAGAAGAACTCAACCTTTGGTCCTTTGATCTTGTCCGTATCCGTAAATACCGCGTAGTCAAGTCCCGCGATATGAGCGGAACGAGGGCCTACGTCCACGATTCCCTGCTTATTTGCCCGAACCATGGAACCTCCGGCCACACCCAGAACCCGCACATCCAGAGAGGAAATGTAGGTAGCGTGTCCGCCTACTACGGAGTAGTCGATGGCGGGACGGCCGTTCTTGATAACACCGATGTTGGTGGTGGTTCCGCCTACCTCAAAGTACACGCCGTTGGAAGCACGCAGATACATAAGAGAACCCATAACAGAAGCTGCAGGTCCGGAAAGCATGGTCAGAACCGGACGCTTCTTCATTTCAGAGATCTCCATAACACCGCCGTCGCCTCTCATAATCATCAGAGGCACATTTACGCCTGCCTCCCGCACAGAAGCCTCGGTAGAATTTGCCGTATCAAGCATCTTAGGAAGAATGGACGCGTTGATAGCAGCCGTCCTGGTACGGCGGGTAAGGCCGTACAGCTTGGTGATATCAGAAGCCATAGTGGTGGGGATGCCCTTTGCGCTGGCAACCTCATAAACCTCCTGCTCCGGACCGCCGTCATCCACACCGAATGCCATGGAAGATACAAATACCTGCGCTCCCTGCGCCTGCATCCTATCAATGGTCTGCTCCACTGTGGATTTGTCCATCTTCTTTACATTTAAAAATTCATTGACAATTTTTATCTTTTTCTGATTGCCCAGATCGATGTCATCCAGACGTGTCTGTCTCTTTGCAAGGAAGCCCTCAAGTCCTCCTTTTGCCATTCCGATGACGCCTACCGTGGCCACATCGCCCTCGATGAGGGCGTTTGTGGCCTGGGTAGTTGAGTGGGCTACGAATACTACGTCGCTGGGGCTGATATTGTTCTCCGTCAGACAATTCTGAAAGGATTTAACAACGCCGGCGGCAACGCCTCTGGGATCGTCATGGGTCGTCTTTACGGAAGACTTTCCGATAATCTCATGAGTCGCATTATCAATTGCAACTGCCTTTGTGTGAGTACCGCCAACGTCGATACCCATTCTCACGGATCTGCCCATTTAAATTTCAGCCTCCTTCTTAATTACATTAAACTGCCGTACAATACATATACCGCGATGCAGCAGATGATACCAACAATCCATCCGGTAGGAATGGACATCTTCATATAATCTTTGGTGGAAACCTTGGTGTATCCAAATCCCCATGCAACCCAGGACTGGGTGATGTCAAGATGCTGCGGAGCAATGGTAGTCACTGCAAACAGCGGATACAGGAAGGCAACCGGAGCACCCGGAAGTGTAGTAATCACAACAGCCAGAATAGCGGTTCCGCATCCAACCAGGTTCATGGGGCCGCGGAAGAATCCAAGAGGAGTGAGGACTGCGAATACAATTGCAAGTGTAAGAGCTGTCTTCGGTACAAATCCTCCCAGAATAGCGGTAAAGTAAGGAGCCGCATAAGTAGCAGCATTATTGAACATAGCCAGAGTAAGCAGGAAGCCTACCATGGGAGCTACATCGATAGCGCCGTCTGTGAACAGCTTTGCGAAGAGACGGCATATTTCAGAATATGTTCCTTTCAGCTTGCCCGTAGTAATCAGAGCATAGATTGCGGACAGGCAGAATCCTAAAATAATCGGGATGTTTAAAAGTACAACACCCAGCACGGGAAGGATTACGGAAATCCAGGAGATAGCAGGTGCATTGTCATTCACAGATCCGGCAGCCGCAGCCCATGCATGGGAAGTTTTCTTTTTACTCATGTTGAAGTTAGCAACCGTTAAAACAACTACCAGAGAAACTACCATGCAGATAATTCCAATGGTAAAATAATCATTGTACGTATAGTTTGCAGCCTCAGGATTGAAGCCCGCGTAAATTGTCTGATACTGATTGAAGTTTACAATATTTCCAAAAATACCAGCCATGATAGAGCCCATAAAGCTGAACATGGCAATAGGAGCAGGAATGCCAAGAGACAGCAGGATCGGAAGCACAATAACTGCGATAGAGATAACCGGTCCAATACCTGTCATGGACATAAAGATGATGGCTGTAACAACGCACAGAAGACCCATCGTAATTCTGGGCTTGTCTCCTCCAAGCTCAACTACCTTACGAATTAAGGTGGCTGCAATTCCCGTATCCATCAGCACTCTTCCAAAGAATGCTCCAAAGAATACGTTCACCAGAATGGAACTTGCATAATTTGCCGGACCCGTTGCATATACATAGGTCAGGGAGTCAATGAGCGTCTGTCCTTCCATAATGTCCGTAGGAGAAATTGCATTTCCTATCAGAGCCAGAACGGTCCAGAAAGTCGCCATGACAGCAAAGCCCACCATAAGGTTGAAACCTTTGACGCAGTACCATACCAGTCCAACAAAAGACAGGATCATGATAATGCCGATGACTACATTGATGTTCATACGAACCCTCCTTTAAAAAAGTTAATTGGTTACTTCCGTGGGATTTCAATACCAATTGTCCCACCTTTAAGCATTTACATTTTACAACTAATATATTAGTTTGGATACTGGTATTTTTACTGTATTTATGCCTATATTTTTGTGAAATATACACAAAAAATAAATTGTAAGCATTTTCTATGTCAAATATTTCCTATGTATGAAGAAAATGTATAGAAAAATTCACGGCAGTTTTTCAAATGAATCCCCTCTATATTCTTGTTAAATTTTTGCTAATACATCAGTTTATGATACTAATATTTTACTTTAACCCCCTAAATATCTACCTTTCGTGTACAAGTGGATGCACGCTTTTGTACACGAAAGGTAATTGAATACGATATAAAACAAGCTCTCCAAAGATTTAAATGGCCTACATTTTTACTTTGGAGAGCTCTTTTATATTTTTATAACATACAAACGCCTCTGTCGCATCGTCTATTGTACATCTCATTTAAAAGAAGCACTTTTACCATATCCTGGAGCCAGGATGGACGTGATGGGGAAGGCGGTACAACGGGCCTTCCAGGCGGCGTTGGACGCGGCGGTACCGGCGGGCGGCTTGGGCCAGGCGGTGTTGGACGCGGCGGCATTGGCGGACGGCTTGGGCCAGGCGGCGTCGGACGCGGCGGCATTGGCGGGCGATTTGGGCCAGGCGGCGTCGGACGCGGCGGCATTGGCGGACGGCTTGGGCCAGGCGGCGTTGGACGCGGCGGCATTGGCGGGCGGCCCCCATTTGATCGGTTATTTTCCATCCAAGAGAAATCCTGATGCCTCACCATTTGTACCTCCATCGGATCATTGCTTATACACTTTATTAATTCTTGGGATTCATATACAGCTTGATTAGAAAGCTTATGGCGAATATGAAAATCCTCCGGCATTTCCTCCCACCCGGGAACAGATTGGATCGATGTATCTTCCAGACTCAGTTCTTCTGTTTTTACTTTATCCTCCCTTATATTCCACAGTTTTTCTATTGTCTCTACTCCTTCCACGGACAAAACCGTATCACAAATTGATCTGCAAATCCTATTAACCATCATTCCATCCGGATATTCATCGTACATTGGACTGTTCTGATAATCCATCCGGTCACATGCTTCCGAAACGTAATTTTGAAGCATTTTTATTCCCGGCGGATACATGCTTTTTAAGTATTCAATTTCCCGCATTCTTTTATTCTCCTTTTCTCTTATCACTATCATATGCAGGACAAATTCTAATGCTTCCATTTTTTATATTTTTTAGTACCTGTGAGGATAAAAAAATCAGGGCCCCAAAAAGAACCCTGATCCAAATCATTTTTATTATTTATACCCCAGAGCCTGCTCCAGAGCCTCTTTTTCTTCATTTCCCAATACAACTTCCGTATGTCCCGCATCCACTTCTTTTATATAGAGATAGCATCCATTTCTGCTGTGGACGCAATTCAGAACAAAACCGCTGTTTGTATAGTCCAGCATAGCAAATGCAAAACTGAGACTTCCTCCCATTCCCTCAAAAGCATTGTACCGCACGACTCCAAATTTTTGAAAGGAGGAGCGGAATGTCCGATTCAATGTTCGTATGGAATCCTTGGATGCTCTGTTTTCCGCCTTTAAATTTTTTATCTCATCCAGTTCATCCAGTATCATATCTTCCATAGTTTCCGCGTCTTTTCCCCGCATAAAATAATCATATTTGCGGTTTAAACGGCTGAGCCTTATCATCTGTATAATTACCAATATTATAAGCAAAATACACAGCCCTGCCACTCCCAACAAAAGATATGCGGGATCAAATGGAAGCTGGTTTAAAATGCTGTTTTCCATCATCAACATCTCTCCTTTTATCTTTAGCGGATGGATTCAATCATTTCCACAATTCGTTCCAACTCTGCCTCTGAATAGTATTCAATTTCGATCCGGCCTTTATTCTTATCTTTGTTGTGGATGGAAACCTTTGTACCCATAATTGATTTCATCCGCTCTTCCAGCTCCCGGAAAATAAGGGTAAGAGCATCATCCCTTTTCTCGGCTTTTTCCTCCTTAGGGGACAAATCCTTTCCCATCTTTTTTACAAGCTTCTCCGTCTCTCTTACGCTCAATCCCCTATCTAAAATTTCCTGTGCTGCTTTTTTCTGCAGCTGCCCATCCTCTAATGACAGAAGCGCTCTGGCATGTCCGCTGCTGATCATTCCCTTAATCAGGAGATCCTGAATCTGGCTGTCCAACTTTAAAAGGCGCATGGCATTTGTGATGGTAGCCCTGTTTTTTGAAACCCGGACAGCAATCTCTTCCTGCGTTAAATGAAACTCCTTTACAAGCTGCTGATATGCCTGAGCCTCCTCTATTGGATTTAAATCGGATCTCTGTACATTTTCAATCAATGCAATTTCCATGGCCTGCTGCTTATTGTATTCCCTGAGAACAACCGGAACCTCCCGAAGTCCTGCAAGTTTAGCCGCGCGCCATCTTCTCTCACCTGCGATCAGTTCATAAGATGTTCCCTTTTTCTGTACCAAAAGCGGCTGAAGAACCCCGTAATTTTTAATAGACTCCGCCAGTTCCTGGAGTTCTTCCTCATTAAAATCCTTTCTTGGCTGATCTCTATTCGGCTCAATGAGACTGACCTTTACCATGATTTCGCCTCCTGTTTCTTCCTGCGGAGATGAAATGGCTTTTTTTGTATTTGCCAGTTCCTCATTGCTTTCCTTCACTACATCTTCTCCAAATATAGCTCCAAGTCCTCTTCCTAATCCTTTTTTTGCCATTATAATTCTTCTCCTCTGCTCATCACTTCCGCTGCCAGCATACGATAACTCTCTGCCCCCGTTGATCGAGAATCATATAAGTTTATTGAAAGTCCATGGCTGGGAGCCTCAGCCAGCCTTACATTTCTGGGTATAATCGTCTTATAAATGGTGCGGTTTAAATTATTTTTTACGCTCTCCACAACCTCCAAAGACAAATTTGTTCTGGCATCATACATAGTAAAAACAACGCCTTCCATTTCCAACTGGGGATTAAGTTTTCTCTTTACAAGATCTACCGTTTTGAGTACCTGGTTCAACCCCTCCAATGCGTAATATTCACACTGAATCGGCACCAAAACAGTATCTGCAGCCGTCAATGCGTTGATTGTCAAGATATTCAGTGAAGGCGGACAATCAATTATAATAAAGTCGTAATGATCACGAATTTGATCCAGACATCCTTTGAGAAGTTTTTCCTTTTCTTGTACCTCCTGGAATTCTATCTCCGCCCCAGCCAGATTCATATCGGAAGGAAGGATATCCAAATCCTTTTGAATATCTTTTATTATGCACTCTTCTATGGGCGCTTCCTCAATCAACATGTCATATACGGTTCTATCAAAATCCTCCCCTTCCAGCCCCAATCCGCTGCTTGCATTTCCCTGAGGGTCAAAATCCACCAGTAGTACACGCTGCCCAGCTTCTGCCAGACAAGCTGACAAATTAATCGCAGTGGTGGTCTTTCCAACCCCTCCTTTCTGATTGGTTATTGTTATGATTCGTCCCATAGTAACTTTCCTTTCCGAAACCATATCGCTCATTTCATACTTTAACGATTATAGCACAATTTTTTTTCTTTTCCTATGTAAAAATGGTTGTATGATTTTATTTTTCTATTTTATACAAAAAGCCTTCCTCTTACGGCCTTTTCCACATGAATGTTTCACGTGAAACATTTAAACAATTGTATTGTAATCCCATTGCCCATGTATTATAATGGTAAAAAATGATTATGGGAGTTTTTTGTAAATGAAAACGAGGAATAAACTTCTTACAATTCTTACATTAGCTTCGGGAGCGGCTGCTTCTGTTTCTATTATAAATAAAACATTGAGCATATTTGCAGTGTCAAAGCACCTGTTAGAAGACGACGATTCCCTTTGTTTTAAGTGGAGGTTGGGAAATATTCATTATACAAAGCAAGGAAAAGGCAAACCTCTTCTTTTAATTCACGATTTAAATCCTTCTTTCTGCGGTTTTGAATGGAGGGCACTGAACTCTTATTTATCTGAATCCTATACGGTTTATACAATCGATCTTCTCGGCTGCGGACGATCAGAAAAACCAAATCTCACATATACAAACTATCTCTATGTACAGCTTATCGCCGATTTTATTAAATCAGAAATAGGTCATCGAACAAATGTTATTGCCTCCGGTACTTCCTCCTCCATTGCAATCATGGCCTGCAGCAACAGTCCGGAGCTTTTTGATCAGATGTTATTTATAAATCCTGAGTCTGTTCATTCCAGCGGTTTATATCCTGGAAAAAACGCAAAACTTTATAAGTTGATTTTGGACATGCCGGTTATCGGTACGCTTATTTACAATATATCCTGCAGCCGCAACACGATTAAGAAAGATTTTTTATCGAAATATTTCTATAATCCGTTTACGGTCCGTTCAAAATACGTGGATTCGTTTTATGAGGCTGCCCATTTGGGAAAATCTCCAAAATCAGTCTATGCCAGTGTAAAATGCAGCTATACAAGGTGCAATATTTCTACCGCTTTGAAGAAAATTGACAATAGTATATATTTGATTTGCGGTGATTCCTTCCCATTCTCTCAGGAATTAATCGAAGAGTACGAAGAATGCAATCCGGCCATTGAAGCTTATACCATTCACAATTCCAGAGCTCTTCCCCATATGGAAAACCCTATTGAGGTATATAAGCTGATTCAAACTGTTTTCTCTTAAAACATTACTTTTGAAAGGAGTTTTTATATAAATGCTTCGCATTGGATGTCACTTGTCCTCTGCCAAGGGATATGTATCTATGGCCGAACAGGCAAAAGTAATTGGTGCAAACACATTTCAATTTTTTACCAGAAACCCAAGAGGCGGCAGCGCAAAAAATATTAACCCCGAAGATGTATCTGAATTTCTTATTTTAGCTGAAAATCAGGATATAACTCCTATTTTGGCCCATGCTCCCTATACGCTCAATGCCTGCTCTGCGGATCCCAATGTCCGTGACTTTGCTTTCCGAACTATGCAGGATGATCTCCTCCGCATGGAATATACACCAGGAAATTTCTATAATTTTCACCCGGGCTCACACGTAAAGCAGGGGGTGGATACGGGAATTTCTTTTATTAGTCAAATGCTCAATGAAATTCTCCGTCCCGAGCAATCTACAACTGTTCTCCTTGAGACAATGGCTGGGAAGGGAAGTGAAATAGGTGGTACTTTCGAGGAACTCCGCCAAATTCTGGATCTGATACAATATTCCGAATGTGTAGGTGTCTGCCTTGATACCTGCCATATCTGGGACGGTGGATATGATATTGTAAATCATCTGGATGAGGTGTTGATGCATTTTGACCAGATTATAGGTCTTGACCGGCTGAAAGCTATCCATCTAAATGACAGCCAAAATCCACTAGGGTCTCACAAAGATCGTCATGCGCGGTTGGGAGAAGGATATATAGGGATGGAAGCATTTAAGAGAATTATTAATCATCCTTCTCTTAGAAATCTTCCGTTCTATCTGGAAACACCAAATGATCTGGATGGGTATGCTCGGGAAATCCAAATGATGCGGGATGCCTATATAGAATAAGTAAAAACATCTTCCAATCTGCTTTAAAACGCGGATATGGAAGATGTTTTTTGTCCTAAGCGAAAAAGTCCAGGACTTTATGTTCGAAAAATATCTTTAGCGGACAAAGAACAATGTTTCACGTGAAACATCATAAAAAGTTATTCTTATACGATTGGTTCCCTTGCAGGAAGTCCTGCTTTTCTGGGATATTTTTTTGGCGAAAGCCCTATTTTTTTTATTTTTACCAGGCTTCTGGAAAGATCCGAATTAGGAAGGCTAAAACCTATCACATCTTCAACACTTCCTCCCAGGATCGTCACCGCCTTCTTTCCCAGATCAAGCTCCTGCTGTATTTCTCCTGATTTATAGGAAATAAAATATCCTCCCTCTTTTACAAATGGAAGACAGTATTCTGCAAGGGAAGCCATATTTGCAACGGCCCGAGATACACAAAGATCATAATTCTCCCTATGCGTCTTATCCCTGGACGCATCTTCCGCCCTTCCATGGACACACAAAACATCCGTAAACTTCAAAGCGGTACATACATCTTCCAAAAAACGGATTCGTTTATTCAAAGAATCCAGGAGTGTCAATTTTATATGAGGAAACACAATTTTTAAAGGAATTCCGGGAAAACCTGCTCCGGTTCCCACATCAATAACAGCTAATTTATCATTTTTAAAAAAGTCCGGTGAAGCAAATGCTTTTACAATTGATAAACTGTCAACAAAATGCTTGGTGACGACCTGGCTCTCTTCTGTAATTGCCGTAAGGTTCATCACCTTATTTTTTTCTATGAGCATTTCATAATACATATAAAATTGATTCATCTGTTCCTGACTTAGGGAAATTCCTATTTGTTTCATTTCCTCATCCATCTGTCTGCAAAAAGAATCCGTCACTGTTCCTCTCTCCTCTCCTGCCGTTCCCTTGAAAAATAGACAAGCAAAACGGAAATATCTGCGGGGGAAACTCCGGATATCCGGGAAGCCTGACCGATTGTGGCAGGCTGTATTTTATTCAGCTTCTGCATGGCCTCCCGCCGCAGGCTCTTTACCTGGGCATAATCAAAATTTTCCGGAAGGTGTTTTCCCTCGGTCTTCTTAAACTGGACAACCTGCTGCATCTGTCTCCTGATATATCCTTCGTATTTGATTTCAAAATTTACCTGTTCTCTCACATCATCGGGCAGATCGAGACGCGCTGTATCCAATGGAGCTAATTTTTCGTAATCCAACTCCGGTCTCTTTATAAGTTCAGCCAACGTTGTTCCTGATTTCAAAGCAGTGCTTCCAAATTTTTCCAAAAACATTTGTACCTGTTCCCCTGCCCCTACATTTGTGTTTTCCAGGCGATGAATCTCATCCTTTATGGCCTGTTCTTTTTTCAGCAGGGCCTCATACTCCGCGTCTGAGACCAATCCGATTGCATGTCCTATTTTCCTCAACCGGAGATCCGCATTATCCTGACGCAAAAGAAGGCGATATTCCGCACGGGAAGTCATCATGCGGTAGGGCTCATGGTTTTCCTTTGTCACCAGATCATCAATGAGAACACCGATATATGCCTGCGAGCGATCCAAAACAACAGGATCTCTTCCCAAAATCTCCATAGCCGCATTAACCCCTGCCATGAATCCCTGTACCGCCGCTTCCTCATAACCGGAGCTTCCATTAAACTGACCGCCGGAAAACAGCCCTTTGATCTTTTTAAATTCCAGGGTAGCTTTTAACTGAAGGGAATTGATGCAGTCATACTCAATGGCATAGGCATTCCGCACGATCTTTACGTTTTCAAGTCCGGGAACCGTGCGATACATTGCATACTGCACATCTTCCGGCAGGGAACTGCTCATGCCTGCAAGATACATTTCATTTGTATACAGTCCCTCGGGCTCCACAAAAATCTGATGCCGTTCCTTATCCGGAAATTTTACCACCTTATCTTCTATTGACGGACAGTATCTGGGGCCTGTTCCCTCAATGACACCTGAAAACAGCGGAGAGCGATCCAAATTCTTCCGTATAATCGCATGGGTCTCTTCATTTGTATATGTGAGCCAGCAGGACACCTGCTCCTTCTGGACGGATTCCGGATCCGTGGAAAAAGAAAAGGGAACCACGCGCGCATCTCCGCGCTGCTCTTCCATCTTTGTAAAATCAATGCTTCTTTTATCCACTCTGGCCGGTGTTCCCGTCTTAAATCGAAACATCTCAATTCCATTTGCTTTTAGGGAATCCGTCAGATGATTGGCAGCCTGAAGGCCGTTTGGTCCCGTATAATTGCTCACATCCCCATAGATACATCTGGCGCGCAGATACGTTCCGGTACAGAGGATCACAGCCTTCGCCCGATAAAGAGCTCCGGAATATGTCTTAACCCCCTGTATTCTGCCTTCCTCCACCAGAATTTCTGATACCTCTCCCTGGCGTATTGTAAGATGATCCGCATTTTCCAGGGTTCGGCGCATCTGCCGGCTGTATTCCTGCTTGTCCGCCTGCGCTCTGAGGGAATGGACGGCAGGGCCCTTTGACTGATTGAGCATCTTTGACTGAATAAATGTTTTGTCGATATTTTTTCCCATCTCTCCGCCCAGGGCATCCAGCTCCCGGACAAGATGCCCCTTTGAGCTTCCCCCGATATTGGGATTGCACGGCATCAGTGCAATGCTGTCTATGCTGACAGTAAAAAGGATCGTTTCCAGCCCAAGCCTGGCGCAGGCAAGGGCGGCCTCGCAGCCCGCATGTCCGGCCCCCACCACCACTACGTCATATGATTCCTCTAAATACGGCATCCTCTTCCTCCTTATTTGCATCCATTCTCATCTGCTGGTATACGCGGCATCCTATTTTCCCATACAAAAACGGGAAAATATTTCATTCACAACGTCGTCTTCCACAGCCTCCCCAATGATTTTTCCCAACTCTTCATAGGCATCCGTCAAATCAATGGAATAAAAATCCTCGGGCATTCCCTGCTCAATACTTTTTTTCACCAGATTCAAGCTGGAAAGGGCATGTTCCAAAGCCTCTTTATGCCTTACATTTGTGATATACACCTGATCGTTAAATGTCAAATTCCCGCTATAAAAAAGAGTCTTGATCTCCTGCTCCAGTTTCTCAATTCCCTGCTCTTCTTTTGCGGATACAGGAATAACCCGCTTTCCCGACAGGCGCTCCAGCTCCTTTTTATCCGCTTCCATGGGCAGATCCATCTTATTGATCAGGACAATGGCCTTTCTTGTCCGAATAAATTCAATAATTTTCCGGTCGCTGTCATCCAGCGGTCGGGAACCATCGGCCACATAGATGATCAAATCGCCTTCTTCCGCTGCCTTTAACGCTCTCTCAACGCCGATTTTCTCCACCACATCTTCCGTATCCCGTATTCCTGCCGTATCAATCACATGCAGACTGATTCCGGAAAGGGACATATGCTCTTCCAGCGTGTCTCTTGTCGTTCCCGCTATTTCCGTGACAATAGCCCTCTCCTGCCCCAAAAGCAGATTCATAAGGGAAGATTTTCCTACATTTGGCTTTCCCAAAATCACAGTCCGGATTCCTTCCCTCATAACCCGCCCATTGTCCGCAGACTTTAAAAGAGCTTCCACCTCCCGGATTACAGGATCAAGAATTCCGGAAAGCCGTTCCCCATAGCCCTCCAGAGAAATATGCTCCGGATCATCCAGCGCAGACTCAATAAATGCGATCTCATAGAGAATTTTTTCCCGAATCCCCCGTATTTTTCTCGATACGGAACCTCCGAGCTGGCCTATGGAACTTTTCAGCGCATACTCATTGGACGCTTGAATCACATCCGCTACAGCCTCTGCCTGCGCAAGGTCAATCCTTCCGTTTAAAAAGGCTCGCTTTGTAAACTCTCCCGGCTCTGCGGTTCTTGCCCCATAACGGATTACTGTCTCAAGAATCTTTTTTACAACAAGAATCCCCCCATGGCAGCTGATCTCCACGGTATCCTCCGCCGTATAGCTGTGAGGCCCCCGCATTGTCAGGACAAGAACCTCATCAACTTTTTCATCCTCGTCAAAAATATATCCATAATAAGCCCTTCGCGCCGGAGCCTGGCTCAATCTCTTTGGCCGCTCATCCTTATCCCTAAAAATGCGGTCGATCACATCAAATGCCTGATCGCCGCTGATACGCACAATTCCAATTCCCCCGCTGCTCATTCCTGTGGCGATCGCCGCAATGGTATCTGTTCTCATGGCAAAGCTCCTATCCCTTATCTGCCTAAAAACGCCGCAAAATTACACATACACACTGTAACTTTGCGGCGCTTCCCTATCTCACTGTAACTGTTCAGGACAGCACAGCTCTTATTGTAAATTCAACAGCGTTATTCCTCTGATTCCTTAAGCTCCGCTGTCTCCGGCTCAGTCTGAACGGAAAAATCAGCCTTACGGTTTTCTCTTCTGTATCCGCCCATCCGATCTCCACGGTTCCCGCGGCCCTTCTCATAGCGACCTCTTCTCTCGGAAAGCACTTCTTTCTTAAGAGAAATCACCACATGGCGGAAAGGTTCTTCCCCCTCGCTTCTGGTCGTCACATATTTATCATTCTGGAGAGCCGCATGGATAATCCGTCTCTCATAAGGATTCATAGGCTCCAGAGATACCGAGCGCTTGGTGCGCTTTACCTTGTAGGCGATATTCTTAGAAAGCGTTTCAAGGGTGTCTTTTCTTCTCTCCCGGTAATTCTCCGTATCCAGTTTTACACGGATATATCCCTCTGTATCTTTATTCACAATCAGGCTTACCAGATACTGAAGAGAATCAAGAGTCTGTCCTCTCTTCCCAATCAAGATCCCCATATCTTCCCCTTCCAAATTCATGGAAAGTTCCTGTTCCTCTTCATTAAATGCCGCAGTGATGGAAACCTCCATATGCATTGCTTCAAAAATCTGTCTGAGGAAATTCATGGCCTTATCTGCCACGGTTTCCTTCTTTCTCGCACGTATGATGGCTGGCTTTGCGCCAATTCCAAGAAATCCGGCGCTTCCCTTGTCAATGACTTCATACTCCAGCTTGTCGCTTGTGGTCTCAAGCTCGATCAATGCCTTTGTAACTGCTTCGTCCACAGTCTTGGCAGTAACTGTGATCATTTCCATCGAAACCCCTCCTATTTTTTATTTCCCTTCTCGTGCTTTTCATTATACTTAGCCACCATGTTGGCCTTAGCCGCCAGGCTTCCGGGCTTCGCGTTGTCATTATAGTATTTATTCGACTCCTCCACCTGGGCCTTTGTCTTGGCAATCTTTGCCATCCGCGCTGTCTCTTCCTTGGCTTCCTTCTCTTCCATCTTCTTTAACATCTCATCCACATTTCCTACCTTTGTGGGAGGAAGCCCCTTCTTTGCGCGCTTCTTATTTGCCTTCTCCACGTTCTTCTGAACCAGATCGTCAATATCTACCTTATTCAAATAGGAGTTGATTCCGACCTGCTGGATAATGGTAAACACACTCTGAGCCACCCAGTACAGTCCGATACCGGAAGCAAAGGTAAAGCAGAAAAATACGGACATAAGCGGCATAGTAATATTCATAGACTTCATCATGCTGGCTGCCGGGTTGTCATCCTGAGCCTGCTGGGTCTGCTTGGACTGGTTCGCCATCATCAGTTTGGTGCTGTACCACTGGCTGAGTCCCGCAAACAGGGGAATGCACAGCGCAGAAATAGCCATGAGCAGGGTAACCCCTGTTGCTTCCCTGTCAAAGAGAAAATTCGAAATCACCTGCCAGGGCGTATAAGAAATATTCAGACCCAAAAATGTCTGCATATTTTCGATGGCATCCACAACACGCACTCCTGTATTCGTCACCGCATCTCCTACTGCTGAAAATGCCGCAACCAGAGAGTCCCACTGCTGCCCTGTCAATTTATAAAGGAGATCAATTACCGTGTTTGTATTCGTCAGATCATAATTCCCTCCGGCCATATTGTGTGCCTCAGCCAGAGTTGTAAACACCTCAGCAGTCTCATAGCCGCTGGGAAGTTTGCTGATTACCGCCTCATAATAACCGCGGATTGACTGCACATACGCCGGTATATTGTAAATAACTCGGTACAATGCAAAAATAATGGGGAGCTGAATCAAAAGCGGGAGACATCCTCCTGTCATAGAAGTCCCGTACTTCTCATAGACAGCCTTCATCTCCGCGTTCATCATCATGGCCGCCTTCTGGTCATTCTCACGGCCTTTGTATTTTTTCTGAATTGCAGCAAGCTCCGGCTGCATTACTGACATCAGCTTGGAAGATTTCTGCTGTTTGATTGTCAGGGGAATCATAAGAAGCTTAGTAACCAAAGTAAATAAAATAATGCAGAGACCTACATTTTCAATGCCGAATGTACTGGTAAAACGAAACAGGAGATCCATAATCCAGCCCAAAATATCCGCAATCGGGCCGAGAACGCCTCCTGTCTTTGTGAGCACAACCGCTCCAACTACAAAACCATCCAAAACATTACCTCCTTAGCGTCCGCTCACAGGACACTCTCTTGTTTTTTACGGAACTGGATCATAACCGCCTTCTGCAAAGGGATGACAGCGAAGGATCCGCTTGCAGGCCAACCATGTACCTTTTAACGCACCATACTTTTTAAGTGCCTCAATGGCGTATTGAGAGCACGTAGGTGTGTAAATACAGTGAGTCCAAATTTTCAGAGGAGACAAAAAAATCTGATATCCTCTGATCAGGAAAATAAGCAGCTTTGCCATATAATCACTTCACTTCGATTCTTTTAAAATGTGATGCAGTCCGCACAGGTGCATATACGCACTTTCCAAATGTCTGTAATCTGATTCTTTCGCAGCCTTTCGGGCCACGATTATGATGTTTAACCCAGTCTCAATTTTATCATTATTTAAACGGAAAATTTCCCTTAACATCCTCGTAATATGGTGTCGAACAACGCTGTTCCCCACCTTTTTGCTCACCGAAATGCCGATGCGGTTCCTTTCATCCCCGCTTTTTACCACGTACATAACCAGCAGACGGTTTCCAAAGGAACTTCCATTTTTGTAAACATACTGGAATTCCCTGTTGTTTTTAAGAGATGGAAATCGTTTCATTCGAAACTCCTCTCACACTTCTCCTTACTGCTTTTCAATCAAAAAAGTTTCAATCAAGAAAGGGCCACATATCGATGTGGCCCATGTTCTCAACTTAAGCAGTTAATTTTGCTCTACCCTTAGCTCTTCTGGCAGCAAGAACTTTTCTGCCGCCTGCGGTCTTCATTCTTGCACGAAAACCATGAACTTTTGCCCTCTGTCTTTTCTTAGGCTGAAATGTCATCTTCATATCCGGCACCTCCTATCAAATAGTATCTGGCAGTGTAAAAACACACTTTTAGACTAAACATAGTTAAACATCTTCCTAATTATATAGAAGAAATCAAGCTTCGTCAAGCATATTTTAACAATACTTTTCCAATAAATCCTACCAAAATGGCAGATACAACAGCCTCCGGGATACCCGAAGCCGTAACAGTTGCCATGATCAGTCCCCAAACCGCGTCTACAGCCACATTCTGAACCTGCGCGTACTCCTGGGCAAAAAGCTTATAAATGCTTCCCATCACGAGCACTGTATTTACCATAGCCCCCACAAATCCAGTAATTGGAAGCGCAATTACGGGATTCAGACGGATTTTTCGAAATAAAATCCACAGCCATCCGGACGCTGTCCCTATTAGGATTCTGCAGCCAACGGAAATCCAAACTGCCTTCAGCATTCCAGGAATTCCCGTCATGCTCATAAATGGAGAAAATGCAAAGGACAAAAGAGTGGGCGCCATCGTATTGCTGATCATGGAACAAATTCCAAACGTCCCGCCCAAAATGGATCCCGCCATAGGCCCCAAGATCACCGCTCCCAGGATAACGGGAATGTGTACAGTTGTCGCCTTGATCACCGGCAGCTGAATCATCCCCAGGGGCGTATTTGCCAAAAGGATGACCACGGCCATCATAAGTGCGACACTGGCAAGCCAACGCGTGTCTTTTTTTCTGGTATTCATTTTTTTCCTCCTTGCTACTGTTCTTAAAAAAGATACAATGCAATATAATTACAAGGAGATTATATTGTAATTTTTATATGCCGTCAATCTGTTCTTTTAACCACATTCTTTTTTATGTAATCCACAAGTTATCAACAAATTGTTGATAACTTGTGGATAAATATGTGTAATTCTCTTTTTATTCCACATCAGCACTTCAAAAATTCCCATTTTACCAATATTCGTTTCTTGTATATAACTCTCCATTCCCTTTTCGTTCATTTTGTGGACAACCTTTCCATCCACACCCCGCCCACAGCTCATTCACCCACAATACACAAAGTTATCCACAATTAGCATTGAAAAAAAATCGGGTTTAGTATAAAATAGATTTAGATTGGGCATTTCTGCAATACAGTTTCAGGAGATACAAAATGATCGATAAAATAAAAGAAAACTGGCAAAAAATACTCCTTTTATTAAAGGAAGAACACGATATATCCGATATATCCTACCACACTTGGCTGGAACCTCTGACTCCTTATTCATATGAAAACAATACGGTGACTGTCATTGTACCGGAGCAGACCTTCCTCAAATTTGTGAACAAAAAATACGGTCTCATCCTAAAGGTCACCATCTCAGAATTTATCGGCCAGGAGTGTGAGATCAATTTCAAGGTTAAAGAACAGGTGGAGGATGTGGAGGATCGTGGGCCGCAGCTCATTGCCAATCCCAAGATGCCGGTAAGCCCCGATGCAATTCAAAGTGCCAACTTAAATCCAAAGTATACCTTTGATACCTTTGTGGTTGGTTCCAACAACAACCTGGCACACGCCGCGGCTCTTGCCGTAGCGGAATCACCTGGCGAAATTTACAATCCTCTTTTCATATACGGAGGGGTGGGACTTGGAAAAACCCATCTGATGCATGCCATCGCCCATTTTATATTAAAAAATGACCCAAAGGCCAAGATCCTCTATGTAACCTCCGAGACATTTACAAATGAGCTGATTGATGCCATACGAAACAAAAATAACATCACGACAACGGAGTTTCGGGAAAAATACCGCAACAATGACGTGCTTCTCATCGATGATATTCAATTTATCATAGGAAAAGAAAGTACGCAGGAAGAATTTTTCCATACCTTCAATACGCTTTACGAGTCAAAAAAGCAGATTATCATATCCTCCGATAAGCCTCCCAAGGAAATTGAGACGTTGGAGGAACGGCTGCGCTCCCGCTTTGAGTGGGGCCTGACCGTGGATATACAATCTCCTGACTATGAGACACGTATGGCCATTCTCCGCAAAAAGGAGGAAATGGAAGGCTACAACATTGACAATGAGGTCATCAAATATATCGCAACCCATGTAAAATCCAACATTCGGGAGCTGGAGGGAGCTCTCACAAAAATTGTAGCTCTCTCCCGGTTAAATAAGTGTGATATAACCCTTCAGCTGGCGGAGGAAGCCTTAAAGGATATCATCTCTCCGGGAAGCCAGAGGGAAGTAACCGCAGAACTCATCCTTCAGATTGTAGCGGATCATTTCGGACTGACTCCCCTGGATATTACGTCTCAGAGGCGAAGCAAGGAAATCGTCTATCCCAGGCAGATCACCATGTATCTCTGCCGCAGCATGATGGATATCCCTCTCCAGTCCATTGGAAAAGTCCTGGGCGGAAGAGACCACACCACCATTATACATGGCTGTGAAAAGATTGCCGCAGACCTCAAAAAGGACGACAGTTTAAAAAATACCATAGAGATCCTGAAAAAGAAAATTAATCCACAATAAGCGGTTTATATGCTGTGGACAGGCTGTTGACAACTTAATACTCTCTTGAAACCTGTGAATGGTTCTCAAGCCTCTGTGGATAATCCTCCAATTTTCCATGAACTTTGTGTATGATTTCCACACCCTGCTCCACAGCAATTCTTCTCTGATTTTCCAGGGATTTTACGGTTTTGCACAAAACCACAGCCCCTACTACGGTTTCTACGAAAATTAACTATATCTATCTGGCGGGAACCGTCTTTCCGGGACATTATCGCAGAAAGGAAGTTATCAACATTATGAAGCTCAAATTCCAAAAAGACGCCATTGTGAATGCCATCAATATCGTTATGAAAGCCGTTCCATCAAAAACCACCATGTCCATCCTGGAATGCATCCTGATTGATGCAAGCTCAGGCGAGATCAAGCTGACAGGCAATGACATGGAACTTGGAATTGAGACAAAGGTAGAAGGAGAAATATTGGAACACGGAAAAATTGCCCTGGATGCAAAACTCTTTTCCGAAATTACACGCCGGCTTTCCAGCCAGAATGCCTCCATCACCATTACGTCCGATGCGAACTTCAATACGGTCATAAGCTGTGAAAATTCCGTATTCAACATTCAGGGACGGGATGGGGAAGAGTTTTCCTATCTCCCTTATATTGAAAAGGATAAATATATTTGTTTATCTCAGTTTACTTTAAAAGAAGTGATTCAGCAGACCATTTTTTCTATCTCGCCAAACGACAGCAACAAGATGATGGCCGGAGAACTTTTCGAGGTAAATGAAAATCAGCTTAAGGTAGTCTCCCTTGACGGCCATCGCATATCCATCCGCAATGTGACCTTAAAGGACTGCTATGAGAACACGAAGGTGATTGTTCCCGGAAAGACCTTAAGTGAAGTCAGCAAAATATTAGGCGGGGACAATGAAAAGGAGGTTCTGATCTATTTCAGCTCCAATCATATTCTCTTTGAATTTGACGATACCATCGTTATCTCCCGTCTGATTGAAGGAGAATATTTCCGTATCAGCCAGATGCTTTCCAGCGACTATGAGACAAAAGTGACCGTCAACAAAAAAGAATTTTTGGATGCCATTGAGCGGGCTACAATTCTGATTCGGGAAAATGACAAAAAACCGCTTATTATCACCATCGGCGATGACAACATGCAGCTGAAGCTCAATTCCAGCTTTGGCTCCATGAATGCGGATATTATGATACATAAGACAGGAAAGGATATCATGATTGGATTCAATCCAAAATTCCTTATTGATGCCCTCCGGGTTATTGATGACGAAGAAATTCATATTTACCTGATGAATCCAAAATCTCCCTGTTTTATAAAAGATGACGAGGGGCAATACATCTATCTCATTCTTCCTGTAAATTTCAATGCGGCTTCTGTCTAAGAAAGGAAAACAATGGAAATAATCAAATTAAGGGACGAATATATCAAGCTGGGCCAGGCCTTAAAGGCCTCCGGCCTGGCTGAAACCGGCGCCGATGCAAAGTACGCCATAGAAGAAGGGCTTGTCCAGGTGAACGGAGAGACTGTTTATCAGAGAGGAAAAAAGCTGGTAGACGGAGATACGGTACTGTATAAGGGACAGACGGTAAAAATAACAAAACCATGATCGTTGAGTCTATTGAGCTTAAAAATTACCGCAATTATGAAGAATTACATATGGATTTGAGTCCGGGCACAAATATTCTGTACGGGGACAATGCCCAGGGAAAAACAAATATTCTGGAATCCGTGTATCTGTGCTGTACATCCAAGTCCCACAGAGGATCTAAGGATAGGGATATTATCCGTTTTTCCCAGGAGGAATCCCACATCAAGCTTCAGATATGCCGGGGAAATGTTCCCTGCCGCATTGACATGCATTTAAAGAAAAATAAGCCCAAGGGAATAGCTATCAATGGGGTTCCCATACGGAGGGCCAGCGAGCTTTTCGGTGTGGCAAATGTGGTTTTCTTTTCACCGGAGGATCTCAATCTGATCAAAAACGGACCTTCTGAGCGCAGAAGGTTTATTGATATGGAATTGTGCCAGTTAAACAAGCTCTATGTCCACTCCCTGGTTCAGTACAACCGGGCCCTTATGCAGCGCAACAAGCTGTTAAAAGAGCTTTTCTTTCACCCGGAATACGAGGATACCCTGGAAATATGGGATGAACAGCTGATCCGGTACGGCCGGGAGGTAATGGAGCACAGGCGCTCATTTCTCGCGCAGCTCGACCCGATTGTGCGGGAAATTCATGGAAAACTCTCAGGAGGCAGGGAAGAGATCCGTCTTGTCTATGTCCCGGATACCTGTGAAGAGGAGCTGGAGCAGGCCTTTTGCAGAAACAGGCCTCAGGATATCAAACAGAAGACGACGCTCTCCGGCCCTCACAGGGATGATATGAATCTTATGATAGGCGGAGTCGATGTACGCAGGTTTGGTTCCCAGGGTCAGCAGCGCACGGCTGCGCTCTCTCTCAAGCTTGCTGAGCTGGAGCTTGTGCGAAAAATCAGCAGGGATGACCCGGTTCTTCTCTTGGACGATGTACTCTCAGAGCTTGACGGAAACCGTCAAAACCAGCTTTTATCTGCCATTCGGCATATACAAACAGTAATTACCTGCACGGGACTGGATGAATTTGTAAACAATCGGTTTCCCATTGACCGGGTATTTAAAGTGGCGGGACAAACAGTGAAATGTGAGAATGAATGAAAGGATGATATAGAATATGGGAGAACAGTACGGAGCAGATCAGATTCAGATTTTGGAGGGGCTTGAGGCTGTTAGAAAGCGGCCGGGCATGTATATAGGCAGTACATCTGCCCGCGGCCTTCATCATCTGGTATACGAGATCGTTGACAACGCGGTGGATGAGGCACTGGCCGGATATTGTGATTCCATAGAGGTCACTATCAATCCGGACAATTCGATCACCGTTGTGGATGACGGGCGGGGAATACCCGTGGATATACAGAAAAAGGCGGGGCTTCCTGCGGTGGAGGTTGTGTTTACGATCCTTCATGCCGGAGGAAAATTCGGCAATGGAGGCTACAAGGTATCCGGAGGCCTTCACGGCGTGGGCGCTTCCGTAGTAAATGCCCTTTCCGAATGGCTTGAAGTAAAAGTGTACAGGGACGGAAATGTATACCAGCAGCGATATGAGCGGGGAAAAGTGTGCTATCCCTTAAAAATTGTGGGAAAATGCAGTCCGGCCGAGCACGGAACCTCAGTAACGTTTCTTCCGGATAAAGAGATATTTGAGGAAATGGTCTATGACTATGATACCTTAAAGGTAAGGCTGCGGGAGACCGCTTTCCTTACCAAAAATTTAAAGATTACCCTGAAGGATGAGCGCGAAGAGAAAAAAGAAAAGACCTTCCACTACGAGGGGGGAATTAAGGAATTTGTCACCTACTTAAATAAGGGCAAGGAACCGCTCTATGACCAGATTATATACTGCGAGGGAACTCGTGAGGGAGTGTATGTTGAGGTTTCCATGCAGCACAATGATTCCTATACGGAGAACATATATACGTTTGTCAACAATATCAATACCCCTGAGGGCGGTACCCACCTCACGGGATTTAAAAATGCCCTTACAAAAACATTTAATGATTATGCCAGAAAGAATAAGCTCCTTAAGGAAAATGAAGAGAGTTTATCGGGCGAGGATATCCGGGAAGGTTTGACCGCTATTATCAGCGTAAAGATCAGCGAGCCCCAATTTGAGGGGCAGACCAAGCAGAAGCTGGGAAACAGTGAGGCGAGAACCGCTGTGGACAATATTGTAAGCGAGCAGCTTACCTACTTTTTGGAGCAGAATCCGGCAGTGGCCAAGGCAATGTGTGAAAAATCCATCTTGGCCCAGAGAGCCCGCGCCGCTGCAAGAAAAGCCCGTGACCTGACAAGGAGAAAGTCTGCCCTGGACGGCATGGCTCTTCCCGGAAAGCTTGCCGACTGTTCCGATAAGAATCCGGAAAATTGTGAGATTTATATCGTGGAGGGAGATTCCGCAGGCGGTTCCGCTAAAACTGCCCGCTCCCGTGCCACCCAGGCGATTTTGCCCCTGCGCGGAAAAATTTTGAACGTGGAAAAGGCCAGGATGGACAAGATCTACGGAAACGCGGAAATTAAGGCTATGATCACAGCCTTTGGAACAGGCATTCACGATGATTTTGATATAACAAAGCTGCGCTATCACAAGATTATCATCATGACAGATGCGGATGTGGACGGCGCTCATATCAGCACGCTTCTGCTCACGTTCATCTACCGGTTTATGCCGGAGCTGATTAAACAGGGATATGTGTATCTTGCCCAGCCGCCTCTTTACAAGGTGGAAAAAAATAAAAAGGTTTGGTATGCGTACAGTGATGATGAGCTGAATGCCCTTTTAGCGGACATCGGAAGGGACAGCAGCAACAAGATTCAGCGCTATAAGGGACTCGGCGAGATGGATGCGGAGCAGCTCTGGGAGACCACGATGGATCCGGAGCGCAGGATCCTTCTTCGGGTGACGATGGATGAAGAGACAACCTCTGAAGTGGATTTGACCTTTACTACCCTTATGGGCGACCAGGTGGAGCCGAGAAGGGAATTTATCGAGGCAAATGCAAAGAAAGTAAAGAATCTGGACATTTAACCGCAGCATAAAGGAGAATAGAAAATGGAACCAAATGTATTTGATAAGGTTCACGATGTGGACCTCAAAAAGACCATGGAGCAGTCCTATATTGACTACGCCATGAGTGTAATAAGCGCCAGAGCGCTCCCCGACGCCAGGGACGGACTGAAGCCGGTGCAGCGGCGCGTCCTGTATTCTATGATCGAGCTGAATAATGGTCCCGACAAGCCCCACAGAAAATGTGCCCGTATTGTAGGCGATACCATGGGTAAATATCATCCCCATGGGGACAGTTCCATTTATGGAGCCCTGGTGAATCTGGCCCAGGACTGGTCTACCCGTTATACTCTTGTGGACGGTCATGGAAACTTTGGTTCTGTCGATGGGGATGGGGCTGCGGCCATGCGTTATACAGAGGCACGGTTAAGCCGTATTTCTATGGAGATGTTGGCGGATATCAATAAGGACACCGTTGACTTTGTACCAAATTTTGATGATACGGAGAAGGAGCCGGTGGTTCTTCCCTCACGTTTTCCGAATCTTCTGGTAAACGGAGCTTCGGGAATCGCCGTTGGTATGGCTACAAACATTCCTCCCCACAATTTGCGGGAGGTCATAGGCGCTGTTGTGCGGATGATTGATAACCGGGTAAATGAGGATCGTGATACCTCCTTGGAGGAGATCATGGAGATCATAAAGGGGCCGGATTTTCCAACCGGTGCCACCATTCTGGGCAAACGGGGAATCGAAGAGGCGTACCGCACAGGCCGGGCAAAGATTAAAGTCCGCGCAGTGACCAATATTGAAACCATGGCCAATGGGAAATCCAGAATTATTGTAACGGAACTTCCCTATATGGTAAACAAAGCCCGCCTCATTGAGAAGATCGCAGATCTTGTAAAAGAAAAAAAGATCGACGGCATCACTTACATCGGGGATGAGTCCAACCGTGAAGGAATGCGCATCAACATTGAGCTGCGCCGGGATGTGAATGCGAATGTAATTTTAAATCAGCTTCTGAAGCATACACAGCTCCAGGATACCTTCGGAGTTATTATGCTTGCCCTTGTTAATAATCAGCCCAAAATTTTGAATCTCCATCAGATGCTGGATGTATATCTGGCGCACCAGGAGGATGTGATTCGCCGGAGAACACAGTATGATCTGAATAAGGCTGAGGAGCGGGCACATATTTTGCAGGGACTGCTCATTGCCCTTGATCACATTGATGAAGTGATCCGCATTATCCGAGGATCTGCCAATGTGGCGGAGGCTAAAAATCAGCTGATGGATCGTTTCGGACTCTCCGACGCTCAGGCCCAGGCTATTGTGGACATGCGTCTGCGTGCGCTTACAGGTTTGGAGCGGGAAAAGCTTGAAAGCGAATATAAGGAGCTTCTTGCCAAAATTGAGGAATTAAAAGCAATCCTGGCCGATGAGAAAAAACTTCTTACCGTGATAAAAGAAGAAATTCAGATCATTGCGGACAAGTATGGAGATGACCGCCGTACATCCATCGGATACGATGATGATATGTGCATGGAAGATTTAATACCGGATGAAGATACGGTGATTGCCATGACGCATCTGGGATATATTAAGCGGATGGACGTGGACAATTTTAAGAGCCAGAACCGGGGAGGAAAGGGCATCAAGGGAATGCAGACCATAGAGGATGACTATATTGAAGATCTCCTCATGACGACCAATCATCATCATATGATGTTCTTTACCAATCAGGGAAGGGTTTATCGCTTAAAGGCATACGAAATTCCTGAAGCAGGAAGAACCGCCAGGGGTACAGCCATTATCAATCTCCTTCAGCTTCAGCCGGAGGAACAGATTACGGCTATTATTCCCATGCGCCAATTCAATAATGACAATTACCTCTTTATGGCTACAAAGAAGGGCATGGTAAAGAAAACGCCTATGGTGGAATATGAGCATGTCCGTAAAAATGGCCTTCAGGCGATTGTATTGAAGGAAGGCGATGAGCTGATTGAGGTGAAAGCTACGGACGATACCCAGGATATTTTCCTTGTAACACGAAAGGGAATGTGCATCCGCTTCCATGAAACAGATGTTCGTGTGACAGGGCGTGTGTCCATGGGTGTAATTGGCATGCGGTTTGACGACGATGATGAAGTGATCGGCATGCAGAAGGAGGATCAGGGAGATACCCTTCTTGTTGTTTCTGAGAATGGAATGGGCAAGCGAACCTTTATAAGTGAATTTAATGCCCAAAACCGAGGCGGAAAGGGTGTGCTCTGCTACAAAATTACAGAGAAAACCGGTTCTCTAGTCGGCGCAAAGCTGGTGAACGATGGACGGGAGATTATGCTGATTACCACAGAGGGGATTATCATCCGCATGTCCGTAGATGATATTTCCATTATTGGAAGAAATACATCCGGCGTAAAGCTCATGAGCATTGAGCAGAATTCAGATATTAAGGTGGCCAGCATTGCAAAGGTCCGGGAGAGTGTTACCAAGGACAGCAATGTGTATGACGAAGAGCACTACGAGGACGAAAATGACTCGGATTTAGATACCGAGGAGGGCAATGAGGCCGATTCTGGCAATGAAGAACAATAGGACCCTTCGTTAAAAAGGGGTGCTGCAAACAGAGAAAGCTTTTTTGCAGCATCCCTTTTTGTCAGCCGTCCAGAGCATGAGAAATATGCTATCAGAGACAGAATATACAGAACACAAGAAAAAAACGGCAGGATAAATGTATGAAGCGAATTGTATATATGGTCATAATGAATTTGTTTTACGCCCCCATCTGGTTTACAACGATCGCCCGCATGGCGAGAGAAAATGATACCCACACAGTACGGGAGCGTTACGATTATATTGTGAGGATGGTAAAGCGAATTATTAAATGGGGCCGCGTGACAGTAAAGGTTCAAGGACAGGAGCATATACCGAAGAAAGACGGATTTATTTTATTTCCGAATCATCAGGGACTTTTTGATATGCTGGCTCTGTTTTCCACCTGTCCCAATCCTATATCGGTTGTTATAAAAAAAGAGGCATCCAACTGGATTCTGGTAAAGCAGGTTTTAGGAGCTACAAGAAGTCTTTCTATGGACAGAAATGATATGAAAGATCAGGCAAAAGTAATTCTTGATGTGGCAAAGCGGGTAAAAGAAGGGGACAATTTTGTAATATTTGCAGAGGGCCATAGAAGCAGAAATGAAAATCAGATACTGGAATTTAAGAGCGGCACATTTAAGGCTGCTGTAAAAGCACAATGTCCAATTGTACCAGTTGCCCTTATTAATTCGTTCAGACCTTTTGATATTGACTCTCTTGCACATGAGACAGTAGAAGTACACTATCTGGATCCCATTTATCCAAATCAATATATGGGAATGAAAACAATAGAAATAGCACATCTTGTACACGATAAAATCCAAGAAGAAATAAATAAAAATCTGAACAAAAATGCCTTGACAACATAATTTCATTTTAGTATAATGTTGAATGCGTCTCAGGACGGATATGTCTTAAGCGTAATCATATGGAAAATGTCAATTCGGAGAAATACTCAAGAGGCCGAAGAGGCGCCCCTGCTAAGGGTGTAGGTCGGGAAACCGGCGCGAGGGTTCAAATCCCTCTTTCTCCGCTCTATTTTCCAGATGATTTTTTTCTTCCAAAAAGTGATTGACATTTGATCGGATTTGTGATAATATCATTACTCGCTGGAAAAAACAGCTTTCAGTTTCCTGAAAAGAAATTGAAAAAAATAAAAAAAGTTGTTGACAAATCAAAAGCGATCGGTTATAATAAATAACCGTTGCTGCTGAAGAAAGCAACAACACAGCACCATGAAAACCAAACATTAAACAGTATGCGAAACCCTGAAGATTCC
>DWWT01000035.1 GCA_019119575.1 Candidatus Enterocloster excrementipullorum
CCGCGCCGATACGGTCGATGTCCACCGCTTTCGCAGGCTGAGGCCGTATCAGATCTTCGGCCCCATTTTGATAATAATTCTTCAGATTAATCCCGCCCCAGTACACGCCGCCTCGAAAGGCCTTCCAGAACCAGTCCTCGCACTTTGCGATATTCTCCTTCAGATAGTCGCGAAACGCCTGTCTGCTCGGAAAATCTTCCTGGCTCTTTCCCTGAATGCGAAGAAAATCCCACCAGAAATACACATTGCCCACCGTGTACTGACAGAAGGGCTCCCCCGCCCGGGCCTTTTCCAGAACCGCGTCAAACGCCTCCTGCAGGCTGTCAAAGGGCATCTCCTCTTCCAGAGCGGGCGTCATCACTCCGGAACGCAGACATATCAGCACTCCCAGTGCGCTGCCCTGCTTCACGGATCTGCGCAGCAGACTGGCCGCCTTCCGGCCATCCTCCGGAAAGCCATGCCCATCCCACACATACTGTTCACCGCTGTAACACCGTGCCAGAACGCAGCTGGCATCTCCGTCCCCGGCGGCAGATGCCTGTTCCAGGCTTTGGAGCGCCTCTTTCCCTCTGCCGGTCCACATTTGATAATAGATATCCCGAAGCGCGGTCTCCACCGTACTGCTGAAAAAACGTCCCATAGCTGCTACCTCCCATTTTTTCTTTATTCTACCATACTTCCCGGGACATGGAAATATCTTCTATCTCCCCAATACAAAGAGAGGAGGCAAAAGCCGCCGTATTCCGCAGCTGCTGCCTCCCCTTATTTTTTGCGTCTTATTCCACCGCAGCCGTTTCGGCTGTTTTTCTTACTTCACAACCTTCAGTCCGCCCTTGCCCGCAGGCTCTTCCTCCTCGCGAACCTCTTTCGTCACGATGTTGTCCTTATCCTTGTAAATGGAGTTTGCCGGAACGCAGCCCCGCACGCTGGATAAGGGGTAGATGTTGGAATTCTTTCCGATCACCGTACCGGGGTTGAGTACGCTGTTGCAGCCAACCTCCACGCAGTCGCCCAGGATCGCTCCGAATTTCTTGAGACCGGTCTCCACATCGCCGTCCTCGGCGTGAACCTTCACCAGGGTCTTGTCGGACTTCACGTTGGAGGTCACGGCGCCTGCTCCCATGTGAGCCTTGTAGCCCAGGATGGAATCGCCCACGTAATTAAAGTGGGGCACCTGCACCTCGTCAAAGAGCACCGCATTCTTGAGCTCGCAGGAATTTCCCACAACCGCGCGCTCGCCGATAATCACCTTGCCCCGCAGGAACGCGCCCTGGCGCACCTGCGCGCCCGCGCAGATAATCATAGGGCCGGCCGCCGCAACGCCGGGGGCCATGCGGGCTGTCTTGTGAATCCAGATGTCCTTGCCCAGCTTCCGGTACTCATTTTCCGGAAGGAGGGGGCCAAGCGTTGTGATGAACTCCCCGATTCCGCCCAGAACCTCCCAGGGATAGGTCTTCCCGTCAAAAAGGCGCTCCGCAATGGTGTGCTCCGTGCCTAAAAGCTCTTTCCATGTCATATTTTCCAGTTTCATTTCTCGTTCTCCTTTTTCTTTCCTTTATAAAATACAGCCGCCGCGTCAAACATGCCCCGCATGTCCGGCGGGTGCTCCATACGGATTACATTCATGGTTCTTCCCGCCACGAACCGGCCCAGCTTTTCCATATATTCCTCGGAGGTGATGCTTCCCTCTGCCACATAGGTGAGGCCCTTCTCCCAGCTGGCTGTCAGCTCCGGATTTAAGAGCTGGCGGATGGAATGGTCCACCACGTCATAGACCATCTCCCCGAATAATGTGGGAGTAATCACCTGGGTCTTTTGATTCAGACTCAAATACTTGATATTAAACAGCTTTTTCAAAATTTCCGCCCGTGTGGCACTGGTTCCGATGCCGCTTCCCTTGATCTGGGCCCGCAGCTCCTCGTCCTCAATGAGCTGTCCCGCGTTCTCCATTGCCAGAATCATGGAGCCGGAGGTGTAGCGCTTGGGCGGCGAAGTCTCCCCCTCCTTGATGGAGAGCTCCGTCAACGATAGTATATCACCTTTTTTCAAATCCGCAAGGAGGGCGAGCAGGAGTTCTCTGGAAACCGCAGGAACTTGCTGGCCGGACTCTTCCGTTCCGGCTCCCGTACCCTTCGCCAAAGCCCCGGTTCCGGCGCTCTCTGCCAGATTCCCGGCTCCGGGTGCGGCATCTGCTCCGGCCCCGCCGGCGTCCGCGGACGCATTCTCCGCCGCCCCGTCCTCAAAACTCTCCTCTACTCCGGCGTTCAGCGCGCGTTTATCCCCGGAAGCTTTCAGCCACCCCGGCTCGGTCAGCACCTTAAAGGAAGCAAAAAAATGCTCTCCCTTTCGCTCCAGCTCCAGACCGTACTTTTGGTACACAGCCGGAGGATAAAAAATCGAGAGGAACCGGCGGCATATCACCTGATATACCTTTTCTGCCAGGGAAGATAAGCGGCCCGCATTCCCCAGCCCCTGGCCTGTGGGGATAATCGCATAATGGTCTGTGATCTGCTTGTCATTCACATACCGGGTCTTTCCTATCTTTTTCCAGGAATCCATGGACAGGACCTCGGCCGCCAGGGCTGCCATAGGGCCATAGCTTTTCAGACCGCCCAGATTTTTCCCGATCTCCTTTGCAACAGCGCTTGAGAGCACCCGGGCATCGGTTCTGGGATAGGTGACCATCTTTTTCTCATACAGCTCCTGGACAATCTTTAGCGTCTCGTCCGGGCTGATCTTAAACATCTTGGAGCAGGTATTCTGCAGCTCTGCCAGATTAAAAAGAAGGGGCGGATTTTTCGTTTCCTTCTTCTTTTCCTTGGAAATCACTCTGGCGGGCAGGGGTTCCCGGCTTCCCTCCTCATTTACCATGAGGAAATCAATGAGCTCCTGGGCCTTTTCCCGCTCCTTAAAGCCGTTGTCCTTGTATAGCCAGGGGGTATTAAAATACCGGGATCCCTCCACAGCCTTCCATTCCGCCTGAACAGGGATATCCCCATCGGGCCGGGACGCCAAAAATGTGCCGATCACCCGGTAGAAAGGCGTCTTCACAAACTCTCGTATCTCCCGCTCCCGGCGCACCGCCATGCCCAGCACGCAGGTCATCACCCGGCCGGCCGAGAGCACAGGACGCCGGGTCTCCCCCAGATACGCGCCCATGACCGGGCCGAATTTCAGGGTGAGGGCCCGCGAAAAATTAATGCCCATCAGGTAGTCTTCCTTGGCCCGCAGATAGGCGGAGGCGGAGAGATTGTCGTACTCCGCCTCATCCTTTGCCTCCCGGATTCCCCGGAGAATCTCCTCCTCGGTCTGGGAATCAATCCACACACGCTTCTGCTTTTTCTCTGGCCCCACCCCGGCCATCTGGGCCACCAGACGGTAGATGTACTCTCCCTCGCGCCCGGAGTCCGTACACACATAGATGGTGTCAATATCCGGCCGGGTGAGCAGTCCCTTAACGATGGCAAACTGCTTTGCCACCGCCGGAATCACCTCATATTTAAAATCCTTTGGCAGAAAGGGAATCGTCTGAAAGCTCCAGCGCTTAAAGCGGGCATCGTAGGCTTCAGGATAGCTCATGGTCACCAGATGGCCCACGCACCAGGTGACCACCGCGTCCTCGGACTCAATATAGCCGTCCTGGCGGCGGCCCTGGATCTTTAATGCCTGGGCAAACTGCTGGGCCACACTGGGTTTCTCCGCAATATAGAGAGATTTATTCCGCATAGAACCGGTAAACCGTCCTGGTCTGGTAGGTGTCGCCCGCCTTCAAAATGGGAGACGGGAACTGGGGCTTATGGCAGGCGTCCGGATAATATTGGGTCTCAAAGCAGTAAGCCTGCCGCCGCCCGTAATGGACGCCTCCCTTTCCGGGCATAAAATCTTTCAGTCCATTGGCCGTATAGAACTGAACGCCCGGAAGATCCGTGTAGGTCTCCATCACCCGGCCGCTCTTCGGATCCCTTGCCCGGGCAGCCAGGGAGAGAACACCCGGCTCATGATCCAGAACCCAGTTGTGGTCATATCCATTTCCCAGGACAAGCTGCTCAAAATCTGCCTCGATATCCTGTCCAATGGCCTTCATCTGCGTGAAATCCATGGGGGTTCCCGCTACCGGAGCGATTTCCCCGGTGGGGATGGAACCCGCGTCCGCAGGCGTGTAGGAGGAAGCGTTCAGCCATACCTCCTGGTTCAGAACCTCTCCGCCGTCATGGCCCGCCAGATTGAAATAGCTGTGATTGGTGAAATTGGCTATGGTGTCCTTATCGCTCACCATCTGATAATCGAGAAGCAGACGGTTATCGTCCGTCAGCGTGTAGCTCACCCGGATTTTCGCATTTCCCGGATATCCCTGATCCCCGTCCGGGCTCTCCAGGAAGAAGTCCAGGCGGTCTCCCTCCTCGGTGGCAGCCTCTGTGCACTCCCACAGCCGGATATGGTAAAGGTTCGGGGCGCTGTGCAGGTTGTTCGGTCCATTGTTGGCCGCCAGCTTGTAGTCCACCCCGTCAATGGTAATCACCGCCCCGCCGATGCGGTTGGCGTTGCGGCCGATGGGCGCGCCAAAATGAGGCGGATTCTGCAGATAGCTCTCCAGATCGTCATATCCAAGAACCACATCCGCCATTTTCCCCTCCCGGTCCGGCACCATCATGGATACCCACACCGCGCCCAGAGTTATGAAGGAAGCAGAAACTCCCTCTTTATTTGTCAGCGTATACTTAAAAACCTCCTGCCCATCAGGCATATTTCCAAAATGTTCCTTCTGAATCGACATATCCTCCCGCTCCTCTCCTTACTCTTAATCAACCCTTCTCAATTGGGGGCCTTTGCAGCCAGACAGTATCTTACGCCTTGGCCTTGATATACCCCTTTGCCGTCAGAAGCTCCGCGCACAGCACGGCGCCTCCTGCCGCTCCCCGCAGCGTGTTGTGAGACAGGCCGATAAATTTATAGTCATAAACCGTATCCTCACGGAGGCGTCCCACGGAGATTCCCATTCCCCGCTCAAAATCCACGTCCAGGGTTACCTGGGGCCGGTTGTCCTCAGTGAGATACTGGATGAACTGCTTCGGCGCGCTGGGAAGATTTAACTCCTGGGGCAGGCCCTTGTAGGATGTCATGGCCTCGATGAGCTGCTCCTTGGTCGGTTTTTTGTTGAACCGCACAAACACCGCCGCGGTATGGCCGTTGAGCACAGGCACGCGGACGCACTGGCAGGTGATCACCGGGCTCTGGGCCTTTACAATCACGCCGTTTTCAATCTTGCCCCAGATCCGCAGAGGCTCCTGCTCGCTCTTCTCTTCCTCGCCGCCGATGTAGGGGATAATATTCCCCATCATCTCCGGCCAGTCCTTAAAGGTCTTTCCCGCGCCGGAAATGGCCTGGTAGGTGGTGACCACCGCCTCGCAGGGCTCAAATTCCTTCCACGCCGTCAGCACCGGCGCATAGCTCTGGATGGAGCAGTTGGGCTTCACCGCGATAAATCCGCGCTCCGTTCCCAGACGCTTTTTCTGGAAGGGAATCACATCAAAATGCTCCGGGTTCACCTCCGGAATCACCATGGGCACATCCGGAGTCCAGCGGTGGGCGCTGTTGTTGGACACCACCGGGGTCTCGGTCTTTGCGTAGGCCTCCTCGATGGCCTTTATCTCATCCTTGGTCATGTCCACCGCGCTGAACACAAAGTCCACCCCGGCGGCCACCTCTTCCACCTGGTTCACATTCATCACAACAAGGTTCTTTACCGCTTCGGGCATGGGCGTATCCATTTTCCAGCGGTCTCCCACCGCCTCCTCATACGTCTTTCCCGCAGAACGGGGGCTGGCCGCCACCACAGCTACCTCATACCAGGGGTGACCCGCCAGCAGGGAGACAAACCTCTGTCCCACCATGCCTGTTGCTCCAAGTACGCCGACTTTTAACTTCTTTTCCATTGGCTTTTTTCTCCTCCGCTATCATTATTCGGAACGGCGCATGTCCCGAAGGCCCTTGTTTTCCCGCCGCCCCGAACTGTTTACCATACATTTTAATTCAGGACTGTAAAAAATGCAACCGCTCTTCGCGTTTACAGACGTATTTTGCTTCCCTTTCCATCCCTCTTTGCCAGCTTTAACCGGTTCAAGTGGACTTCCTTCCCCTTGTAGTCGAGGACCGTATCCTCCCCCAGAAGGATGAGCTGCTCCAGCTCTTCGTTTTTCGCCAGCTTGATGCCGCGCACGCCCCGGGACGCCTTCTTAAACAGGGAAATCTCCTCCAGGAGGAATTTTAGGAAGACGCCGCCGGTGGTCACCAGAACCACCTGGCTCTCTCCGTTTACGGGAACCACGGTCACCACCTCGTCTCCCTCCTGGAGCTTTGTGGCCGCCACCATCCGGTTGTTCGTCTCAAATTCTTCCCCGGGCACCTGCTTAACCATGCCCATCTTCGTGGCAAACACCAGAACCCTTCCTTTCAGGCTTCCCGCGCAGGTGAGAAAACGGATGGAATCCTTTGTCCCGTCGTATTTGCTGATATTTTCAATCGGTATTCCCTTATCCCTGAGCTTTCCGGCGGGCACATCCGCTGCCTTAATCTGATACATATTTCCGCTGGCGGCAAAGAGACAGATTTTGTCCGTGGTAAGACAGGGAATCACATGAACCTGCTCGGTGTCCACGGTCTCCTTGTTTCTCTCATAGGTTCCCTTGTCCAAAAGCTTGCAGTAGCCGAACCGGTCCATGACGAAGACCGCCTCCTGAATCTGTACGGGCTCCTCCGCGTACACAGCCTCGGGGCCATCCTCAATGCGGGTCTTTCTGGGAACGGCAAACTCCTTCTTAATCGCCGCCAAATCTTCCTTAATCACCGCGTCCATCTGCTGGCGGCTGCCCAGGATCTTCTCATACTCCTTAATCCGGGCAAGGGTGGCTTTATGCTCCTTCTCCAGGGCCAGGATCTCCAGCCCAATGAGCTTGTAGAGGCGCATTTCCAAAATAGCCGATGCCTGGCGCTCCGTAAAGTGAAGCTTCTTAGCGTCCTCCTCAAAGCCCTGGATGCGGAAATGAATCTTGGAGATATCTCCGGTCATGAGGCAGGCCTTGGCATCCTTTAGATTCTGCGCTCCCCGCAGAACGGCGATAATCAGGTCAATGCAGTCGCAGGCCGCAATCAGGCCTTCCTGAACCTCCTTTTTCTCCCGCTCCTTCTCTAAGAGCACCCGGTACTTTTTCTCCGTGTTTTCGTACTGGAAATCCATAAAATTTTTCAGGATTCCCCGGAGATTCAAGGTCTCTGGCCTGCCCCCGGCGATGGCCAGCATATTGACCCCGAAGGTGTCCTCCAGCTTTGTCTTCTTGTAGAGCATGTTTTTGATGCGGTCAATGTCCGCGTCCTTGCGCAGCTCCAGCACAATGCGGATTCCCTCTTTGCTGGACTGGTTGGAAATATCCACCACGTCGGGGATCTTCTTTGTCTCCACCAGCTCCGCCACGTCCGTGAGAAATTTATTGATTCCCGCGCCGATCATGGTGTAGGGGATCTCCGTAATCACCAGCTTGTCCTTGTCCGCCTTGCGCTTTCCAAGCTCCACATCAAAACGGCCCCGCAGCTTGATTTTTCCGGTTCCCGTCTCGTAAATCTGGGGCAGTTCGCTCTTGTTGGCGATGATTCCCCCGGTGGGAAAATCCGGCCCGGGCATGTATTCCATCAGCTCTTTTACCGTGATCTGGGGATTATCAATGTAGGCCATGACCCCGTCCGCCACCTCTCCCAGGTTGTGGGGAGGGATGCTGGTGCTCATGCCCACGGCGATTCCCTCGGCGCCGTTGATCAAAAGGTTCGGCACCCGCACCGGGAGAACCTCGGGCTCCCGCTCCGTTTCGTCATAGTTGGGCACAAAGTTCACCGTCTTGTCCAGGTCTTTCAGATAGACCTCTTCGGCGAACTTCTCAAGCCTGGCCTCGGTGTAGCGCATAGCCGCGGCCCCGTCTCCCTCGATGGAGCCGAAGTTTCCGTGGCCGTCCACCAGGGGCATTCCCTTTTTAAACTCCTGGCTCAACACCACCAGGGTATCGTAGATGGAGCTGTCCCCGTGGGGGTGGTATTTACCCATGGTATCGCCCACAATACGCGCGGACTTGCGGTGGGGCTTGTCGTGGTCGAGGTGAAGCTGGCTCATATCGTAGAGCACCCGGCGCTGCACGGGCTTCAGCCCGTCCCTGGCGTCCGGGATGGCCCTGGCCGTGATGACGCTCATCGAGTAGTTTAAGTAGCTCTTCTGCATTTCCTCGCTGTATTCGGTTGTCAAAATCTTTTCAGCCATTTATCTGCTCTCTCCTTTTTTTGGCGCACGGCAGCCTACGCATCAATTTCCGCTTCGTCAGCGTGGTCATAGATGAATTGGCGGCGGGGCGCCACATCGCTTCCCATGAGAAGCTCCGTGACCTCCGAGGCCATGCGGGCATCCTCAATCTCCACCCGCTTTAATACCCGCCGCTCCGGGTCCAGGGTGGTCTCCCAAAGCTGATCCGGGTCCATCTCTCCGAGTCCCTTGTAGCGCTGCAGGGTGAATTCCCCGGTGTGGGTCCTGCGGTAGCGCTCCAGGGCCCTCTCATCGTACAAATACTGCTCCTGCCCCTTCTTGGGAATCACCTTAAAGAGGGGCGGCATGGCAATGTACACATGACCGTCGTAGATGAGCTCCGGCATAAAGCGGTAGAGGAAGGTGAGAAGGAGCGTGTCAATATGGCTTCCGTCCACATCGGCATCCGTCATGAGGATGATCTTATCATAGCGGAGCCTGGTGATATCAAAATCATTCCCGTACCCCTCGGAAAAGCCGCAGCCAAAGGAATTAATCATGGTCTTGATCTCCGCGTTGGCCAGAACCTTGTCCATGGAGGCCTTCTCCACATTCAGAATCTTGCCCCGTATGGGGAGAATGGCCTGGAACTGCCGGTTTCTGGCGGTTTTCGCGGAACCCCCTGCGGAATCGCCCTCCACGATAAAAATCTCACATTTGGAAGGATCGCGGCTCTCGCAGTTTGCCAGCTTTCCGTTGCTGTCAAAGGAAAAGCGGGACTTTGTCAGCATGTTGGTCTTGGCCTTTTCCTCCGCCCGGCGAATCTTGGCGGATTTCTCCGCGCAGCCGATAATGGCCTTTAAGACCTCCACATTCCTGTCAAAATAGAGCTGCAGCTCGTCCCCCGTGACCGTAAATACAGCCTTGGTGGCGTCGGCGCTGGCCAGCTTGGTCTTTGTCTGCCCCTCGAAAATCGGATCCGGGTGCTTGACGGCAATCACCGCGGTCATGCCGTTTCTGGTGTCCGCCCCGGTAAAATTGGCGTCCTTCTCCTTTAAAATGCCCAGCTCCCTGGCATAGCTGTTGATAAGAGCGGTGAACTTCGTCTTAAAGCCTGCCAGATGGGTGCCGCCCTCCTGGGTAAATATATTGTTGCAGAAGCCCAGAATATTCTCCTCAAAGGTGTCCACGAACTGGATGGCGGCCTCCACCTCCACCTTGTCCACGATTCCCTTAAAATAGATGGGGTCGTGAACCGGCGTCTTTCCGGCGTTGAGCTGCTTTACATAGGCCACAATGCCGTCCGGCTCATGGTAGAGAACCTCCTCCTCCTCCCCGGGCCTGCGGTTGGCATAGTGGATGGTCAGGCCGGGATTTAAGTACGCGGTCTCGTGAAGGCGGCTCTTCAGCCAATCCGCCTTGAAGCGGGTCTTCTCAAATATCTCCCCGTCCGGGCTGAAATTAATCTGGGTTCCGGTCTCCTTTGTCTTCCCGATCACGGGCAGAAGGCCGTCTATAAGCTCCACCACAGGCACGCCTCTCTCATAGGCGTCATGGTAAATGCGGCCGTCCCGGAATACCTTGAGGTCCAGGTGGGTGGACAGGGCGTTCACCACCGAGGAGCCCACGCCGTGAAGGCCGCCGCTGGTCTTGTAGGCGTTGTTGTCAAATTTGCCTCCGGCATGGAGGGTGGACATCACCACCCGGGCCGCGGAGACCCCCTTCTGGTGCATCTCCACCGGGATTCCCCGGCCATTGTCCCGAACCGTGCAGGAGCCGTCCGCCTCCAGGGCCACCCATATCTGATCGCAGAATCCCGCCAGATGCTCATCCACGGAGTTGTCCACGATCTCATAAATCAGATGGTTGAGCCCCTTGGAGCCCACCCCGCCGATGTACATGCCGGGGCGCTTGCGCACTGCCTCCAGGCCCTCCAGCACCGTGATGCTGGACGCGTTATATTGTTCCTTTGCCGTGTTTGCCATTCCGGTCCCTCCATATCTGCGGCGGGCACGGGAAGCAGAACGCAGCTGCCCGTACGCAGCGCATCCGCTCCGGCCTGCCCGCCGGTCTGAATAGTATTAAAACATATTTGCCCGTTTTTGGCAAGCCTGCTCCTGCGCGTCCCGGATTACAGCCTCCGCCAGCGCCTGGGCCGTGGCCTCCCGGGCCGTCAGGATGTTTCCCGTGTAAGGCGCCGGCCGGCCGCTGTCTTTGGCCGCATGCTTCTTAAGCTGCCCAGCCGTCACCTCCCCGATGCAGGCGCAGACGGTTCCCTCCGGCACCGCCCCATACTGCGCGAAAAACTGTTCCACTCCCCCGGCACTGGAAAAAAGCAGGTAATCCAGCTTCCAGGGAAGCGCTCCTTCCTCCAAGGCGGGGCCGCCCTCCGCAGGCAAAATGGCCCGGACATCATAGAGCGGAACATCCCGCACCGCAAATCCTGCGGCTCTTAATGTCTCCGGCAGAATCTTCGCTCCTTTGCGGGAGCGCAGAAGAACTGTTTCCTCCATTTCCCCCTCTGCCTCCATCCGCTTCACCAGGGCAGCGGCCAGCGCGGCGCTGGTGTAGGTCTCGGGGCATAAATCCGGCAGGATTCCCCGGTCGGACAATGCGTCTCCCGTAGCGGGGCCGATTACGGCAAACCGGCAGGCCGCCAGACGGCGCAGATCGATTTTCTGCCCGTGCAGCGCGTCAAAAAACACCCGAACCCCGTTGGCGCTGGTAAACACCAGCCACCGGGGCGAGCCGTCGCAGAGCGCCTCCAGGTCAATGGACAGGGGCAGGGCCTCCGTCCGGGAGCGCAGAACCGTGTGCACCCGGGCGCCCGCATGCTCCAGAAGGCTTTTCAGCTTTTCCGTGACTGCGGGAGTGCCCACAAGCCCCGCCTGTACGCCTAAGAGAGGGAGGGCGCTTTCCGCCGAAAGATTTAGCCCGGCGGTCTCTCCCACCACAATCACAGCCGGGGGCTTTATCCCAGCCTGCCGGGCCATTTCTCCAATCGTTCCCAGGGTGCCCCGCACCGCCTGCCTGTCCGGCGCACAGCCGCCGCGGAGCACAGCCGCCGGGGTATCCGGCGATTTCCCCGCCTTCATAAGCCCCCCGGCGATGGCGTCCAGCCGGGAAAGTCCCATCAAAAAGACGAGGGTTCCGTTAAGGCCTGCCAGCTTTTCCAAGTCCTCCGGCAGCCCCTCCTTTCCCTGGGCCGTGTGGCCCGTGATGACGTGAAAGCTGCGGCTCATTCCCCGGTGGGTCACCGGAATCCCGGCCTCCGCAGGAATCGCCGCCGCCGAGGTAATCCCCGGCACCTGCTCGCAGAAAATCCCTGCTGCCTTAAGAGCCAGCATCTCCTCCCCGCCTCTTCCGAACACATAGGGGTCTCCCCCCTTCAGCCGCACCACCCGCAGCCCTTCCCGAGCCAGGCGGATCAGGGTTTCGCAGATTTCCTCCTGGGAAGCGCCGTGCTTTCCCTGCCTCTTTCCCATGTAAATGCGCCGGGCATGCTCCGGAGCCGCCAGGAGAAGCTCCCGGTCAATGAGATCGTCATACACAACGGCGTCGCACTGCTCTAAAAGCCGCAGGCCCCGCACCGTGATGAGGTCCGCAGGCCCGCAGCCCGCTCCCACCAAAAAGACCATGCCCCTTGCCTCTCTTTCCATCCTCACGCTTCGTCCTCCCTGTACTTTTCCATTCTCCTTCGGACCTCCTCGCGGGTCAGCGGCCCGCCCTGCTCCATACAGGCCCAAAACAGTTCCTTCATCAGCGCTTCCCGCCGCTCCCCGCAGGACACTGCCTGCCGGATATTGGCCCGCTCCCCGGCCAGGAAATCCAGAATCTCCGGCAGATTTTTCGGAACCGCCTCGGCGAACCGCTCCTTCAGATAAATGGCCGCTGACGGGCTGCTCCCACCGGTGGATATGCCCACTGAAAGTTCCCCTCTCTTAATCAGGGACGGAAAAAGGAAGCTGCTGGCTTCCTTGTCGTCCACTACATTAACCGGTATTTTCCTCTCCCTGCACAGTCGGGAAATCCGGTGATTCACCTCCCGGTCGCCGGCGGCCGCCACCGCGAAATCTTTTCCTTCCAGATCCGCCGGTTCAAAAGCCCGCCGAAGGCAGACCACCCCGGGCATGGCAAGAATTTTTTCGTCGATCCGGGGCGCGATGACCGTAAGGCGCGGCCCGTAAGGGAGCAGTTTTTCCACCTTGCGCAGGGCCACCTTTCCCCCGCCGGCCACCAGGCCGGACGCGCCTGCCAGCTCCACAAAAAACGGAAAATATGCCATAGAAACCTCCTCGTCTACAGGCCGCAGTAATACTGCCAGCCGTCCTCTGTCCGCACCCGGCGCACAGACACGCCGAACACCTCATCCAGAATGCCTGCGGAAAATATCCCCTCCGGGCTGCCTGTCTGCCGCAGCGTCCCGTCCGCGAGCACCGCCACCCGGTCGGCCCCTTTCAGGGCAAGATCCAGGTCGTGAAGCACCAGGACCACCGCCCGGCCCATATCCGCCAGGCGGCGGGCCAGGGCCATTACCTCCAGCCTGTGCCGGATATCCAGATAGGCCGTGGGCTCGTCCATGAAAATGGTCTGGGTGTCCTGGGCCAGCGCCATGGCCAGATACACCTTCTGGCGCTGGCCGCCGCTTATCTGCCCCATGGGGCGGTCCGCCAGGTCCAGGGCATCGGCCCAGGCCAGCGCCTCCCGCGCCTTTTCGTAGTCCTCGGGCCGGTAGCGCCGCGGGTAAGACAGGTAGGGAAAACGGCCGTGCAGCACCATACGTTTGGCCGTGATATTGGGCACACCGCGGCTCTGGGCCAGGTACGCCGCCCTCCTGGCAATTTCCTTCGGCGATAAGCTGCGGATATCCTGCCCGTCATAGCGCACCGCGCCCTCCTTCACGGGAATCAGTCCCAGAGCCGCTTTTAACAGGGTGCTCTTGCCGCAGCCATTGGGCCCCAGAAGGATGGTCACCTGCCCCGGAGGGAAGTTCAGGGACACCCCCTGCAGCACCGGACGCTCCCCATATCCCACGCAAAGACCGCTAAGCTCAACCATGGCTCTCTCCTCTCCGCCGCAGAAGCAGCCAGATAAAAAACGGCCCTCCTAAAAGGGACATGACAATCCCCACAGGGAGCTCATAGGGGGCAAAAACCAGGCGGGAAACCAGGTCGCAGCCGCATAAAAGGGCCCCGCCGCCCAGCGCGGAAGCCGCCAGAAGAGAGCCGCTCTCCTCCCCCACCAGGCGCCGCATCATATGGGGGACCACAAGGCCCACAAAGCCCAAAAGGCCGCAGAAGCTCACGGCCGCCCCCGCCAGCGCGGCGGCAAGGCCGAGAAATACCAGCCGCAACCTGCCGGCGGCAAGCCCCAGGGACTGTGCCTGCTCCCGTCCCAGGGAGAGCACATCCAGCTCATTGTGAAGCGTCAGGGCAATAAGAATGCCCGGAAAAATCAGGCAAAATGCCGGAAACAGCCGGCCCATGGACACCCCGGAAAGTCCCCCGATGCGAAAATCCGAATACCCGTTCAGCGCCTCGGGGACAAAGGTGACAACCGCATCCACCCCGGCCCCGAACATCCCGGACAGGGCCACGCCTGCCAGCACCAGGGTGAGCCGGGACGCACCGGTGCGCTCCGCCACGGTGAGCACCAGGACCGCGCCGAAAAATGCCCCTGCCAGAGCCGCGAAGGGGACAGCCGCCACCGCGCCTGGGTTTATGGCGCAGCAGATGGCCGCAGCCAGCCCCGCTCCGGAATTGACTCCGATGGTGCTGGGTGCTGCCAGAGGATTTGCCAGCACCCCCTGGATAATGGCCCCCGCGCATGCCAGGGCCGCCCCTGCCAGAAGTCCGGCGCAGGTGCGCGGCAGGCGCACATACGCGAGAATCCGCGTCTCCACCGTCTCCTGATGCGAGAGGATTGCCCCCACAGCCCGCGGCAGGGAAACCGGCTCCGCCCCCAGGCACAGGCTTAATCCCCCGACCAGAACAGCCGCCAGAAAGAGCACGGCCAGGATTTTCTTATTCCTCCCCGGGGTACAACAGGTCCGCAAGTTTCTCATATGCCTCTCCCCATCTCGCATTTGGTTTCAGATTGTAGAGCTTCTGGTCCATGATGTGGAATCTTCCCTGGCGGACCGCCGTCAGTCCCTCCCAGGCGGGATTGGAGAGCAGGGTTCCCTCCAGCATGGCCTGGGCGTCCGAGTTGTCCGCCCCCTGCAGCACCGCAAAAATGTAATCCGGGTCCGCGGCCAGAATTGTCTCCAGGCTCAGCTCCTCCAAAAGCGCGGTCTCGCTGTCCGCCACGTTCACGCATCCCAGGTCCGCCAGCATCTCTCCCAGAACTGTTCCCTGGCTTCCCTTTACCTTGCAGCTGGAGCCGGTGGCCCGTATGTACAAAACGCTGGGGGCGGCATCCCCGCCTCTCGCCCGATCCGCCCGCTCCCTGGCGCCGTCAATCTGCTCCTGCACCTTCAGCCCGTACGTTTCATAGGCTTCTTCGTCCCCCGTAATCTGCGTGCAGATATCCAGCAGGCGCAGGTAATCATCAAACGAGCTCACGTCAAAGCAGGCGCCGGGAATCCCCATGGAATCCAGCATATCAAGGAGCTCCACATCCGCAGCCGTCTTTGTGCTTCCCAGCACAAAGTCCGGCTGGGAGGCCAGAAGCGTTTCTGTGCTGGGGGTTTTCACCGCCCCCAGGTTCTTCACCTCGTCGGAGAGCCCCAGATCAAACTGGGTCCAGGTGTCGTCCGCCGCCGCCGCGAGACTATTCTTTCCCCCGGCCAGGCACCAGATGTCCGCAAAGCTGCCGATCAGGGCCGCCACGCGTTGGGGCTGATAGGGCACCTCCACTGTGCGGCCCAGATCGTCCGTAAAGACAACCGTGCGCTCCGCAGCGGTTTCCTCCGCCGGGCCGGTTTCCGGCGCGGCCGTCTGCCCGCCCCCATTGCCTGCCGCTGCCGCCATCTGCCCGGCCCCGCAGCCGGCCGCGTTCCCCGCGGCCAGCAAAATGCAGCCTGCCATATAAATCCATTTTAAAAATCGTTTCTTCATCCTGTTTTCCTTATCCCAGATACGGCGCCGCTGCCTCTTCAATTCCCTGGGGATTCGCCGCATACCAGGCATAGAAATCCTTTCCGCTCTCCGCCACTTTCCTGCCCAGATCCACAAGAAACGCGGGGATATCCTTCTCCAGAAGCACGCCCAGCTCCCGGCCCATCTGTTCCTCTCCCTGTCCTTCACAGCCGCCCGCATACAGGGTAAATCCGCTCTGCGGCTTTTTATCCACCATCCGAGAAGCGCCACGAAAGCCCAAAATTCCCGTCTGATGCGTTCCGCAGGAGGAGGGACATCCGGAAATATGAATCTGCGGAAGTGCCCCATCCGGAATCCCCGCCTCCCGCACTGCCTTTGCGCAGGCGGCCAGAAGTCCCTGGGAATCCCGCAGCCCCACCTGGCAGGTAGCGCTGCCAATGCAGCTCACCGAAGTCTCAAACAAGGTGCGCGCATTATCCTTTTCCAAAAGCTTTAACACCTTTTCGGCCTCACCGCCGGTCAGATTCACAATATACGCTGTTTCATCGGGGGCCAGACGAATCTCTGCCTCCTCCATTCCGGACAGCAGGTCGCTCAGCGCGCACAAAACCGACAAATCCGGCTGACCACCCAGAGGATGCCAGGCCACCGCATACAAACCGTTCTGCTTCTGGGGAATAACCCAGCGGCCCTTAATCCGAATGCCGTCGTCCTTCTTTGTCACCGGGTGCGGCGTCACATCCAGCTCCAGCTTCTCCCCGGCAAATACCTCGGCCAGCTTCTCCGCGTACGCCTTCGCGTAGGCCTCCGGGCCGCCGCAGGCCTCCTGCATATAACGGGTACGGGCCCTGCCCCGGTTTTCATAATTTCCATAAGCCCGGAAGGTCAGCCACATGGCTTTAATATAGTAGAGAATCTTCTCCGGCGCCACAGCCTCCCCGACCTTTACGCCGAAGCGCGGGTTATTTCCCAGGCCGCCGGCGCTGTACACATCAAAGGTCCCGTCCGGCCGGGCTACAAAGCCCAGATCCCGGTAGGTAGCATGGGTCCGGTTCGCCGGGGAATTGGAAAATCCCACCTTCAGCTTTCGCGGCATCTTCTCCGCCTTGATAAACTGCAGCAGATAGTCACCCGCTGCCTCCGCCCAGGGAAGCACGTCAAAATATTCTCCCTCCTCCAGGCCGGAAAGCGGAGAACACATCACATTCCGCGGGAAATCCCCGCCGCCTCCCATAATGACAATGCCCGCGTCCAGCGCTTCTTCCATGATGGGGTACAGGTTTTCCGGCGTCAGATCGTGGAGCTGCATCGTCTGGCAGGTGGTAAAATGCACCCGGGGCACGCCGTACTCCCGAACGGTTCTGGCCACAAAGGCAAGGCGCTCCCGCGTCACCCGCCCGGCGGGCATGCGCAGGCGCAGCATGCTGGCCTTTCCGTCCTTCTGGGCGTAACTTCCGTAGTAGCCGGAAAATCCCTTGTAAGCGCCTTTGTTCAGCTCCCCGGCATAAAAAGCATCCGTCTGCTCCCGAAATGCGGGAAGCTCCTCTTTCCAAATTTTGGAATCAACTGCAGTCATATATAACGGCCTCCTTTTCTTTAAATTCACTTCTTTTCACGGTATATCCAGTGCGACTTTTCTGTTTCTTAGCCTGTCATATGTCCAAGATTTCCTCCTTCTATATTTTATTATTTACCGCAGCCTATGTGTTATGATTGTCTGAAACAAAAAATCCCGTAAATACGTGATTTTACGGGATCCTTAAGAGCAGATGACGGGAATCGAACCCGCCTCCCCAGCTTGGGAAGCTGGTGTTCTACCGATGAACTACATCTGCGTTTCCATATATCTGGCAGAAATCTTACCTGCCAACGTGATTATTATATCACATCTTTATGAAATTGCAAGCACTTTTTTAACCAATTAGCGGCTCCAATTCGCCTCCAATTCGCGGCTCTTCCTCAGCACTTTCTCAGCGCTGGGATGCACCCAGATGCAGGTTCTCGGGCACAGCCTCCCCCTCCGGATACATGCCCCCGGATGCGATTTGCTCCTGCCCGAAGGGCGTCCGGGCCCGTACCGCAGCCCGGACGATTCCCGCAGGCACAGTCCGCTTAAAAATATCAGACCGTCCCTCCATACTCTGCGTTCAGCGCATCCAGGGCCATCTTCATCAGATCCCGGACTTCCTCCTCGGACATCTTCATCTTGGCGGCCAGCTCTTCAACCGTAGCTTCCCGGCCCAGTTCCTCCGCCATAACCTTAGACACGGTCTGGAGCACATTCACCCGGGCGGCCATATTTTCCTCCAGCTCCTTTTCCTGCTTCTGCTCCGCGAGAGCAAGCTCAATGCTCTCCCGCACCCGGTACTCCAAAAGCTCCGCCCACTCCCGGCTCCCGTCATACTCCACGGCCGCCAGCATCAGAGCCGTATTGGCCTCCTGCACCAAATCGGACATGGGAAGCTCCCGGTTCTCATACTCCCTGGCCAGGGCCAGAGCCCGCCCCAGGCTTCCCTCCACCAGGCGCTCCCTGGCCGCGCGCTCTCCCCTGGCCATCCCCTCCAGGAGAACAGCCTCTTCCTCGGAGCCCAGCTCCGGAATGTTTCCCATTTCCTCAAGATACATTTTATAAAAATCAAATTCCATTTTCCATACCACACTTTCTGTACAAAATAGGCGCTGCTCAGCCGTGCATCTTTACAAAGCCCGCTGTGCCGTGATAAGATTAGATGTAACCGTTCGGAACGGCACTCCGTTCCGGGCAGTTACGATCAGAGCAAGGAGGCCATTCCATATCATGGATATCAACTATGAATTATATAAAGTATTTTACCACGTCGCTATCTCCCTCAGTTTTTCCGAGGCGTCCAAACACCTGTTTATTTCCCAGTCCGCTGTCAGCCAGTCCATCAAGGTTCTGGAAAAAAAGCTGAATCAGCCGCTTTTTATCCGGAGCACAAAGAAAGTACAGCTCACCCCGGAGGGAGAGATTCTCCTGCGGCATATTGAGCCTGCCATGAACCTGATCCGCAAAGGGGAAAATCAGCTCCTTGAGGCGCACACGCTGAACGGCGGCCAGCTGCGCATCGGAGCCAGCGACACCATCTGCCGCTATTACCTGATTCCCTATCTGAAGCGCTTCCACCAGGAATATCCGGGAATCCACATCAAAGTCATCAATCAGACTTCCATCGCCTGCGCCAAATTCTTAGAGAACGGCCAGGCGGATTTTATCATCACCAATTATCCCAACTCCGCCTTGAGCGGAACCTTAAACACACGGGTCATCAATGAGTTCCACGACGTGTTCACTGCCAGCCGCCAGGCCTTTGACCTGGAGGGAAAGACTCTCTCTCTGGCCGATCTTCTCAGGTATCCCATCCTGATGTTGGATCGGCGGAGCACCACCAGCGAGTTTCTCCATCAGGTATTCCAGAAAAATCAGCTGGATCTGGTGCCGGAAATCGAGCTCTCCAGCAACGACCTTCTCATCGACCTGGCGCGCATCGGCCTTGGAATCGCCTTTGTGCCGGATTTCTGTATCCCCGCTCAGGATAAAGATCTATTTATCCTAAAGCTTCGGGAAGAGCTTCCCTCCCGGCAGATGATGGTCGCTTACAACGACACCCTGCCTGTGTCCCAGGCAGCCCGGCAGTTTATGGACATGCTGTAAGCGTCCGGTGCGGCCCGGATCCGAAGACCTCCCGGCTGCACTTCAGCTTTCCGGCACGCCGTTTTCCTCTCCCCAGAATGCCTGGAGCGCCTGAGACACATTATACCGGTTTACCACGGTGTAGCTCCCCCACTCCCTTGGAAAAAGCGCCGTATATTCCGGCCGCAGGAAGCGGTCATCCAAAAGGGCGATCACGCCCTTGTCCCGCAGGGTGCGGATCACCCGCCCGGCCGCCTGCATCACCTTATTCATGCCGGGATACTGGTACGCATAGTCAAATCCCCGGCCGCCCTGGCTCTCAAAATACTCCCGCAGAATCTCCTGCTCCACATTCACCTGAGGCAGGCCGGTTCCGATGATGATGGCTCCGATGAGCTTCTCTTCCGTCAGGTCAATCCCCTCGGAAAATATTCCCCCCATCACACACAGAGCAGCCAGCGACTTCTCCCGCGGCTGAGAAAACTGCTCCAAAAATTCTTCCCGTTCCCCTTCCTCCATATGACTTTTCTGCACTTCAAGGACAAAATCCGCCCCGCCGCTCTCCTGGCGTTCTCTGAGGATTTCCTCAATCTGGGAAAGATACGCATAGGAGGGGCAGAACACCATATAATTTCCCTTCCTGCCCTCCACGATCCGGCAGATATGGTCGCATATTTTCTCATATTCTCCTCTTCTGCGCCTGCCGTACCGGCTGCTCACATCCCCAGCCGCCAGCACCAGCCGGTTCTCCCTGGGAAAAGGCGAATCCGCGTATACCGCGTACTCATCCTGGCTTCCCCAGAGGAGCTCCTTATAATACCGGATGGGAAGCAGGGTGGCTGAGAAAAACAGGGTGCTGATGCCGGAAGAAAGACACTCCCGCAGCCTTCCGGACGGATTGATGCACATGAGCTTTACCATGAATGCTCCTCCGGGCAGAATCCGACTGTAAATCTTATAATGTTCATCCCGTTTGTCATAGACCGCCAGAAAATCCCGCAGCTGAAAATAAAACTCCAGCACCTGATCCCGATCCGTAAATTCCACATGGTCATTCATGTACGTGTCCAGCTCTCCCAGAAGGGACAGAAGGCTCAGGGCCAGAAGGTTCACATCCGGAAGCAGCTCGTATTCCTCCCCCAACACCTGGCGGCGTTCTCCCCCGCTCCCCTCTTCCTCCCGCGACCGCTTGAGGGACAGCATCCGGCGGCTGCATGTCATGAGCTGGGACAGCAGGCGGTCCGGCGCCCCCGCTGCCTTTAAAATCCGCCGGACAGACAGGATATCCTCTTTAATCAAGCCTGCGCTGTACATCTCCCTGGCCCGGGGCACCAGATTGTGGGCCTCGTCCACCAGAAAAAGATACCGCTTCTCCGTGCCTCCGTCCCCAAAATACCGCTTCAGGCGCACATTGGGGTCAAAAACATAATTGTAATCACAGATAATTCCGTCCGCCCAGTCCGTGAGATCCAGGCAGAACTCAAACGGGCAGACCTGAAATTGCTCCGCATACTCCAAAATTTTCTCCCGGCTGATCTCCTTCTCCTGGCAGATCATGGCATACACCGCCTGATTGACCCGGTCGAAATGCCCCTTTGCCCGGGGACAGGCATCCGGATTGCACTCTGCCTTCTCCCGGACACAGAGCTTCTCCTTGGCCGTCACCGTGACTGCGGTAAAATAAAGGCTCTCCCTCTCCCGCAGGATGGAAAACGCCTCCTCGGCCGCCCTGCGTGTAATGGTCTTGGCCGTCAGGTAAAACAGCTTCTCCCCATACCCCTCTCCCATGGCCTTCAGGCTGGGAAATAGGGTGGACAATGTCTTCCCCACTCCCGTGGGCGCCTGAATAAAAAGATTTTTCTGGCGGGCAATGCAGCGGTACACAGCCGCGGCAAGCTCCTTCTGCCCCTCCCGATAAGGATAGGGAAATCCCAGGCTCTTCAGGCTCTCCTGCCGCTCCTTTCTGTGCTGCGTGAGATACCGGGCCCATTTTGCATATTCCCCTACAAGCCCGTCAAACCACTGGGAAAGTTCTTCCTTCCCATAGCTTCTGCGGAACCGGCGGATCTCTTCTGTTTCTATATTGCAGTAGGTTACCTGGACGCCCATACGGCTGCAGTCCCTGTCCCTGGCGTACATATACGCATAGCACATGGCCTGGGCCAGGTGAAGGGGATCCGGTTCCGACAGACGTCCCACATCCATATAGATGCATTTGATCTCATCGATAACTGCTTCCTCTTCCCCGGACAGAATCCCGTCCGCCCGGCCCTCCACCAGAAAGGAAAGCTCATCCCTCCTGACCAGGCTCTTTAAGCTGACCTCTGCCCGGTAATCCGCTCCCATGGCCTTCTGGATCTTGCGGTGAAGTCTTCCGCCGGCCAGCATCGCCTCCTTTTTAGCCCCCGCCGTCCTGCGGTTGTCCAGATCCCCGGACCGCAGAATAAATTCCACCAGGCTGCGCACGGAAATGCGGACCACCGGCTCCTCTCTCCCCTCCAACTGCCTCTTCCTCCTTCACCACGGCTCTAAGCCGCCCGTCCCGAACTGTTCCTACAAAGGATAACACAAAAGGAGACGGATTGCAAACCGCAGTCCGCAATCCGTCTCCCTTTCTATTCTCTTTCAAATACCGCTGCCGTTCAGATGCGTATCTTCTCACGCAGCCGCGGCAAATGCCTCAGGCGAAACGCTCTCCAGATAAGCCTCGAACTCTCTGTTTTCGCCATTGAACTGTACGGTGAGAACCTTCGTCAGGTCCAGGCTCAAAACCCCAAGAATGGATTTCGCATCAATGGTCACGCGGTTGTAAAATACATCGATATCAAAATCACACTTGGACGCTTCTGCCACAAATTTCTTTGCAATTTCTACGGTTGGAAGCATGATTTTCTTTTCTCTCATTCTGCAAAACTCCTTTTCGCGGGACATCCCCGATGGGAAATGTCCAGTCAAACTCAACATCTATATGCTGCTCACCTATATATAGCACCGCGGCACGCATTTGTCAAATTCCGTCCCCCTGCCTTCCAGAATCTTCCATCCCTTTTTGTTGTCCATTTTATCCATGGGGACAATTTATTTTGTTTTTATTTTTGTACAAAACAAAAGCAGGCTTTCCAAAAATCGGGGAAAGCCTGCAGATTGTTTTTATGTTATCCGGCGGAAAGGCCGCATTTTTTCAGCTTTTTATAGATTTTCAAGTCCCTTTCTGTCTTTCCTTTACCGCTTCAGCACCAGATGCTGCGGCAGTCCGTTCACCATAAACGGCTGATAATCCCCCTGGATCAGCGGCTCCACATAATTAATAAACTCCGGCGTCACATAGCTCCCGTCCCGGTTTACCCAGTTCCTGGGAACCAGCTTTTCATTGTTGGCAATCTTGTGAACATCATAGATACCCGCCGCGCTCATATAGGGATCATCCGATACCCGGTCGATCACCACCATCTTGCCCGTATCCCCTTCGTCCGCTGCCTTCACCGCGGCTCCGCCTACCATAAAAGCCTCGTTGATATCCACCCGGGACGCCATGTGGGAAGCGCTTCTCTGGAGTGTGGATAATTCCACGGCACGGGTCTTATTTCCCGTCTTCTCCGCCAGGTAGGCCGCCAGATAGGCCGCGGTACCCGCCAGCTGCTTATGCCCAAACGCATCCACATAATCGCTTCCGCCTGCCATCTGGCACACATAGCGGCCGTCCGGAGCCTTGATTCCCTCGGACACAGCCACCACGATAGACGGCTTTTTCTTTAAAAGCTCCGTGCATTTCTTTAAAAATTTGTCAATATCAAAGGGAACCTCCGGCAGATAAATGAGATCCGGACCGCAGCAGTCCTCAGTCTTTGCCAGGGCTGTCGCGCCTGTCAGCCAGCCCGCGTTGCGCCCCATAATCTCCATAATCGTAATCATCGGCCTCTTATAGGAGAGACCCATGGCGTCCCGAATCACCTCTTTGGTGGATGTGGCTATGTACTTGGCCGCGCTGCCGAATCCCGGCGTGTGGTCTGTGAGAGCCAGGTCATTGTCAATGGTCTTGGGAACCCCTAAAAACTTCTGATTGTGTCCCTTCACAATGGCATAATCCGACAGCTTTTTGATGGTGTCCATGGAGTCGTTTCCTCCTATATAAATGAACACCTCGATGTCCAGCTTATCCAAAATAGAAAATATCTTCTCGTAAATCTCGGGATTCTCATGAATATCCGGCAGCTTGTAGCGGCAGGAGCCAAGGAATGCCGACGGCGTGCGCTTTAACAGTTCAATATCCATATCGGAGTGAATCTGCGTGGACAAATCCACATACATCTCATCCAAAAAGCCCTCGATCCCGTGGAGCATCCCGTAAACCTTGTGGAATCCCCTCTCCTTCGCTGTCTTATAGACCCCCGCCAAACTGGAATTGATAACCGCGGTGGGTCCCCCTGATTGTCCTACGATGATGTTCCTTTTCTTTGCCATACATAGTCCCCTTTCCTTCTATAGAAGTTTAAAAATGTGCCCTCTGCGGCTATTGTTCTTCCCACTGTCCGAAGCCGTCTCCCCAATGTCTCACGCCGGGGGCACCTTTTATGTAGTATTGTACTATAAATTGCCGGATTTTTCCACTAATTTCGTATAATTTCATGGCTGAACGCACAAAAAAAGCAACCGTTCCGACAGCATATCTCTTCTTATCCGGCCGTCCGAACCGCCGCCAACAGAAAAAGCAGCCTCCCGACCGGAAGCTGCATCTTCACCCCATAATTATTGTTACTCCTTCTCCGTTTTCTCTTCCCAGCGAAAACCGCCGGCAGTTTTCTGCGCGCCGCTCACCGCACAGGAAAGGCTTCTCCTGCTGATGTTCAGCGCACGGCTGGCATGCGCGATGGAAAGGTACTCCCCAACTACCTCCCCATCCAGCGTCTTTTGAATCAAAGGACGCTTGTCATGATGCCCAATTCGGCTGGTAAGATCCACCTCAATGGGATCCTTCGGTGAATCCTCCGGAACCACCCGCCACAGATAACCCCCTCCGGTCTTTCTCTCTCCATGGGCTGCTCTGGCAATCGAGCCAACAGATACTCCGGTTGCTTCAAAGGCGGCTCTGGAGCTCTTATAATCTGCAATAAACACACCGTCCTTCGTGTACTGACGATACACGCAGCCCGCTTTAATTGTTCGACTCATTTGTGTCTTTGACCTCCTGTTATTGTATAAATTTCGAGCAACATAGACATTATAGCAACTATAACCCTCTTTGTCCAGACATCTTCATACAAATATAACAGGGCTGGTTTTGCGTGCAGAAACGCAGTTTTTCCGTTATGCTTCCTCTGATTCCCCTTTTTTCTCCGCCGCTATGGGCCGCACCGCAATCCCGTTGATCTCCACATGTTCATTGATGGTAATGACAATACACGGCCTGCCGTCCACCATGCGGGTCTCCACCAGGTGGGTCTTGTCCGGCGCCACCTTGATGCTCACGTCCGGCGTCTTTATATCGAAACTTTTGGCATTCACCACATTGGAGACCACAAAGGGAGCCGGCGCCTCATCCCCGGCCTGGGAATACCGCTCTTCCAGCTCTTCCAGCTTTTCCTGGCTGGCTCCATTGTTCTCCAGAAGCTGCTTCACCTGAACTTTATCCAGCGTCAGGGGCACCGGCTCGTCCTTTGTCTCCTCCAAAAGCTCGCTCAGATTCTCATGGATATTTTTTACCGTCTCAAAGTCGCAGCTCTCCCCCAGTGTCTCCTCCACAATGGCCTGGAAGGTTTCCTTCTGCTCCTTGGCGGACATGGGGATCCGGCACCCCAGCACCTGGTCGATCAATTCTTCAGGCATGTCCTCCGGCTTCTTTATGTAATAGAGCAGGCCGTGGATATCCGTATTCCTGTCATTGAATGCCGGGAAGAGGAAGCCCTGGATCGGCGCCTCCACCAGCCAGTCCCTCGTGCGGTTTTCAATGACATTGGTGACGGAATTGTAGCACAGGCCCGCCTTGGAGAGCTTCACCGGGCAGATCGTACACTGGATAAATTCGTACACATAGTCCGAGGCATCAAACATTTCCATGCCGTCTGTGGCCTTTGCCGGGATATCATAGGCGCAGTGCACCAGAATAATATAGTAATTTTCCCCATAATCATAGTGCTCGATGATTTTATCATAGAATTCCTCAATGAGGCCGTCATCCTTCAGCTCACTGTCCCGCAGCTTTAGGAGAAAATTCTGGGTTCCTCCCTCCGCTTCGGCCGCAAGGGGGAATTCCATATTGATCAGATTTTTTCCAACGGTACCTGACAGTCCGCTGCGGAAAATCGTAAAATATTTAAACGCCTCCTCCTCCGGAAGGGACAAAAACGCCTCCTTGAGTTCTGTCCGCTTATTTTTCTCCGCATCCACATAACAGCCGCATATCCGGGTGATCGCACAGCCTGAGGGCGTAAAAAGCTTCTTAATTTCATTGCATTCTTTCTTATTCATATAGCGCTGCCTTTCCTGAATTTGTTGTACGTTATCATTATATGCGCGGGGGGTGTCGATGACAAGGACATTTTGAACCTTTTCAATTTAGATAAAGTGGTGTATAATCTACAGAATGGAGGATTATTCCTGCCATAAGTGGGAATATGCAACATTTTGAAAGGAAGATTGTATGAACTACGGAGAATATGAGATTGAGCGCCGTCTAAGAGCGCTTCGATCCAAATCAGGCAAATATGCCTCCAAGATGGCGCTCACCATCTTTAAGGCTCTCTTTGTCCTGTTCCTGTTTTTTGCTGTGCTGGGAGCCTCCGTTGGATTCGGGATGGTAAAGGGCATTATTGACAACGCCCCTTCCGTGGATCTGCTGAATATACAGCCGGACCGTTTTGCCACCACTGTCTACGATTCCGCCGGCAACCTGACCGACACCCTGGTCATGACCGGCTCCAACCGGGAGTCAGCCACATTTGAAGAGCTGCCCGAAGATCTGATCAACGCCTTTGTGGCCATCGAGGACGCCCGTTTCTGGCAGCACAACGGAATCGACCTGCGGTCCATTGCCCGGGCTGTCCGGGGCGTTCTCAGCGATGATTATGCCGGCGGCGGAAGCACCATCACCCAGCAGCTCATCAAAAACAATATCTTTGCCGGCGGCATGGAGACAAGCTGGGGGGCCCGGATTGAGCGCAAGCTCCAGGAGCAGTATCTGGCCGTGCAGCTGGAGAAGAACTCCGGCATGAGCAAAGAAGAAACAAAAAAAATGATCATCACCAACTATCTGAATACCATCAATTTAGGCAACAACACCCTGGGAGTCAAGGTTGCCGCCAGGCGCTACTTTGGAAAAGAGGTTTCCGACCTGACCCTCTCGGAGTGTACGGTTCTCGCCTCCATCACCTCCAACCCCTCCCGCTACAATCCGATATCCCGTCCGGAAGAGAATGCCAAGCGGCGCAGCATTGTCCTCCAAAATATGGTGGATCAGAAATATATTACCCCTGAGGAGCAGGAAGAGGCCCTGGCGGATGATGTCTATGACCGGATTCAGCTGGTGGATACGGCAACCAAGGAGACGGACAGTCCCTACAGCTATTTCACGGACGAACTCATTGACCAGGTAACCCAGGCGCTCATGAAGGAATTGAATTACACGGAAAGCCAGGCCACAAACCTGCTCTATTCCGGAGGGCTTCAGATCTATACCACCCAGGATCCCACCATACAGGCGATCGTGGACGAAGAGGTCAATGACCCGGAAAACTATTCCGCGGCCAAGTATTCCGTAGAGTTCCGCCTGTCCGTGACCCACGGGGACGGAACCACCGAGCACTATTCCGAAGAGGATTTAAAAGCTTATCGCCGCAGTACGCTCGGCGACTCCTCCTTTGACGGACTGTACGCAAGCCAGGAGGCCGCGCAGGCTGACATTGATCAATATAAAGCCTGGCTTTTAAAGGAAGACGACGAAATCATCGGGGAACGGCAGAACTTTATTCTCCAGCCCCAGACTTCTTTTGTAATTATGGATCACCATACCGGTGAGGTGAAGGCCATCAGCGGCGGCCGCGGCCAGAAAACCGCCAGCCGAACCTTAAACCGCGCCAGCGACGTATACCGCCAGCCTGGTTCCGCATTCAAGGTAATCTCCGCTTTTGCGCCTGCCATTGATGCCTGCGGAGCCACGCTGGGCACCGTATACTATGACGGGCCCTACACCATCGGCACCAAGACCTTCCGCAACTGGTGGGGCACAAGCCGAGGCTTTACCGGTTATTCCAGTATCCGGGACGGCATTATTTATTCCATGAACGTAGTTGCCGTGCGCTGCCTGATGGAGACCGTCACTCCCCAGCTTGCCATGGAGTATGCCCAGAATATGGGAATCACATCCCTGACGTCCGATGACCTTGTGCCTGCCATGGCTCTGGGAGGACTGTACACCGGCGTGTCCAATCTGGAGCTCACCGGAGCCTACGCCTCCATCGCCAACGGCGGTACTTACGTAAAGCCCAGATTTTTTACGAAAATTTTGGACCACAACGGAAAAACCCTCATTGACAATGAGCCGGAGACCCGGCAGGTGCTCAAGGATTCCTCCGCGTTTCTTCTCACGGACGCAATGGCGGAATCCCTGAAAGCCAACAAAAAATACATGCGCTCCGGCGTATCCCCTATCAATTCCACCAGCACCCGGGCGGCTCTCTCCAACATGTCCGCCGCGGGCAAGAGCGGAACCACCACAGACAACCGGGACATCTGGTTTGTGGGCTTTACCCCCTACTATACGGCGGGGATCTGGGGCGGCTGCGATGACAACCAGCTGCTGAGCAACAACGGGGGCACATCCTTCCACAAGGATATCTGGCGCAATATCATGGATCGGGTTCACGAGGGCCTGTCGGATCCGGGCTTTGCGGTTCCCGAGAGCGTGGAGACCGCCCAGATCTGCCGCAAATCCGGCAAGCTTGCCGTATCCGGCGTGTGCAGCGCGGATCCCAGAGGAAGCGCGGTATATACCGAGTATTTCGCCAAGGGAACGGTTCCCACAGAGGTGTGCGACAAGCATGTGGCCGTGACTGTCTGCGCGGAGTCCGGCGGCCGTGCCACGGAGTTCTGCCCCAACAAGACTTCGCGTGTGTGCATGGTTCTTCCTGAGGGAGAGACCGGGACGACGGATGATTCCTACTTTGCTATCCCCGGGACATGTCCCCTCCATACCAGCGCCTCTTCTATAATAATCCAGCCCTCTGCGGATGACTCCGGCAGCGGCTCATCCGGCGGCGGGCCGGGAGCTGTTGTTCAGCCCGTGGGGCCGGCTTATCAGACCAGCCGGCCTACGGTGGAGGAGCGCGGGCCGGGAGCGGGCCGCTAGCGCGTGTCTGCAAATTGCTCGCTGCCGGATATGGCTACAAAAATATCGGCCAGCTGGGATTTTTTCCCGACTGGCCGGTATTTTTTATCTTGTTCTTATTGCCGCAGAGTATTTGACGCTCAGGCGTATTTACTGCGTATCCGCGTTTTCTTCGGTATATATCCCCTCATAATCATATCCCCTGTAAAATGCCTCCACCTTCTCAAAATAGGCATCCATATTTTCCCTGGTCAGCCGATGCTCTCCCGCCGCCATCCACACAAGCAGCTGATCCCCTACTGCCTCCGAGTAATGGAGCACATCCATGTAATTGTCCAGATTGCAGGTAATCTGCGTCTGGTCGTCAAAGGCGAAGAGGCGGATGTTGTCCACCTCCAAAAGAAGGGAGGCCGCCAGGCGCAGGGCCTCTATCTGACGTCCCATATCCCCCTTTGCCGCAAGTTCACTGTCCCAGTAGGCCACGCTGTAGGGAGGGAAAAAGCAGTAAAAAGTGATTTCCGGGTTTTCCCGCGCTGCGGCAATCACATTCTGCTCCAGATTTTCCCGCACCATGCGGGCGTCCTCCTCTGTCAGAGGATTTTCCCGGACAAACCGTTCCTCGGGTCGGGAGTAGGTGCGAAGAACCGCCTCCTTCCCCCATTCCTTCTCCGGAGCCCAGTTCATATACTGGTCAAAGGTTGTGGTCTTCTCTCCCGCCTCTGTCCGCGCGAACACAGACTTCACATTTCCAAATATGACCTCTTTGTTCCATATGTAGTTCACATCGTTGAACGGATTTTCATCATATAGATAATCCGGCCGGGGCGCCGTCTCATTCCACGTGTCCTTATCCTGGATCAAGAAACTCCCGTCCAGGCTGCGCAGAACGATTTTTATGTCCGGGTTGTAGGAAATGGCCCGCCGCACCGCCTGATCCACCTCCTTGTAGGTGGCGCCTCCAAAGGGGATCTTAATGGAATTCGTTCCAAACAGGCTGTCAAATTGGGAGGCCTTGAAATTCTCCGTCATGGAAGTTCCTGTGATCACCGCATCGTATGTAAAATGGCGGCTGATCCCGTCATTTTGATAGCGCTCGCTGTCAATCGGGTACGCCAGCCCGGAAAGGGGCTTGTGAAAATGGAAAAACGGATCCACCACCGCTGTAAGGCCCCCGAAAAATACCAGCCCCGCGGCTGTAAAGCCAAGTGTCAGCCCCAGCCATCTCTTGTATTTTGCCTCGCTCTGCTTCATATGTATCTCTCCCGTCCTTCCGAACATGTCTAAAACTGGAAATAAATGAAGGTGGAAATCCCGGACAGAGACAGAACCGACCACACAAAGAGCACGGCTGTCCCCACCGCTGACCGGATATTCGGCCGGAATACGCGCTCATCCATATTCCGGGCGTTCATCACCAGACACAGAGCGGCCGCATAGGCCAATGCCACGGTCATAATCCGGTGATCCTGGAAAATAGACGGGAGCTCCACCATGGAAAAGCTCTCGATAAAGCCGGGATTCAGCTGCATATTGGAAAAATTCCCCATTTTCTTTAAGAATTCCACGCCCTGTCCAATGGTTTCCGCCCGGAAAAACACCCAGCCCACGTTCACAAAAAGGAAGGTGCACATCCACTGGAATGCCGGATGAAGCCCTTTCCAGAAGCTTCCGAGGGCCCTCTGGGCACACTGGGCCAATCCGTGGAGCAGCCCCCAGAAGATAAAGGTCCAGGCTGCCCCGTGCCAGATGCCGCTGACCAGGAAAATAACCATAATATTGATGTAGGTGCGGGCCGTCCCCCTGCGGCTTCCCCCGAGCGGGAAATAGATATAGGTCCGAAGGAACCGGGTCAGCGTCATATGCCACCGCTTCCAAAAATCCACCGGCGACAGCGCCTTGTACGGGGAATCGAAATTCTGCGGCAGTTCCAGATGAAGCATCCGGGAGATTCCCCCCGCCATGTCGCAGTAACCGCTGAAGTCAAAATAGAGCTGGAAGGTATAGGCCAGCATGACGCAGAACGCGTCCGGCGCGCTGAGGGACGCCACATTGTCGTATCCCCAGGTTACGGCCCCGCCGAAAAATTCCGCCAGAATTACCTTTTTGAAGAGACCCACGGCAAGCATCATCAGTCCCTGTGCCATGTATTCCGGATCCGGCCGGCGGCGCTTTTCTTCCTGCAGAAGCGGGATGAATTCCCCGTGGAGCAAAATCGGCCCCATGGATATCTTGGGAAAATACACGGTAAAGAGCAGATAGTCCAAAAAGCCGTACTCTCCTGTTTCCTGCCTGTAGGAATCCACCAGCCAGGCAATCTGCTGAAAGGTAAAGAAACTGATCCCCGCGGGAAGGAGCACCTGTGAGAAGACCCAGTCCTGCTTAAGAACCAGGTTCAGATTGTCTATGAAGAAATTGAAATACTTATAGTAAAAAAGGAGGCCCAGGTTCACCAGGATACCGAAGGCCAAAAGCCCGCGGCTTAAGCCTCCTCCTCCGGGCTTTGGCCAGCCCGCTCCCAAATCAGCGCGCTCCGCCGGGCCGGCATCCGCCCGTCTGGGAATCCCCGTGATCGTTCTTCCCGTAAGCCGCACGGATACCCACCAGTTAAACAGGGCGCTTGCCGCCAGGAGCACCACATACCAGGGATTTCCATAGCCGAAAAAGATCAGGGATGCTGCCGTCAGAAACAGACGGGCTCCCCGTCCCCTCCCCAGCCGGTAGAGTCCGAAATACCCGGCCAGGGTCAGAGGCAGGAACAGAAACAAAAACAAGTAGGAATTAAACTGCATAATTTTCTCCGTCCGGTGTCAAAACCGCTATCCCATAAACTTAGACACATATCCCTGGATGAAAATCACCAGGACGATCAGCGGCAGAATATACGTCACATAAAATCTTGCCCATCGCGGGAATTTGATGCCCTGTCCCTCATTGGCTTCCGCCAGGAATTTCTCAAATCCCCAGCCGTACCGGCTGGTGCAGAACAGAAGGTAAATCACGCTTCCGATAGGCAAAATATTGTTGCTGAGAATAAAATCCTCCAGATCCATAATCGTGCTCCCCGCTCCCAGAGGCTGCACCGCACTCCACAGATTAAAACCCAGCATGCAGGGAAGGGAAAGTATCGTGATAATGGGAAGGTTCCAGGCAATCGCCTTCTTCGTGCTGCAGCCGGTCAGATCCGTGGCAAAGGAAATGATGTTCTGGAACACTGCAATCACCGTGGACAGGGCTGCAAATGCCATGAAAATGAAGAACAGCGTTCCCCAAAACCGTCCCCCTGCCATATGATTAAATACATTTGGAAGAGTAATAAAAATAAGGGAAGGCCCGGAAGTCGGCTCAATGCCGTAGGCAAAGCAGGCCGGAAAAATAATCAGTCCCGCCATAAAAGCCACCGTGGTGTCAAGCAGAGTCACGCTGATGGCCTCCCCGGTCAGCCGCCGCTCCTTGCCGATGTAGCTCCCGAAAATGGCCAGAGCGCCGATTCCAATGCTCAAGGTAAAGAAGGACTGGCCCAGGGCTGCGAAGAAAGCCTCCCCAAATCCGGCCTCCACCATTTTGCCGAAATCCGGCTTTAAATAAAACTCTAGGCCGGGTCCGCCGCCCTCCAGCATAACGGAGTTCACTGCCAGCACAAATAAAAGCAGAAACAGAAGGGACATCATCACCTTGGTGATTCGCTCCACCCCGTTCTGCAGTCCCAAAGCACAGATGGCAAAGCACAGCAAAATCACCGCCAGCATGGCGATACCCATAACCGCCGGGTTTGCCAGCATGGCGCCGTAGACGCCTTCTACCCCCTCTGCCGTAAGTCCCACAAAGTCTCCCTTCAGCGTCTTGATAACATAGACAAACGTCCAGCCTGCCACTGTTGTATAAAACATCATCAGGAAATAGTTTCCGGCCATGGCCAGATATTTCGCCAAATGCCATTTGCTCCCCTTGGGTTCCAGTATATCAAAAGAGAGGGCCGCGCTCTTTCTGCTGGCCCGCCCCACGGAGAACTCCATAACCACAATGGGAAGCCCCAAAACCAACAGGCAGAGCAGATAAATCACCACAAAAGCAGCCCCGCCGTAAGCCCCTACAATATAGGGAAAACGCCATACATTTCCCAGGCCGATGGCGCATCCCGCGGAAATCAGGATAAAGCCCAGCCGGGAGGAAAATTTTTCTCGTTCCATACCAATTGTCCCTTCTTCGTTTTTGATCGTCCTCTCCCGGATTCCGCCGCGGTTTTAACACGTTGACGCGGCAG
>DWWT01000006.1 GCA_019119575.1 Candidatus Enterocloster excrementipullorum
CGGGAGATGACAGATATGTGGGCATTATTTGCACTTGGTTCGGCGGTATTTGCGGCACTCACATCCATATTGGCAAAGATGGGCATTGAAGGTGTGAATTCCAATCTGGCGACAGCGATCCGAACCGTCGTAGTTGTGCTCATGGCGTGGGGCATGGTTTTTCTCACAGGAGCACAGAGCGGTCTTTCCGGAATCGGAAAGAAGAGCTGGCTCTTTCTCATCCTGTCGGGCCTGGCTACCGGGGCATCCTGGCTCTGCTATTACAGGGCTCTGCAGATCGGCGAGGCATCCAAGGTTGTGCCGATTGATAAGCTGAGCGTTGTGATCACGCTGGTTCTGGCGTTCGTATTTCTGCATGAGACATTCACGGTCCGGTCGGCGGTGGGAGCGGTGCTGATAACGGCAGGGACTTTGCTGATGGCGCTGTGAGGGGAATAACTATAAGATTTCCTAAGAGCAAGAATAAAATTAAGTAATTTGACGGATTTTTTGCGGATTGTTATAATAAAACTATCAAAATTGTACTTATAAAATAAAGAGCAAAGGAAGGTCTGTGAAAATGATACCGACAATTACGAAAATGGAAGTGTATCCCGTAGCAGGAAAGGACTGCATGGAGTTGAACTTGAGCGGAGCCCATGCGCCTTATTTTACGAGAAACATCGTGATTCTTCACGCGGACAACGGGGAAGTAGGCGTGGGAGAGGTTCCCGGCGGGCAGAAGATCACGAAGGCTCTGGAGGAGTGCGTGTCCATCGTGGAGGGAACCAAAATCTCCGAGTACAAGAGCACCATGTTAAAGGTAAAGCGCTATCTGGATTCCAAGGGCGAGGTGGATGTCCGCGGCAACCAGACCTTTGACCTGCGCACCGGTGTGCATGTTCTGACAGCCATCGAAGCTCCCTGCCTGGATTTGCTGGGAAAATACCTGAATGTGCCTGTCTGTGAGCTCTTGGGAGACGGCCAGCAGAGAGACAAGGTGCGCATGCTGGGCTATCTGTTCTTTGTGGGCGACAGAAACAAGACCGATCTGCCCTATGACTCCGAGCCGGACTCTGACTGCGAGTGGTACAGGCTGCGCCATGAGGAGGCTTTGACCGCGGACAAGATCGTTGCGCATGCAAAGGCGGTTCATGAAAAGTACGGCTTCCAGGATTTCAAGCTCAAAGGCGGCGTTCTCGCAGGAGACGAGGAGATGCATGTAATCCGTGAGCTCAAGAAGGCGTTCCCGGATGCCCGGATTGACTTAGACCCCAACGGCGGCTGGCTGCTTTCCGAGGCCATTGAGTATGTAAAGGGAATGCAGGGCATTCTTACATACTGCGAGGATCCCTGCGGCGCAGAGGGCGTGTATTCCGGCCGTGAGATTATGAGCGAGTTCAGACGCCGCACCGGCTTCCCCACAGCCACCAACATGATCGCCACGGACTGGCGCGAGGTGGGTCACTCCCTGGAGTCCCAGGCTGTGGACATCATCCTGGCAGACCCCCATTTCTGGACCATGAGCGGTTCTGTGCGGGTAGCGCAGATGTGCCATGACTTTGGCTACACCTGGGGCAGCCATTCCAACAACCACTTTGATATCTCTCTGGCGATGTTCACCCAGGTAGGCGCTGCGGTTCCCGGTGAGTACAATGCCCTGGATACCCACTGGATCTGGCAGGAGGGCTTAGAGCGCCTGACCAAGGAGCCTCTGCAGATTGTGGACGGCTGTGTGGCGGTTCCCAAAAAGCCGGGCCTTGGCATTGAGGTGGATATGGACCAGGTGATGAAGGCACACCAGCTCTACAAAGACAACTGCCTGGGTGGAAGGGACGACTCCGTGGTAATGCAGTATCTGATTCCCGGATGGAAATTTAATCCCAAGAAGCCCTGCCTGGTGCGCTAAAGAGTTTGAAACAAGCTTTCTATGAGGAAAAGCGGAAAGAAAATATAGACAGAACCTTACAGAGAGGGCTCCATGATGCTTCGGGATCATGGGGCCCCTTTTTGGGATGTATGAACCGATGCATTTTGGAGCCGTATTTGGCAATTGCCGCGGCCGCAGCGGCGCTCCTGCGTGTGGGGATGCGCTTGGCAAGGCGCAGAAAGCGGTGAGACCGGCAATCCGCGCCTTATCAAAATCGCGTCCTAAAATGCGCCGCAAACTGCTCCTGCGCGGAGCTCAGCGCTTCCTCGGGGGAAGTAACGCAGCTGTAGGCATTTTTCACGGCCATGCCCAGGATGCTCAGAAATTTCCGCTCGTCGAAAGGAATGCCTGCATCCCGGGGAATTCTCTCGCCCTTGGAGAGAGGGAAGCATTTTTTTGCCAGATTCATCCAGGGGAAATTATTGACCACCTCGTAATTTTCGTACGTCAGCCGGCAGGGAGAGGTGCTGCCCAAAAGGGCGGCCGCGGAGGAGATGGGCTCGCTGCACATCCATTTGATGAAGGATAATGCCTCTTTGGGGTGCTTGGAAAATCGGGACACGCCCAGGCTTCCGCCGCCGATTAAGGGATTGGAGCCGGGGACCATGGCATAGCCGATGTTTCCCACAACCCGGGAGGCGTGGTCCAAAAGGCCGCTGGCATAGTTGCTGTACAGAATGGACATGGCGTAGCTGCCCGAGGCAAAGGCCCGGGCCGTATTGACCCACCAGGAACAGTAGTCCGGCGCCGTGAAGCGCTTGAGTTCAATCAGCTCCCGCAGGGAATCCAGGGCCGTCTGGGAATCCAGCCGGATTTCCCGCTTTTCATTGAAAAGATTTTCCTGCCTGGCAAAAAGCCGGGCCAGATATTCGGAGCCTGCTACGCCGGTGGAGCCCAGGGTAACGGTGGCCCCATAGTCCACAGGAGAGGCTGGGTTGAGTCTTTTCGTAAAGAAAGCGGCTATCCGGTTAAATTCCGCAAATGTCTGGGGCGGGCGCAGCTCCGTTTTGAACTGTTCAAAATACATCCGTTTATAGATCGGGCTCTCAAACAGATCCTTTCGATAGAAGAGCATCTGCACGCTGGGGGTGGAAGGCAGAGTGTAGATGTCCCCGTGAACGATCGCGTAATTCTCCGGCGTGCCCTCCAAAAAGTCCGAGAGGCATCCGCTGATGTCTGCGTCGATCTGGGTTAAGGGCATCAGAAGCTTTTCTGAAAACCAGGACAGCCAGGTCACATCCAGACGGATTACATCATAATTGGAGGAGGACTGGAGGCTGTTAAAAGCCTCGTAGATCTCATCGTAGGAGAAAATACATACGTTCACCGGGATGCCGCTCCTGTGCGTATAAAGCCGTGAGAAGCTCTGCATGATGTAGGCCTCCGGGCTGTCCAGGGTGATAATGTTTAAGGAGCTGCATGTATCGGAGACGATGATATTGGAGAACCAGTCCCTGAAGCCGCTGCCGTCCAGAACCTGCTGGGGGGCAGGCGGACGTTCGCTCAGGGAGCGTTTAATCAGCGTTTCCGCAGCGATCTTTCCCAGCTGCCGGTAATTCATCTCGTATTTCACAAAATCATTTTCCGGCATGGTAAAGGTGGGGGAAACCGTGAAGATGGCGGGTTTCATATCCTGCCCGAAAAAAGTGGTGCAGATGTCCTTCACGCTTTCTGCAAAGCCATAATTGGAGATAAAAAAAGCCTGGGGCATGGATTTGCCGGAGAGCTGGATAATATGCTGGTATCTGCGGAACAGATCGGTCTGAATGTGGATCGTCCGGCAGCCGGTTCCCTCCACCACCTGCATAAATCCGCGGTAAAAATCCCGCTCGTTGGAAAAATGAAGGTTGCCTGTCATGAGGCAGACATCGGAATAATTGTTTTCCAGAGCTTTGTGCGCCATATCCCGTCCGGCTTTCTCATAATCAAAGCCAATAAAAGGCGCATCAAAAGAAGGTCTGTGCTCCACAAACAGAACCTGGGAACCGGCAGTTCCTTCTTTATATATGGTATCTTCAAAAATGGTCCCCGCGGCAACAGAGATGCAGGCGATCCCCTTGACCTGGAGGGGCTTGATCTCCATAAAAGCCTCCTCTTCGCTGGAAGGGGTATTCTCATCGATGAGGTGCTGCGTTACCAGAAAGCCATGGGCCTGGGCGTAGTGCTTAAAGCCGGAGTAAAATTCCGTGTACTGTCTGGCCCGCGGACTTGGCATAATCACTGCCAGGGAATCGTTGGGTCCTTTGCGCAGGAGGGCAGCCCGTTCATTGGGCACGTAACCAAGCTCATGGGCGGCATCCATGACCCGTTTGATCTTCTCGCTGCTTACATTTCCCTTGCCGTTGAGTACATTGGAGACGGTTCCCTGGGCGACACCGGCCCGTTTCGCAATATCTTTGATCGTTACCATAAAATCCTCCTGTATCTGAATTTACTATATCATATTTGTTCAAAAATCACAATCAAAAAAATGATAATTGAATAATGTTCAAACATAAATATGGGCATATTTTATGGATGTTGTGAATTATACCGGTAAAAAACGTAAAATTTGTGTAAAAAACAGGCTATATTTATGAAAAGTGTGTTGACACGTTTCAACAACAATGCTACAATGCAATTACAAGATACAAAGGAATCAATTCACGTATCAAAGGAGGAGACAAATGAGAAAGAAACTAGCATTGGCAGCGGCTGCAGGATTGGTCGTATCAGCGATGGCCCTGAGCGCATGTTCCGGCGGCACGGGAAGTTCGGAGTCCGCGGCGGGAGGAGCGTCTTCCCAGGCAGCAGGCGGAGAAGAGGCCGGCGGGGCAGAGGAAGCTTCGGATGACGCGCTTCATCTGACATTCTATTATCCCGTCAATGTAGGCGGCTCTGCGGCAGCCCTGATTGAGCAGATATGCGCGGATTTTAACGCAGAGAACCCGGACATCGTGGTGGAGCCTGTGTACACCGGCAACTATGATGATACTGTGACCAAGATTCAGACCGCTATTCAGGGAGGGACCCCGCCGGATGTGTTCGTGAGCCTGGCGACCCAGCGTTTTACCATGGCCTCTACCGGCATGGCGATGCCTCTGGATGACCTGATTGCCGCGGACGGCGAGGAAGGTCAGGCGTATATTGATGATTTCCTTGACGGTTTTATGCTGGATTCCTATGTGGACGGACAAATTTATTCCATTCCTTTCCAGAGAAGCACCATGGTTCTCTTCTACAACAAGGATGCCTTTGAGGAAGTGGGGCTTGATCCGGAGGATCCGCCGGAAACATGGGAGGAAGTTGTGGAGTACGGCCAGAAGCTGACCAATGAGAACCGCTACGGCGTCGGCCTGGCATTAAATTCCGGTTCTGCCCAGTGGGCGTTCACCGGTTTCTGCCTCCAGAACAGCGCCAACGGCGAGAATCTGATGACAGAGGACGGCAAGCAGGTGCTTTTTGATACCCCGGAGAATGTGGAGGCTCTCCAGTTCTGGCTTGACCTGCAGAATAAGTACCAGATTATGGCCCCCGGCATTGTGCAGTGGACCGATCTGCCCACCCAGTTCTTGGCAGGCGAGGTGGCGATGATTTATCACACCACAGGCAATATGGCTAATATCAACGACAACGCCGAGTTTGAGTTCGGCACGGCTTTCCTTCCCGGGCACAAGAGGGTGGCGGCTCCCACCGGCGGCGGCAACTTCTACATCTCCAGCGGAATCTCCGAGGAAAGGGTGCAGGCTGCGTGGAAGTTCATCAAGTTTGCTACCGAGACGGAGCGCGCGGCTCAGTGGTCTTTAGATACGGGATATGTGGCGACCAGGGAATCCTGCTTTGAGACAGACCTGATCAAGAACTACTATGAGGAGCTTCCCCAGGCTAAGGTTGCTTACGACCAGATTCCTTATTCCGGTCCTGAGCTTACGACCTACAATGCGGCAGAAATCTGGAGAGTGCTGAATGATAATATTCAGGCGGCGGTCGTAGGAGACGCTACTCCTCAGGAGGCCTTGACGGCGGCCCAGGAGCAGGCAACGGAGATCCTTGCCGAGTATCAGTAGGGAGCAGACGGTCGAACACACTCGGAACGTTACTAAATGACATAAAAAAGGGCGCTGCCGGATGCGGCTTGTGCGTGAGGCACGCGAAGGGCCGCGCTATCCGGCAGCGCTCTTTTTGTATCATTCAATGAGGGTTTTAGATATGAAAACATTTACAAAGAAACAGAGGGATCTGCGCAACAATCTCATCGCCTGGCTTTTGGTTGCCCCCTCTTTGATCTTTATGCTGATCTTTACGGTGTATCCGGTTTTTCGCAGCGTGTATTTGAGCCTTACAAAATATCGTCTGGGGATGCAGGCCCCGGAGTTTATCGGCCTGGAAAATTATATAAATCTGGCCGGCTCCTCCTTGTTCTGGAAGGTTATGGGCAATACCCTGTATTTTGCTCTGATTACGATTATTCCCAGTATGGTGGTGGGATTGTTTCTGGCCACGATCGTGAACCGCAAGAGCCGTCTGACAGGCTTTGTTCGCACGGCGTATTTTTATCCCGTGGTTATGCCCATGATCGCTATCGCCAGTATCTGGATGTTTATTTATATGGCAAAGAACGGCCTCTTTGACCAGATGTTGGTCAGCCTGGGCCTGGAACCCATGAACGTGCTCTCCAGCAAGGCCACGGTGCTTCCGGCTATGGCGTTTATGTATGTGTGGAAGGAGGCGGGCTATCTGATGGTGTTCTTCCTGTCCGGCATCCAGAGCATCTCCGATGAGGTGAATGAGGCAGCCCGGATTGACGGAGCGGATTCCTGGACGATTTTCCGAAAAATCACGCTGCCGCTTCTTGCTCCGACCTTCCTGTTTGTATCCACCATTGCGCTGACCAACAGCTTCAAGCTGGTGGACCACGTGGTCATCATGACGGAGGGGGCTCCAAACAACGCCTCCACCCTGCTCCTCTATTATATTTATCAGCAGGGATTTACAAATTTCAACTACGGCGTGTCATCAGCACTGACAACGGTTATGCTTGTCCTTCTTATGGTCGTGGCCCTGCCCCGGTTCCTGAGCCAGGATAAGAAAATCCATTATAATTAAAGGAGGCGGAATCTATATGCAGCGCAAAAAAATGATTGGAGCGGGAATCACCCTCTTCGCGGTTGTTCTGGGTATTTTGTGGCTGATTCCTTTAATCTGGCTGATTGGGACCGCATTTTCCGTTCCTTCCTTCCACATGACGCTGTTTCCGACCACGGCATTTACCCTGGACAATCTGAAATACGTGTGGAACGCGATTCCTTTTGGCACTTATTATCTTAATACGCTGACTCTGGTGGTCTGCACCTTCGCCGTGCAGTTTGTCACATCGACCCTGGCAGCGTACGCCCTGGGCGTTATGAATTTCAAAGGCTCATCCATTGTGTTTGCGGTGATTTTCATGCAGATTATCATCCCCAATGACGTGCTCATAACACCCAATTTTATGACTCTGTCCGAGATGAAGCTCATCGACACGAAGGTAGGCATGATGCTTCCCTTCTACGGGAGCGCCCTGGCGATCTTCCTGCTGCGGCAGCATTTTAAATCCATCCCCAAGGCGCTGGCCGAGGCGGCCAAGATCGACGGCGCCAACACATGGCAGACCATCTGGCGGGTGTATATGCCCTGCGCAAAGCCGGCCTATCTGTCCTTTGCCGTAATTTCGGTCAGCTACCACTGGAACAATTATCTGTGGCCTCTGATTGTGACAAATTCGCCGGAGAACCGGACGCTTACCGTAGGCCTGGCGATTTTCGCCAAGTCCAAGGAGGCCAATATGCAGTGGGCCAATGTGTGCGCCGCCGCATTTATCATTATTATCCCCCTGCTTTTGGCGTTCTTTGTGGCCCAGAAGCAGTTCATGAGCAGCTTTGTGAGCGCGGGAATCAAGGAATAGGAGGTTTTGCCCGTGAAATGGGACTTTATAGGAAAAGGCAGCGCGTTTTATCCGCCTTACGGCAATACGGGCGCCTATATGCTTCGGGATAAGGAACTGTATCTTTTGGACTGCGGGGAGATGGCCTTTGATTATCTCTACCGCCACGCGAATCTGGATGCAGCGGAAAATGTATATGTGATTCTCACCCACCTGCACGCGGATCATGTGGGAAGCCTGGGAACACTGATTTCCTATTTTTATTGTCTGCGGAAAATGCGGATTTATGTAGTCCATCCGGAGGATGCGGTGGTCCGCCTGCTTGCCCTGGAGGGACTGGAGACGGATGCCTACCATTACTGTGCTGCGATGCCTGAAAACAGGGCGGGGCTGCGGGCGGCGCCTGTCAAGGTGCGCCATGTGGACAATATGGAGTGCTACGGCTATCTGCTGTCTGACGGGGAGGAGACAATTTACTACAGCGGCGATGCCTGCGAGATCCCACAGGGGGTGAAGGAAATGTTCTTCGCGGGGAAGATTGACCGGCTTTACCAGGATACTTCTACCCACGACTCGCCCAATCCCAGCCACTGTTATTATGAAAAGCTGGAGGCGGAAATTCCGCCCGAATGGAGAGACAAAGTATACTGCATGCACCTGGATAGCCCCTGCGGGGAGATGCTGAAAGAAAAGGGGTTCCGGGTTGTGGAGGCGCCGGAGATCCCTTAGGGACAGTGATCGGTTTGGGAGTGTGGTTATTTGGCAGATATTTATAAATTGTTTGGGGATCCGAAAATGGTTTTTAATCTGGAGCTTTTGCTGCGGATTCTCCTGGGGGGATTTATGGGCGCGATTATCGGGCACGAGCGCAAGAGCCGGGATAAGAGCGCCGGCATGCGCACGCATGCGATTGTAGGGCTGGGGGCGGCCCTGATTATGATTGTGTCCAAGTATGGATTCGGGGATGTTCCGGATTTTGATGCATCCCGCGTGGCTGCCCAGATCGTATCCGGCGTAGGATTTTTGGGGGCGGGAATTATATTTGTGAGGAACAACGCCACGGTCAGCGGGCTGACGACTGCCGCCGGCATCTGGACCACCGCCGGTGTGGGAATGGCCCTGGGAGCGGGAATCTATTTTATAGGAATCAGCGCCGGTTTCCTGGTTGTGGTGATTCAGATACTCCTGCACCGGATCCGCTTCCTTTCTGCGGAACCTACCCGGGGGTATATGAAAATTGCCACAGATCAATTTGAAAATGTATCCCGGGAGCTTCAAGATTACCTGGGAAAGGATCATGTGAAACTGCTGAGCTTAAAGGTCAGCAAGGGAAAAGAAAACACGAAAATAGAGCTGGAACTTCTTTATCCGCCGGGATATGAAAAGCAGACGATGCTGAATGCATGGGCGAAGGATTCCAGGATTCACTCTATTTCCGGATAAGCATTAGATGGTTTTTGGGAGGAGCGTCCGTATTTCGGGCGCTTTTTTCGATGCTAAAAACAGGGCTGAACGGCTGCGGAAAAATTGAAAAGTGGGGAAGCATCCCATTTTTCACCTTTTTTCGACATTGATTTAGGGAACGGAAAATAAAAGATTTTCATGAAAATTAGTTTACATAAAATTAAAAGACATATATATAAATGAAATATTTGGAATTAATATTTAACAGAAATGTAATCTTAATGAAAAGAGCAGCTCGTCTATATGCATAAAAAACAGGAATAATCACAAATAAATTCTATATATCAAACAAAAAAAGCGGTGGAAAATATTGGAACAAAATAAAATATGACAAAAATGTTAAATTTCCATTGACTACGAAAACCAAATCCCATATAATTACCACACATCCCAGAAAACCACATGAAAAGTGGGGATTTCCCCACAGATCAAAAAGAATGGCGGAGCATCTTGCAAACAATCAGATGCTTCGGGAAAGAGGAGTATGTATGACGAAGATTCGTTCATTCCTTCAGTCCCTTCTTCTTTTTGTCAGATTGCTGGCCGCAAAGGCAGAAAAGCGGGTACGCCCGTCTTCTGTCCTGGCAGTGGGAGTTCTTGCAGCAGTCGCCGCAGTGGCCTGTATGAACAGCCCTGCCGGCGGAGACGGAAATGTCATGGCGGCTCCCATGGAGCGTCAGGTCAGGTTAGAGACAGTGAAGGGAAAGGCGGAAGGAAGCATTCCGATTACAAAAGCAAAAGTGCAGTTTGGACTGCTGAATACGAACAGCCAGAGCCAGGAATTGGCGGGAACGCTGCTGGCAAAGGAAGTACGAAGTGATAAGAGAAGAAAATCCTGGTCGCACGCCCAGCTGGAGATCCTGCAGCAGCAGATCGCCAGGGAGAAGGCGGCGCAGGAGGCCAAGAGGCTTGAAGAAGAAGCGCGGCGGGCTGCCAGAAGGATCCCGGTGTCCGATGAAGAGTATGACCTTCTTCTGCGGATCGTCCAGGCAGAAGCCGGCGGGTGCGATGATAAGGGAAAGATCCTTGTGGCGAATGTGATAATCAACCGGGTTCTGTCCGATGCGTTTCCTGATACGGTGCGTGAGGTGATTTATCAGCCATCCCAGTTTCAGCCGGTCTCTACGGGACGGATTCATTCGGTCGCGGTTACGGCGGAGACAGCAGCCTGTGTGGACAGAGCGCTGCAAGGGGAGGACTATTCCGGAGGCGCCCTGTATTTTATGAATCGGCGGGGATCCGGAGGAAGGGCCTCCTGGTTTGACAGGAGCCTTACCTACTTGTTTGCCCACGATGGACATGAATTTTTTAAGTAAACGTTGAGTTTTTCCTTGAATTGGGTGTATAATGAACGTAACACTTGAGGCAAAGGAGATGGCAGTATGATTTTTGATGAGAAGAAAAACTTGGACTTTTACAGAAATCTGGGGATTGAAGGACGGTACGCAAAGGCCGTGGACTTTTTGAAGAATACGGACCTTAAGGCGCTGGAGCCCGGCAAATATGAGATTGACGGGAAGAACGTGTATGCCAATGTGACCGCCTACACCACGCTCCCCTGGGAGGAGGCCAAGTACGAGGCACATGAGCACTATACGGACATCCAGTATGTGATCGAGGGAAGCGAGGTTATGACCTACGCGCCGGCGCATGAGATGACGGTGAAGACACCCTACAATCCGGATAAGGATGTGGTGTTCTTTGAGAACACAACGCCGGGCCTTCAAATTGTCACGAAGCCGGATCAGTATCTGATCTTTAATCCCTGGGATGCCCATAAGCCCAAGGCGGCTGACGGGGAGCCCGCGCCTGTGAAAAAAGTGATTGTGAAGATTAAAGAAGATTAGAGAGTGTTTGAAATTGCTGACGAAAACAGCAGAATAACGGAACGGAGCGTCCTTTGACCGGACTTGATACGGCCAGAGGACGCTCTTTTTTTGTCGAAATATTTTTCAAATGTTCTCCGTCCCTTCGACGGCATTCGCAGTTCAAATTTCCTATAATAATTCCCGGGCGGTCAGAAAGGAAGGTGCACGCATGGAGCGAAGATCCTGCCTGCCGGGCGTATGACGTATACGGTGTACATAGACGCGGTATTTGCCGTAAATACCGTGATGGATCTGCTGGTTCTGGCGGCGGCGGGCCGCATTCTGGGATACAGGGCCAGGAAGATACGGCTGGCTGCGGGGGCATTGGCCGGGGGAATCTGGTCGTGCCTGGCGCTTTTTTGGCAGGGCAGTGCGCTTGTTATGGCGCTCATCACCTATGGCGGGATGGGTACGCTTATGGCGGTAATCGCGTTTCCGGTGAAGGGGGCCAGGGAGACGGCCAGGGCCGTGGGATGCATATATATGGTTTCCGTGGTTCTGGCGGGAGTGATGCTTGCGCTTGAGAGGCTTGCGCCGGGCGTATTTTCCGCGGCCCAGGGGATGGAGGACGGCATGCTGTCCTTATTGCTTTGGATTTTTCTGGCTGCCGGGGGAGGTTTCGGAGTCTTTGGGTTTTCCGGGGAGATACGGCGGATGGTGAGGGACATAGCGCGGCGAAGGGACATGTGCCGGGTGGTTCTTCAGTTCGGGGACAGAAGGGAGGAGGTTTCCGGATTGATTGATACAGGCAACCGGCTGCGGGAGCCGGTGAGCGGATGTCCGGTTCATGTGGCGGAGGCGGAGCTTATGGAGCGGCTCTGTCCGGCCGTGCAGGGCGTGATATTTATCCCCTACCGATCAGTGGGAGGGCAGGGGATGCTCCCTGCCGTGTTTATTGACGCGATGGAAGTGAGACAGGAGAAGGAGAGCTGGCATATTGCGCGCCCGCTCATAGCCGTCACAAAGCGGTCCCTGTCTCCCGAGGGGGAGTATCACATATTGATACAGAAGGCATGAACTGCGGGGGATCTGCAGCCGTTTGGACAGCGTCTGAATTGCTGCAGACATTCTGCCGCAGCACACATTTTCAGGAGGACATTTTCATGATTATCAAAGTTTCCATACCAAGCCGTTTTCAGCTCAAAACTGCCGCATCCTTTCGGGCTATGCTGTTTCCGAGCCAGGGGGAGGTTCATTACATCGGGGGAGCGGATATCCTGCCGCCTCCGCTGGAGGCAGAAGAGGAGGGGCGGATGATTGGTCTCCTGGGAAGTGAGGAGGATAAGAATGCCCGGTCCGCGCTGATCGAACACAATCTTCGGCTGGTTGTGTACATAGCGAAAAAATTTGACAATACCAGCGTGGGAGTGGAGGATCTGATTTCCATAGGAACCATCGGTCTGATTAAGGCGATCAACACGTTTAAGCCGGATAAAAATATCAAGCTGGCTACGTATGCCTCCCGGTGCATTGAGAATGAGATTCTCATGTATCTGCGGCGCAACAGCAAGACACGGCTGGAAGTTTCCATCGATGAGCCGCTGAATGTGGACTGGGATGGAAATGAGCTGCTTCTCTCGGATATTCTGGGAACGGATGAGGATGTCATCTACCATGACATTGAGGATGAGATTGAAAAGAATCTGCTGAATAATGCCATCAGCCGCCTAAACCCCAGGGAACGCAAGATTGTGGAGCTGCGCTACGGCCTCAACAATGCGGAGGGGGAGGAGATGACCCAGAAAGAGGTGGCGGATCTTCTGGGAATTTCCCAGTCTTACATATCCAGGCTGGAGAAGAAGATCATGAAGCGGCTGAAAAAAGAAATTGTTCGGTTTGAATGAGCGAAAAGTCCGGCGCAAAGCACGGCAAACCCTACTCTGGGCGCGAGGCCTGCCGGAAGACAAAAAACCGCGGCTGCGGGGGTGAAACGGGAACCCCTGCGGCCGCGGTTTTTTGTTATACAGTGTCTCTCATCCCTTGCCCTCGTCATCCCTTGCCTTCGCAGGGCTGGCGGAGCTGAACCATGTTGTCCTTAATTTTAAAGGTGCCGAAGCTCCGTATAAAGCTGGAGAGACGGCTGAACCCGTACTGCTTCATATCAAAGGAGGGATAAATTTTTTTGAGCTCGTCGTGAATGATGCTCAAATTGTCCACATGGCCGTTGTTCTCGCGGATGATGCGGGTGATGGCCTTCTCGATCTCCGCTTTGGAGATGCCGGTGCTCTTTTCCTGGACAAAGTAGCCGCCGTGGAGCTTTACCACTTGAAAATCGCTGTTGTTCAGACTTTCTAAGAAAGTGGAAAGCTTGGAGTAGCCGTAGTTGCGCACATCGAAATCGGAGAACCGCTTGGTCAGGAAATTCCCCACTTTTGCAAGGATAATGGGCTGGTTTTGGCTGTTGTTCTCAATGAGCAGCTTGGTGATGGCCTTCTGAATCTCATCTGTGCTGGTGATGGTCTTTTGAATCTCATCAATGGAGGCCACTTCCTCCCGGCTTGCGGGACTGCTTGCCCGGCCTTTGGAAGAAGGCGCAGGCTCCTCGCTGTCCTCCGAGGAGATAATTTCCAGGAGCTTAAAGGTATCGCAGGCAGCCCGGAAAGGCTTCGGCGTTTTCTGTTCCCCGATTCCCATCACAAACATGCCGGCCTCCCGGAGACGCTGGGCCAGCTTGGTAAAATCCGAATCACTGGACACCAGACAGAAGCCGTCCACATTTCCGGAGTAAAGGATATCCATGGCATCAATGATCATGGCGGAATCCGTGGAGTTCTTCCCCGTGGTGTAGCTGTACTGCTGAATGGGGTTCACGGACCAGTCCAGCAGCACATTTTTCCAGCCGCGCTTCTCGTTGTCTGTCCAGTCTCCGTAAATCCGCTTGTAGGTGGCTATTCCGATGTCCGAAACCTCATCCAAAATGTACTTGATATACTTAGGAGAAACGTTGTCCGCATCAATCAGCACCGCAAATCTTCGTTCATTCTGTTCCATATTTTACTTCGCTTTCTCATAGATTCATGGCTGCCGGGCCGTCCGCCGGCAGCGTTTCATTCCTTTACAGTTTAACACAGCCCCGGACAGCCGGCAAGGGAAAAATGGCGGCGGATCCCCTGTGAAAGCGGCGTCAGCCGTCCTCTTTTGGGGCGTCATTTTCGCGGATTTTTCGGATGGAATCGCGGTTTACCTCCTCCATCAGACGACGCAGATAGGGAGAAAAACGAGTTTCTCTCTGCCCGTAGGTGAGCTGCAGTTCATATTCTAAGGGAAGCCAGGTGGAGATGTCCGCCTCATTGTGCTGAATCAGCGCCTCCAGTTTGTCAAGCGCTTTGCAGAGCCGCGCTTCCAAGCTTTCAAGGGCCTGCATTTCTTCAAACAGCGCGGTCAGCTCCCCGCAGTAGGGCGCGGGGAGATCCCTAACCCAGGCGGCAAGAACCGCCTCCTCCCGGCGTTCATCCTCCGGGCTCTTTTCAAAGGCAGGGATATCCCCTGTAAACGCCTCGCCCATGTCGTGGAGCAGGCACATGGCGAGCAGTTTTTCAAGGTCTGCCTGCGGAAATTCATCTTTTACAAAATAAGCCATGAGAGCAAGGCGCCAGCTGTGCTCCGCCACGCTCTCCCGGCGGCCGGAAGAGGTCCAGGAATGCCTGGGGTTGTTTTTTAACTGCTCCGCCCGGTCCATGATTTGGAGAAATAATTCTGGTTTCATACGCATATGCCCTCCTGCCGCCTGTTTTCTGCTCCCTCCTGCCCGATTAGTAAAAGTGTACCATGTTTCTGCGGGGATGTACAGAAGGCTTTGGAGGGGGACGGAAAAAAGTTTTGTGTGGCACAGCTTAGGTGTGTGTGCTAGAATAGTTACGAATACAGGCATCGCAATGATGAAATGGAAAGGTGAAAACATGAGGTATGAATTTGAACATGTGCTTCCGGCGGATATAGAGAGCCGGAGCTTTGCCATCATAGAGGAGGAGCTGACCCGGATGGGAAGGCATTTGAAGGAGGATGAGGCCCCGGTTATTATGCGGGCTATCCATACCACAGCGGATTTTGACTATGCGGACAATCTGGTGTTCTCGCCGGACGCCGTAAGGCTGGGCAGGGAAGCGCTGCGGGCCGGGGCGCGGATTGTCACGGATACCCGGATGGCCCTGGCGGGAATCAATAAAAAGCGTCTGGAAGCGCTGGGCGGAGAGGCCTTGTGCTTTATGGGGGACGCGGATGTGGCGCTCGCGGCAAAAAAGCGGGGGAGTACCCGGGCAGCGGCCAGTATGGAGAAAGCTGCCAGGCTTTATGGAAACCAGGCGGGAGACGAAAAGCCGCTCATCTTTGCCATCGGAAATGCCCCTACGGCTCTGGTGAGCCTGTACGAGCTGATCGGGAAGGGAGCGTTGGCCCCGGCGCTGATCATCGCGGCGCCGGTGGGCTTTGTGAATGTGGTTCCGGCCAAAGAGCAGATTCTTTCTCTGAAAAATGTCCCGTACATTGTGGCCAGGGGACGAAAGGGCGGGAGCGGCGTGGCGGCGGCGATTTGTAATGCGCTTTTATATACAATATAAGGAGGATACAATAAAATGAAGCTTTTCAAATTTATCTTCAGCCCCACAGGGGGAACCCAAAAAGCAGCGGACATACTGGCAGAGGGCCTGGCCGCCTGCGGGAATATCCCGGATACTATGACGGAAACCATTGATTTAACGGATTACAGCGCGGATTTCGGCGCGGTCTGCCTCGCACCGGAGGATATTGCCCTGATCGCTGTGCCGTCTTATGCGGGCCGCGTGCCGGAGGCCGCCATGAAGCGCCTGGCGGCAGTGCGGGGAAATGGGGCCAGAGCTGTCCTTCTCTGTGTCTACGGGAACCGGGCCTTTGAGGACACGCTCGTGGAGCTTGCGAACGGAGCAAAGCTTGCGGGATTTAAGACGGCCGCGGCAGCGGCCGCCATTGCGGAGCACTCCATTGCCCATACATATGCCCCGGCTGCCGGGCGTCCGGATGCGCAGGATGAGGAGTGCCTGAAGGCATATGCCGGGAAGATTTGGGAAAAACTTTCAGGGGAGGAATGTCCTGCGCCGGCTATTCCGGGAAATCGCCCCTACAAGAAGCTGGGAGCCATGGAGATGATTCCGCAGGCGAATGAAGGGTGCACAAAATGCGGACTGTGCGCCGAAAAGTGTCCGGTACAGGCCATCGACCGGAATGATCCTCATATTGTGAACCGGGAGCAGTGCATCTACTGCATGCGGTGCGTCTCTGTCTGCCCGCTGTCTGTCAGAGAAATCAATCCGGCGGCGGTTCAGAAGGTTGCTCTTATGCTGCAGACAGTCAGTCCGGCGCGTCGGGAATGTGAACTGTTTCTGTGATCGGAAAGCAGGGCGCGGGAACGTGTCTGCACGGCCTGCTTTTCGGCAAGATAAAGAAAGCGGAGGAATGAAGACAATGCGGATTCGGCAGGAAGAACCGAAGGATTATGGAGAAGTATATGAACTGATAAAGGAGGCCTTTGCCGCGGCGGAGCATGCGGACGGCAATGAGCAGGATCTGACGGCGGCTCTCAGAAAGGGCAGTGCTTTTATACCGGAGCTATCCTTGGTGGCGGAGGAGAACGGAGAGCTGGCCGGGCACATCCTATTTACAAAGGCGCATGTGGGGGAGTGTGAAGTGCTTGTCCTGGCGCCCCTCTCCGTGAAGCCGAAGTACCAGAGGCAGGGTGTGGGGACTGCGCTTATGAAGGAAGGGCATAAAATTGCGGCAGGACTGGGCTATCCTTATGCGATGGTTCTGGGAAGTGAGACGTATTATCCGCGAGCAGGATATATTCCGGCTGCAGAGCTTGGTGTGGAGGTTCCCGAGGGAATCCCCTCCGCTAATTTCATGGGGATGAAGCTGAGAGAGGATGCCCCGTCTATCGGCGGGAAGCTGGTGTATGCGGAGGAGTTTGGAATATGAGGCGGGATATTGAATTCAGGACGCCGGAAGATGCAATTCAGGTTCTCAAATGAGACGGCTGAATTTATAGTATTCCGTTTTGTGCCTGATGGGAGGGATAAACGGGCTCAGATCAAAGGCGACAAGACGGTGGTGGCGCGTGACGCCGCATTATTCGGATGATGACTGGCAATAAGGCGTCCGCATCCCATTAGGAACATCTCAAAGCCGGGAAGGGCCTCAGCCCTTCCCGTTCCAGCAATATGTACACAGCTTGCAGGGGGAAATTCCCACGGACTCCACCAGGTCGTCCAGGCGGTGATACCGCAGGGAGGTGAAGCCCAGCCGCCGGCGGATTTCCTCCACCATCTCCTGGTAATTTGTGCTGTCCGGGTCTGCATAGTCCTCCAAAAGCTCCTGTGAGACCGTATCTCCCTCCCTGTCCCGGATAATCCGGCGGGTGATCAGGTCCAGGTCAGAGGAGGACCGGGAGAAATTCAGGTAGGGACAGCCAAAAAGCAGAGGCGGGCAGGCAGGGCGTATGTGCACCTCCTTGGCCCCGCTCTGATAGAGGAACTCGGTGGTCTCGCCCAGCTGGGTTCCGCGGACGATGGAGTCGTCGATGAGCACCAGGCGCTTGCCGCGGATCAGCACGTCCACGGGGATCAGCTTCATGCGGGCAATGAGATTTCTCTGCATCTGGCTCTGCGGCATAAAGGAGCGGGGCCAGGTGGGGGTGTATTTGATAAAGGGGCGGGCAAACGGGAAACCGGATTCGTTGGCATATCCGACGGCGTGGGCGGTGCCGGAATCCGGTACGCCGGCTACGATATCCGGTGATACGTCTGTACCCCCGATTTTGTCCCGGCGGGCCAGAAGGCGGCCGCATTCATAGCGCATGGCCTCCACGTTGATGCCCTCGTAGGCTGAGGTGGGATAGCCGTAATACACCCACAGGAAGGAACAAATGTGCATCTCCTGCCGGGGCGGGCTTAAGGTCTCAATGCCTTCCGGCGTAAAGAATACAATCTCTCCCGGACCCAGCTCCCGGCAATTCTCGTATCCCAGATTAATATATGCGAAGCTCTCAAAGGAGGCGCAGAAAGCGTCCTCCTTTTTCCCGATGACAATGGGTGTCCTGCCGTATTTGTCCCGGGAAGCGTAGATGCCTTCGGATGTCATGAGCAGAATGGACATGGAGCCTTGGATCTGCTCCTGGGCATAGAGAAGCCCCTCGGTGAGGGAGGATTTTTGGTTGATAAGAGCTGCCACCAGTTCGGTGGCATTGATGCGGCCGCGGCTCATCTCCATAAAATGGATATGGCCGTTTTTAAAAGCGTCCTGCACCAGCTCCGCTTCATTATTGATCTTTCCCACGGTGGTGATGGCAAAGCTGCCCAGGTGAGACTGGATAAGCAGAGGCTGCGGCTCATTGTCTGAAATGCATCCAATGCCGAGCGTGCCCTCAAGCTCCTCCAAATCTCTGTCAAATTTCGTCCGGAAGGGCGTGTTCTCAATATTGTGGATGGCCCGGAAAAATCCCTCGCCTTTCCTGTAAACCGCCATTCCGCCCCGTTTTGTGCCTAGGTGGGAGTGATAATCTACCCCGAAAAACAGATCCAGCGTGCAGCTGTGCTTTGAAGCAACCCCAAAAAATCCGCCCATATGTGATGTCCTCCTGTGTATGGAATGCATTGTTAGTTACGTTTATCATAACATAAGTTCACATGAAAGGACAAGAAAATAATGGGATGGAAATTTTGGGCGTATGCGTATATTTGCAATGCACACAGGTTCACAAAAATAAAAAATCAGTGTATAATGCTTGTAAAAATATAGAAATAGAGGAAGCAGCTTTATGGATTTTTACCGCATTATCCTTGCGGATGACGAGGAAGAAGTGAGAAAGAGCATTATCAAGAAGATAGACTGGCACGCCGCCGGTTTTGAGGTGGTGGGTGATGCGGAGAACGGACAGGACGCCCTGGAGAAGATCGAGGCCCTGGAGCCGGATGTGCTGATGACGGATATCCGCATGCCATACATGGATGGCCTGACGCTGATTGAGCGGATCCGCCAGAAATATCCGTCTATGAAGGTGCTGATTTTTTCCGGGTACGATGATTTTGAATACGCCCAGCAGGCCATTAAGCTGAATGTGACAGAGTATATTTTAAAGCCGGTCAATGTAGAAGAGCTGACCCGGATTTTAAACCGTGTAAAAGCAAATCTGGATGAGGAGATTGAGCAGCGCAGGAATCTGGACCGGCTGCGGGAACGGTACCAGAACAGCCTGCCCATTCTGCGGGAGCTGTTTTTGAATGACCTCGTCAGGGGAAATATTCCGCCGGATCAGGCGGAGAGCCGTCTCAGAGAATACGGCGTGGATATCCTTGGAGCGCGCAAATGGCTGACTGCGGTGGTGAATGTGGAAGCGCAGGAGCAGACTGCGGGGCAGGTGCTCTCCCTGCATCAGGAATTGATTCCTATTTCGGTTCGTCAGCTCATGGAAGACCATCTGCGGGAGTATGGCCGCTTTGCTCTTTTTAATTCCACGGCGGGATTGACCCTGGTTGCAGCAGTGGACGGGGACAAGACCCAGACCGGCCTTATTGACCTTTTGGGAGATATATGCAAAGAGTGCCGGAGAATTTTGGAAGTTACGGTGACCATTGGGGTGGGACACAGCTGTACGGGGCTTGGGGATCTGCGCAGTTCCTATCAGTCCGCGGTGGAGGCCCTGGGCTATAAGGCCATCGTCGGCATGGGAAAAACCATTTACATCAATGATGTGGAGCCTGTAAGCCGGGGGAGACTCCAGATGGATGCAAAGGATGAGTCTGAGCTGGTGACGGCAGTCAAATTCGGTCCGAAAGAGAAGATCGAATCGGTGGTTCGCGGGCTGGCGGCGCGCATGGAGGATGCCAAGGTTCATCTGCGCCAGTATCAGCTTTTCATGCTTTCCATAACCAATTGCCTGATGCAGCTCATGCAGCAGTATGACCTGGATCCCGGTGACATTTCCAGCATGCAGGAGCATTATTCGGAAATTTTGTCCTCCGCCCTGCATCGGGAAGAATTTACGGACTGGATTATCCGAATGGCCTGTCAGATGAATGAGATGATGAACCGGGAGAGGGACAACACTACCCGGCGGGTCATTCTGGAGGCCAAGCGGTACATCCAGGAAAACTACCAGAATCCGGACCTCTCTGTGGAGATGATCTGCCGTGAGCTTCACATGAGCCCGGCGTATTTTTCTACGGTATTTAAGCGGGAGACCGGGCAGACTTACATCGCGTATCTCACGGATGTGCGTCTGTCAAAGGCGGTGGAGCTTCTGGGGGAGACGGATGATAAGACCTATGTGATTGCCCAGAAAGTTGGGTATCAGGAGCAGAATTATTTCAGCTATGTGTTCAAAAAACGCTTCGGTGTGTCCCCGACGAAATTCAGAAGCGCGCAGTGACGGACGGAGCGCCGCACATTAAGAGGAGGAGAACCATGGACAAGCCGGAAAAGACCGGGCTGCTGGGGCGGGTCAGCATTCGATATACTATTTATATTTATTTTACGGTCAGCGCCCTGGCGGCGATTCTCTTGATCGGCATTTCCCTGTATGGACGGCTTTCCGGCCAGATGACGGCAACCATCCGGGAGGAGAATCAGGCGATGCTCACCCAGGTAAACCGTTCGGTAGACGCATATCTTCAGACAATTATGAAGCTCTCCGATTCTCTCTATTACGGAGTCATCAAAAATGCGGATCTGTCGGCTGAGTCCGTCAACCGGGATTTTACGCTTCTTTATGACAACAATAAAGACAGTATCTGCAACATTGCCCTGCTTTCCCGGCAGGGGGAACTTTTAGAGGCCGCTCCGGCCGCAAGGCTGAACACAGGGATCAATGTGACGAAGGAGCCCTGGTTTCAGAATACGCTGGAGCGGACGGACAATCTGCATTTTACAACCCCTCACGTACAGTATATTTTCGACAATAATGAGAATCAGTACCGCTGGGTAATCACTTTGACACGGGCGGTAGAGATCACACAGGGCACATCCACGGACCAGGCGGTGCTCCTTTTAGACATCAGCTACAGCAGTTTTCAGCAGCTTCTCGACAACATCACTCTGGGAAATCAGGGATATCTTTATATGGTCAGCAGCGGGGGAGAGCTGATTTATCACCCCAAAATGCAGCTCATCGATGTGGGACTTGCTGAGGAGAACTATGAAGAGGCCGCCGGGCTGCAGGATGGGACGTATGGGGAAACGTTCGGCGGGCAGGCCCGGGAAATTGCGGTGAAATCCGTGGGGTACACGGGGTGGAAGCTCATCGGCGTCACCCCGGAGCAGGGAATCACCTTAAACGGGCTGAAAACCCAGCTGTTTATAGTGTTTGTGGTGGCTTTTTTCCTCTTTGTGCTGATGGTGATCAATGCCTATATCTCATCCCGCATCACAGGGCCTATCAAGCGCCTGGAGAAATCTGTAAATGCCCTGGAGGCAGGACATTTGGATACGGATATTTATATAGGGGGTTCCTATGAAATCCGCCATCTGGGGCGCTCGATTCGGGATATGGCCCGGCAGATCCGGGTGCTGATGGAGGATATTGTGGCGGAGCATGAGTCCAAGCGCAAGAGCGAATTCGATGCGCTTCAGTCCCAGATCAATCCTCATTTCCTCTACAATACCCTGGATATTATTGTATGGATGATTGAAAATGAACAGAAAGCCGAGGCGGTGAAGGTGGTGACAGCGCTGGCCCGGTTTTTCCGCATCAGCCTGAGCAAAGGCAAAAGCATTATTCCGGTGCGGGATGAACTGGAGCATGTGCGCAATTACCTGATGATTCAGCAGATGCGTTTTAAGAATAAATTTACCTACCGTATTGAGGCGGAGCCGGACACGCTGCACCTTGCCAGCTTAAAATTAATGCTTCAGCCGCTGGTGGAAAACGCGATCTATCACGGCATGGAATTCATGGACGGGGATGGGGAGATTGAGGTGAGGGCTTTTCTGGAAAACGGCGACCTCTGGTTTACGGTCTCAGATAATGGGCTCGGCATGACGCAGGAGCAGGTGGACAGCCTTCTGAAAGATACCGCCCACGTATCTTCCAAGAGGGGGTCCGGCATCGGAGTAAAAAATGTGAATGAACGGATACGGCTGTATTTCGGAGAGCAGTACGGTCTATTTATTGAATCGGAGCCTGATGAGGGAACTACGATCCGTATTCATCTTCCTGCCGCGTCCTGCGGCGAGACATCATCTGCTGTGTCCGGGGGAACCGGACGGCCGGATACGGCGGTAAAGGAGAAAGCATGATTACCAGAAAAGAGAAAATTCTTTGGATTTTGCTGGGAGCAGCCCTGGTGGTTCTCTTTCTGCTGTCCTCCACAGATCTGATTATCAAGGAGGAAGAGAGAAAAATTTATCCGATTTCAGTGATTGTGGAGGATGCGGATGACGCCAACTATGTGAATTTCCGCAAGGGTATGGATCAGGCAGCCATTGAGCAGAATGCGGATGTGAGCTTTATCACGCTGTATGAGGCGGGGAGCACAAAGCAGCAGCTGAGTCTTGTGGACAGAGAACAGCAGGACGGAGCGGCGGCCCTGGTGGTAGCCCCTGCGGGTGGGAAAGATGCGGCTTCCGCTATTATTTCCCGCGCTTCGGTTCCGCTGGTTATGGCCTGGACTTCGGAAAATGCGGCCGGCGCGGCCGGCGTGGTGACGACAGATTTCGGACAGATGGGAAGGACCCTTGCCTCCCGGATTGGAGAGGACTGGGCAAACGGGGTGCCGGTTTATCTTTTTGCCCGTTCGTTAGAAAATGAAAGCGATGCGGAGTTTTATGCAGCATTGGCCGGAAAACTGGAGGAAGAAGGGTTTTATCCCCGTCTTACCGTGCGAAAGAACGCAGAGAGCTACCGGGATGTTCTGGACGGGCTGGCCGCGCAGGGCGTCAGACGGGCGGTGGTGGCGGCTTTGGATCCGGAGAGTCTGGAGGAGACGGCCTCTCTTCTGGAAGCGGAGGACAGCCTTTCGGCCTGCGTGGGAGCCCTCTACGGGAGGGGGAGCACGCTGTCTGTCTTGAATGGCCTGGATCGGGGAACAATCCGGGGAATCTGCGTGACAGATGAATTCAGCGCGGGATATCTGAGCATCTGGCAGGCGGTGGAGGCGGCAAAGGGCCGTCCGGCAAAGGAGCGGGTGGTTCTGGAAAATTACTATATAGAAAAAGAAGACCTGCGGACATCAAAATATGAAAAAATGCTCTATCCGATTGAGTGACAGGAGGGGAACGGTGAGAAGAGGGAGAATAGGCGGATACAGACCTGCGGCAGCTTCCCGGCGGAGATGGATTCTGGGAGCGGTGATTCTGGGCATCTGTGCAATAGGGAGCGGCTGCGGGAGCTCGGAGGAAACGGAAAAGGATTCCATGCGGATCGGGGTGAGCCTGTACCGTGGTGACGACACATTTATCAATAATATACGCCAGGAGCTGGAAACGTGCGCCAAGGAATATGAGCAGGAAACAGGAATAAAAGTACATCTGGATGTGGAGGAGGCCAAGGGAAACCAGTATACCCAGAATAACCAGGTGGAGCGCTTTATTGCCCTGGATTGCGACGTTTTGTGCATTAATCCGGTGGATCGGACGGCGGCTTCCGCTGTTATTGACAAGGCAATGGCGGGAAATGTGCCGGTTGTGTTTTTTAACCGGCAGCCCGTGGAGGAGGATATGAACCGCTGGGATGAGCTGTATTATGTGGCCGTCTCCGCCAAAGAATCCGCGGTTTTGCAGGGACAGATTGTGGTGGACAGCTATCGGGAGGATCCCTCTCTCCTGGACTCCGATGGGGACGGGGTAATCAGCTATGTTCTTCTGGAGGGGGAGAGCAGCCACCAGGACTCGCTGATCCGGACGGAGTGGTCGATTCAGACGCTGAAGGATGCGGGAGTTCCCATTGAGCGGATCACAGGCGGAATTGCCAACTGGGAGCGAAGCCAGGCCTCCGCTCTGATGGAGCAGTGGCTTGCCCAGTATCCGGATACGATTGAGCTGGTTATCTGCAATAATGATGATATGGCTCTGGGAGCGATTGACGCGATGGAAAGGGCCGGAGTATCCGGGATCCAGGTGGTGGGGATTGACGGGACAACGCCGGGGCTGCGGGCAGTGGAGAGCGGAAAGATGATGGGAACGGTGTCCAGCGATAAAGAAGCATATGCGCAGGCGATTTTTACCATAGCGGCGGACAAGGCCATGGGGAAAGACGTGGCGGAGGATATTGAGCTGGAAAATGGAAAATATTACAATTGTCCGCAGGAGATTGTAAGATAGATTAAAAAATCATAGAAAAACGAAAAAAATCTTATGGAAAATAATGAATAAAAACGATATAATATAGGTGTCGGTGGTCAAAATGTCAAAAACCGACAAGATATCCATAAAATGGAAAGGGAGGAAGATTATCATGAGACTGATTAAGAAAGTAACGGCCGTATCCATGGCGTCCTGCATGGCGCTGTCACTGGCTGCCTGCGGAAGCAGCACATCGGAGACAACCACTGCTGCGGCTGCCGAGGCAACAGAGGCTGCCGGCGATTCTTCGGAAGCCGCAGATGCTGAGAGCACAGAGGCTGCTGCCGAGAGCACGGAGGCGGCTGCTTCCGGAGAGGTTGCCAACAAGGACAAGCCCCTTGTATGGTTCAACCGCCAGCCCTCCAACAGCTCCACCGGCGAGCTGGATATGACCGCGTTAAACTTTAACGCCAACACCTACTATGTAGGATTCGATGCAAACCAGGGTGCCGAGCTTCAGGGAACCATGGTAAAGGATTACATCGAGGCTAATATTGACACCATCGACCGCAACGGCGACGGCATTATCGGATACGTTCTGGCCATCGGCGATATTGGACACAATGACTCCATCGCCCGTACAAGAGGTGTCCGCAACGCTCTGGGAACTGCGGTTGAGGCCAACGGTGAGACAGACAGTACGCCTGTAGGAACCAATACGGACGGCACATCCACGATTGTTAAGGATGGCAGCCTTGAGGTGAACGGCACGACCTACACGGTTCGCGAGCTGGCTTCTCAGGAGATGAAGAACTCTGCAGGCGCTACCTGGGATGCGGCAACCGCAGGAAATGCTATCAACACATGGTCCGCTTCCTTCGGCGATTCTATCGATGTAGTTGTCTCCAACAACGACGGCATGGGCATGTCCATGTTCAACGCATGGTCCAAGGATCAGGGCGTTCCCACTTTCGGCTATGACGCCAACAGCGACGCGGTAGCAGCTATCGCAGAGGGCTACGGCGGCACCATCAGCCAGCATGCGGACGTTCAGGCATACCTGACACTCCGTGTTCTTAGAAACGCACTGGACGGCGTTGACATCAACACCGGCATCAGCGTTGCTGACGAGGCAGGCAATGTTCTTTCCGAGAACGAGTATGTTTACAATGAAGAAGAGCGTTCCTACTACGCTTTGAACGTAGCGGTTACCGCTGAGAATTACCAGGATTATCTGGATTCCACTGTTACCTTTGCTCCGGTATCCAATCAGCTGGATGCAGCAGAGCATCCCACCAAGAAGGTATGGCTGAACATCTACAACGCAGCAGACAACTTCCTGAGCGCGACCTATCAGCCCTTGCTTCAGAAGTATGATGATCTTCTGAATCTGGAAGTTGAGTATATCGGCGGCGACGGCCAGACCGAGTCCAACATCACCAACCGTCTGGGCAATCCCAGCCAGTATGATGCATTTGCCATCAACATGGTGAAGACGGACAATGCGGCTTCTTATACCGGACTGCTGAGCCAGTAATAAAGAGCAGCCGGAGAATTAAGCGATAGTCAGGCATTAGGGAGAAGCGATTCTCCCTAATGTATTATTACGCGCAGCAGTTCGGACAGAGCTGATGCGGTTACGTCACTATTCATTTGCAAACACAGGAGTAATTGAGAATGGCAGATAAGAAAGATGATATCGTCTTATCAATACGCGGTATGAGCAAGTCCTTCGGCCGCAACCGGGTTCTGGACCACATCAATCTGGATGTGAAGCGGGGAACGGTGATGGGGCTGATGGGAGAAAACGGCGCAGGCAAATCTACTATGATGAAGTGCCTGTTCGGAACCTATCAGAAGGATGAAGGAAAGATCTTCTTAAACGGCAAGGAGATCAGCTTTTCCGGGCCCAAGGATGCCCTGGAGAACGGGATCGCCATGGTGCACCAGGAGTTAAACCAATGCCTGGAGCGGAACGTGATTGACAACCTGTTCCTGGGCCGCTATCCGGTAAATTCCGCCGGCGTTGTTGATGAAGGCAGAATGAAAAAGAAAGCTTCCGAGCTGTTCCGCCGGCTCGGAATGACGGTCAACCTTACCCAGCCCATGCGGAATATGTCCGTGTCCCAGCGTCAGATGTGTGAGATTGCCAAGGCCATGAGCTACAACTCAAAAGTAATTGTTTTGGATGAGCCCACCTCCTCTCTGACGGTGCAGGAGGTTGACAAGCTGTTTGAGATGATGCGGATGTTAAAAGATCAGGGCATTTCCTTGATTTATATTTCACACAAGATGGATGAGATCTTTGAGATCTGCGATGAGATCTCCGTGCTTCGGGACGGCAAGCTGGTGATGACAAAGCCCTCCAAGGAGACCAACATGAACGAGCTGATCGCCGCCATGGTTGGACGTTCGCTGGAGAGCCGCTTCCCGCCGGTGGACAACACGCCGGGCGAGCCGATTCTCTCCGTGCAGCATCTGTCCACAAAGTTTGAACCCCATCTGCAGGATATCACCTTTGATGTGCGGGAGGGCGAGATATTCGGACTCTACGGCCTGGTGGGAGCAGGGCGGACGGAGCTTTTGGAGACAATCTTCGGCGTCCGTACCCGTGCGGCGGGCCGTGTGTATTTCAGAGGGCGGCTGATGAATTTCAACAGTGCCAAGGAAGCCATTGAGCATGGCTTTGCTATGATCACAGAGGAGCGCAAGGCCAACGGCCTGTTTTTAAAGAGTGACCTTACCTTCAATACCACCATTGCCAACCTGGAGCAGTACAAATCAGGCATTGCCCTATCAGACGCAAAGATGGTGAAGGCCACGGCCAATGAGATTAAGGTCATGCATACCAAGTGTATGGGACCGGAGGATATGATTTCCAGCCTTTCCGGCGGAAACCAGCAGAAGGTAATCTTTGGCAAGTGGCTGGAGCGCAGGCCCCAGGTGTTCATGATGGATGAGCCTACCCGAGGAATTGACGTTGGCGCCAAGTATGAGATCTACGAGCTGATCATCAACATGGCAAAGCAGGGAAAGACCATTATCGTAGTTTCCTCCGAGATGCCGGAGATCCTGGGAATCACCAACCGGATCGGCGTTATGTCCAATGGACATCTTTCCGGAATTGTGAACACGAAGGAAACAAATCAGGAAGAGCTGTTAAGGCTCAGTGCAAAATACCTATAACGGGGGAAAGTGGATATGGCAAATCAAAACGCAAATATTCTTACGGCTGAGCAGGAAGCCAAGCTTCGCCAGCCTATTGATGAGCATGTCGGGAAAATCCAGGAAAAGCTGGACGCGCTGCGCGTGGACGGAACCGACAAGGTTGTGGAGCTGCTCAATGATATCGACAGCTTAAAGAAGGATCACATCTATAGCCAGCAGGAGAAGGACGCCCGCATGACCCAGCTGAAGGCCGATTTGGAGAAGGCCAAAGCGGTGGAGGCCAAGAATAAAGATGAGGTGTCCAAGCTGGTTGCAGAGGGCGAAGCGTATATCAAGGCTCACTATGATCAGGAATATTTCCAGCCTGTGGCTGCCAGCTGCGTGGAGGAGAAGGCTGAGGCCCAGAAGAAATACCAGGAGAGAGTGGCCGAGCTGGAGAAGGAGCATCAGGATACCATTTCCAAGCTGAAGGACCAGAACGAGATCAAGGACGAGAAGTATGTTCATAAGAACCGGCTTTTCGACGCCAAGATGCAGCTGGAGAAGGATCTTCAGGCGGCAAAGGATCGCCAGCATGCGGCATTCAGACATAAATATCACATGATTGATATGCTGCGCATGTCAAAGTTTACCTTCAGCGAGAATATGGCCCAGAAGGTGGAGAATTACAAGTATACCTTCAACCGCAGGGACTTCCTGCTGAAAAATGGTCTGTACATAGCCATCATCATTATCTTCATCGCCCTGTGCGCCATCACGCCGGCGGTTAAGGGAGTTCAGCTTCTGACCTACAACAACGTGCTGAATATCCTCCAGCAGGCATCTCCCAGAATGTTCCTGGCCCTGGGCGTTGCAGGCCTGATTCTTCTCGCCGGTACGGATCTGTCCATCGGACGTATGGTTGGTATGGGCATGGTTACCGCGACGATTATCATGCATCAGGGCATCAACACCGGATCTGTGTTCGGACATATTTTCGACTTTACGGGACTTCCGGTTCTTGCCAAGGTGTTGCTGGCGCTGGTGATGTGCATTATTTTTACCACCTGCTTCACCACGATCGCGGGATGCTTTACCGCACGGTTTAAGATGCATCCTTTTATCTCCACCATGGCAAACATGCTGATCATCTTCGGCTTGACCACTTATGCCACCAAGGGCGTGTCCTTTGGCGCTATCGAGTCCACCATCCCGAATATGATCATCCCCAAGATCGGCGGCTTCCCCACCATCATCCTCTGGGCTGTGGCGGCTGTGGCCATCGTATGGTTTATCTGGAACAAGACCACCTTTGGCAAGAACCTGTACGCAGTGGGCGGAAACGCAGAGGCTGCCTCTGTTTCCGGTATCTCCGTATTTAAGGTGACGGTAGGCGCCTTCATGCTGGCGGGCATCCTGTACGGCTTCGGCGCATGGCTTGAGTGCATCCGTATGTTTGGTTCCGGTTCTGCGGCTTACGGCCAGGGCTGGGAGACAGACGCCATCGCGGCCTGCGTGGTGGGCGGCGTGTCCTTCACCGGCGGTATTGGAAAGATTTCCGGCGTGGTGGTAGGTGTTCTGATCTTTACGGCTTTAACCTACTCCCTGACTATCCTCGGTATTGATACCAACCTGCAGTTTATTTTCTCCGGTATCATTATCCTGGTAGCCGTAACCCTCGACTGCTTAAAGTACGTGCAGAAGAAGTAATACTTGCTGCGCGGCGCAGCCGAAGAGAGAAAACTGAATTGCAAAAAAAAGGCTGTGAAGAAATGACTGCTCATTTTTTCACAGCTCCTTTTTGTCAGTACCTTTATACAGCAGATTGCCCGGAACACACGTTAGGGAAATGGCTGCGTCTTACATTTGCTTCAGGGCCAGCCGGCTGTTCTGATATTCTCCGGTGAAAGTGACATCCCGGCCAAACCAGACAGGCGGGGTGAAAGCCAGCGCCGCTTCTTCATCGGGAAATTCCACCTCCGCCAGCATAAGACCCTCGTATGCTCCGCTGAATACGTCCAGTTCAATGACCAGGCTGGTGCCGTCAAGAGGAATCCGATAGCGCTTTTTGGTGAGAATGATGCCGTCCGCTTTTGGGAGCAGATGGCGGTAAGCCGCTTCATGGAGCGGAAGGTTGTATTCTTCGCGTGCCAGGAGTCCCCGGCCTTTGTAGGTGAGGTAATATTCGCTGTCCTCCCGGCGGATGCGCACTACCGGGTCCGTGCAGAGATATGCCTGCTCAATGGTTCGGAAGGGGTGGGAAAAGCACTCCCGGGGCGGATCGGTCACCAAATATTTTCGTTCAATTTCCATAGCCTATTCCTTTCTTTTACAGTTCCATACAAAAACAGGAAAAATTTTCCTCTTTTCGTGGATTTTCACCAAGATTTCCTCTTTTTTGCCCCCACTATCATATCATTTATCTCTTTTCATGAAAAGGGATAAATGATAAAATATTAGATAGCAGTTCAGGACGGCGGGATAACAGGGTCAAAAACAAGCGTTGAGCTTGCCTATAAGCATGTTTTTGACCCTGTTTTCCTGCCGGATGGACATCCGATGCTTCCTGCCCGGCCTTTGGCCGGGCAGGAAGATGCCAACCTGAACTGTTATAGTATTGTTTGCGTTAAAACCGTGTTATAAAAAGGGAGAGTAAATTATGGCAAAGGTTTATGCATTTCTTGCGGAAGGTCTGGAAGAGGTGGAATGTCTGGCTGTTGTGGATGTCCTGCGCCGCTCGGGAGTGGAGGTAACCCTGGTTTCTGTGGGAGAAACAAAGGAGATTGTGGGCTCCCATGGTATTCGGCTGACAGCGGATGCCCTCTTTGAGGAGACAAACCCGGATCAGGCAGATATTCTCTTTCTGCCGGGCGGCATGCCGGGAACAAAGAACCTTCAGGCACATCAAGGGCTGGCGGAGGCAATCCGCAAGGCGGCCAAGCAGGGAAGGAGAATTGCCGCCATCTGTGCGGCGCCCAGTATTCTGGGAACCATGGGGCTGTTGAAGGGAAGAACCGCCACCTGCTATCCCGGCTTTGAGGATATGCTGGAAGGCGCCTCCTACACAAGCCAGGGTGTGATTACGGATGGCAATATCACAACTTCCCGGGGACTGGGCTATGCCCTGGCTCTGGGTCTGGAACTGATTCGTCTTCTCCAGGGACCACAGCAGGCAGAGAGGATCCGGGAGGCGGTTCAGTACGACCGGTAAAGATGTATGCCGGCACTGCGGCTTGAAATACCAGCTCTTTTGTGTAAAAAAGGGCTGGTATTTTTAACGTCTGCGTGATATAATGCTACATTGAAGTGTAGCGCCCTCATGGAAATGATAACGGTTCAGACGGCGGGCATACCCGCCGTCTGAACTGTTACTGGAAATGGGCGAATCACATATAGTTATGAAGGAGGAACCCATTACAATGAGTGTACAAGTGGAAAAACTGGAAAAAAATATGGCGAAGCTGACAGTGGAAGTCAGCCAGGAGCAGTTTCAGGACGCGATGAAGAAAGCGTTCAATAAAAATAAAAACCGGTTCAATATTCCCGGATTCCGCAGAGGAAAGGCTCCTATGTCCATGATCGAGAAGATGTACGGCGAGGGCGTTTTCTATGAGGACGCGGCGGATGAGGCCATCAACGCTACCTGCATGGACGCGATGAATGAGAGCGGCCTGGATATTGTTTCCCGCCCGGAGGTTACGGTTGAGCAGATCGGCAAGGATAAGCCGTTTATCTACTCCGCTCTGGTGGCTGTGAAGCCGGAGGTTACCCTCGGCGAGTATAAGGGCGTAGAGGTACAGAAGGCGGATGCCGAGGTTACGGACGCAGATGTGGAAGCAGAGCTGAAGCGTGTGCAGGATCAGAACGCAAGGCTTGTGACGGTTGAGGACAGACCGGTGGCTGACGGCGACCAGACTGTGATTGATTTCGAGGGCTATGTGGACGGAGAGACTTTTGACGGCGGATCCGCCGAGGACTTCCAGCTGACCATCGGTTCCCATGCCTTTATTGATACCTTTGAGGAGCAGCTGATCGGAAAGAATATCGGCGAGGAGTGCGAGGTCAACGTGACATTCCCCACCGAGTATCACGCCAAGGAGCTTGCCGGAAAGCCCGCGATGTTTAAGGTTACAGTAAAGGAGATCAAAGTGAAGGAGCTTCCGGAGCTGGATGACGAGTTCGCCAGCGAGGTTTCCGAATTTGAGACTCTGGATGAATACAAAGAGGATATTAAGGCAAAGCTTTCTGAGAGAAAGCAGAAGGCTGCGGCTTCTGAGAATGAGAACCGGGTGGTTGACAAGGTGGTGGAGAATGCTTCCATGGAGATCCCGGATCGGATGCTTGACGGACAGATTGACAACATGGTTCAGGAGATGGCAAGGAACATGGAGAGCCAGGGCCTGTCCATGGATCTCTACCTCAAGTATACGGGCATGACCAGCGAGCAGATTCGGGAGCAGATGCGTCCCCAGGCTGAGAAGCGGATCAAGACCCGCCTGACTCTGGAGGCTGTTGTGAAGGCAGAGAATATCCAGGTTTCCGACGAGCGTCTGGACGAGGAGATCAAGAAGCTTGCCGATAACTACAAGATGGAAGCGGATAAGCTGAAGGAGTACATGACGGACCGCGATAAGGATCAGATGAAGGAGGATATCGCCGTGCAGGAGGCCGTGGACTTCCTGGTGGCGGAGGCCAAACTGGTATAAGGAACAGATGATGAAGGGGGGATCCTGGCAGAAGAGCCTGTCGGGGTCTTCCTGGTTTTGTCTTCTTTGAGACATAAAGCGAAAGTCAGGAGGATGGAAGTATGAGTTTAGTGCCGTATGTCATCGAACAGACCAGCCGGGGGGAGCGCTCCTATGATATTTATTCCCGGCTTTTAAAGGAGAGAATTATATTTCTGGGGGAAGAGGTCAATGACGTCTCCGCCAGCATCGTGGTGGCCCAGCTTCTCTTTTTGGAGGCGGAGGATCCGGGGAAGGATATTAACCTCTATATCAACAGCCCGGGGGGCTCTGTGTCCGCGGGCTTTGCCATCTACGACACGATGAACTATATCAAGTGTGATGTCTCCACCATCTGCATCGGCATGGCGGCCAGCATGGGCGCCTTCCTGCTGGCAGGCGGAACAAAGGGCAAGCGCTTTGCACTTCCCAATTCGGAGATCATGATTCACCAGCCGTCCGGCGGCGCCAGAGGCCAGGCTACGGAGATCAAGATCGTGGCGGAGAACATTTTAAAGACCAGGAAAAAGTTGAATGAAATCCTGGCGGCCAACACGGGACGGTCCCTGGAGGAGATCGAGAGGGATACGGAGCGGGATAACTATATGTCCGCTGCCGAGGCCAAGGAGTACGGTCTCATCGACGCGATTTTGTCCCATCACTAGAGTTACAGGAAAGGTTAGGTAGTTTCCATGCCAATTAGACCAGAGGACACGATCCGCTGCTCCTTCTGCGGAAGGACCCAGGATCAGGTGCGCAAGATGATTGCCGGCGCGGGCAATAACAATGTATTTATCTGTGACGAGTGTATTGAGCTGTGCTCGGAGATTCTGGAGGAGGAGCTGGAAGACGAGGCCGAGGTGCCTGCGGAGAATGAGATCCGTCTCCTGAAGCCCAAGGAAATAAAGTCTTTTTTGGATGAGTATGTGATCGGGCAGGAGGAAGCGAAGAAGGTTCTCTCCGTAGCCGTATACAATCACTATAAACGGGTGACCTCCCGCCAGCAGATGGACGTGGATATTCAGAAGAGCAATATTCTTATGATCGGGCCCACAGGTTCGGGCAAGACGTATCTGGCCCAGACCCTGGCAAAGATACTGAATGTGCCCTTTGCCATAGCGGATGCCACGGCTCTGACCGAGGCGGGATATGTAGGCGAGGACGTGGAGAACATTCTCTTAAAGCTGATCCAGGCTGCGGATTATGACATTGCCCGGGCGGAGTATGGGATCATCTACATTGATGAAATTGATAAGATTACGAAGAAGTCGGAAAATGTGTCTATTACCCGTGATGTGTCCGGAGAGGGCGTGCAGCAGGCCCTGCTGAAGATCCTGGAGGGAACCGTTGCCAGCGTGCCGCCTCAGGGGGGCCGGAAGCATCCCCATCAGGAGCTTCTGCAGATTGACACAACCAATATTCTCTTTATCTGCGGCGGCGCCTTCGACGGCTTGGAAAAGATTGTGGAGCAGCGGATCAATGCGGGCTCCATTGGCTTTAACGCCGAGGTGGTTGACCGCAATGAGATGAATATCGACGAGCTTTTGGCAAAGGTGGAGCCAAGGGATCTGACAAAGTTCGGCCTGATCCCGGAGTTTATCGGCCGGGTGCCGGTGATGGTATCTTTGAAGCAGCTCACAAAGGAGGCTATGATCCGGATCCTCTCCGAGCCCAAGAACGCATTGACCAAGCAGTACCAGAAGCTGTTTGAGCTGGACAACGTGAAGCTGGAGTTCACAAAAGAAGCTCTGGAGGAGATCGCGCAGCTGGCGGTGGACCGGCGGATAGGAGCCAGAGGGCTTCGCTCCATCATGGAGTCTGCCATCATGGATCTGATGTATGAGATTCCCTCGGATGATTCCATCGGCATCTGTACCATTACCAAGGCGGTGGTGGATAAGACGGGAAGGCCGGAGCTTGTGTACCGGGACGTTCCCCCGGCGCCTGCCCGCAAGTCCCTGGGCGACCGCCTGCGAGCGGGAAATAAGGGCGGGGAGATCGCGTGAGTGTGATGTAAAAATGAGCAGCTGTTTCGAACAGCTGCCGCAAATGATATGTTTTCAGGCCGCTGCAAACCGGAGGATGTATTTTGAATGGAGGGCAGCGGCCTTCATTTATACAGAGAGATACGAGAGGTGAGATACGCAGATGGAAGAACGAGTTATCACAATGCCTGTCCTTGCCCTGCGGGGGATTACCATTCTTCCCGGCATGGTGCAGCATTTTGACATAAACCGTCCCAAGTCCGTGGCGGCGGTGGAGAAAGCTATGGTGGGGGATCAGAGGGTCTTTCTGGTCGCCCAGCGGCATCCCGAGGTTCAGGACCCGAAGCTGGAGGATCTCTATCAGGTGGGAACCATTTCCGTGGTCAAGCAGCTCGTGAAGCTGCCGGGGAAGGTGGTGCGTGTTCTGGTGGAGGGCCTGGAGCGGGGAGAACTTCTCTGCCTGGACTCCACAGATCCGGCCCTTATAGGGGAGATCGGCTATCTCGGGCAGGAAACGGAGAACGTGGATCGGATCGTCCGGGAGGCCATGATACGGATTGTGCGGGAAAAGCTGGAGGAATATGGGCGGGTAAACCCCAAGGCAGCCAAGGAGATCCTGCCGAATCTCATGGGAATCCAGGATCTGGGAGAGCTGCTGGATCAGGCGGCGATCCAGCTCCCCTGGGACTACACCATCCGCCAGTCCATTTTGGAGCATGGCTCTCTCACGGAGCGGTATGAGATCGTGGTGAAGACACTCACCATGGAAATGGAAATTTTTTCCATAAAAAAGGAGTTACAGGAAAAGGTCAAAGCGGAGATTGACAAAAACCAGAAGGAATACATTCTGCGGGAGCAGATGAAGGTGATCCGCCAGGAGCTGGGGGAGGACAATACCCTCTCCGACGCGGACGAATACCAGAAAAAGACGGACGCGCTGAAGGCGGACAAGGAGGTCAAGGAAAAGCTCACAAAGGAGATCCAGCGGTTCCGCACCATGCCCATGGGAAGCCAGGAGGCCAATGTGCTCCGGACCTACATTGAGACCCTGCTGGAACTTCCCTGGAAGAAGGTGTCAAAGGACAACAATGATATCCGGCATGCGGAGAAGATTCTCAATGAGGATCATTACGGCCTGGAAAAGGTGAAGGAGCGCGTCCTGGAGTATCTGGCGGTGCGCACCCTGACGAAGAAGGGGAACAGCCCTATTCTCTGTCTGGTGGGCCCGCCCGGAACGGGGAAAACCTCCATTGCCCGCTCTGTGGCGCGCGCTCTGAACAAGAAATATGTTCGGATCAGCCTGGGAGGCGTTCGGGACGAGGCAGAGATCCGGGGCCACAGGAAGACGTATGTGGGCGCTATGCCCGGCCGTCTGGTGGAGGGACTGCGCCAGGCCGGAGTCAGCAATCCTTTGATGCTTCTGGATGAGATCGACAAGGTGAGCAGTGATTATAAGGGCGATACGTCCTCTGCCCTTCTGGAGGTGCTGGACGGGGAGCAGAATGTCCGATTCAGGGATCACTATGTGGAGGTTCCCATTGATTTGTCCCAGGTGCTCTTTATCGCTACGGCCAATACCACGCAGACCATTCCCCGTCCCCTCCTGGACCGCATGGAGGTGATCGAGGTAAACAGCTATACGGAAAATGAGAAGTTCCATATCGCCAAAGACTACCTGGTGGAGAAGCAGCGGGAGAGAAACGGGCTGAAGCCCGGCCAGATCGTGTTTTCTGACAGGAGCCTGGAGAAAATTATTCACAATTATACCCGCGAGGCAGGCGTGCGCAATCTGGAGCGCCGCATCGGGGATGTGTGCCGCAAGGGCGCCAGGCAGTTTCTGGAAGAAGGAAAGGCATCCATCCGGATCACCGAGAGCAATTTGGAAAAGTACCTGGGCAAGGAGCGGGTGACCTTTGAGGACGCCAACGAGGAGGATCAGGTGGGAATTGTCCGCGGGCTGGCCTGGACCAGCGTGGGAGGCGATACCCTGCAGATTGAGGTGAATGTGATGCCGGGCAAGGGGAATCTGCTGATGACCGGGCAGATGGGGGATGTGATGAAAGAGTCCGCCCAGACCGCCCTGACCTATGTGCGCTCCATCTGCCCGGATTATGGGGTGGCGGATGATTATTTTGAGAAGCACGACCTGCATATCCATATTCCTGAGGGGGCGGTTCCCAAGGACGGGCCTTCCGCCGGCATTACCATGGCTACGGCCATGCTGTCCGCGGTGACGGGACGCAAGGTGCTGGCCAAGGCGGCGATGACCGGTGAGATTACCCTGCGGGGGCGCGTGCTTCCCATCGGAGGGCTGAAGGAAAAGATTTTGGCCGCGAAGATGGCTCATATTCAGAAGGTGCTGGTTCCGGAGAAGAACCGGCCGGATATGGCAGAGCTCTCAAAGGAGATCACGAAGGGGCTGGAGATTGTGTATGTAAAGTCCATGGAGGATGTGCTGCGGGAGGCGCTGGTTTCGGAAAGGGCAGGAGGTACGGTATGATCATTCGGGATGTGAATCTGGAGACGGTCTGCGGGATTACCAGCAAGCTTCCGGAAAATACGCTTCCGGAGTTTGCCTTTGCCGGCAAGTCCAATGTGGGGAAATCTTCCCTGATCAATGGCTTGATGAACCGAAAATCCTATGCCAAGACGTCCTCCCAGCCGGGCAAAACCCAGACCATCAATTTTTATAATATCAATCATGCGCTGTATTACGTGGATCTTCCCGGATACGGCTATGCCAAGGTTCCCACGGACATCAAGGAAAAGTGGGGAAAGATGATCGAGCGGTATCTGCGGCGGTCGCAGATGTTAAAGCGGGTATTCCTTCTGGTGGATATCCGCCACGAGCCCTCGGCCAATGACCGGATGATGTACGACTGGATCGTGTACAACGGCTATGAGCCGGTGATCATTGCCACAAAGCTGGACAAGCTCAAGCGCAGCCAGGTGCCCGGCCAGGTGAAAATCATCCGGCAGGCCCTGGGGATGGGAAAAGACGGGAGGATTATCCCCTTTTCCGCAGAGACAAAGCAGGGCCGGGATGAGATCTGGCGCCTGATTGAGGTGGAGGCCGGGCTTGCGGCCGGAGACGATCAGGAGCAGGGAGCGGATGGCCGCTGAGATTCGAAAAGCAATGGGAAATGCTGGAATACATGCGGCAGATAAGGGAAAATAATCAGACAATTATTACTGAAACAATAAAAAAACTAATTATCTGATAATTTCCAGAAAAAAAGTGGTTTACAAACCGGAAAAAATATAGTATGATTTTTCCCAGAAGAAAAATAGCTGTGAAGCACATCCGCGACGGAGCGGGGCCACGGCTATTTTTTGCGTTTTAAGCCGGGAAAATACGCTCGCAGAGCAGGCGCAGGGAGCCGATATACTGGCAGGGGGAATTACAAAATCTGTGATTGAGGAAAGGAAGATTCGTATGATGGATTCCAGAGAAAAGAAGCCGGGACTGTATGATCCGCGTTTTGAGCATGACAACTGCGGCATAGGTGCAGTGGCGAATATCAAGGGTATTAAGACCCATGAGACCGTGGACCAGGCCCTTCACATTGTGGAGAACCTGGAGCACCGGGCGGGAAAGGACGCGGAGGGAAAGACCGGGGACGGCGTGGGCATTATGCTCCAGATCTCCCACAAATTTTTTAAGAAGGCCGCGGCAGCCGCGGGGATTACCCTGGGCGGAGAGCGGGAGTACGGTGTGGGCATGTTTTTCTTCCCCCAGGATGAATTGGCCCGGGGCAGGGCCATGAAGATGTTCGAGATCATCGTACAGAAAGAGGGCATGAAGTTTCTGGGCTGGCGGGTGGTTCCCACATGTCCGGAGATTCTGGGCAAGAAGGCGGTGGATGTGATGCCCTGCATTGCGCAGGCATTTGTGGGAAAGCCGGAAAATGTGGAGAAAGGCCTGGATTTTGACCGGAAGCTCTACGTAGCCCGCCGGGTGTTTGAGCAGAGCAATGAGGATACGTATGTGGTTTCCTTGAGCAGCCGGACCATTGTGTACAAGGGCATGTTCCTGGTGGGAGAGCTGCGGCTGTTTTTTGCGGATCTGCAGGATACGGACTATGAGTCGGCTATCGCCATCGTGCACTCCCGGTTCAGCACCAACACCAACCCCAGCTGGATGCGGGCCCACCCCTACCGATTCATTGTCCACAACGGGGAGATCAACACCATCCGGGGAAATGTGGACAAGATGGTGGCCCGGGAGGAAAACATGGAGTCCGAGTATTTTAAGTATGATATGCATAAGGTACTCCCCATCATCAATGAGGAAGGATCGGATTCCGCCATGCTGGACAATGCCCTGGAGTTTATGGTCATGAGCGGCATGGAACTTCCCCTGGCAGTGATGGTGACGATCCCGGCCCCCTGGGAGAATGACCGCTACATGGATGCGGAGCTCAAGGATTTTTATCAGTATTATGCCACTATGATGGAGCCCTGGGACGGGCCGGCCTCCATTCTCTTTACGGACGGGGATGTGGTGGGAGCCGTGCTTGACAGAAACGGCCTGCGCCCCTCCCGGTACTATATCACGGATGACGACTGCATGATTCTGGCCTCCGAGGTGGGAGCCATTGATATTGATCAGTCCCATGTGGTGAAAAAGGATCGGCTGCGCCCGGGAAAAATGCTTCTGGTGGATACCGCGGCGGGGCGTCTGATCAGCGATGAAGAGTTAAAGCGCCGCTATGCTTCGAGAAAGCCTTACGGTGAGTGGCTGGATTCTAACTTGATTGATCTGGATGACCTGCATGTGCCCAATGAAGGGGTTCCCGCCATGTCCAAGGAGCGGCGTCTCAGACTGCAGAGAACCTACGGCTACACCTATGAGCAGTATAAGACTATGATTCTGCCTATGGCTTTAAATGGGGCGGAGGCCGTGTCCGCCATGGGTGTGGATTCCCCCCTGGCTGTACTCTCCAAGAAGCACCAGCCGTTGTTCAACTATTTTAAGCAGATGTTCGCCCAGGTGACGAACCCGCCTATTGACGCCATCCGGGAGGAGATCGTGACATCCACCACGGTGTATGTGGGTGAGGAGGGGAATATCCTGCAGGAGGCGCCGGAGAACTGCAAGATTCTGCGGGTGGAAAACCCCATTCTCACGGAGACGGATCTGCTGAAGATAAAGTCCATGAAGAAGCCGGGATTTAAGGTGGAAGTTATTCCCATTACCTATTATAAAAATACTTCCCTGGAAAAGGCGATCGACAGGCTGTTTTTGGAGGTGGACCGGGCCCATAAAGACGGGGCCAACATTATCATCCTGTCTGACCGGGATATTGATGAGAACCATGTGCCCATCCCCTCCCTTCTGGCGGTTTCCGCCCTCCAGCAGTACCTGGTGCGGACAAAGAAGCGCACCAGCGTGGCGCTGATTTTGGAGAGCGGGGAGCCCAGGGAGGTGCACCACTTCGCCACCCTGCTGGGCTACGGGGCCTGTGCCATCAACCCCTATCTGGCGCATGAGTCCATCCGCTCTCTGATTGACGCGGGGATGCTTAATAAGGATTATTATGCGGCTGTCCATGACTATGATCTGGCTGTGCTTCACGGTATTGTGAAGATTGCCTCCAAGATGGGCATTTCCACCATTCAGTCCTACCAGGGCGCCCAGATTTTTGAGGCCATCGGCATCAGCAAAGAGGTGATGGACAAATATTTCACAGGCACGGTGAGCCGGGTAGGGGGCGTTACTTTGAAGGACATTGCCAATGATGTGGATACGCTCCACTCTGCGGCCTTTGACCCCCTGGGACTGGATGTGGATCTGACTCTGGACAGCGTGGGAAGTCATAAGTCCCGCAGCGGCCAGGAAGAGCATCTCTACAACCCGGTGACCATTCATCTGCTCCAGGAGGCCACCCGGACGGGCAGCTATGAGACCTTTAAGGAATATACCTCCCAGATTGACCGGGAGGACAAGACCTATCATCTGCGCTCCCTCATGGATTTCAACTACCCGGAGGACGGCGGCATTCCCGTAGATCAGGTGGAGAGCGTGGACGCCATTGTGCGGCGGTTCAAGACAGGGGCCATGTCCTACGGATCCATTTCCCAGGAAGCCCATGAGACCCTGGCCATTGCCATGAACCGGATTCACGGAAAATCCAACACGGGAGAGGGCGGGGAGAGCATCGACCGCCTGACGCCGGGGCCGGCGGACCGCAACCGCTGCTCCGCCATCAAGCAGGTGGCCTCCGGGCGGTTCGGCGTTACCAGCCGCTACCTTGTGAGCGCCCAGGAGATTCAGATCAAGATGGCCCAGGGCGCAAAGCCCGGGGAGGGCGGCCAGCTTCCGGGGCAGAAGGTTTATCCCTGGGTGGCCAAGACCCGACACTCCACCACCGGTGTGACGCTGATTTCCCCGCCGCCCCATCATGACATCTATTCCATTGAGGATCTGGCCCAGCTGATTTATGATTTGAAGAATGCCAACACCAGAGCCCGGATTTCCGTGAAGCTGGTGAGCGAGGCCGGGGTGGGAACGGTGGCGGCGGGAGTTGCCAAGGCCGGCGCCCAGGTGATTCTGATTTCCGCATATGACGGCGGCACCGGGGCGGCCCCGAGAAATTCCATATACAACGCGGGCCTTCCCTGGGAGCTTGGCGTAGCGGAGGCCCATCAGGCCCTGATCATGAACGGCCTGCGGGACCGGGTAATCCTGGAGACCGACGGAAAGCTCATGACAGGCAGGGATGTGGCCATCGCCTGCATGCTGGGAGCCGAGGAGTTCGGCTTTGCCACCGCTCCCCTGGTGGCTATGGGCTGCGTGATGATGCGGGTATGCAACCTGGATACATGTCCTATGGGAATCGCCACCCAGAATCCAGAGCTGCGCAAGCGCTTTAAGGGAAAACCCGAGTACGTGGTGAATTTTATGACATTCATCGCCCAGGAGCTCAGGGAGTACATGGCCCGGCTGGGTGTGCGCACCGTGGATGAGCTGGTGGGGCGCACGGACCTGCTGCGGCGCAGGGATGATGCGGCCATCCCCTTTAAACGGGCCAGGGAGGTGGATCTTAGCCGGATCCTGGACAACCCTTACGGGGATGTGAAGCTGGCAGGCTACAATGAAAAGCAGGTCTTTGATTTTAAGCTGGAGGAGACCATGGATGAGAGCGTATTTTTAAAGAAGTTTAAAAACGCTCTGAACGGCCGGCAGAAGAAGAGCATCCAGGTGGACGTGTCCAATGTGAACAGGACCCTGGGGACGATTTTCGGTTCGGAGATTACACGGAAATATCCGGAGGGACTGCCGGACGATACATTTACCATAAACTGCACCGGAAGCGGCGGCCAGAGCTTCGGGGCCTTTATCCCAAAGGGGCTGACCCTGGAATTGGTGGGCGATTCCAACGATTATTTTGGAAAGGGCCTTTCCGGCGGCCATCTGATTGTATATCCGCCCAAGGGTGTGCACTTTAAGGCGGAGGAGAATATTATTATAGGAAATGTTGCACTCTACGGCGCCACCAGCGGCAAGGCATTTATAAGCGGCATTGCAGGCGAACGGTTCTGCGTGCGCAATTCCGGAGCGACTGCTGTGGTGGAGGGCGTGGGCGATCACGGCTGCGAATACATGACCGGCGGCCGGGTAGTTGTCCTTGGGCCTACCGGAAAGAATTTTGCCGCGGGAATGAGCGGCGGCATCGCCTACGTGCTGGACGAGGACAGAAGCCTCTATAAGCGGCTCAATAAGGAGCTGGTGGCTTTTGAGGAGGTCACCAATAAGTATGATGTGCTGGAGTTAAAAGGGCTTATCCAGGAGCACGTGGCCTATACCAATTCGGAGAAGGGCAAGCGGATTCTGGACAATTTCAGCGAGTACCTGCCGAAGTTCAAGAAGATTCTTCCCCATGACTACCGCCGCATGATGAACGCCATTGTGCAGATGGAGGAAAAGGGATTAAACAGCGAGCAGGCCCAGATCGAGGCATTTTATGCCAATCTTAGAGCGTAAGGAGGCAGGTTGACATGGGAAAGACAACAGGATTTATGGAATATGAACGGCAGACCGGCAGAGAGGTGCCGCCAAAGGAGCGGATAAAGAACTGGAAGGAGTTTCACCTGCCCCTGCGGGAGGAAGAGCAGAGGCGCCAGGGCGCCCGCTGCATGGACTGCGGCGTCCCCTTCTGCCAGTCCGGCATGATGATGGGCGGCATGGTGAGCGGCTGCCCCTTGAACAATCTGATCCCTGAGTGGAATGATCTGATCTACACAGGCAACTGGCAGCAGGCATTTAACCGGCTGAAAAAGACCAACAGCTTTCCGGAGTTTACCTCCCGGGTTTGCCCCGCTCCCTGCGAGGCGGCCTGTACCTGCGGCCTTAACGGGGATCCGGTGAGCGTAAAGGAGAATGAGCGGGCGATCATCGAAAAGGCCTATCAGAGCGGCTGGGCCCGGGTGAAGCCCCCCAGGGTTCGCACCGGCAAAAAGATTGCCGTGGTGGGAAGCGGCCCTGCAGGATTGGCCGCCGCGGATCAGCTCAATAAGCGGGGCCACAGCGTCACAGTCTACGAGAAAAGCGACCGCCTGGGAGGCCTTCTCATGTACGGCATTCCTAATATGAAGCTGGAGAAATGGGTCATTGACCGCAAGATTGACATCATGCGCCAGGAGGGCATCTCCTTTGTCACCAATGCCGATGTGGGCCGGGGCCTTCGGGCAAATAAGCTCATGAAGGAGTACGACCGCATCATCTTAGCCTGCGGCGCCGGAAATCCCCGGGACATCGACGTCCCCGGCCGGGATGCCCAAGGCATTTATTTCGCGGTGGACTTTTTAAAAGCCACCACCAAGAGCCTTCTGGACTCCAACCTGGAGGACGGCGCTTACATCTCTGCCAAAGACAAGCACGTGGTGGTCATTGGCGGCGGCGACACGGGCAACGACTGCGTGGGCACCTCCATCCGCCACGGCTGCGCCTCCGTGACCCAGCTGGAAATGATGCCCAAGCCCCCCGTAAAGCGGGCTGAAAACAACACCTGGCCCGAGTGGCCCCGCATCCTCAAGGTGGACTACGGTCAGGAAGAAGCCGCCGCCCAGTTCGGCTCTGACCCCCGGATCTATCAGACCACGGTCAAGGAGTTCATAAAAGACGGGGAAGGCCGCGTGTGCAAAGCCATCCTCATAAGCCTCACCCCCCAGAAAGACCCCGAGACCGGCCGCACCGTCATGGTCCCGGTAGAAGGCAGCGAAAAAGAAATCCCTGCCGACTTGGTTCTCATCGCCGCCGGCTTCCTGGGCTGCCAGCCCTACGTGGCCGAAGCCTTCGGCGTAGACCTAACGCCACGGTCAAACGTGGCCACTGCTTCAGGCGAATACCAGACCAATGTAGAAAAAATATTCACAGCCGGCGACATGCACCGCGGCCAGTCATTGGTCGTCTGGGCAATACGAGAAGGAAGAGAAGCCGCAAGAGAAGTAGACAAAAGTCTGATGGGGTATACAAACTTGGCATAGCTACAAGCAGTGCGCATAGAAAGTTAAAAGAGGAGAATGAAAAGCTTGCTTTTCAGACTCCTCTTTTGAGTTTCTATGCATACGGCGCCAGCCGTCCATAGAGGGGAAACCGTCAGGTTTTCCCTCTATGGCAGCACTGCGTTTGTCGCGGGCTGCGTCAGGAAAGTTCCCTTTCCATTCTGTGGTTTTCTGCTCTTATGCATACCGCGTCAATCAATCCCACTTCCCACCCCTCTCTCTATTTCGTCGCAAACCGATTCATAAAAAAGTCCGTAAAAGCCGCCAGCTCCGCGTCCTGCGACACATAAACGTACAGTTTCTCATCATCCAGCCAGTCATAGGCATTGATGCCGATGTAACTCTTTTTATCCGGATAGATGATAAACGCATCAGTCGGGTACTTATTGCGATAAGCTTTCAAAATCTCGGACCGGCGGTAATAGGTCGGATCGCCGCATCCGGAAAGATCGGGCACCGTGGGAACGACCACGATTGTCTGGCTGGCTTCGTTCCAGCCGACAATTAAATTCCCGATTTTTGTTTTGCTGCCGTGAACAAATCCGTAATTGAAGCGGCTCACATCCTCGGTATATCCGAAAATCAACCGGTAATTGTCCCCGTCTTCTACGGCCTGGTTAAATAAGGCGCGCATTTTCTTTGCATTGGCGCTGCTCTTTTCCATATCAATTTCAGGTCCCTTAAATAACTTGCTGAAAAATCCCATAATCGTTTCCTCCTTCATAGTCAGGCATTTTAAAATAAAGATAAATATTTAAAATTGTTTTTATTTTGACTGAAATAAGATCCGTCTGAATACAATGCCAAAACATACGATACAGACGGATTTTCTTATTTTTACAAATCAAGGCGCGGAGGACGTTTTCAATTTTTCCAAGGCGTCTACAATTGCGTCAAGCTGAAAATTTACCGTTTCATCAGCTGCTTCGGGAACAAACAGGGGAAGCGTATCAGGGATCGCTCGGCGCACAACCATAGCTGTCAGACTTAAATTCGTAAAAAGATGAATGCTGGCCGTATCGGCCCTTACTCCAAAATTTTTCAAGATTTCTCCAAAAAGGAGAAACTGTTTTGTACGAAACGTCTGATAGCTTTCCTTTGACAGACGCTTGAAGAGCAGCTGCTGTTCTTCAATCGTTAAGACTGCAATTCCATTTTTCTCTCCATAACAGCAAGCGTAGAGAAACTGTTTTACAGCGTCACGCCAGCTTAATGCGGGATCGGCCATCAGCCTTTTTACATAGGCAATAATTTTGGGCTGCTGCAAATACAGCGTCTCAACGATCAAATCCTCTTTCGTAGCGAAAAAAGAATAAAAGAAAGTTCGTGAGATGCCCGCTTTTTTATATATTTGTTCCACGGTTGTATGCTGTATGCCCTGCTTGGCCATGAGTTCGAGCGCAATGGTGATCAGCTGTATTCTGATCTGTTCTTTATCTTGCTCAGAATAAGCTACCTTTGGCATTCCATTCCCTCCGTACAAAATAAAAACAAATTTAAAAATCTGACTTTATTTTAGCATATGCGGCCAGACAATACAAGAGTGAAAACAGCCGGCGCTTATGACGCCGGCAGAGTTTTTGAATTTTTGGACGGCCCCCACGGCCGCCCAACCATCCGGCCTACCCTTTCAGATTTTCCAGAACGGCCGGATTATTTGCAATCACTATCCCGACTGTCTGACATGCGTCAATTTCCGGGCAGTCTCCGCATGTCGTCACCCCTCTTTTTAACGCACACTGACGGATTTTGCAAAGATTCTCGCAGTATACGGTTTTAACCCCATCAACACGGCAGCCCTGGCAGTTGATATGTTCCGGCAGAATAGGGGCATTATTCAACTCGGCCCACAGTTTGGCAGTTTTCTCGCGCAGCGCCTGGTCGTTGTTGATTGTCGCAAGATATGCGTCGCACGTTTCACAGTTCAATCCGCAGTAGGCAATCATATCCCTCATCATTATGTACCTCCCAATTCTATATCCACCATTCCGGCGTCAGCGCTCCCAGCCTGGTTACTCTTCCTGTCTCGAAATTGAGAAGTATCTCAATTTCACCGTACGTGCGGGGCATAAGCTGTGCCATCAGTTCCCGGCAGGCCCCGCAGGGCGGAACCGTTTCTCCATTGGATGTAATGGCGAGCACCTTTTTTATTTCCTGCTCCCCGTTCGTGATCATATGAAAAATGGCATTTCGCTCGGCGCAGATACCCAGCGTGCATGCAGTGTCCACGCAGACTCCCGTATAGATTTTCCCGGAGGCTGACAGGACAGCGGCAGCTACCCCGCCTGCTTCCACATAATCGGAAATTTTTCTGCGGTTTTGTACGCTTTTAGCCGCCAGATACATTTCCTTCCATATTTCTTCCATTGAATGCACCCCTCCAACAAATTTCCGGCAGCCGTCTCGGTTTGCCGATGCCTTTATTATACTAAATTATGCACTTATTTTACAACTACGCGCCGGTATATCTTCTTGCCCTTTTTAATTTTGATCCCGTGAAAAAGGTCCGCTTTTGCCACAACAAAATCAATGGTGTTCACCCTGCTTCCGTCAATGCTGACGCCGCCCTGCTGAATCAGCCTCCTGGCCTCTGTTTTGCTGGAGGCCAGGCCGCACGCCGCCAGCAGATCAAGAAGCCGAATGCCATCATCCGGCACATCCCCTTCGCCGAGCAGGGTTTCCGGCATATGGCTGTCGTCGCCGGCTCCGGCAAAAAGCGCCCGGGAAGCTTCCCTGGCCCGGCGCGCTTCCTCCTCCCCGTGGATAAGGTTGGTCAGGTCATAGGCGTCCTTTCCTGTCTTCCTGCGGATCAGATCTGTTCCGGCCAGCATGTTGCTCCACTGGTCGTCGCCGCCGAACTGCATATTGCACCCGTAATGGCTGTGAAGGTATAAGAAATCATAGGCCTGCATAATCATGTAGTTAAACTCGAAGAAGCTTAGGCCCCGCTCCATCCGCTGCCTGTAGCACTCGGCCCGGAGCATGGCGTTTACCGAAAAGCACGGCCCCACATCCCGAAGCAGGTCAATGTAGTTTAAATCCAGAAGCCAGTCCGCGTTATTGACAACAATGGCTTCATCCTCCCCAAACTCGATAAAGCGCTCCATCTGCTTTTTAAAGCATTCGCAGTTGTGCCGGATCGTCTCCGCATGCATCATAGAGCGCATGTCCGTCCGGCCTGAAGGGTCGCCGATAAACCCGGTTCCGCCCCCCAGCAGGACAACGGGCTTATTGCCCGCCATCTGCAGGCGCTTCATCAGGCAGAGGGCCATGAAATGCCCCACATGCAGGGAATCCGCCGTCGGGTCAAAACCAATGTAAAATTTAGCTCCGCCATGGTTGATGAGCTCCCGGATCTGGGGTTCATCCGTCACCTGCGCAATCAGGCCTCTTGCCTGCAATTCCTCGTAAATCTGCATCGTATTGTCCTCCTTTTTCCATAAAAAAATCCCTTGTTCCCTTTTATCAGGAACAAAGGACGATTTTCTGTCGCGGTACCACCTTTTTTTTAAATATTCCTCGCGGAATATTCCTCACTGTGTGCAGCCGCACACCGCGCTGTACCGGGCGCACCCGTCTGGCCCTACTGTTTGTTCAGGCAGCGGCTCCGGAATGTATTCGTGCCAGTCCGCCTGTATCCTCACACCGACCGGATACTCTCTGAAAAACTCGCTGGCCTTACTTGTTTCCTTCATCGCCTTTTCGTTTTTATTTGGTAAAATCATCCTACCATGGAGGCCAGAAAAAGAAAAGCCACAGAAGGCCGCAGGTGTGTCATTTCATCACAGGGGATTCGCTGCCTGCCGTATCCTTTTTGCCTCTGACAAGCGTCATAATTAAAAACGAGGGAGGTGTTTTATGAGCTGTGAGATGAAAAAATACATTAAAATTTTGCTGCTGTCTGCAGTGCTGGCGGCAGGGGGAGTGTGTCTGTCCTATGGGGCGGAAGGAGAGCTCACCCCGGAGGAATTTGCTGAGAAATGTGAGGAGGAGCATTTTTCGGAAACCCGGTACGTGCCTCTTCCGGAGCAGGGAAAGGAGGAATGGAGCGCGGATTATGCGCTTCATTGGAAGGAAATTTTATTATCGCCGGATGGGAAAAACTGGGAGGAAAACCCTTATGACATGAAGCATTACCGAAGCCTTTTTACAGGAAAATTGCTGATGGATTTTGCGGAAGGCTACACGATTTCCTATGAATATTATATCCGAGACGAATCCGGAGGGGAGACGGTCATTGCAGAGGGAGGAATCATAACCCCCTATTATCAGAGGAAGGGGGCGGATGAGGGGGAATATTCCTACACTCCGAATGAGCCCGAAAAGCCGCCTATAATACCGGATCTGCCCCCAAATTACGACTGGAAAAAGCACGGGAATGCCACACTGTCCGTATACCCTCTTGTAACCATTTGTTCTCTGGAGGATGGAAGCACCTACAGCTATGAATCCAGGATAACCTCTGTCACCAATTTGTATAAGGAGCAGCCGGACTGCTATTTTTTAGGCCCCACGGATGCCGAACCCTATGTAGTCAGGCCCGGGGATAATCTGTGGAAGATTGGGGCAAGCCGCTGTGAAGAAGGCGGAGACTGGGTGTATATTTTTAGGCGGAATAAGGAGCGGATTCTTGACCCTGACCGGATTTATCCGGGAATGCTGCTGGTGATTCCCAACGTACAGGCGGTGAAGTAAAAGACGGCTCCTTGTATATAGGAAATCCCGTCCGCGTCTGTGCGTAAGAAAGTGCCTACTCCAGAAATTTCAGCAGGTCATTGGGCAGGGTCCGCTTGATCAGAGCCTGCAGCTCGGCCTTATCCTCCGGCATGCCGCGGACAAGCCACTCGATGATCATGTCTGTCCCGCCGCGGGCCGCGATCTCGATGGCAAACTGCATGGGCGCGGTGTGAATATCCGCGCCTTTTTCAAGCAGATATTTTTCATAGGTTCGTTTAGTGCTCTTGATATCGTAGCTTCGCAGTCCATTGATATCGCTGCTGGCATAGGCGTGCTTCAATACCGCGGCTTTGGACTCGCATATTGCAAGGTAGCGGAGCAGGGCGGCGTCGAAGCTCTCCCCGCAGGTAATCTGGCCGAATGTCTGATCGAAAAACTGTGAAAAATAGTATGCGGTCAGCGCATATTTGTCGGTGAAATTGCGGTAGAATGTCTTTCGGCAGACAGCGGCCTCCTTTACAATTTCCGCCACGGTGATTTTATCAAGCTCTTTTTTCTCCAGCAGCTTTTCAATGGCTGCCGACAGTTTTTCTTTTGCGTTCATGTTTGGAATACCGCCTGCTTTTTACTTGTGTTTATTGTAGCATGGCGGGCAGTTGTTGTCCATTTCTATATAGAAGGTTATTTGTAGGGGCACACATAATTGGGAAGATCATTTTGCTTTTGTGTGAAACGATATACGAGTGCTGGTTCTGTGCATGGGACTATGTTATACTGTAACTGCACCTGTTATTTATGCATACGGCAGATAATTTTTTGCATGCCGGGAGAGCACTCACACGGCGCAAAGCGAAGCAATATCTGCAGGTAAAAGGAGGTACAATCATATGAAAGTCGAAATGGGAAGAACATTTCCCGCAAATTTTAAAGCCCTCTATCCGGAGGAATTTGAACTGTTTTCCCACTTTGAGGTCACGGCGGCCATCCCTACTGTGCTGTTTGCCATAACCACGTGGAAGGAGAACGGGAAGCCCAATGTGTGCTTTCACGCCTGGAGCTGTTTTCACGGGGATAAGACCGCGTTTTTTGCTGTGATGGGAAATCTGTACCAGCACACCCATACGTATGCGAATATCCAGAGGGAAGGCTGCTTCTGCATTAATTTTCTTCCCATGAGCGCCTACGACCGGCTGGTTCGCACCATCCATCACAATGCCTACGAGGAGGATGAGTTTGCAGCAGGAAATTTCACGCTCTCCAAGGCCAGAAGCGTCTATGCGCCGGTGATCGAGGAAGCGTTCATCAGCATGGAATGTACGCTGAAGGACGTGCAGGATTTGAGCGGCGCGGGGATTACGGCTATGGTCACCGGGCAGGTGCAGCACATCTCGGTGGATGAGGCCTATGCCCGGGGGTACGAGAAGCGATATGGAAAGGACGGCTTCATGCTGCTGGTTCCGGCGCCGCAGGATCTGATTACCGGGGAACCGAACCAGTCAGGGATTGCCGAGGTGGAGGTTCGGCGGCTGGATTAGTGTGCCGGTACAAGGGTGCGTGTTTGAGACACCCGGCGGGAGATATGGCGTCCATTGAGGCTGGGAAGAGATGCCCCACAGGGGAGGAGATCTTGCTGAAGTCTCCTGGAAATACTCGCAGAATTCCCCTGGAAATAGGACTTGTATCTCCCGCAGTTTCATGTTATAGTAAATTCATCTGAAGACAGACAGCGGCCAAAGCGCTCTTTGGCCTAATTTTTCTCTAAAAATTCCGCCGCCGATAGGCGGTATGAGTTCGGACATGCCCAATGCGTCCGCCAGATTTTCATGGTTTGGCAGTACATCTGCTTGCCGGGCGCATGCAGGCTTTCTACGAAAATTAGCGGGTATCCGCCAGTCAGTCGGCCCTTTCGGCCGGATTTTCAAACCACATTGCATTGAAAACAAAGCGTATATTTCGTATAATAAAGGGGAGAGTGAGGATGAAAAAGCCCTTGCAGTGGCATCCGGCCTTTCAGGCCGTGCTGCAGATTGAATTTGCTGAGGAGGCAAAATATCTGCAGTTTTTAAAAGAGTACAATTTAACAGATAGTCCCTTACGCATTGATACGCTGATTATCAAGGTGGATGCAGGGGTAAAGATTCAAAAAAAGATCGGGAGAATCTTTCGCGGATACAACATCATTGAGTATAATTGGTACACATAGATGGATATGGGGTGAGATAAAATGCTGGAAAAGATTATTGAACTCACGAATTTATATATAGATAATATGCCAAAGAAAGAGAGAAAAAAATATGGGCAGTTTTTTACAAGCATGGAAACTGCAAAGTTTATGGCAAATTTGTATGACGCTCCGATCAATAAACAAAGTGTAACGGTTTTGGATGCTGGGGCGGGTTCTGGCATATTGTCATGTGCTTTTATCGAATGGGCAGAGCAGTTTGAAACAGTAAAAGAAATAGAATTGACTTGTTACGAGAATGACGATAATGTTTTGGGACTTCTAAGGGCTAATTTGGAGTATTGCAAAACTCATTCAAGTAAAATAATTAAGTATAATATTCAGATAGAGAATTATATTACAAGTCAATATTTAGATTTTAATTATATGATAGGCGGGAATCCTAATCCGGTAAAATATGATTATGTAATTGGAAATCCGCCTTATATGAAAATACCGAAAGATGCGCCGGAAGCAATAGCCATGCCGGAAGTTTGTTATGGTGCGCCGAATATGTACTTTATTTTTGCGGCTATGGGACTTTTTAATTTAAAAGACGAGGGGGAAATGGTTTATATTATTCCTCGATCATGGACGTCGGGAGCATATTTCAAACGGTTTAGACAGTATTTCCTTACAGAAGGGAAATTGGAACATATTCACTTATTTGTAAGTCGGAATAAAGTTTTTGACAAAGAAGATGTATTGCAGGAGACCATTATTATAAAAGTTCGGAAAACACATGTAAATCCGGCACAGGTAAAAATTACGTCATCTAAGTCAAACAAAGATTTTAATGAATTAACTTTCTTGACTGTGCCATATGATCTAGTTGTTGCTGGTGAAGATTACTATGTGTATCTGGTAACAAATGATGAAGAAGTTACGGTATTGAAACGGCTACATAAGTTTAATCAGACACTGCCTGAAATTGGTGTGAAAATGAAAACAGGATTAACAGTAGATTTCAGAAACCGAGATATTCTTCGTGACGAGGAAGAGGAAGGTGCAATCCCTTTATTTTATTCGCAACACATAAAACAGGGAAAGGTGCAGTTCCCTATTCAGAAAGAGCATGAATATGTGGTAACAGACCAGCGTGGGCTTATGCAGGATAATAAAAATTATTTGTTTGTAAAAAGATTTACGGCAAAGGAAGAACCACGAAGATTGCAATGTGGGATTTATTTGGCGAAGAATTATCCACAATATACGAAAATTAGTACGCAGAATAAAATCAATTTTATTGACGGACTTTTTGGTGAGATGTCGGAGTGCTTGGTATATGGTCTGTATGTGCTTTTTAACTCTACATTATATGATGAGTATTATCGGATTTTAAACGGCTCAACACAGGTAAACTCTACAGAAGTAAATTCGATGCCTGTGCCAGATATGGAGAGCATACAGGAAATGGGAAGGAAGTTAATGAAGTCAAAGGATTTGTCGGAAAGAAACTGTGATTTGATTTTGGAGGGATACTGTGGGTAAAGTTGAAGAAGCACGAGAATTTTTGAAAATGGTGGGTATGCCAAAAGCACAGCAGGCGGATATATGCTGTTATGTACTGTTGGCAATGGCGAATATGAAACCGGACATGTCGTGGAAAGAAGCGAGTAACGAGTGGATTCGTATTCATGACATTATTCAGTTTTCTAATACTTTTTATGGGACTACTTATGCAGAAAACAGTCGGGAAACATTCCGTAAGCAGGCGTTACACAGATTCCGTACTGCTGCCTTGGTAGAAGATAATGGAAAGGCAACAAACAGCCCGAACTATAGATATCGCCTTACGGAAGAAACATTGGAAATGTTAAAAACATTGCATTCTCAAGAATGGTCGAAATCATTGAATCGTTTCCTTATGTACCATGATAAGCTGATTGATATTTATGCTTCTAAAAAGAAAATGACAATGATGCCAGTGAAGATCAATGGGACGGATTTTAAATTTTCAGCAGGGAAACACAATGAACTGCAGAAAGCAATTATTGAAGAATTTGCACCGAGATTCGCACCAAATTCGGAATGCCTGTATGTAGGCGATACAACAGAGAAAGATTTGGTAAAGAATGTTGATAAGCTAACGAAGTTGGGCTTTGAAATTACTTTGCATGATAAGATGCCGGATGTTGTTTTATATAGAGAGGACAAGAATTGGATTTATTTTGTGGAATCGGTCACTTCTGTAGGACCGATGGATCCGAAACGGATTCTTGAGATTACAGAAATGACAAAGGGCGTTACGGCAGGTAAAATTTTTGTTACTGCTTTTCTGGATTTTAAGACGTATAAGAAATTTTCGGAAGCGTTGGCATGGGAGACGGAAGTGTGGATTGCTGAAATGCCAGAACATATGATACATTTGAATGGGGATAAGTTTTTAGGACCGAGATAGTGAAATATTTTATTTCCATAAGGATATTAGTTGTATGTGTTAATGTGGTAGTCAATGATATTTGGAAATAGACTGTATTTGAAGAAAATAGTCAATCGGAAGGTACAAAAAGCCTGTAAAGGCGAATGTCCATGTTGACACTAATCTATCATTGAAGCGGAGGCCGTTCTGGGGAATGTCGAAATCATTCTCCAGGCGGCATAGCCGCAGATGATACAATGATACCTTTGGGTTTGCCCTTAATATAATGGACAAACACGGAAGTGGGAATCAGCTATCTCGTTCCCGTGATCACTGATCTAAACCGCCGTGACAAATGCTCTATTTATCCGTGAACATTGATCTGTTCACGCGTAATATACATGCAGTTTATGAGTATTTAGAGCCAAACTTAAACTAATATAGTTAAGGATAACGGAGAACACGCCGAGTATAAGGGGACGAAAGACAGCCATACGGTAAACAGTTTTTTCAAAGTGATAAGTTATGCAGGCCTTCTCCAGTCCGGCACCCGCAGGGAACGGGAGATACCGCCGGAGGAGATTACGATTACACTTGTGGGGAATCACTATCCCAGGAAGCTGATTAAATTTTTGAAAACGCA
>DWWT01000036.1 GCA_019119575.1 Candidatus Enterocloster excrementipullorum
ATATAAATATTTTGAAGAGATCAATGCTACCCCTGTTGTCTATCACTGGAAATATCGACTTGATGAGATCAATCCGAATGAAGAAGCACAGGTTGAAACATTGCCTCTTTAAAAGTCGAGTTAATTAGTGACAACTATACTAGTGGAATTAGCATTTCTAAAGGTCACCAAACATGACAGAATTCACTTTGTTCATTCTGTCGTGCTCAGAACCTTCGGTTCTTCGCTGCCAGACTGGGTAAAAGCAAATGCTCCCTGCGGTCGCGCTTGCTTTTCTGCCAGTCAGGCAAATTATATCATGGATAGATAAAAAAGTATAGCCGCAGTTTAGAACATCCGTTCTTTTACAGCTATACTTTTCTTTTCTAGTATATTTACTTATATAAGGTACTCATCTGCCGGAGCGGCATAACCGCGCTTCTTACATTGCTGTTCCATGGAAGAACCGATTTTTCCGATCCGCTCTGATTCCTTCATATAACTTCCTCCCTCGTATCCCCATCCGACAGGATATAATAGCCATTCTCCTTTCTGTAATTTTCCGGAAGAAACGCATCATTGCACAACGTGGCTATCGTATTAGAAACCTGGAACCAGTCGCCAAAACGAATCCGTCTCTCTGCTGCTGCATTGTCAAAGACCCATTTCTCTCCCAGCAATTCTTTGCACAGCCGGATCTCCTTTTTCTGCTCCATATCCCTGTAGGAGAAATCCACTGACTCCTGCTTTCTCATACGCAAAACAGTAGATGATATCGTGGTTCCCGGAAATTTATTCTGGCTGGTATAATCATATACGCCTGTCAAAAACGGCCGTATTTCCTCCCGCAGCCTCCTGGCAAACACATTTTTATATATGCTGCTGGGTACAATATATGCCATGCATCCATTCTCTTCCATATCATGGATGCCCTTCTCTATAAAAGCATAATAATAATCAAACTTTCCCTCCCCACAGCCAAAAGCAGCAGGGCAATTACGGCAGTTAAAAAACAGAAGTTAAACCGCCGGCGCCAGGCGCATGCAGGTTTACTCCCCAAAATACGCCCGAATCTTCTCCATGCGCTCTGTCTGCCGCACATGGAAGGGACAGCGCGCATCACAGTGTCCGCATCCGACGCAGTCCCCGGCCTTTTTTTCCAGATTTGCATAGTGATCCCCGGCGAGAACATCCCCGGCCAGGGCAAGATCATAATATTTATTGATGAGCCCCACATCCAGGCCCGCGGGACAGGGCTGACAGTGGTTGCAGTACACGCAGACCCCTTCCGTCTCCTGGGGCGCAACGGAAGCCAGAACCGAATAATCCTTTTCTTCCGGCGCCGCATCCACAAATCCCAAAATGCGCTTCAGATCCCCGCAGTTTCGCACGCCGGGCAGCACGGTCAGCACCCCCGGCTTATCCAGGGCATACCGGATGCACTGGTACTCTGTAAGAGCCCTGCCAAAAGGCGAGGTCTTTGCGTTGAGAAGCTGTCCGCCGGAAAATGCCTTCATCACGGAAATTCCCACGCCCTCGGCCTCGCATCTTTGGTAGAGCCTCCGACGCTCTTGTACTCCCCCGATGGCAAATTCCCCTTCCTGCTCATAATCATATGCCGGGTTGATGCTGAACATCAGCATATCGAGGATTCCCGCGTCCAAGGCCTGATTCACAACCTGCGGAGTGTGGGAAGAAAGGCCGATATGGCGCACAACCCCCTGCTTTTTCAGCTGTAAAATAAAATCCAGCGTTCCGCCCTTCAGCACGTGCTGCAGATCCGCTTCCTCGTCAATGCAGTGCAGGAACCCAAAATCAATATAATCCGTCCGGAGCGAAGAGATCTGCCAGTCAACCGAACGCTTGATGGCTTCCAGATCCGTCGTCCATCCATACTTGCCGCTCTGATAATCAGCGCCGAAATGAATCTGGAAATAAACCTTCTCCCTCTGTCCGGCCAGTGCCCGCCCAAAAGCGGGAAACGGCGCCGCATCAGCGGAGGCCATATCAAAATAATTAATCCCATTCTCCAGAGCCATGGCCATGGCGGCCTCAATCTCCCGGTCTCCTGCCATGCCGATGGAGCTCGTCCCAAATCCCAATACGCTGATCGCTTCCCCTCCGTGAGGCAGTCTGCGGTATTCCATACAAAAATCCTCCTGTTTTTATGCCCGAATCATCTTTCAGGCAGAAATTCATTTCCTGTCCAATGCCTTTGCCGTATCCGCCCCGATACCCCTGGGGCATTTGACCAAAGAAGCGTCGGGGAGCGGGCTGCAAACCGGGCTGCGAAGCGAATCCTGCGGCCTTAAACTGCGGGAAAAGGGGCATCTCTTTCCAATGCACTGGTTATTCCGGGAGGCATACCTGCACACAGGCTCCTGCCGCTCCATCTCTATCCCCAAATTCTCCCTCACAAAATCCACCGCGGCAAGCACGGAAAGATAGGAATCCCGCTTGCAGCAGCGCGGCCCGCCGACCTGCCCAATCTGTTCCAGAGCCTTTGCCGTCATCCGGTGGGCCAGGCCAAAGGCCTCTTCGGACAGCGGCGTGGATTTTGAAATAATGGACACAAACATCCCCGCGCTCAGCCCTGCCCCGCAGGCTCCCCAGAATCCGCAGGCCCCTCCCGGTACGCATTTCCCCCTGCTCTGCATTTCCCGAAGACACGCCTCCAGATCAATCGCTCCCCCTGCATTGCTGTACGCGGTCAGCAGGGCTGCCCCCACCATCACATGGTGCTCCGGCCCATGCATATGGCAGAAGGGCTGCTCCATCATCCGGTCAAGCACCGCAATCGGGTTCTTTGTCTTTTCGCGCAGGCATACGCCCACAATAACGTCCATCCCCTGGGTATGGCATTCATTGCACACATAATGCCCTTCGGCGCATCTGGTTTTGCTGCGCTCTCTCCTGTGACAGACCGAGCATTCCATCTCCGTATCTTCCTCCAGATATACGAGGGGCGCCCCGCATAGTAAGCATTCGTCATTCAAGAAGATTCCCCCTTTCGCAGAATCTCCTTCGGAGGCTCGATTTCAGATGCCAGCGTGTGCTCTGTCAGCTCCGACAAAAGTTTAAGCTTTCTGTTAAGCATCGGCCGCATACAGTTTGGGACATGCTCCTGGTGCGCCCGGTGTATCGCCACGCACTCCTTGCAGTTGCCGTGATAACGGCAGGCTTTCCTGCACGGGCAGTGGTCCTTATCCTTGTATTCCTCGCGAAACTGCGCCGCAAACTCCTCCTGCAGCCGCAGCCCCTCCGCCCGATTTCCCCGGTGAAATTCCTCCATGGCCGCCAGTTCTTTGGGATTGTTTTCTATAATCATTTATTCTCCTCCTCCATCCGCATCATCCGATATCCCACCCCCACGTGGGTCTGTATGTACTGGGGCGGCTCCGCCTGCCCCGGCCGCCGCCCGCCCGCGGTTTTTTTTCGCAGGGAAGCCATAAATACGCGCAGGGAAGCGATATCATTGTCCCAGCTGCTCCCCCACACCTGCCGGGTGATGTACCGGTGGGTGAGAACCTTGCCCACATTCTTTGCGAGAAGGCAGAGAAGCTTATATTCAATCGGCGTCAGGTGGAGTTCTTCCTCTCCCATCCAGGCGCATCCCGCCTCATAGTCAATCTTCAGATCCCCGTTGATAAATATCGGCGAATCCGAATCCGTGTCGCTCATCATCATGGCCAGGCGGCGCTTCACCACCCGCAGCCGCGCCAGAAGCTCCGCCACGGAGAAGGGCTTTGTCAGGTAATCATCTGCTCCTGCATCCAGGGCATTGATCTTATCCGCATCCTCGCTTCTCGCGCTGATCACAATAATCGGCATATTGGACCAGGAACGGATTTTCCGGATCACCTCCACCCCATCCATGTCCGGAAGACCCAGATCCAAAAGAACCACATCCGGATTGTGGGAGGACGCCTCCATAACCGCAGTCTCCCCGTCCTTTGCAGTGAGAAAATGGTATTCATTTGCCTTCAGCGTCGTCGTGATCAGGTTGCGTACCGCCCGGTCATCCTCCACCACCAAAATTGTCAATTTATTCATGAAGCACTACCTCCTCCCTCGGAAGGGTAAATGTAAAAACAGCCCCATGAGGCGCATTGTCCGACAGAGTTATCTCTCCCCCATGGGCCTCTATGATGGCACGGCACAGATAGAGCCCCAGCCCTGTGCTTCTGCGGCCGTCCCCGCCCTGGTCGCCGCCCGTGTAAAACATGTCAAATACATGCCCCTTCTCTTCGTCCGGAATGCCGGGCCCATCGTCCGCAACGCAGATGCGCACCTGGCTGCCTGCCCGTTCCGCACGAATCCGGATATGGGAGCCCTTCGGGGTGTATTTGATTGCATTATCCAACAGGTTCACCAGCACCTGGACAATCAGTCGGGCGTCCATACGGGCCAGGAGGAAATCCTCCCCGTACTCCACATGGACCGTATGTTCTCCCGCCTGGCGGCTCACATGGCGCAGGGCCTCCTCCGCCACTTCCTCCACAAGTTCCGCATTCATGTGAATATCTACCTTTCCCTGCTCAATCCGTGTCACTGCCAAAAGATTTTCTACCGTCTTGATCAGCCAGACCGAATCTTCATAGATATCCGCATACAGCCGCAATTTCGTCTTTTCATCAAATTTCCCGCTGTTTCCCAGCAGATTGCTGGCATTTCCGGAGATGGATGTGAGAGGTGTGCGCAGATCATGGGAAATGGAGCGAAGAAGATTGGAGCGCAGCCTCTCGTTCTCAGCCGCTACCGCGGCCTCCTCCTTCTCACGGGCATTTTTTTCATTTTCCAGAGCCAGGGCACATTCTCCCAGAAGAGACAGGAGAATGCTGCTCTCAAACGCGTCCAGTGTCCGCTCTCTTGTGCGGACCGCCATCACGCCATAGACCGTGGACTGATTGCGGATGGCAGCGTAGGTATCTCCGGTTCCGGAACCCAAATCCTGAAAAAAATCCCCGGCCCGTCCCCATAAAAAGGTGCGGGCCGCTGTCTCCGGATCCGGACACCAGACCGCCGAGTTTCCATCCGCCGGGCGGCCGGACTCCGCCGCGAACAGCTCCGCCTTTCCCAGCTGTCCATCTTCCGCCAAGAAGACCGCCACATCCCGGTTCAGCATCTTTACCGCCTGTTCTGCCGCAGCCTTCACGATCCTCTTTTTCGTCCCGGCTTTCATCAGAAGCTGGCCCGTCTCAAAGAGGATCCTGGCGCGGAAGGCCGCCAGGGCCGAATCCCTCACATGATCCTTAAGCCTGGCCGCAAGGGAGCCCGTAATCAATGCCACGGTCAGCATCACGAGAAACGTGACCAGATCCTCTCTGTCATACGTGAACAGGGTAAACCGCGGTTCAATAAAGAAGAAATTTACGCTGATCACCCCGGCTACTGAGGCCGCAAGGCTGTAGACCCTGTGAGCCGTTTTTATGGAGACCGCTACCACACCCAAAAGATACATCGCTACAAATGTGGCGTCCGACAGGCCTAAAAGATAAAAAAACCAGCTCAGAGCCGTGACCGCCAGCCATATCCCCAGGGACAGAAGAAAATCCTCCGCGCTTCCCTTAAGCCGGGCTTCCCCCTCCTGCTTCTCCATCCAATAAGGTGCCTGCGTCTCCATCTCCCTCTCATACATTGCCCGCACATTTTTCTCCCAGCCGCGCCGCAGCTTTATACCTGTTTTCCGGCCTTTCATCCGCTTTTTCCTCCCCGCATCCATCCTGGCATCAAACTCCTATCATCAAAAATGCCGCAGCTCCGTCATCCAAAACAGCATCCGCGGCATTTTCAAACATACTTTAAAACATTTCCTTCAGAACCTCCGCGGCCCGGCTCAGCTGGTTATCCTCCTCTGGGTCCACCACCGCCTGGGTCTTGAGCTCTGCGGATAAATCCTCCTCCACATCCGGCTCAATCCCCTTTTCGTGGAGATCAAATCCGCTGGGCGTATAATAATGGGCCGTGGTGATCTTGATGGCAGAGCCGTCTCCCAGAGGGATCACATTCTGGACAATCCCTTTCCCGTAGGTGGTTGTGCCCACAACCCTGGCTGCGCCGTAGTCCTTCAGAGCGCCGGTAAACACCTCCGCGGCGCTGGCAGATTCTTCATTTACAAGCACCACAATGGGCAAATCCACGGAATGCCCGTCCGATGCCGTATACACATCCCCCTCGCCGTTCTTATCTGCGGTATACACGATCAGGGTTTTTCCCTCCCCCTTCTCGTAGGTATCCACATCATCAGGGAGAATATAGTCCGCCATGCTCACCGCGCCGTCCAAAAGACCGCCGGGATTGCTGCGCAGGTCAATGATCAGCCCTTTCATCCCCTGATCCGTCAGGGCATCCACAGCCTCCTCAAACTGGTTTACGGTGACTCCGTCAAACTCGCTGATCAGGACATAGCCCACGCTGTCCTCCTCCATGCGGTACTCCACCGTGGGAACCTCTATTTTCCGCCGGGTAATCGTCAGATCCACGTATGCGTCCTCGTCCGCCCGGTACACCGTGATCTCTACGTCCGTGCCCTCTTCCCCTTTGATATAATTGTTCACCAGTACATCCAGGCTCTCTCCGGCTACCTGTACATCTCCCACCTGATATATGATATCGCCCGGCCGCATCCCGGCCTCCATGGCCGGCGTCCCCTCGTATACCCGCACAATGGTGCACAGCCCGGTGCTCCGGTTCTGGCTGATCATAGCGCCGATCCCGGAATACTCGCCGCTGGTAGAATCCATCATTGACTGGAACTCCCGCTCATTGTAATAAGTAGAGTAGGGATCGCCCAAACCAGCCATCATTCCCAGATACGTGTAATCCTCCACGGTCTGGGCATCCTTGTCATAGAGAAAATACTGGTCGATCACTCCCTCTATGAGCTTCATTTTAGACGTAAGCCTTCCGTAATCAATGGCATTCTCCCCGGCCCCGGAGGCTTCCTCCTCCTGAGCGCCCGCCTCCGGCTGGCGGCTCATCACGCCTCTGCCAAAAAGATAAATGCCGGCGGACATGCCAACCACCACAAGGCCGGCCAGCGCCGTCACAAGGGCGCCTGCCAAAACCCCGGTCCAAAAGCGGTTCTTTCCCGCCCGTCCGTTCTTTTCCTCTGTTCTGTCTTCGTTCATTCTATTTTCGTCCAAGTTCTGTCTCCTATCCGCAGCTCTGTTCTACATTTTTATGAGCCGCATCTCCTATCCATGACTGGCGTACCGGCACGCTCCTGCGCGTGTTTGAAAATCATTCCCGCAATTTTCAAACACGCTTTAAGGGCTCACATGGCTCAGCGGGTTCACATAAGTCCCGTCCGACCGGATCCCAAAATGGAGATGAGGCCCTGTGGAATACCCCGTAGAACCCACCTTCGCAATCACCTGCCCCTGGCTCACCTGATCTCCCGCCTGGACCAGAAGCTGAGAACAGTGCATATAAACCGTACTCACCCCGCCTCCATGGTCAATCATGATATAGTTGCCGGCGGAATAACTGTATGTAGAAATCACTACCTCGCCCCCGGCTGCGGCCAGAATATCCGCGCCGGTGCCGGCACCGATATCCACCCCCTTATGGTTGGAAGATGCGCCCTCCGTGGGGGATTCCCGGTCCCCAAAATACGAGGTAATCCGGCTGCTGGAAGGACACGGCCATATAAAGCTAATATTCCCCAAATCCGTTGTGGTATACGTCTCTCCCTGGGCCTCTGCCTGCTTTCTGGCCTCCTCCTCCCTCCGCTTCATCTCCGCCTCGATTTCCCGCATAAGCTGCTCCTGCGCTGCGATGTCCGCGTTATACTGATCCAGCTCCCCCTGGGCCTGCTCGATCTGTGCCTCGTAGGAGGCGAGCTGGGCTGTCTTGGCTGCCATCAGCTCTTCGAGGGAACTCTCCTTTGCCCGGTTGGACTCCTCCAGATCCAGAAGGGACTGCCGCTCTCCCTCAAGAGTCTCCTCCTCCAGGCGCACCGCCTCCTTTGCCTCCCCGTAAGCAGTCAGCATACGCCGGTCATAAGCGGCGATCTGGCTCGCATACTCAGCTCGGTTGAGAAGCTCCGCAATACTCCCCGCGCTCAGAATTGTCTCCAGTGCACTTGTCTCTCCGTTCTCATACATATATTTAATCCGAAGCTTCATAGAGCCGTACTGGCTCTCCTCCCGCGCCTTTGCCTCCTCCAGGCGGACCTGAGCCTGGGCAATCTCCTCCTCCTTGGCAGCGATCTCCCCTGCCAGCCGCTCAAGCTCCCCGGACACTTCCGAAAGGCTCGCATCCAGCTCCTGCACATAGGCAGCCGCATCCGCCTTTAAGCTCTCCAGTCCCTGAAGGGTACTTTCCACCCGCGCCTTTTCCTCCTCCAGAGCGGACATCTGCTCCTTTGCGTCATCCATCTCCACGCTGGTGGCATACGAAGAAAATACAGCTCCCAGCCCCAGCAGCGCTCCTGCCCCCAGACTCACCCCCCGTTTTCCTATCCGCATCATATGCATTCCATCTCCCGTAACCTGTGCCAAATCCGGCCTACACCTTCAAGTGCCTCCGTATCGTAAAAAAACTCACGAAAAATCCGATTCCCACCCCCAGGGCCATAGCCGATCCCGCCATATAGGGGAAAAGAACAGAGAGCTGCAGGGGTTCAAAAAGACCGGAGAGAAGCCCAAACCGCTCCTCCAGGTAGAGCACGCCCTTTTGGTAAAGAAAACAGATCAGGGCCAGAGGAAGCACCGCTCCCAGCAGCCCCAGCAGCATGCCCTCCACCACAAACGGCGCCCGTATCATAAAATTCGTTGCACCAATATAGCGCATAATCTCATTCTCCCGCCGCCTGAACGCCGCGGCCACAGAGATCGTATTGCTGATCAAAAATACGGCCACCGCCAGAAGAATGGCGATAATCATCGCAGAGACCAGGCCGATCATCCGGCCGGCATTGGTAAATCCCTCCACCAGGGAACTGGAATACCGCACCCGCCGTACCCCCTCCATAGCTTCCAGCCGCCCGGCAATCTCCTCCTGATCCCCGATATCATGCAGAAATATCTCATAGGAGGCGGAGCCAGCCAGAGGATTATCCTCCTCAAAGCCTGCGGCCAGCTCCTCCTCCCCCTCAAAATATACCTCCTTGAAGGTGTCCCATGCCTCCTCAGCGGACGTAAACCGCATCTCGCGCACTTCCCTCCAGGTTCCGATCTCCTGACCGATCGTTTCAATCTCCTCCTGGGACAGGGATTCGTCAAAAAACACGGAGATCCCCACCGTATTTTCCGCCATCCGCGTTCCATAATTAATATTCGCTACCAAGGCAAAAAAAAGACAAAATAAAAAAATACATGCAGAAATAGTCGCTATAGATGCCAGCGAAAACAAAATATTTCTGCATATATTGATAATTCCTTGTTTAAGACAATACCAAAATGTGTTAATCCTCATAGGTGCCGCCAGCCTCTCCTCCCACGTCGCTGATAACCGCTCCCCGATCCATAGTGATCACCCGCTTATTCATCTCAGCCACCATCTCCTGGCTGTGGGTCACCGCAACCACGGTGGTTCCCCGCTGGTTGATCTCCTCCAGCAGACTCATGATCTCATGGGTGTGAAAGCTGTCCAGATTCCCTGTGGGCTCATCCGCCAGCAAAACCTCCGGATTGTTAATCAGTGCCCTGGCAATCGCTACACGCTGCTGCTCTCCCCCGGAGAGCTGTCTGGGGTATGCCTTATATTTTGCAGACAGGCCCACCAGGCGAAGCATCTCAGGCACAGTCTCCCGGATCACCCGGCCGGGCACTCCGATCACCCGCTGGGCAAACGCCACATTCTCAAAAACAGTCAAATCCTTTAAAAGACGGAAATCCTGGAAAACTACCCCCAGCTTTCTCCTATACTTAGGCACAAACCGGCGCGGCATCTTTCCCAGGTCCATGTCATTCACTACAATACGCCCCTTGGTGGGCTCAACCTCCTTCAAGAGCATCTTCAGCAGCGTGCTCTTTCCGGAGCCGCTGCGGCCCACCACAAAGACGAATTCCCCGTCCCGGATGGTCAGGTTCAGATCCTTTACCGCGCGGCTCCCGGCGCCATAGTTTTTGCTCACATGGCTGAACTCTATCATCCGGCCCGCTCCTAGTAGTCCATATTTTCCATATATTTCATATATTTTGCCACCATCAGGGCAATCTTAAAGGTGATGGCGTCCTCAAAAACACGCAGGTCAAGGCCCGTGCTCTTCTGCAGCTTGTCCAGGCGGTACACCAAAGTGTTTCTGTGGATATAGAGCTGTCTTGATGTCTCGGACACGTTCAGGCTGTTCTCAAAGAACTTGTTGATGGTAGCCAGCGTCTCCTCGTCAAACTCGTCCGGCGACTTGCCGTCGAACACTTCCCGGATAAACATCTTGCACAGCGGAATAGGAAGCTGATAGATCAGACGCCCGATTCCCAGATTGTTGTATGCAATGACATTCTTATTGGCATAGAAAATCTTTCCTACATCCAGGGCCATCTTGGCCTCCTTGTAGGATCGGGAGACCTCCTTAATATCCCCGATCACGGTTCCGTAAGCCACCCGCACCTTGGTCATGGCCTCCGTGTTCATCATATCCAGAATGGTATTAGCCGTCTTGTCCAGATCCGCATAGGTCTCCCCCTGACGGACCTCCTTTACCAGGATGATGTTCTTCTCATCCACAGCCGTGATAAAGTCCTTTGTCTTTGCCGCAAAGAGACTGCGCACGGTCTCCAGGACATTGGCATCCTTTTCATTCTGCGTCTCAATAATATACACCACGCGCTTCACGTCTGTCTCAATGTGAAGCTTCTTTGCCCGGTTGTAGATATCCACCAAAAGCAGGTTGTCCAGCAGCAGGTTCTTGATAAAGTTATCCTTGTCAAAGCGCTCTTTGTAAGCGACCAGCAGGTTCTGGATCTGGAATGCCGCCAGCTTTCCAACCATGTAAACATCATCGCTGGCCCCCTTGGCTAAGAGGATATATTCCAACTGATGCTCATCAAACACTTTAAAAAACTGATAGCCCTGAATCACCTGGCTGTCCGCAGGCGAATCCACAAATACCAGGATGGAGCTCTCCGATTCCTCTGCGTCCGTAAAGGTGGATGCAAGCACCTTGCCCTCCGTATCGCAGATCCCCAAGTCGATTCTTGTAATCGCTTTTAATCCATCCAGCGTGGTCTGAAGTATCTGATTTGAAATCATTCTGTGCTCTCCTTCTTGACGTATTCGGAGTTATTACTATCCCTATTTTCCTATTTTAATGCAAACTGTCAAAAAAAGCAAGAGAGTTGTGTCCTCTCTTGCTTTTTCCTTATCCGGCCCAAACCAATGCGGCAGGATTAGTTCAGGATTACATTCTCCGTATCTTTGTCAAAGATATGTATCTTGCCAAGATCCATAGCCAGCTTTACGGTATCGCCGGTTCTGGCTGCGGTTCTGGGGTTAACCTTTGCGGTAAAGTTTGTATCCTCAATATCAAAGTACAGAAGAACCTCGGAACCCAGCATCTCGTATACACGGATGGTCGCATCAAAGATGCTCTTCGGATTCGCCTCAAGGAATGCCTCCTCATCATGCAGATCCTCGGGACGGATTCCCACGGTAACAACTTTGCCTACATAGCCGGCTGCCTCCAGCTTCTTCGCCTTCTCATCGGGAAGAGACAGCGTATGTCCGCCGAAGCTGATGGTCACTTCATTTCCGGACTTGCCAACCTGTGCGTCAATCATGTTCATCTGAGGAGTTCCGATGAATCCTGCTACGAACTTGTTGCAGGGGTTGTCATACAGACCCTGGGGGCTTCCTACCTGCTGTACCACGCCGTCCTTCATAACAACGATTCTGGTACCAAGGGTCATAGCCTCGGTCTGGTCATGGGTAACGTAGATGATGGTGGTCTCCAGTCTCTGATGCAGCTTGGAAATCTCAACACGCATCTGGCCTCTCAGCTTTGCATCCAAGTTGGACAGCGGCTCGTCCATCAGGAATACCTTGGGATTACGCACGATTGCACGTCCCATAGCCACACGCTGTCTCTGGCCGCCGGAAAGAGCCTTGGGCTTACGATCCAACAGATGCTCCAGATCCAGAATCTTGGCTGCATCATGCACCTTTCTGTCAATCTCATCCTTGGGGGTCTTTCTCAGCTTCAAGCCGAACGCCATATTGTCATATACGGACATATGAGGATACAGAGCGTAGTTCTGGAATACCATGGCGATATCCCTGTCCTTGGGCTCCACATCGTTCATCAGCTTGCCGTCGATGTACAGCTCGCCGGAAGAAATATCCTCCAGACCCGCGATCATACGAAGGGTGGTGGACTTACCGCATCCTGAAGGACCTACGAAGATGATGAATTCCTTATCCTCAATCTCCAGGTTGAAATCCTTAACAGCCACAAAGCCGTTGGGGTATTTCTTGGTTACGTTTCTCAGTGATAAACTAGCCATTCTGTTTTCCTCCTAAAACACTTTCATTAGCACTTTTGTAACTGTACTTATCATACCCGAAAGCCATTTTAGATTCCATATTGTTATTCCACAAAATCCAAATTTTGTATTTAGCTAATTTGTATACCAAAAAAAAAAAGTGCTGGATGTCACAAACTTTTTGAAAGGAAATTCTTTTCTTTTTGTTTAATCTGCGGCAACTTTTGAGGATACCGCCAAAATGCCGAATTTATTCGTTACTATTCAATAAAACCCTCCCCAAAAACCTCCCTCGCGTCGTTTACAATCATAAAAGCGCGGGGGTCAAATTCCGCCGTAATCTGCCGCAGCTCAACCAGTTCCTTCTTGGAAACCACGCAGAAAAGCACCTTTTTCTCCTGGCCGGAATACATGCCCCGCGCCTCCAGGCTGGTCACGCCCCGGCCCATGCGGCTCATAACCGCCTGGGCAATTTCTTCATATTGATCGGAGATAATATACGCCTGCTTGGAAAATTTCAGACCCTCGATAATGCCGTCCGTCACCTTCGCCAGGCAGAAAATGGCAATCATCGCATAAAGGGCCGCAGGGATGCCGAATACCAGAGCTCCGGCCGCCACAATCATCCCATCAAGCACCTGCATCACCTGGGCCACCGTATAGTAGGGGACTGCCCGCTGGATCAGAACCGCCAGCATGTCCGTGCCTCCTGTGGTACATCCCACAAGAAACAAAAGCCCGGTTCCTATGCCGCTCAGAATTCCTCCGAAAAGGGCGGAGAGCAGCATATCGCTGTCGGTCAGGTTGACCACCGGCAGCACATACAGAAACAGTGACAGGAGAACCGTCGCGAAAAGCGTTCTCTTGATGAACTTCCATCCCATGATAAAATAAGCCGCCGCAAAGAGGGGCACGTTTAACAGGGTATTGGTGAGCCACAAAGGTACCCCCCACATTTCCTTAAAAATGATGGCAAGGCCGGAGACTCCCCCTGTGACCATACTGACCGGATCATAGATATTTTTAATGGCAAAGGCCATGATGGCCGTACCCAGCACAATGATCCCGTATTCAATTGCCGCGTTTGTTTTTCTCAGCAAACCTCCCATCTCCTTTCGCCGGCTCCGTCCGCTCAATGGTATGCTCCGTAATCCGGACCTTTCCTTCCTTTAAGAGCCGGCCCACCGCCCGCTTAAATGCATTCTTGCTCATATGAAATTCCCGCAGGATCACCTGGGGATCCGCCTTGTCCGTAAAGGGAAGGACGCCGTCAAACTCTTCCATCACCCGGAGGATCTGCTCGCTGTCGGACTCCATCTGGCGATAGGCCTTTTCCCTGAGGCTCAGATCCAGTTTTCCGTCCTCCCGCACCTGGATCACGCGGGCGCGGATGCGGTCTCCCTCCCGTACCTTTCCAAAGAGCTCCCGATCCGGCACCAGCCCGTAATACCGGTTGTCCACCGCCACAAACGCGCCCAGCCCTGGCTTGATCTCATAGACAGTCCCCTCCACCCAGTCATCGGCCTTATAGGGGGAATCGCTGCGCATATGCGAGTAAACCCGCATGGTGGCCGCCAGGCGGCGGCTCTTGTCCACATAGAGGGTCACCAGGCACCGCTCTCCTTTTCGCACCGGATGGGTCTGCTCCTTAAAAGGAAGGAGAAGATCCTTCTCCAGCCCCATATCGAGAAATGCGCCGATCCTTGAAACCTCTTTGACCTCCAGACTCTCCGTCTCCCCCACCTGCAGCTTTGGCTCCGACGTGGTGGCAATCAACCGGTCCGAGGAATCACGGTAAATGAATACGCGAACCGTATCCCCGATCTTTGCCCCCTCGGGAACCTGCTTCCTTGGCAGAAGGACATCCTGTTCGTCCCCTTGCTTCTCCGCCAGGTACACGCCAAATTCCTTTTCCCTCACAATTTCCAGCTCCTGTATCTTTCCCAATTCAATCATGTTGATTCTCCCTCTTTTTTCTTTTGTTCTCCTGTGTCTTTTCGGGAATCGTCCCGCTGATCTGTCAGACATATTGCCGCGCAGATTTCACCATCTCTTCCCTCAAGCGCCACGATCCACTCTCCCGCCGGCCCTCTGCCAATGCGCGGGGTGACTATATCCCCCAAAAGAGCGGCTTTCTTATAGTCTGCCCGGATCTCCCGGATTTTAATCCGTTCAGGCAGGGCATCTCTTGCCATTTCCACATACCAGGCGTTGTTCACATGGCAGTTTGTATCCAGATGATGACGGAGAATCCGAACCGGCTCCCCCTCTTCCATTGCCTCGGGAAGGCGGATTTTTCCCGGATCTTCCCCCATATCCAAGGGCGGCTCCGGCTCTCCGTAGGGTTCCTGATCCGCCTGGCTTACCCGCAGAGGCAGATGCCTTTGGGTATCATACAAAAACCACACGGAATGCGCTGTCACCAAAGGCATGCCCGCCTTATTTTGAATGACGAAATCCCGGAAGCCGTGGAGCCCTTTAAAGGCGGTGGGCCAAGTGCCCACAAGAATCGTTTCGCCCAGCTTCGGAAGCTCCTCTATCCGGATCCGCCAGGAGGACAGCATCCACGCCTTATGGTTTTTCTGAAAATAGTCCACTCCCACACCCGCGTCCTCGGAATGAAAGGTACTGCCGTCCTGCAGGTAATTCATCATGCCCAAAATACCCAGGCGGCCGTCCGCATCAATCTCGCTGTAGCGCACCCGGCTTTTGAATGTGTACATTCTCCCATCTCCTTCTGTCCCCATGATAGCACAGCTTTTACCTACTCTGCAATACCGGGAATCCGATAAGCTTTTCCTTATCAAAAAAGCCCATAAATCCTCATCGATGAAGATTTATAGGCTCTTAAAAGCTGGGCTACCAGGGCTCGAACCTGGAAATGACGGAGTCAGAGTCCGTTGCCTTACCATTTGGCGATAGCCCAATTTATTTGCATCCGCAGCCGTTCTTCGTGACTGCGGATGTTATTATACATGGGATTTTATAGGTTGTCAAGCAATTTTTTAATTTTATTTCTGCGTCGGTGCCGCCAAATCGCTTTGTTTGCGATAAATATCGGGAACCTGTTTTTCAAATGATGCCTGTATTGCCTCTTGAAACTTTGGATCCGCCAAAATATCCGGAAGTTTGACAGTTGCATAGCTGAAAAAACACTTACAGGCCCCATAAAGCCTGTATTTTTTTGTCAAATTTTGTTTATTATTTTATAGCTATTTGTGGCTATATATGGTATAATAAGGGAAAGGAGGGCTTTACTATGAAACTTACCGTAAGCAAGTCAAAAAATTCCGCCTCTTTTTATGTCCAGAAAACCATCCGCAAACCCAATGGCAGCGTCACTACCGTCACTATTGAAAAACTGGGAAATCTGACTGAGGTTACCGCTAAAGCTGGCGGCAAAGATCCCTATGTCTGGGCTCAGGAATACGTCAATGAATTAAATCGCAAAGAGTATGATGAAAACAAGGAAATCCTTGTCAGCTACTCCCCTTCCAGGCTTCTCAAAAAAGGGGAGCAAAAGCTCTTTAACTGCGGATATCTTTTCCTGCAGAAAATTTATTATCAGTTGGAGTTAAATAAGATCTGCCGCGAGATTTCCGGCCGTCACTCCTTTGAATACGATCTCAACGACCTGCTCTCAAAACTGATCTATACAAGGATCCTGTTCCCTTCCTCTAAGCTCTCTTCCAATAAACAGGCACGGAA
>DWWT01000037.1 GCA_019119575.1 Candidatus Enterocloster excrementipullorum
TTAAAACCATTTCTCAACTCTCATGTCCGCTGTATAAATTCTTTTCTTCGGCAGATACTATTTCCAGAAACGGATAGAGCAGTCAAAGGAGGAATTTTGGTATGAAAGCTACAGGTATTGTGAGAAGAATCGACGATCTCGGCCGAGTGGTAATTCCCAAGGAGATCCGGCGGACCCTGCGGCTGAGGGAAGGTACGCCGCTGGAAATATTCACCGACAGAGAAGGAGAAATCATCCTCAAAAAATATTCGCCTATGATGGAGTTAAATGCCTTCGCCGGCCAGTATGCGGAGGCCATGGCCCAATCCACCGGGCTTGTGGTGTGCATCACAGACCGCGACCAGGTGATCGCTGTGTCAGGCGGAGCCAAGAAGGAGCTTCTTCAAAAAACCATCAGCCCCCAGCTGGAACAGGCCATCAATGAGCGCACATCCATTCTGGCCGGGAAGGATGACAAGACCTTTATCAACCTGGTAGATGAAGAATTGGAAGGCGTCACAGCCCAGGTAGTTGCCCCTATCATATGTGAGGGCGATGCCATCGGTGCAGTCGCCCTTTTAAGCAGGGAATCCCGTGCCAAATTCGGAGATATGGAAACAAAGCTGGCGGCCACAGCGGCGGGATTTCTTGGAAGACAGATGGAGGGATAGCATGGCTAAGTGCTCATAACAATACAAAATACTAGGCTCGAAAAGACCTCGCCAAGTATTTTGCATGTATCGCACGTAAGCGCCTAAAAAACAGGCGCTAAGTGCTCATAACAATATGCGGAGAGCGCAGTGCGGTTTTGTCCGGCACTGCGCTCTCTCTTTTCTTTACAGAACTTTTTCCAAAAATGACTTTGCCCGTTCCGTCTTTGGGTTTGCAAAGAACTCATCCGGCGGGGCATCCTCAAGAATCTGTCCGTCATCGATGAAACAGATCCTGTCCGCAACCTCTCTGGCAAATCCCATCTCATGGGTCACAAGGGTCATGGTGATGCCGGTGTGAGCCAGATTCTTGATAACCTCCAGAACCTCCTTCACCATCTCCGGATCCAATGCGCTGGTGGGCTCATCAAACAGCATGATCTTCGGCTCCATGGCCAAAGCCCGTGCAATGGCAATTCTCTGCTTCTGACCGCCGGAAAGCTTTCCCGGATAGGTCTGGGCTTTTTCCGTCAGACCTACCAGCTTCAAAAGCTCCATAGCTTTGGCCTCCGCATCCGTCTTGGACATCTTATTCACCTTGATGGGCGCATAAGTCATATTTTCCATCACTGTCATATGGGGAAACAGATTAAAATGCTGGAATACCATGCCAATATCCTTGCGAATCGACTGGATATCGATCTTTGGCGCGGTGATCTCCGTCCCCTCAATAAACACCTGTCCTTTTGTGGGCCGCTCCAACAGGTTCATGCACCGAAGGATCGTAGATTTTCCGGAACCTGACGGGCCGATCAGCGTCACGACCTCTCCCTTTTCGATCTTTAAGTTGATTCCCTTTAAGACCTCCAGTTTTCCAAAGTTCTTATACACATCATGAAACTCGATCACTTCTGTTCACCCACCTTTCCAGACGATTTGCCACAACAGACAGGATCATGACAAATATGTAGTAAATCAGCGCAATCACCAGATAGGGTTCAAAGAACCGGAAGGTCAGCACTGTGATCTGATCTGCCGCCCGAAGAAGCTCCACAGCTCCGATATAGGAAAGAATGGAGGACTCCTTGAGCAGGGCAATGGCCTCATTTACCAGGCTGGGAAGAATATGCTTCACCGCCTGAGGCAGGATAATGTCCTTCATCATATCCCGATATCCCACGCCCAGGGACATAGCCGCCTCATACTGCCCCTTATCCACTCCCGTGATTCCGCCGCGGAAAATCTCGGAAATATAAGCCGCCGAGTTCAGCGAAAAGGTCAGGATTCCCGACTGGGTTGTGCTGAATGTCACACCCAGAAGCTGGGGCAGGCCGAAGTGCACAATACACAGCTGCACCAAAAGAGGCGTTCCCCGGAAAATAGAGGTATAAAATTTTCCAAACCAGACCAGAGGCGCGCACTTGCTGATTTTAACCAGTGACAGCAGTACGCCCAGCAAAAATCCAAACACGGCGCAGATAGCCGTCATTTTCAATGTCATCAATGCGCCATGGTATAAAAACGGCCAATATTCCCAGACGCAGCTAAAATCAAGCTCCATTTTTTACTCCTTTCGAAGCTGTCTTACAGGATACGGACTGAACGGCATGCCGGAATCCTCTGCCCTGCGTCAGTCCAGAATAAACTGCTCGCTCAGATGGGATGCGATGATCTCGTCCAGCTCGCCGTTGTCCATCATCTCTTTCAATGTATTGTTGAATGTCTCATAATACGGAGATTCTTTGGGGAATCCAATCGCAAAGCAGTCCTCTGTCTTGTCCAGAAGGCTCATGGACAGGCCTTCGTTTTCCTTTAAGAATTCGGTGGCGCCTGCGCCGTCAATAATGCAGGCATCCGCACGTCCGCTTTTTACTTCCTCAATGCAGGCCGGACTTCCCTGAATACCCACGGTCTCGGCGCCCTCAATGCTTTCCGCTACCTGCTGGTAATTCGTTCCAAACACATATGCTACTGTCTTTCCCTGCAGGGATTCCAGATCCGGGTAATTGTCCTCGGAGCGGTATACGATAGCATTGCGGGGATAGAAGAAAATTTCCGAGAAATCCAGGGTTTCCCGGCGCTCATCCGTAGGAGCCATACCGCCGCTGCAGAAATCAATCTGCCCCGCCTGAATCGCTGCCATCAGGCTCTTGAACGGCATATCCACAAACTCCACCTGACCGCCGTTCTTCTCAACAATGGTCCTTACGATGTCAATGTTCATTCCCACATACGTTTTGCTCCCATCCGCTGCCATCTCAATGGACTCAAAGGGAACAAACGTTGCGGAGCATCCCACCTTTACGGTTTTTCCCGCAAACGGATTGTCCGCAGACGCTTCCTCTGCGCTGCTCTCCTCCGTGCTCTCCGCTGCTTCTGACTCTTCTGCGCTGCTCTCCTGCGCGCTCTCAGCCGTCGTTTCCTCCGTCTGGGCCGCTTCCGCTGCGGTAGTTGCGGCCGTCGTCTCCTGGGCGGTGCTTCCGCAGCCGCTCAGCATTCCCATCGCCAGCACAGCGCTGACAGCTAATGCCAAAGTCTTTTTCATGATGTCTTCCTCCTCTTTTATTCTAACATTCGCATAATTATACCACAGTATTCTCCCCCTTGCAATCCCTCATTCACAATAGTTTCTCTCTATTTATGGGTATTTTCTCAAATAAAATGGCCGGATACAGTCCGATCCGCTTTTGGCTGTTGATCAGATACACCATATATTTATTCAATCATCTATTATACACCCCATGCATATTGACATCCGGATCCCCCATGCTATAATCGAATTACATGCGTAAAAATACTACATACTTGCGAGGTATTCTATTATGAGCTGGCTGATTGACGGAAAGACCAACGGCCCTGACCTGTCCTGGCCGGACGGGAAGCGGATTGCCGTGATGGTCACATTTGATTATGATGCGGAGTTTCTCCGAATTTCCCGCGCAGAAAGCAAGGGAACTTCCATTGGATTTACAGACTATTCCAGAGGACAGTACGGGCCTCACGAGGGGCTTGCCCGCTGCCTTGCTATGCTGGATGCTGTCGGTATCAAGTCCACCTTCTTTGTGCCCGGAATTGTAGCGGAAACCTATCGGGATACAGTCGATGAGATTGCCCGACGAGGACATGAACTGGCCTGCCACGGCTATATGCATGAATCGCGGCGGGGAATTTCCCGCGAAGAGGAGGTTTCCATCCTGGAGAAAAGCGAATCCATCCTGAAAGGCATCTGCGGCCGAAGACCTGTGGGCCACAGAGGGCCGGAAAGCATCATCCATCCTTTTACGTCGGAGCTTCTGGCGGAACGCGGATATCTTTACAGCTCTTCTATGAAGGACTGCGACTGGGCATATCTCTGGGAAAAAGACGGAAATCCCCTTCCTCTTGTGGAACTCCCCTGCGATATCACCATGGATGATTTTACCTATTATTATTTCACCTTCAGCGACCCGGCTGTCCGTTCCATGTACACCAACCGGGAGGTATACGGAAACTGGAAACAGGAATTTGACGGGCTGGCCCTTGAAGGCAACAAAATCTTTATTCTCAAGCTTCATCCGCAGATGATCGGGCGCGCCAGCCGGATTGGTATGGTTGGGGAACTGATCGCCTATATGCAGTCCCAGGGAGCCTGGATTGCCACCTGTGAGGATGTAGCCCGGTATGTACTGGCAAAGACGTACCCCGGCTGGGAAAATCTGCCGGCTTTTAAAAACCAGCCTTCCCACACACAGAAAGGAGGTGCTTCCCTATGACAAAATGGCCGGATAACAAACGGATCGCTGTGATGATAGCCTTTGATCTGGATGCGGAAACTATGTGGACCACCCGCGGGGACGGCAATGCGGATCATATCACGAATCTCTCCCGCGGCGCCTACGGGCCTAAACAGGGCGTGCCCCGGATCCTTGACATGCTGGACATTCATCAGGTGAAGGCTACCTTTTTTGTACCCGGAGTCATCGCTGAAAAATATCCTCTGGTGGTAAAGGAGATCGTCCGGCGGGGACATGAAATTGGTTTCCACGGCTATTTCCACGAAGAATTTACTACCACTACCTACGAGGAAGAGGACGCCACCATGCGCCGCAGCGAAAAGGTTATAGAAGAGCTCACCGGTCAGCGGATTGTCGGGCACCGGGCACCGGGCGGCGTGATCCATGACTACAGCCTGCGCCTGTTTTTGGAGCACGGATATATTTACAGCTCGAACTGGCGCGACAGCGACGGCCCCTTCCTGCACCAGATCGACGGAAAAACCGTACCCCTGGCCGAACTTCCCAAGGATTCCATTTTTGATGACACTGCCTATGATTTCTATACGGATTCCGCGCCGGAGCGATACGAGCTGAAGTCTCCGGATGAGATGTATGAGATATGGAAGGAAGAATTTGACACCCTGGCTGATGAGGGACGGATGATCAATTTTGTTCTCCATCCCCAGTTTATTGGCCGTGCCAGCCGGGTGCAGATGCTGAGCCGCCTCATCGGCTATATGAAAACTCATGGCGCCTGGCTGACGACCAACCGGGATGCCGCTGCCTGGCTGTTGGAGCAGAATGGTTTTTCCTTTGAGAAAAACTGGTGATCCGGAAAACAGCGGAAGCCAAATCTTGCGGCTGTCTGCGGCAGCAGGAAAATGGGGGAATGTGTATGAACATTGCGTCTGACAACATGAAAAACCAGAATCAGGATTTTAAAAATTCCGGAAGCCGAGCTGCGGCCAGTTCCCGGAGTGCGGCCGATGCTCCTTCTTCCATCCTGGAGGAAGGCGAGCGCCACGTCACCCGGACCGTCGTCAAGCTGGCCTGGCCGTCCATCCTGGAGCAGTTTTTGATCTCTATGTCCACGCTGGCGGACACTGCCATGGTGGGCTCTATCGGCGCGGCCGCCACGGCTGCGGTAGCGGTAAACATCTCCTCCGTATGGCTGATCAATGGCTTCATCACCGCCCTCAGCGTGGGCTGCTCCTATCTGATCGCCCACGCAGTGGGAAGCGGCAACGCCAGAAGAACCCGCAGCGTAACCTACCAGTCCATCACCTGTGCGCTAATACTTGGACTCCTGCTGTTTCTTGGCGTAGAGCTGGTCTGCCGTCCCCTGCCCATCTGGCTTGGGGCCGCACCGGATGTTGTCCCCCTGGCGCAGAGCTATATGCGGGTGATCGGATTCGGCCTGATCCCTCAGTCCGCGGCCGTGGTTCTCTCCTCCATTTTTCGGTCTGCCGGTGATACGCGCACGCCTCTGGCCGCCAACCTGACTGCCAACATGGCAAACATTGTGGGAAATTTTTTTCTCATCTATCCCGCTAGGGAAATGTCTTTCGGAGGCTCCTCCTTCTTTATATGGGGAGCTGGGCTGGGCGTCACCGGAGCAGCCATTTCCACGGCTGCTTCTCAATATCTCCTGCTCCTTATTCTGCTGTGCTTTTTAACTCATAAGAACACGCCCGTACGGATTCCCCTGTTTCGGCCCCGTTACCGGGTACGGCTCCCTATATTTCGGCAGATATGGCACATCAGCTTTCCGGTTCTCTTGGAGCGCCTGACACTGACCTCCGGTCAGATCGCCCTGACCGCCATGATTTCCGGCCTTGGAACCGTCCCTCTCGCCGCGCATTACCTGACCAACCAGACAGAAGGAATCCTGTATCTGCCTGCCTACGGCTTTTCCTACACCGCAACCGCCCTGATCGGTCAGTCCCTGGGAGCCGGACGGAAAGACTTAGCCGACCGGTTCGCACTCTCCATCTGCCTGATCGGTTCCGCCGTCATTGTCCTGGCCTGTATCCCCGTGGCCATATGGTCTGGCCCTATCATTCGCCTGTTCAGCAGCGATCCTGAAGTAGTGGCCTTGGGAACGCAGACCCTCTTTATCGCCGCAGCCACGGAGCTGTTTTTCAGCTTCTTCGTCATCGCCTGCGGCATCTGCCGCGGCGCGGGTGATGTGCGCTTCTCTCTCCTTGTCAGCGTCATCGGCATGTGGGGCCTGCGCATCGGCCTGGTCTATCTAGCTACCCGTCCCCTGCAGATGGGGGTGGTAGGCGTGTGGATTGCGATTGCCGTGGACTGCTTCATCCGCACAATTTTATGCATCTGGAGGCTTAAGAGCGGGAAGTGGAAGGAGCAGAAGGGATAACTTTGCTTCCAGGATAATCCCCTCTCCCCACCGCCACCTCATACCCGATAGCCTCCATCCGCTGCCGCAGCTCGGCGATATTGGAGGCTGCTTCGGCCCCGGTGCTGATCTTATTGTCATACAGCATATACTTTTTCCGCACATTTAAAGGAGACAAATTGGGCATGACCACATTGGCCCCGGCCAGCACTCCCTGTTCCCGGCCTATGGGATCAATGGTTCCCAGAGCCGTGGTGGCCGGGAGGAGCACCCGGGGCAGCATCAGCCGGACGATGGACAGGAGCAAAAGCGTAAGCTCCAGAGTTCCCGGCGCCTTATCCTTAAAGGGCGTCTCATGGTGGGGAATAAACGGGCCGATTCCCACCATCTCCGGTTCCAGATCCCGCATAAACAGCAGATCCTCCGCCAAATTCTCCGACGTCTGCCAGGGAGAGCCTGCCATAATCCCGCAGCCTGTCTGATAGCCAATGGCTTTTAGGTTCCGCAGGCACTGCATCCGATGTGCCAGGGACATAGCTGACGGATGAAGCTTCGCGTAGTGCTCGGGATTTGCCGTCTCGTGCCGAAGCAGATACCGGTCCGCTCCGGCATCAAACCATTTCTTATAGGTCTCATAGGAGTGTTCCCCCACCGAAAGGGTAACCGCACAGTCCGGATATGCCTCCTTTATTTCCCGGACAAGTCCCGCAATTTTGTCATCATCGAACCAGGGATCTTCCCCTCCCTGCAGCACAAAGGTCCGAAATCCCAGCGCATATCCCTCTTTGCAGCACTCCAAAATTTCCTCCCTTGTCAGGCGGTAACGGGAAGCCTGCCGGTTCCCCCGGCGAATTCCGCAGTAATAGCAGTCGTTCCTGCAGAAATTTGTAAATTCAATCAGCCCCCGCACATAAATAGCATTGCCATAAACAGCCCGGGCCTGGCTCCGCGCCCTCTCATACAGATACACCCGGTCCTCCGGCTCAATTGACTCTATGAGAAAACAAAACTCTTCCTTTGTCAAAATTCGCTGGCTCTCCAGCCGGTCAATCAATTCTCTTACTTTTTCCATACTGTGCCTTTCGCATACCTTCTTGTAAAATACATACGCCTTATGGTAAAATGGCCATAACTACTTAAAACCCGCCCGTCTCCCGCCCATTCAGGGAACCGGGCAGAAAATCCGCACAAAGGAGGAATCCCATGGAACACCTGGAATCGCTCTTGTCTCTCGCCGCCAATGCCGCTATTCTGCTCTTTGAATTTATGGGCGTAGGCATTATCATCTGTTCCGGAATCACCGGTTTTATTAAGTATGTGCGGCGCTCCCCCGATACCAGGATCTATCTGGCAAAGGGGCTTGCCATGGGCCTCGAGTTTAAGCTGGGCAGCGAGATCCTCCGCACCGTTGTAGTGCGGCAGTGGCAGGAAATCGGCATTGTAGCCGGAATCATTGCCCTGCGGGCCGCCCTGACTTTTTTAATTCACTGGGAGATCCGGGAGGAGGAAAAAAACAGCGCCGTCTAGATCTCTTATGCCCGTATCTCCTCCAAGGCTTTGGCAAGCTCCTTGGCCTTTTCCATCATGGGAAGGCTGTCCTGGTTCTTATGCTTCCTGTCAACAAAATGGAATACCGGCGCCTCCCCGGGCACAAGCTTTAAATCTCCCTTATATTTTCCAATCAGTTCCGGTATGGCCGCGACCTGCAGCTCCGCCTTCTGGTACATAGTGAGCCGCACCTCCTGCCGGTTTACAAATACCTCCGTCACAAACGCCCGGTGGGCCAGGGAGCGGAGCTCCGCGATTTTGAGCAGATTGTCCACACTTCGCGGAATATCTCCAAAGCGGTCCATCAGCTCATCCTGCATATCCATGTACTCATCCTCTGTCTCAATAGCGGAAATTCTCTTATAGATATCCAGTTTCTGGTACTCATTTTTGATATACGAAGAAGGAATATAGGCATCGATATCGCATTCCACCGAAGTCTCGTAGGACGCCCCCGCCTGTTCCTGCCCCTTTAAGGCCAAAACCGCTTCGTTCAGCATCTTGCAGTATAAATCATAGCCCACAGCCTCCATATGCCCATGCTGCTCTGCGCCCAGCACATTTCCCGCTCCCCGTATTTCCAAGTCCCGCATGGCGATCTTGATTCCGGAGCCCAGCTCCGTAAATTCCCGGATTGCCTGGAGGCGCTTTTCCGCCTCCTCTTTTAAGAGCTTATCTCTCTTATACATTAAAAATGCATAGGATACCCGGTTGGAACGGCCGACCCGCCCGCGCAGCTGATAGAGCTGGGACAGGCCCATCCGGTCCGCGTCCTGGATAATCATGGTATTGGCATTGGGAATGTCCAGTCCGGTCTCAATAATGGTCGTGGACACCAGCACGTCAATCTCCCCATTAATAAAATCCGCCATAATGCGCTCCAGCTCATGCTCCCGCATCTGGCCGTGAGCAAAGGTCACCACCGCGTCCGGAACCAGCGCCTGGACACGGGCCGCCACCTCATCAATGTCCGTCACACGGTTGTATACATAATACACCTGTCCATTCCGAGCCAGCTCCCGGTTGATGGCCTCCCGCACCATCTCCTCATTGTACTCCATCACATAGGTCTGAATAGGCGTCCGGTCTACCGGAGGCTCCTCCAGCACACTCATGTCCCGGATTCCCGCCAGGCTCATATGCAGTGTCCTGGGGATGGGCGTGGCCGTCAGAGTCATTACGTCCACATTTTCCTTTAAATGTTTGATCTTCTCCTTGTGCGCCACGCCAAAGCGCTGCTCTTCATCCACAATCAGAAGCCCCAAATCCTTAAACGCCAAGTCTTTTGAGAGAACCCGGTGCGTGCCGATGACAATGTCCACCAGACCTTTGCGCAGATCCTCAAGAGTCTTCTTCTGCTGGGCCGGGGTACAGAACCGGGAAAGCATATCCACCCGCACAGGAAAATTCTTCATGCGCTGGACAAAAGTGTTGTAATGCTGCTGGGCCAAAATTGTGGTGGGAACCAGATATACCACCTGCTTGCTGTCCTGCACCGCCTTAAAGGCCGCGCGGAGAGCCACCTCGGTCTTCCCATATCCCACATCCCCGCAGATTAGGCGGTCCATGATCTTCCTGCTCTCCATATCGTGCTTCACCGCGTCAATGGCGTCCAGCTGATCCTCCGTCTCTTCATAGGGAAAAAGCTCTTCGAATTCCTTTTGCCATACCGTATCTTCCCCGTACTGAAAGCCAGTCTTCTCCTGCCTGGCCGCATAGAGCTTCACAAGATCCCGGGCGATCTCCTGAACAGCCCCCCGTACCTTCGTCTTTGTCTTATTCCACTCCCCGCCGCCCAGCTTATTGAGCTTCGGCTTCTTGGCCTCTGCACCTGCATATTTCTGAATACTCTCCAGCCGGGTTGCGGGCAGATACAGCTTTCCCCCGTCCCCATATTCAATCTTAATGTAGTCCTTGATCACATGGTCCCGCTCTACCTTCTCTATTCCCCGATAGATTCCCAGCCCATGCTCTTCATGCACCACATAGTCGCCAATGGATAGCTCCGAAAAGCTCTCAATTGCTTTTCCCCGGTAATTCGTCTTCTTTCGGCGTCTCTTTTTCTTTTCCACGCCGAACATGTCACCCTCTGTGATGAAGACGAATTTTAAAAGCGGATACTCAAAACCCCGGTGCAGATTTCCGTAAATAACCATGATTTCCCCAGGTTTTACCCGGCGAAAATCCGGCACATATGAGGCGCCCGGCATGCCGGAGGCGTCGGCCGCTTCCGCAGATGCGCCTTCGGCAGCCGGCAGTGCTGCCTCCCCTTTCTGCTCCTCTTCTGCCCCGTCCGGGCAGTAGGCCCGCAGATCATACTCCCGCAGATCTCCCGCCAGACGGCTGGCCCTTGTCCGGGAAGCGGAGAGCAGAACCACGCGGTATCCCTCCTTCTTCCAGCGCGTCAAATCTTTGATCAAAAGCTCAAAACTATTCTGATAGGAGCTTACATTTTTCACCTCAAAGCTGAACCGGCCGTTTACTTTTACCCCCGGGATCTTCTGATCCAGCCCGGTCATGAGAAGACTGTATGGACGCTGGGCCTTGGCCAGCACCTGAGCTGCCGGATAGAGAAGCTCCGTCTGCCCAGGGAGGAGATAGCCTTTCTCCAGCCGGTGAACCATACTCTCCCGGAATTCCATCTCCACAGTCTCTCCCTTTTCCCTAAGCCGCGCCGGCTCATCCAGGAAGATGAGGCTGTCCCCCGCGGGAAAATAATCCAGAAAAGATACCGTATCGGGGCAGAAATATTTGACGTACCCGTCCAATCCGCCGGCCCGGTATCCCGCCTCCAGCTCGTCTGTCAGTTCCTCTATAATTCCCCGGATGCGAGCTGCTTCCTCCCGCTTGCCCTGGTCGCGCAGGGCCTTCTCATAGCTCTTTTCTTCCTCTTTCATGCGCCGGATTCCGGCGGCCATCTGGCCCCCCGAGAGAACCACCTCCGAGGCCGGATACAGCGTAATCCGGTCCAGCTGCTCCACAGACCGCTGACTCTCCAGATCAAAGGTTCGGATGGAATCCACCTCATCGTCCCACAGCTCGATCCGCACAGGCATTTCTTCTGTCAGGGGAAAAATATCAATAATTCCGCCTCGAATCGAGAACTGTCCCATGGCGTCTACCTGGGCGGCCCTCTCATAACCCATGCTTACCAGCCGATCCCGCCAACGCTCCAGGTCAATCACCTGTCCGTTCTCCACGGTGACTGCCTGCGCGCGCAAAAATGCCAGCGGAAGAAGATGGTCCATCAGGCCGTCAATCGTGGTCACCACCACGCCGCCCGCGTCCTCCATGAGATGACGCAGCACTCCTATCCGCTGCCGCGTCATCAGATTTCCATGGATATCCGCGCTGTAGAACAGAAGATCCTTGGCCGGGTACAGCCACACATTTTTCGTGAAATTTCGAAAATCATCGTAGATTTCCTTAGCTCTCTGCTCGTCATAGGTAACCGCCAATGTCCAGTGAAAGCCGCCTTCTTCCCCCAGCTCATACATAAGATGAACTTTTTGGGAATCCAGGCAGCCCGACGCCTGAAGCGGCCCTTTCCCCTCCTGCAGGGCCTGCAGAAGATTTTCATATTCCTGTAATTCTAATAACGGATTTTCCATCTCCCCCTATTTCCTTTCTTCCTCGCCGCCCGCATGCCGCCTGCAGCGGCCGGGCAAAAAGATACGCTGTTCTGAACAGCTGCTATTCAACATTTCTCGGCCCATTAAACCGATTCATGGCCGCGTCCGGCCCCTCGGCAATCAGCACCCCGGCTGCCTCGGCAGCATCCCTAAAAGCCGTCTCCATAATTTTTCGCTCCTCCGCCGGGAAACGGCTGAGCACATAATCCGCCAAATCCATTCTCGGCGGCTTTCCTCCGACTCCGATTTTAATGCGCGGAAATTCCTGCGTCCCCAGGTGGGCGATAATATTTTTGATTCCATTATGCCCCCCCGCGCTTCCCTTGGTCCGGATCCGCAGATGCCCCACATCCAGGCTGATATCATCATATATAACAATAATATGATCCGGGGGAATCTTATAGAAATCCGCCGCCGCGCGCACGCTCTCCCCGCTCAGATTCATAAAGGTCTGCGGCTTTAGCAGGATCACCTTTTCTCCGCCCAGCATCCCTTTTCCATAAAGACCTTTAAATTTCCGCTCCGCAACATCCGTATTTATCCTATCCGCCAGCACATCAATGGTGTCGAATCCCACGTTGTGCCGTGTTTTCTCATATTCTCTGGTAGGGTTTCCCAATCCTGCGATCAGATACATTCCTTCCCGCCTCCTGTCCATTTTTGCGCACGCATTTAAGCGCTAGATACGCACATACGGGGTATCTAACGCCTGTATTTTCTATTCTGTCCAGGAATACTGAACAATTATTTCAATCTTATCAAATTTCCATACGAAATTCAAGACGCTAGTATTGTCTAAAATTTGGCAATCGCATTAAGAAATTGTGTATATTTTTCTGCATTTATTGCAACTTTTTGTCGATATGTTATAATAATTCCCACATATTAGTTTGGGGCTGCTAGTGCCAGACCGGAAAATGCAACACCCCGAACGATTATATTCCAAACAAACGGAGGAATGCGACATGATTATTGCACTGGTTATTTTCCTGATAACCTACATCCTGATGCTGTCTTTCCAACAGTACCGGCCGTGGATTGCCCTCACATCCGCAGCCATTTTTATTGTTCTCGGCTATGCGGGACTATTTGAATTAACCCTCTTTTCCGCCCTGTCCGCCGTTGACTACAATGTGCTGCTGATGATCGGAGGAACCATGGGTACAGTAACTCTGTTCGTTGAGAGCCGGATGCCCGCCAGACTGGCCGAGATACTGATTACCAAAGTTCCCAACGTAAAATGGGCGGTCTGTGCTCTGGCCCTTTTTGCCGGAGTTATCAGCGCATTTGTTGACAACGTGGCTACGGTTCTGATGGTGGCTCCCATCGGACTTGCCATCTCCCGCAAGCTAAAGATCTCCCCTGTGCCCGTTCTGATTTCTATTGCCGTCTCCTCAAACCTCCAGGGAGCGGCAACCCTGGTAGGCGATACCACCAGCATTCTTCTGGGCGGCTATGCGGGTATGACCTTTTTGGACTTCTTCTGGATGCTGGGGAAGCCCGGTATCTTCTGGGGCGTGGAACTTGGCGCTCTGGTTTCGCTGGGAGCCCTCCTGTTTTTGTTCCGCAAAGAGATGCAGACCGTCTCCGCCAAGGTGGAAACTACGGTAGACGACTATATTCCTTCTGTCCTCATGATTGGTACTGTGGTATGCCTGATTTTTGCTTCCTTTATGCCGGAGCCCGCCGGAGGATTTGCCGCGGCCGTTTATAATCTGCGCAGCGGACTGATCTGTCTGGTTATCTGCATCATCGGCGTCGTTATTCACTGCACCCGCCAGGGTTCCTGTGCCATCGTGAACAAGATTTTAAAAGATCTGGACAAGGACACCCTTCTTCTCCTGTTCGGCCTGTTTATGGTAATTGAGGGAATCAAAGTGGCCGGCGTAATCGACGCAGCCGCCGGCCTCTTTTACCGTGTGTCCGGAGACAACCCCTTCCTTCTTTATACGCTGGTCGTGTTTGCTTCCGTAATCCTGTCCGCCTTTATTGACAATATCCCCTATGTGGCCACCATGCTTCCCGTTGTGGAGGGAATCTCTGCCCTGATGAACGGCGGAGCCGGAATTGAGCCTTACGTGTTCTACTTCGGACTGCTCACCGGCGCCACCTTAGGAGGAAACCTTACCCCTATCGGCGCCTCCGCCAACATCGCAGCCATCGGTATCCTGCGCAAAAACGGGGAGACCGTGCGGGTTTCTGATTTCCTGCGCATCGGCATTCCCTTTACACTCTCCGCAGTGCTCACCGGCTACATTTATATTTGGATCGTATGGGGTGTCCGCTGACCTTCTTTTTGAAAGCTCTTTAAAGGGCGGTCAGACCCTCTATTTTCCTTGACAGCAGGCGAACGCCCGTGCTAAACTAAGCTGTATCAGGACGCCTGTATAAGTTCATAATTGGATGGACGTTTCTACCAGCTACCGGAATAGTTGACTACAAGCTTCTATAATTGGTACGCTGGTATTTTTATGCTTTAACCGTCATCCAATGAAAGGAGTAATTGCCATGAATATTAACAACCAATACGACGTGATTATCATAGGCGCCGGCCCCTCCGGCATCTTCTGCTCCTACGAGCTCATCCGGCAGCGGCCGAACCTCAAAATCCTTATGATTGAGAAGGGACGCCCCATCGAAAAGCGGGTCTGCCCTAAGCGCACCACCAATGTCTGCGTGGGATGCAAGCCCTGCTCTATCACCACAGGTTTTGCCGGGGCAGGCGCATTTTCCGACGGAAAGCTCTCCCTTTCCCCGGATGTAGGCGGAAATCTTCCTGAGATTCTTGGCTATGACAAGGCCTCTGCTCTCATCCATGAATCTGACGAGATTTACCTAAAATTCGGCGCGGATACCAATGTCTATGGTGTTGACAAGCAGAAAGAAATCGAGGAAATACGGCGCAAAGCCATCGGAGCCAACTTAAAGCTGATTGAATGCCCTATCCGGCATCTGGGCACGGAAGAGGGGTACAAGATTTATACACGCCTCCAGGAACATCTGATTTCCCAGGGTATCTCCATGCAGTTTAATACCATGGTAAAGGATCTGCTCATTGAGGACGGAGCAGTCAGGGGTGTGATCACGGACAAGGATGAGACTTACTATGCCCCCGAAGTGGTTGCAGCTATCGGACGGGAAGGCTCCGACTGGTTTTCCCACATCTGTTCGGACCACGGGATTGAAACCCAGGTAGGGACCGTGGACATTGGCGTCCGGGTAGAAGTCCGGGATGAGGTAATGAAGTTCTTAAACGAGAATCTGTATGAGGCAAAGCTGGTGTATTACACCCCCACCTTTGACGACAAGGTCCGCACCTTCTGTACGAATCCCTCCGGTGAAGTGGCTACGGAATACTATGAGGACGGTCTGGCTGTGGTCAACGGCCACGCCTACAAGTCCAAGGAATACAAGACGCATAATACTAATTTTGCCCTTCTTGTAAGCAAAAACTTCACGAAACCTTTTAATGAGCCCATTGAATACGGCAAACACATTGCCCAGCTCTCCAACATGCTCTGCGGCGGAAAAATCATGGTACAGACCTTTGGAGATTTCCAGCGCGGCCGGCGCACCACAGAAGAACGACTCTGCCGCAACAACTTGATCCCCACTCTGAAGGACGCGGTACCCGGTGATCTTTCCCTCGTGCTCCCCCACCGGATTATGACGGATATCAAGGAGATGCTGCTGGCTCTAGACAAAGTCACTCCCGGCATTGCCAGCGATGAGACCCTGCTCTACGGCGTAGAGGTAAAATTCTACTCCAACAAGGTAGTAGTTGACCCGAATTTTGAAACCAGCATCCATGGTCTTAGGGCCATCGGCGACGGCGCCTCCGTGACGCGGGGGCTGCAGCAGGCCTCGGCAAATGGGATGAGCGTGGCGAGGAGTATATTGGAGAGAATTAGCCAAAAACAAGCATAATTTTTATTCTCCCATGTATGCAAAGAAAATGAGGCAGCCGCACCTCAAAAACAGTGCGGCTGCCCCGCTTCTCACCAAAATGCTATGCAAAAAACTCTAGGCCATAGCAGCTCTTTCAGCCTCATTCTCCAGCAGGGTGGTCTCGTATTTGTTCAGGATAATAGTCTGGATCATGTCCCGCGTCCCGGAATTAATGGGATGGGCGATGTCCCTGTACTCCCCGTCGGCTGCCTTGCGGCTGGGCATCGCTATGAACAGTCCTTTCTCCCCTTCGATCACCTTGATATCGTGAATCACGAACTCATTATCCAAGGTGATGGAAACGATTGCCTTCATCTTTCCTTCTTTCTCTACCCGTCTCACTCTTACGTCTGTAACCTGCATGTGTTTTTCCCCTTCCGTCTTTATCTTGCCGCGTTTCAGCGTGTTCCCTTATTACACGCTACGGAAGCGTGCTCCCCCGTCCGGCAGTATACCAGGCATTTATGTTCTCCTGCTCAATCCGTATGAGCAGCGCTCATCTATAATGTATATCTCTCGTTTTTTTCTACCACGATCTTGATATTATCCGGCGTTCCGATGTGCGTGGTATTTGCCCGTATTGTATCGCGGCTTTCTACAATACAGTTCTCAATCACCGTATTGTCCCCAATGTAAACATCGTTTAAAATGATAGAATTTTTAATAATGCAGTTATTCCCCACATATGCCTTCTTGAACAAGATAGAATTTTCTACCACACCGTTTAAGATGCAGCCGCTGGAAATCAGGCTGTTCTTAACCGTAGCGCCCGGATTGTACTTGGCGGGCGGCAGATCATCGATCTTTGTATAGATATCGGGATACTGCTTAAAGAAATAATCCCGAACCTCCGGTTTCAAAAAGTCCATATTGGTCTTATAATAAGAATCCACCGTCGCTATGTTGCTCCAGTAACCCTCCATCTTATAAGCGTAAATACGTTTTAAATTCTTGTAGCGAACCAGGATATCCTTGACAAAATCATACCGGTCCTCCGCCGCGCACCGCTCCAACAGTTCGATGAGCTGCCTTCTGCGCACCACATAAATGCCGCAGGAAATCGTCGTTGCATCGGAGGTCATGGGCTTTTCCTCAAAGTCAATGATTCTTCTGTCTTCATTGAGCTTCACACACCCAAACCGGGTCACATCTGTCCCCTCATCCATATTCTTACATACAACGGTTATGTCCGCCTTCTTCTCAATGTGGTACTCCAGAACTTTATTATAATCCAGCTTGTACACTCCATCCCCGGCAGCAATCACCACATAGGGCTCATGGCTGTTCTTTAAGAAGGTAAGATTCTGATACAGGGCATCCGCCGTACCCCTGTACCAATCCCCATTTTCCGGGGTAATGGAGGGGGTAAAAACATATAGTCCTCCCTGCTTGCGGCCGAAATCCCACCATTTAGAAGAGCTCAGATGGAGGTTCAGCGACCGCGAATTATACTGCGTAAACACCGCCACATTCTGAATGTGGGAATTCGTCATATTGCTCAGTGCAAAATCAATGCTCCGGTAACTTCCCGCAACCGGCATGGCGGCTACCGCCCGTTTATTGGACAGCTCCCGCATCCTCTTGCTGTTGCCTCCTGCTAATACAATACCGATTGCTCTCATTTCACGCCACCTGCCTTTATAATGTAATTTCCGCTTGCCAGAAGCCCGTCAGGATAGTCGTCTGCGGTGGTCTCCCCTGCAATGGCTGTATTCTTCCCGATCTTCACACCCGCGGGAATCACGGAATTCTCCCCGATGGTCACCAGGTCAAACTGATACACCTTGGGATCATACGTGCTGGGAGCATACTCTCCCACCCCCGTCTCCACTCCGTCTCCAATAACCACATTCTCCGCCACAATCGCCTTGTTGATCTGCGCGCCGGCCCCGATGGATGCCCCCTGCATCACAATGGAGTCGCGCACCACAGCGCCTTTTCCGATAGTCACGCCGGCTCCGATCACAGAGTTTACTACATCGCCGTAAACCTCGGTTCCTTCCCCAATGATACTTCTCTCGATGTTGGCATCGGCTGATATAAACTGAGGCGGAATCACATCGCTTTTGGTGTAGATCTTCCAATACTCCTCATAAAGATTAAATTCAGGAATGATATCAATGAGTTCCATATTGGCTTCCCAATAGGATCCTAATGTTCCCACATCTTTCCAGTAACCGTTATACTCATACGCGTAAATGCGTTCGCCGTTTCCATGGCAGTAAGGAATAATGTGCTTTCCAAAATCACATCCCGGCTCGTCCTTCATCTTGATAAGAGCTTCCTTCAGCACCGGCCAGCTGAATATGTAAATTCCCATGGAAGCCAGATTGCTCCTGGGTACCGGCGGTTTTTCTTCAAACTCCGTAATCCGGTTGGTCTCATCCGTAATCAGAATTCCGAACCGGCTGGCCTCCTCAATCGGTACTGGCATAGCAGCAATGGTGATATCCGCATTGTTGGCCTTATGGTAGTCCAGCATAACCTCATAATCCATCTTATAGATATGGTCTCCTGAAAGGATGAGAACATATTCCGGATTATAAGACTCCATATATTCAAGATTCTGGTAAATCGCATTGGCCGTGCCTGTGTACCAGTCACTGCCCTTACTTCTTTCATATGGAGGTAAAATAGTCACGCCGCCTACGTTTCTGTCCAAATCCCACGGAATACCAATCCCGATGTGGGCGTTCAAACGTAATGGCTGATACTGCGTCAGCACTCCAACCGTGTCTACGCCGGAGTTGATGCAGTTGCTCAGCGGAAAATCAATGATTCGGTACTTCCCCCCAAAAGATACCGCCGGCTTGGCTACTTTCTGCGTCAAAACGCCAAGACGGCTGCCTTGTCCGCCAGCTAAAAGCATGGCAATCATTTCTTTTTTAATCACGTTATCACCTCTTGCTGTTGAAATTTTTGTAGTTTTTATTATAACACAAAATTTGTAAATAGTACATAAAGATTTGTACTTATTTCAATTTTTTTGTATATTTTTCCGACATTTTCTTTGTTTTTTACCCATTTTATACGTTTCTTCCCATATATTGTGTATCACTCCCCTCCCCACCACAAAATATTCTGCCCCTCCCAAAATCCCATGTATGGAATCCCCCTCCTATGATACCAGAAAAATACTTAGGGAGAATTGAGAATGTATTCCAGGGGGCGGAGATTTTTCCAGGAGGCGCAAACATTAGAGAACTCTTCCACAGATGAATACTGCCAAACATCCGGTAGGACAGCATGCACTCAGATAAGCCTTGAAACATTCACGGAAATATCATATAATCACGTTATATGTACCGATTTTCGTATATCGGACGTACTATTCTGCTGCCAGACATCCAAGAGAATATATTGCTATGGAATGAGGCTGCAGCAAAACATGAGAAAAGGAGAACCCAGTCATGAATTTGACTACTGTAAAGGAAATCTACAAGCATTCCGAAGATTTTTTAGACAAGGAGGTCACCATCGGCGGATGGGTGCGGAGCCTTCGGGATTCCAAAGCTTTCGGAT
>DWWT01000038.1 GCA_019119575.1 Candidatus Enterocloster excrementipullorum
CCTAAGATTCCTGGAGATGATCCCCCGCGGTTATTCCCGCGGAAAAGGCTCTTCCGCCATGCCGGCGGCAGGACTTTTCCGCGGGCGGTCATTCGCGTCCATTTTGAAATTCCGTCATATACCTGCGGTATTTAAGAGGCAGATGGGTTCTCTGGCAGACAGGGTTTTTCCTCTCGCCGATCCCCACCGCATGAAAAAAGGTTCTCCAGAGCTGCTCGTAAGCCGCCTTATCTCCTTCCGCCGTCAGGCAGGTCTGCCATAGCCCGATCTCTATGCCCCCATCTCCGTCCATAGACTGATTCAAAATAAACCAGTCCCTGTCCGCAGGGTGCACGGCTGCTTTTTGGCGGTTCTCATCATAGATCACCCAATTCTCCGAGGGCATCCGGTCTGCAAAATGCGGGGACAGCAGGGTGAGGACATCGTTCTCCGGCCCGATGCGGCTGACCAGCACGTTTCCCGGCACCTGGGAAAAACGGATAAATTCCGTCAGACAGTGGCTCTCATTGTACACCCGCCTCGAGAGGCGAAACAGTTCATAAACCGCCCGTTCCTGCAGACGGTCCGTCACAGCAGGCCCCCACCGGAAGGCCTGGATCAAAAAGCGGTAAACTGCATCCGCGCGCCCCGGTTCCCAGCTCAGAGAAGCGGCATACACCTGCCGGAATACTTCCCGGGAGAGCTTTGTCCGCATCGCCTCCAGTACCTTTCCTGCCTTTTCCTGCGAGGGTTCCACATCTGCATACTCCGCAAAAAGCTCCATATCCTGGTTCGTCCCCTGTATTTCCAAGCGCACATTCGCATGTCCCTTCCGGCTCATCCAGGCATCATAGACACCGCACAGAATGCTCTCAAACTCCGGTCCGCACACATATACCGTCATGGATCTGCCTCCTTTGAAAAACTTTGCCTCCGCCTGCCCGCCGTCTACTGCGGGAAATCCTCAAATAGAGAAAGCTGGCGGAAGCTCTCTTGATGCTCGATCTCCCAGGCTGCCCGGCGTTCATCCCCCATCAATGCCCTGGCAATATATTTCTCGTCCAGTTTTGTTCCCTGATCCATCCGTCCCCCGCAGGTGATAAAATGCCGGGCGCGCTTTAAGACTACCCCCATCTTTTTCAAATCTTCAAAGGCCACCGGCCCCAGTCTCCGGGCCGCCGCAATCCGTCGGGCAGACTTCACCCCGATACCTGGCACCCGAAGAAGCTCCCCGTAGGATGCCTGATTCACTTCCACCGGAAATCCCTCCAGATGCCTCAAGGCCCAGTCGCACTTGGGATCCAAAAGAAGATTGAAGTTCGGCTTGTCCTGGGAGAGAAGCTCCTCCGCCCGGAAACCATAAAAGCGCAGAAGCCAGTCCGCCTGGTACAGCCGGTGTTCCCGCAAAAGGGGCGGGCCTCCCGTGAGAGCCGGAAGAGCCGGATCATCATTTACCGGAATATAGGCAGAATAAAAAACCCGCTTCAACCCGTAATTCTCATACAGGGCCTGGGTGACCGCCAGCATCTGAAAATCGCTCTCCCCCGCTGCACCCACAATCATCTGAGTGCTTTGTCCCGCGGGTACAAACGGTTTTTCCCGATAAACAGAAGGCGGCAGAATCAGCGTCCCGGCCTCATCCGCTCCTTTGCCGATCGCTTTTCTCCCGCTGTCTCCTTCATCTGCCAGCTCCGGCTTTATGAGCGCGGCCCCTCCCGCAAAGCCCGCCCGCTCCGTCGGATACGTCTTCCTGTATCCCCTGTCATATCCCAGGAGACGGCTGGACCGGCTGATCCCCTGCTGTACCTGGCGCATAGGCCGCAGGATTTTCTCTCTCGATTTTCCCGGCGCCAGCCTGGCCAGTCCGTCCGCTGTGGGGAGCTCAAGGTTGATGCTCATCCGATCTGCAAGAAATCCCAGGCGCTCCACCAGCTCCGGCGAGGCCCCGGGAATGGTCTTCACATGGATATAGCCGTTGAACCGATTTCCAACCCGCAGCTTATACAGGGTTTCATACAAGAGTTCCATAGTATGATCCGCGCTGTAAAGAATACCGGAACTCAAAAAAAGCCCTTCTATATAATTTCTCCTGTAAAACTCCATCGTCAGGGTACAGACCTCATCCGGCGTGAAGGAGGTTCTGGGCACATCATTTGAACAGCGGTTTACACAGTACCGGCAGTCGTAGATACACTGATTCGTAAACAAAATCTTTAACAGGGAAATGCACCGGCCGTCCGCCGCAAAACTGTGGCAGATGCCTGCCTGAGCCGCGTTTCCCAAGCTTCCCTGGCGGCCGCGGCGGCTCACTCCGCTGGATGTGCAGGACACATCATACTTCGCCGCGTCTGTCAAAATCGCAAGTTTTTCCTGTATGGACAAATTCTCTTGTATCAGCATAAAAGTTGTCTCCAAACATACGTTCGTTTAAGACAGCATAACACATTCCCGCTGCAGATGCAAGCATTTTTTCGAACATTTGTTCTCACCAGTATCCGAGCGCTCTGTGTTCAGGAAAAGATACGGTTATCCGCCATCTTTCAGTATTTTCCCCAGCTTGGCCAAATTTTCCCGGATCATGGGATCCTCCTGCGTGCGCAGACCCGCATAAACGAATTCCGTAATTTCCCCCACAAGCCTCCCCGTCCAAAAATATTTCGCTTCCTCTGTCCGGGCGTCCTCCGGACGAGGTGTCTGAAAATCCCCATATACGGCCCGCAGATAGCTGCTCTGCAGGATCCCTTCCTCCATCTGCTCTGTACTGGCCAGATAATCCGGATACCGCTGCCTGATAAAATCCAGCGCCTGATCCCTGCGGGCGATGGCCTGATCCTTATTCCCAAAGACGGCAGCCTGCGCTCCGCCCCCGGAAGCTTCCCTGTCCCCTGCCTCATTTTCCGGCGAGTCCTCCGAACCCCCCTCCAGCAAAAATGGCCGATCCTCCATTGCCCACTCTTCAGCCTGACGCTCCAGTTCGCCTATGCGGGCGTGAAGCTCTTCCGAATCTTCTGTCTCAGCAGCCACCTCTGCTTCCGTCTGCTCCGGAAGCTGGATTCCCTCTAATATTTTGATCAGCTCTTCCCTGGGGAACGTGTCCTCCGTTGACACCAGGAAAAACAAATCCCCTTTCTGCAGCCTCGCCATGCGGTACGCACCCTCCCGATAGGTACAAAACCACGCATTGCCATTTACCATGACCTGCTCTTCGGAGTCATAATCCGCATCCAGGTAAATGGATCTCCCGCCCTCCATCGTCTGAAACATGGTATAGCGGATGGTATCCCCTTCCGGCCCCGTCCACTCCATCTCCAATTCATAATACGGGCTTCCCTGGTAAACATTTCCCGTCTCCGCATATCCATCGGGTATATAGGAGGGATAAATAATCATCGCCTCCCCCGCGCCTTCTGCCTTATCTCCGGAAAAACGGTACACATCCGCCCCCTGCACCTCATCCCGGTAATGAATCAGTTCAATCCTCCGAAGAATCGCAGCCCCGGCTGTCAGTCCCAGCGCAAGCATGGCAAGAATGAAAATGACCGCCGCCAGAAGCCTCCTTCCGGACAGTCCGGTTCTGCCGGCTGTCCTTGTCCGCCCTGGCAACGCTCTGCCCGCACCGTTCAGGCGTGTGCCCTCCCGGTTCCTGACGTCCCTCTGTCCGGCCTTTTGGAGCAGACGCCTCATATTTCTCTCAAACCGCCCGGAAGTGCGAAACAGGGGGGTATTTTCCTGTTCCCGCACCAGGCATTCCTGCATCGCCTGATCCAGACGCGGCATGGCCCTGTACAGCATATCATCCAGATAATCCCGGCCCTCCATCTGCTCCCCTCCTGAAGTGTGTTCAAAAATTTGTTTCTGCCATCTGTCCGCCCCGCTTCACGGTATCCCGAAGCCAGCTTCCGTCAGCTCAGCCCGCAGAAGTTCCTTTCCCCGCGCAACCCGCTGTTTGACACCGCTCACTGTGAGCCCCAAGAGCTCCCCGATTTCCCCATTGGTCAGACCCAGGGAATATTTCAGCAAAAATACATCCCGGTAATGAACCGGGAGATTTTTTACCGCCTCCAATACCGCGTTCTCCCGGTAAATTTTTTCAAACCGGCTTCTCTGCCCTTCCGTATCCATCAGTGAAAAATAAAATGTCAGCATCGCATCTTTGTCCCCCTGATCCGTCTTTCCCCGGCCTGTCTCTGAAAACCGGCTTCCGCTTCACTGCCCCTGCACCCGCTCAGATCCCGGCCCGCCTTCCTGAAAACCAGGCTGCCTCATCGCCCGTTCTTTTGTTCCGTTCACCGCAAAGAGGCGCAGAGCCGTTCCCGCACACACCGCCGCCACTATCTGCATTTTCATGATCCCATTTCCTCCTTGTCTGTATTGCCGCTCAGACTATATGACGAATCATCCTCCCCAAAAGGATACATTTTCTGCTTCCCTTCCGTCAGAAGGCAGATGCTTCCCGCCTCTTCAATCCAAAAAAGGGCCATTCTCCCGGCATTCTGCCCCTTGGAAATCCGGCGGCGCTTCCTCCCGCGTCTCCCTCTGTTCCTGGGGGCGGCCTGCGGCCTCTCCTTCTCTTTCCTGACATCCGGTCAGTAAAAATGCCAGACAAAGCGCTGCGAAGAGGCGCCTGTAAATGCCCTGGCCGGATATTTTTCTGCGTATTAAATTGCTCATCGTTTCTCCTTACTCTTCCAAATCTTCTTTTTTCAGTATACCTGTCCCGGAAAACAGGGACAATTACGCACGGCTTAATTATGCTTACATTTTCCTGTAGCGGCTGTTTCATCCGGAGCCGCGAAAAAATATTATAAAAACATGGAAGAATAGTGCATTGTTTTCTTTCCCCATACCGTATATACTAATCAGTAAAGCGGGAAACGCATCTTGACAAAAGACGGCTGGCCGCATGCATGCGCCGGCGCGCTCCCGCGCACGCACAGAACATGCACATAAAAGGAGGAGAAGTTATGGCAGTTTTAGTAACCGGAGGTGCCGGATATATCGGAAGCCATACCTGCGTAGAATTATTAAATGCAGGTTATGAGGTAGTTGTGGTGGACAACCTTTATAATTCCAGCGAAAAGGCATTGGAACGGGTGGAGCAGATTACAGGAAAAAAAGTGACCTTTTATCAGGCCGATCTTCTGGATCAGGAAGCCATAAAGAAGATATTCGATCAGGAGTCCATTGACTCCGTGATCCATTTTGCGGGCCTGAAAGCAGTAGGCGAGTCCGTACATAAACCGTTGGAATACTATCACAACAATTTGACCGGGACATTCATTCTCTGCGACGAGATGCGCAGCCACGGCGTCAAAAACATCGTATTCAGTTCCTCTGCCACTGTCTACGGTGATCCGGCAGAGATCCCCATCACGGAGAACTGTCCCAAGGGAGAGATCACCAATCCCTATGGGCGGACCAAGGGCATGCTGGAGCAGATCCTTACCGACCTGCACACGGCGGATCCGGAGTGGAACGTGATTCTGCTTCGCTACTTCAACCCCATCGGCGCTCATGAAAGCGGCCTCATCGGGGAGGATCCCAAGGGCATCCCCAACAATCTGGTTCCCTATATCGCCCAGGTAGCCGTTGGCAAGCTGGATCATCTGAATGTATTTGGCAATGATTACGACACCCCGGACGGCACCGGCGTGCGGGATTATATCCACGTGGTGGATCTGGCCAAAGGCCATGTGAAAGCCTTAAAGAAGCTGGAGGACAAGGAGGGCGTAAGCATCTACAATCTGGGAACCGGCGTTGGCTACAGTGTGCTTCAGGTTCTTCACGCCTACGAGAAAGCCTGCGGAAAGACCTTAAAATATGAAATTCAGCCCAGAAGAGACGGAGATGTGGCGACCTGCTACTCTGACAGCGCCAAGGCCAAGGCGGAGCTTGGCTGGGTAGCCGAGAAGGGAATTGAGGAAATGTGCGCCGATTCCTGGAGATGGCAGTCTATGAATCCGAATGGGTATAGAGACTGATATCAGCCAAAAGAGCGATTAAAAATTTTCAAAACGCGTTCTGAAGAAAGAAGGCCGGAAATCGGGAAGATTCCTGACCTTCTTTTTTTGAGGAATTTTATGCGGAATGAATCCCTCTGCGGGATATGCAATTGCCATTCCCGCAAAAAAATAGTATAATGAAACGCGTCCGCCGGGAACGTTTTTTCGGTTCTGCGCCGCCTTTTCCATTTTCCCGGCCATCCTTGCTTTATTATAACCATTTAGGAGAACACACGAGTATGCGCTATCTGGAAAAACATCCCATGATCCTGATTGTGGTAGGAATTGTCGGAATTTCCCTGTCATCTATCCTTGTAAAATATGCCCAGGCCCCGTCGGTGGTCACCGCGGCACACCGCCTTTTGTGGACTGTGCTTCTTATGTCCCCGGTAGTGTTCCTCTCCGGCAGCTGCCGCGCAGAGCTCCTTCACACGGACCGCCGCACCGTGCTTCTGTGCATTGTCAGCGGTATTTTTCTGGCCCTTCATTTTACCATCTGGTTTGAATCCTTAAACCACACTTCCGTGGCCAGCTCCACCACCATTGTCTGCACGGAGGTGATCTGGGTAGCCCTAGGCTGGCGTGTCTTTCTGAAGGGGCATCTCTCCAAAAAAGCCTGTCTGGCTATCGCCGTCACCCTGGCGGGAAGCATCCTGATCGCCCTCTCCGACTCAGCAAGAGGAGGGAATCACTTATACGGGGATATCCTGGCGCTTTTAGCCGCCATAGCGGTGGCAGTCTACACCCTCATCGGCCGGATCGCCAGAAATACGACCTCCACTACCATCTATACCTACCTGGTATATCTGGCCTGCGCTGTCACCCTCCTCCTCATGACCTTTGTCCAGGGATTCTCCCTGACCGGCTACGGTGTCAGCTGCATCGTTGTGGGGCTGCTGCTCGCCATTTTTTCCACCATCCTGGGACACAGTATTTTCAGCTGGTGCCTGAAGTTTCTCTCCCCCACCTTTGTCTCCGCCTCCAAGCTGTGTGAGCCGGCGGTGGCCGCGGTGTTCGCCGTATTTTTATTCCATGAGATTCCGGGGCCTTTGCAGATTCTCGGAGGTGCGGTGATTATCGGAGGCGTAATCTTTTACTCCCGGGTGGAGAGCCGGGAGTCCAGGCAGACTTTCTGATAAGGGCAAACGGAAGGGCCGCCGCCGAATCCATTTCGGCGCAGCCCTTCCGTTTCATAAAATTGCCGCAGCAATTCAAAACTGCCGCAAATCTTCTATTTCCACGGCCCCTAGCCAGATCAGCGGATATTACCCAAGGGCAACCAGGCTGAATACCAGCACGAACAGGGCGATCGTCTCGCAAAGACCGACAACTGTAATGTACTGCGCAAAGCCCTTTCCTGTTTCAGCCATAGCATCCGCTCCCGATGCACCAGCCATTCCCTGAACAGCGGCAGAGCAAGCCATCGCCAGGCCGGCGCCAATACCCAGGAAAAGCTTCAGCGTCGGATCCGCGCTTGAGCCCTGCATGGTCTGCATCAGAAGGAAGCCATAAATCGTCTGTGTCAGAGGCGCGCCCGCAAATGAAGTAAGAATAAACGGAGCTGCCTTATTGCTCATATAGCACTTCTTCCATGCGCCGATACAGGTGGTTCCGGCAATAACAACACCAACACACGAACCGATAGCTGCAATACTCATACATAATCCTGTTCCAATCATTCCTAAATCCATAATAAAATCTCCTTTGAATTTTAAATTTTAGATAACCATTCTGAACAGTTACTATTTTAATTTGAAGTTTTCATTCTTCAAATGGTTCATATTTATGGCCGCTCCACGACAGGCCGATATGTGTGGAAAATTCCAGGGTATTCAGTCGGATGCCGTGGACGATGACAGACAATACATTCAAAATCATATTAAGCCCATGGCCGAATACCAGCACGACTACGGCAAATATAATAAAGATGAAATGTCCAAGCAGCGGGCTGACCATCTCATTGACGGTTGAGGAGATTGCCGCCCCGGCCAATCCTACCGCCCAAAGACGGATATAGGAAACAATGTCGGAAAATACATTGACAACCCCTAACAGCATGGAAACAATGTCCTTTAAGCTGTCCAGGACGGACTGCAAAATGCTTTTCTCATAATTCCCGAAAATAAAATTCACCGCAAACCCGATGATGACAAGGGAAATGGAAATCGTGCCCACCGGAATCCCTGACACCACAAGATCCAGGCCAAACACCGCGCCGTTCACGACCATCGAAAGAACCACATAATACATTCCGATCAGCTCCAGGATGGATCCAATGTCGCCGAGGATTTTTAAGGAGCCGCGGTTTCCTCTTGCCCCGCTTATATGCGCGATCAGCAGATGGATCAGCGC
>DWWT01000039.1 GCA_019119575.1 Candidatus Enterocloster excrementipullorum
AACAGTTTGTAACTCGTTGTTAGGGTAGGCCGTGTGTCTCTGGCTTTCCCTTTTCTATTGTTAATATAGCACATTTGGCAAAAAGGTGCAAGGGGCAGTTGGTTCATTTTTGGGCAGCGAATCACGGCATCAAAATAAGACGGCGAGAATAGAGATCCTTTTTAACAGATGTGCCGTGCCCGGCAGACTGTGGCACATCTATGACACAAAAACAAAGGATTGTGCCACGGTGTGCCAGACGCGGCGTCAGGCACAGCGGCACCCTCCGGGGATACCACCTCGAAGGAGAGAAAGACAGGCGGTTTGGAGCAGACCATAAATATATGGGAGGCTCAACCGCCTGTCTTTTTTGATGCTTTTAGACGAATTTTTTGAAAAATCAGGCGTGCGCGGCAAAAGCAGAGCGGTCAAAAAAGTTGGCATCGAACTTGCTTATTATAAAAGTGACCGTCCGGAACAGGCTTCCGGGCAGAGAGGAAATGATCCAAGAGATTGAAGGAGGATACTATGAGCAAGCCATTGGAAGGATTTCGCATTCTGGATTTCACACAGTTTATGTCAGGGCCCATGTGCACCCTGCTTTTAAGTGATTTCGGGGCAGAGGTCATAAAGATTGAGAATCCGCCCCTGGGGGACGCCACCCGCTACGGCGCCATTGTGGACAACGGGGTGAGCGGCCACTTCGCCACCAGAAACCGGGGCAAGAAGAGCATTGTCATGAATATGAAGGATGAGAAGCAGAAGGAGCTGTTTCTGGAGCTTTTAAAGACAGCCGACGCGGTGGTGGAGAACTACAAGCCGGGCACCATGGAAAAGTTTGGCCTTTCCTTTGAGAAAATGCAGGAGGTCAATCCGAAAATCGTTCTCACATCCATCTCCGGCTACGGCCAGGAAGGCCCTTATGCCAGCCACGGCGCTTTTGACCAGACCATCCAGGCGGAGTCCGGCGTGATGAGCGTCACGGGATTTCCCGGAACGGACCCGGTAAAATGCGGCGTGCCCATCGCGGACTACTGCGGCGGGCTGTGCGGATGCATCGGCACCCTTATGGCTATGCTGGAGGCACAGAGAACCGGACATGGCCGGCACGTGGATGTGTCCATGATGGACGCCATGATTTTCTGTCTGGAAAATTCCATGACCACTTATCTGCGCAACGGGGTGATTCCGGAGCAGACAGGAAACGGCTACGCCTCCTCAGCTCCCATCGGCGCGTACAAGTGCCGGGACGGCGTGCCGCTCATGATTTCCGTGAGCACCGACAGCCTGTGGCAGTCCTTCTGCAGGGCCGTTGACCGGCCGGATTGGGCGGCGGACGAGAGCCTTGCCACCATGACCCAGCGGGCGAACCGGAGAGCGGAAGTGGACGCCATGGTGGCGGAGCTCTTCTCCCATTATGACTCGGAGGAGCTTGCCCGGCGGATGCAGGAGGCCAAGATGGTTTACGGGAAGGTGAACAATCTGGCGGCTGTGGCGGAGCATCCCCAGGTGGCGTTCCGCAAGACCATGGTGAATGCTTCCTATCCCAACGGCGTATCCTTTACGGTGCCGGGCAGCCCCATTCTCATGAGCGGCATGGAGCGGCAGATGGAGTATGAGGCGGTTCCCCTGGGCTACAACACCATTGAAGTGTTAAAGGAAGTGGCGGACGAGGACAAGGTGCACGAGATCTTTGATCCGGTGTTAAAAAATGTGGAAGAGACCATCAAGACAAGATACGGAAAATAGAAGGGAGTATGAGAGATGGAACGATTAATTGAATGCGGAAAAGTGGAGGAGATTGTATTTGCGCGCTTTCAGCCGGGAGAGGACATTCTGTATGCCCTGTATGATATCTGCCGGAAGAAGGATATTAAGACCGGCGTGATTTTGGACGGCAGCGGGAGCGCGGTGGATTTTACGTATCAGCATTTTCCCATCAACCCCAAGCTGTGCCCCACCAATGTGTCCATCGGGACCATGCCGGGAAAATGTGAGCTGAGCATCCACGGAACCATCGGTTCCACGGTGTGCAATCTGAAGGAGGGGGAGACACCGGACCAGGTGGTGGACCGCATGTTCCCCACAATCCCCGGATTGTGGGAGGGACCCAAGGAGAAATGGCCCATGGTGGGCTGTGAGTACGGCCCCGGCACCCCCTACATCCATGCCCACTGTGTGGCGAGCAATGCGGACTATACGGTCTGCGGCCATCTGATGCCGGGCACCAAGGTCGCCTCCGGAGACCCCACAAAGCCCTCCCACTTTACGGTCATCATCGCGAAGGTGAGCGGCGTGGAGCTGCAGGCCACCATTGACCACGAAATCGGCTTTTATCAGAACCTGGTGCGGACAGAGTGAGCCTGCCGGCGGGAGCTTCAGAGTAAAAGGAGGACATATGCGAAATTTATTTGAAAAAAATCCGTTTTTGGAAAAGGTAAAATCCGGCAGGGCGCCGGTGGGATTCTTTAATTATCTGCGGGATACGGCGGTCCTGGATGTGGCGGGCACCGTGGGCTTTGACTTTGTGGTGATTGACAATGAGCACACCGCCATGGAGCGGGAGACCACGGAGAAGCTGATTTTAGCCGCGGAGCTGAACCGGGTGGTTCCCTTTGTCCGGGTGCCGGAGCTGATTCCCTATCTCATGCGCAACTATATGGAGATGGGAGCCCGGGGCATCCTGGTGCCCCACATCCGCACCGGCGAGGAATGCCGCAGAGCCCAGGAGGCCCTCCGCTACCCGCCAAATGGAAATGCCAGCTGCTGCCGCTCCAACCATGCAGACGGCTTTGAGGCGAAAAACTGGATGAAGTATCTGGACCATGTGCAGGATCTCTGCTTTGTGCCCATGATTGAGGACCCGGAGGCCATCGACAACCTGGACGAGATTTTGGATGAGCTGGACCCGGAGCGGGATATGGTGATGTTCGGCAAGGCGGATTACGGCCAGGCCCTGGGCTCCTTAAATCCGGACGGAACCTTTACGTCCGCGGTAAATGAGGGATATCTGAAGGTATTGGAGCGCTGCCGGGAGCGGCACATCGGATTCATGGCCTGTCCCTCAGCGGGGCCGGACGGGCAGACCGCGGCGGATGTGGCAAAGGTCATCGAGGAGGGCTGCAGCGCCGTGGTTCTCAACACGGACCAGCTCACCCTGGCGGCGGCATTTCACAGCATTGTGGGAAAATGCCTGGATTTAAAAATTAAGGAATGATCGGGAGGCACAGTATGGAATACAACTATGATGAAAAACAGCTTCGCATTCAGCAGCAGTTTTACGATGACCGGGGAAAATGGAAATGGAACGACACCTGGGCCACCATCCTGGCGCTGAATCCGGACATTATGAGCGCCTACTCCACCATGTCCTCCCTGGCTCACAAGAAGGGGTATCTCTCCCCCAAGGTGAAGGAACTGATCTACGTGGCCATTGACAATGCCATCACCCACTACTACACGCCGGGAATGATCTCCCACTTAAAACACGGGATGAATGACCTGGGCTGCACCAAGGAGGAGCTGATGGAGGTCTTTGCCATCACCAGCACCATCGGAACTCCCACATTTACCGTGGGTGTGCCCATCCTGCGGGAGGCGCTGCGGCAGAGAGGGACGGACATCTCCGCCCAGGATCTGACGGAGCACCAGAAGGAATTAAAAGAGCGGTGGATTAAGGAAAACGGCTTCTGGAACTACGATATGGACAGCATCCTGAAGCTGGACACAGATATGTTTGAGGCGTATATGAACTACGCGGCAGCCTCGGCAAACGGCGCCCTGGATCCCCAGACCCGGGAGCTGGTGTACATAGCGGTGAATGCCTCCCCCACAGCCCTCAACACCTTCAGCATGGAGCTTCACATCAAGAAGGCGCTGGACCTGGGGGTTACGGTGGAGCAGATCATGGAAGTGTTTGAGCTGGTGGCCTGCCTGGGAATCCACTCCGTGACAGTGGGCATCCCGGCGGTGAACGAGGTATTAAAAGAGAGAGGAGAGGAAGCAAATGACGGACATTAATAAGGATATGTTTAAGGATTTGATCGGAAGGGGCTGCGGTGCCCGGAAGATGGAGTACGACTGGAGAAATGTGGTGCTCTACGCCCTGGGCGTGGGTGCGGGAAAATATGACCTCCCCTATATATTTGAGCAGAATCCGGGCGGGCTCAAGATTCTTCCCACTTTTGCCCTTCTTCCCTACCTGAACAATGTGAACATGGAGCCCCTGCGCCATGTGCCCTACGCGCCCAATGAGATTGTGGGAGATTTCATCACGGAGAAGCTGGGATATCTCCAGAACCGGCTGCACATGGCCATGGATTTGATCCTGCACCGTCCCCTCCCCGTGGAGGGCGCATTCCTCACCGAGGACCGGGTCAACGACGTGCTGGACCGGGGCGAGGGAAAAGGCGTGGTGGCAGACTGCCAGATGGATATCTATGACCGGGCGGGAAATCCCCTGGCCACCCTGCACAGCTACCACTACCATTCCGCATTCGGCGGCTTCGGAGGACCTGCTTTTAAGTCCCCCAAGCAGCCCTATCCGGACCGTCCGGCGGACATCGAGGTCACAGAGTACATGGCGGACAACCTGGCGGTGCTCTACCGTCTGACCGGAGACACCAACCGGGTGCACATTGACCCAAAAATGGCGGAGGATTTCGGCTACAAGATGCCCTTTATGCAGGGGCTGTGCACCTACGGGTTCGTGACGCGTATGCTGATTCAGGCCGTGATGCCCTATGAGCCGGAGCGGGTGAAGCACGTGTACGCCCAGATGCGGGCCGTGTGCTATCCGGGCCAGAATATGAAGCTTGAGGCGTGGAAGCTGGAGGAGGGGAAGATTATTTTCCAGCTGAAGGACGAGGAAGACCGGCTGATTCTGGGGAACGGACTCTTTGAGTACCAGGCGTAGGGCCATGGGCCGGCAAACTGCGCGGGCTGTGCCGGATGCGGCGCGCCATGTGCCATCTGTGCGGTTGGCGCTGTGCCATCCGGCCCTGTGTCAGGAAAATGTGCCATGTCTTGTGCCGTGTGTGCGCCGGATGATACAATGAAGGCAGCCGTATAACCTTTGGCCGGGCAAGAAGATGCCCGCCGCACGAAACAGTTTTCCGCACGAAACGGTTTCCTACAGAGAAAGCTCCGGATTAGAGCGTGTTTGAAAATTCATTCCCGCCATCTGTGTGCCCCACTTCGCGGTATCTTGGGGTCGAATTCAGTCAGCGCAGCCCACTGCGCCTCCTTCATTCGGCCCCAAGCTCCCACAAAGTGGAACGCACATCTGGCAGAAAGCAATTCTCAAACACGCTCTAGGGCAGGACATGCGGAAACAGAGTTGGCATCAAACTTGCTGTTTAATAGAGTGAAAACATAATACGGGACGGAGAAGCCCCGAACATCTAAAAACACTTTGAAGGAGGAATTTTTGTTATGGGATTACTGACAGGTAAGAATGGAATTATCGTGGGAGCAAGCCAGGGAATCGGACTTGGAATCGCAAAGAAGTTCGTCCAGGAGGGCGCGAACATCATCATGACCGCCAGAAGCAAGGACAAGCTGGAGGCAGCCTGCGCGGAGGTGAACGCGGCGGAGGGAGCCGCAGGCAAGGCCATCGCCATGACCGGCGACCTGCAGAGCGCGGAGGACGCGGCAAGGATTTTCAAGGCGGTCGTTGATACCTGGGGCCGGGTGGACTTCTTGGTAAACAATGCGGCAATCGGCGAGATGCAGACCCTGGAGGCTGTGGACATTGACCGGATTGATTCCATTCTCTTGACAAACATCAAGGGCCCCATGGTTTACTGCAAGGAGGCTCTCAAGTATATGATCGAGCAGAACAGCGGCGTGATTCTGAACGTATCTTCCATCAACGGAATCCGCCCCCTGTGCGGGATTGTGTATTCCTCCTCCAAGGGCGGCGTGAACACGTTTACCGAGGCGCTGGCCCTGTATCTGACGAGAATCGGCGCGAATGTGCGGGTGAACGCCCTGTGCCCGGGCTTTACCTATTCTCCCACATCCTTAAATCACGATGCGGTTCCCCATACCTTGCGGGACGGCATGATGAACGCCATCCGGGACCAGAGCTCCGTGCGCAGGGACGATGTGCGCGCCACTCCCGAGGAGCAGGCCAATGCGGCGCTTTTCCTGGTCAGCGACATGTCATCCGCCTGCCAGGGCGTAATCTTAAAGACCGACCACGGTTCTTATCTGTAAATCGAACGGAGAAGTCAAAAGAGAGAAGGACGGGGAGGCCTGCCCTTCTCTCCGTATGTAGGGCGAAAGTTTATTACCATAACAGGAGGATGCATTTATCATGAAATACAAATATCTCTTTACACCGGCGAAAATCGGCTCTCTGGAGCTGAAAAACCGCTGCATTATGGCCCCCATGTCGGCGGCTTTGGCAAACCCGGACGGCACGGTTTCCGACGAGCTCATCGCCTATTTTGTGGCCCGGGCCAAGGGCGGCATGGGGCTGATCATGACGGAATACGCCTTTGTGCAGCCAAACGGACGCTCCTCGGACCATCAGATTTCCGTGGCGGAGGACTCCATGATTCCGGGGCTTGCGCGTCTGGCAGAGGCAGTACATGAAAATGGGGCGAAAATCTGCCTGCAGCTGCAGCACGGAGGCCGCCGCTCCTGCGTGGAGTCCACGGCGCCGTCCCCCATTCCCTTTGACAAGGGCCATCCCACCCCCCGGGTGCTGACAACCGCGGAGGTTTATAAACTGGTGGATGATTTCGTAGCCGGGGCTGTGCGGGCCAAGAAGGCGGGCTATGACATGGTGGAGGTTCACTGTGCCCACGGATATCTGCTGAATGATTTTGTATCCCCCAGAGCAAACCGCCGGGTGGACGAATTCGGCGGCAGCATGGAGGGAAGAGCCCGGGCGGCGGTCATGATTATCCGGGGAATCAAGGAAGCATGCGGAGCGGACTACCCGGTAAGCGTGCGGTTAAGCGGCGAGGAGCTGGTGACGGACGGCAACAGGAAGCGGGACGCCGCGGCCATGGCCCAGCTCTTTGAGGAGGCGGGTGCAGACCTGATCAATGTGTCCTGCGGCGTGAACGGCGTGGGCTATGGCATCGCGCCGGCGGCCAAGGAGACCGGGCACAATGTGGAAGCCGCCGAGGAAATCCACCGGGTGGTGGACTGCGCGGTCAGCGTGGCGGGCCGCATCAATGAGCCGGAGTACGCGGAAGCCATCCTGCGCGCCGGGAAAGCGGAGTTTGTGAGCTTCGGCCGGGCGCTGTTTGCGGATCCGGAATTTGCCAACAAGGCCATGGAGGGGCGCGAGGAGGAAATCTGTCCCTGTGTGGGATGTCTCCAGCGCTGCTACGGCAGCTACGGACACGGCGGTGTGTACCGTTCCTGCATGGTAAATCCGTTTGCCATGCGTGAGACCACCATGAAGCTGGAGCCGGCGGAGGTCAAAAAGAAGATTGTGGTGGTGGGCGCAGGCCCGGCCGGCATGGAGGCAGCCTGGACGGCGGCAGCCAGAGGCCATGCGGTGACCCTGTACGAGAAGGAGGCCTCTGTGGGAGGCCAGTTCCAGATCGCGGCCATGCCTCCCCACAAGCAGCTCTTGGCCCGGGCCATCACCTATTATTACCGGATGTGCCAAAAATACGGGGTGGAGATGCATTTTAACACGGAGGCGGACAAGGCGCTCATCCTGGCCCAGAAGCCGGACGCGGTGATTCTCGCCACAGGCGGCACCCCCATCCGACCGAGAATTCCCGGCATGGAGGAAGTCCAGACCCTGTACGGCTCGGAGGTTCTCATGGGCGCGCCCTTAAAAGGAGACAGATGCCTGGTGATCGGCGGCGGCTCCCAGGGAGCGGAGACTGCGGATTATCTGGGACAGCTGGGATACGAGGCCGCTGTGGTGGAGATGCGGGACGGCATCGCCTTAGATGACGCGGAGGCCACCCGGAGAATGCTTCTTGAGCGGTTCGCCCAAAATCATGTGCAGTGCTACACCGGCGCCACGGTTAAACATGTATATGCGGACGGCGTGGACTACGAGAAGGATGGGGAGATCAAAAGCCTGCGGGGCTATGACAATATCATTATCTCCATCGGTGTGCGCTCCTTCAACCCGTTGGAAGAGCAGTTAAAGGGAGAGGCAGCGCAGGTAATCACCATCGGGGACGCCTCCGAGGCGAAAAACGCGGTGAATGCCCTCTATGTGGCCGCTGTTACGGGAACCACGATCTAAACCTGCATGCGCCCGGCAGGCGGGTTTTCAGAGTAAAGTGAATGTGCCGCCGGCTTTTGTCCGGCGGCGGAATGGAGAGAATGTATGAGAAATCCAGATGTAACAGAGTGGGAGATTGCCGTCCTGGGAGCCGGCACCATGGGCCTGTGCATTGCCCAGCTTTTCGCCATGAACGGCCACCGGGTGCGCCTCTATAACCGCACTCCGGCAAATCTCGAAAAGGCGGTAAAGCAGATTGAGAGCAACCTGCACACCCTTGTGGAGATGGGGCAGATCGGGGAAACCCTGATCGGAGAGACCCTGGGAAATATCCGCGGGGGCAGTGATTTAAAAGAGGCGGTCACATCCGCGGACTTTGTGATTGAAAATGTGGCGGAGCGGGAGGAACTCAAAAAAGAAATCTTTGCCCGTCTTGACGAATACTGCGGGCCGGATGTGATTTTTGCAAGCGATACCTCCACTATGAATATCTACGAGTTTATCACCGTATCCCACCCGGAGCGGCTGATGATCAGCCATTTCTTTAATCCGGCCCATGTGATGCCTCTGGTGGAGCTGGTACGCGGACCCGAGACCTCGGATGAGACCGTGGAGGCGGTGAAGGCCCTGATGGAATCCGTGGGAAAGAAGACGGCGGTGTTAAATAAGGCAATTCCCGGCTTTATCTTAAACCGCATCACCATGGCAGTGTTCCGGGAGGCCTCCTATATCGCGGAGAACGGCTGGGCCACGCCGGAGGACATTGACAAGGCCATCACCTCCACCTTTGGCCCACGGTACGCCTTTGAAGGGCCTTTTGGGCTCAGCGATTTCGCGGGAATTGACGTGTACGAGCGTCTGGGAACCCTTCTTCCCCCCGTACTGAATTCCAGCACGGAGTGTCCGGAAATTCTGCGCGGCATGGTGTCGCGGGGAGAGCTTGGCGTAAAGTCCGGGAAGGGATTCTATACCTACGGGGATGCCGAGGAGGCCCGCCGGGCCAGGGACACCCATATTATGAAGATGATTGCGGCTATCCGGAAGGTGGACGAGGAGATGGAGGCCCAGGCGGAGAAAAAGCGGCGGAGAACGGGGAGGCATTGTAAATGAGCCATATGAGATTTTGCGTACTGTATCTGGGACGGATGGATTTTAAGAGAAAGCATCTGCTGGCAAACGGGGACGGGGAAGAGAATATCCGCTGCCTGGTTCCGGCCATCCTGATTGAGCATCCGGTTCTGGGAAACATTCTTTACGACACGGGAAACAGCCCATTATCCTCCACGGTATACTCGGAATACACCAACGAGAATTTTCCTGTGACGGAATTCGTCTCCGTGGAGAGCGCCCTAAAGGAAAAGGGGATCGCGCCGTCGGATATCGATCTGTTGATTATCTCCCATCTGCATTTTGACCATGCGGGGGGTATGGCGTATTTTAAGGGGACAAAGGCGGCGAAAAATGTATACATAGCGGAGGGAGACCTGCGCAACGCCTACTACGACGCGCTGACAAGAGGGGGAATATCCCCATACTGCAAGGAATCCTTTGACCTGGAGGGAATCCAATTCCATCCCATATCCGGGGAGACGGCCCTGGCCGAGGATCTGATCCTATTTCCCCAGGAATGCCATACGCCGGGGGTGACAGGGCTTATTTTGAAGACCCAAAATAATGGAAATGTGATCGCCACCAGCGATACGATTTACACCCGGTACAGCTTTGAGAACCAGGTTCCCCCGGGCGGGGACAATGCGGAGTCGAAAAAGGATTTCTTCAAGAATTTGGAACGGGTCAAGCGGCTGCAGAGAAAATATGACGCCGCCCTGTTCTTCGGCCATGACGAGGAACAGATCAAAGAGTGGTCAAATAGGGGATGGATGGATTAGAGAATGGGCAGTTTACTGATAACTGTGAGTCAGGTGCTGATCCTGGCTCTGGAGATAGGAACCGGATATGTGCTGGCAAAGCGGGGAAAAATTTCGGCGGACGCGGTGGGAATATTAAATTACCTCTGCTCAAATCTGGCCCTGCCCTGCGCCATCTTTCTGTCGGCCGCGGGACTTGAGCTGACGGCGGATTCTTGGGGAGAGGTGCGGCTGGGGGTCGCCCTGATTATCGCCAGCGCCATCGTGCAGATTGGGGTCAGTACCCGGCTGTTTCGAAAGGAACGGTTTGAGGAGCGGGTGGTGTACCAGTTGGGAACCGTATACGGAAATTCCGCGTTCATGGGAATTCCCATTGCCACGGCGGTGATCGGGGACGAGGCGGTGCTGTACGTTGTCCTTCTGATGATCATCGATACGGTCTGCCTCTTTATCCATTCCTCCCTGGCCGCCTCGGGGCAGAAGCCCACAGCCCGAATGATTGCGGCCAAGGTTTTCGGCCCGGTGACGATTTCCCTTCTTCTGGGGCTGGCGGTATGCCTGCTTCGCATTCCCCTGCCCGGGATTATAAATACCGGGCTCAATGATTTTAGGGGAATTCTCACGCCCCTTGCCATGCTGATCATAGGGGCCCAGCTGGCCGAACAGGATCTGCTTCACATATGCAGGGAGAAACTATTTTATAAGGTGGCGGGGGTCAAGCTGGTCGTCTGGCCCGCAATTCTTCTGCGCTGCTTCCTTCCCCTGCGGGGCGTTGTGTCCCTGGCGGCCGTGGGAGCGATCATGATATGCAAGGGAACGCCCCAGGCCGCGATTTTGGGCGTCTTGGCAAAGCGGCACGGCCTGGACGGGGAAAAGGCGGCCGGGCTTTTAGGGCTGACAACGGTTCTGTCGGTTGTGACTTTGCCGGTGATTACGGGGGTTACGCTGGTGGTTTTTGGAGGATGATCCGAGAGGCCGCGAAAGGACGGCGTGACTTTGGTCATGCCGTTTTTTGAATGTCATACCTAAAAATTCCTCTATTATACAGAGACAGATTTTTATTTTTGGTTTACGTTGATTTTTCACAAAAAACTGATTATAATATATAAAAATGCGGGTTTAGGAGGCTGGTTATGCTGATTCAATTTAGTGTGGAAAATTTTCTGTCTATCAAGGATAAAGTTGTATTATCCCTGCTGGCCAGCAAGGACAATGAGCATCCGGAGCATCTTATCGCGGATGGGAACAAAAGCTATCTGAAGTCTGCTGTTATTTATGGCGCCAATGCTTCGGGGAAGTCCAATGTCCTGAACGCATTCTGGTTCATGGTAAACTATGTGCTGACCTCCCATAACCAGCAGCTTCATAAGACCATTGATCGTTCTCCCTTCAAGTTTGACCAGGAAATGCCTGCCCGTCCCAGCAGCTTTGAGGTTATCTTTACGGCTGAAGGTATTCGATATGCGTATGGCTTTTCTGTAACAGATAAAGCTGTTACCGAAGAATATCTGCATTACTATCCCAACGGCAGACAGGCGCTGATTTTTGAGCGAAAAGATACCAAGGATTTTCGTTTTACGGTTGATATTGATGAGCAAAACACACTCAAGGAGCGCACCTCGGCAAACAAGCTTTACCTGTCGGTTGCATCAAACTGGAGCTACTCTAAAGTGATTCCGGTTCTGGAGTGGTTCGCCTCCTGCCAGATCATCACGAAGAATTCCGCAGCGGATGCCTACGGGCGTGAAGCAGAGCAGCTTAAAGATGACGCCTATCGGCGTGCAATTGCATCGATGCTGCGCGTTGCGGATTTGGGGATACAGTCTCTCCAAATACGCAATTTAGATTCTGCTTCTTCACAGTATGGCGGCATCTTTACAAATATCGAGGCCATTCACACGGTACAGGACGCCAATGGAAACGCGTTTTCCTATGCGTTAAATATGGCAGAGGAATCTGACGGTACTAACAGTTATTTTAACCTGATCGGTATTGTGAAAAGGGTACTCGACCAGGGAACGCTTCTTGTGGCTGATGAGATGGACGCGCACCTGCATCCGCTCTTGACCAGGCATCTGGTATCCCTCTTTGACAGCACAGAATTCAATCCAAAAGGAGCTCAGTTGATTTTCACATCACACAGCACCAATCTTCTTGATTTAGACTTGCTGAGAAGAGATCAGATCTGGTTCACGGAAAAAGATGAACGGACAGCGGCTACCGATTTGTTCTCCCTTTATGATTTTTCCGTTCGCAAAGATACCAAAGTAGAGAAGGGATACTTGATCGGACGTTTTGGTGCGATTCCCTTTATCAGGGGAGGAATGTAAAATGGCACGCGGTCAGCGGCGCACATTCCTGATTCCGCCTCTTTTTATCCCAGCGTCATCGCGTCCGCCAGCTCCCGCATATCCGCCAGCTGTTCGAGATTTTTGCAGAGCCGGATGATTTTCTGATAGCGCTCTTTTCCAAGGTCGACGGCGCAGAAGCGCGCTGCGTTCCAAAACTTATGTTCCGCCTCATCCCAGCTCATGGGGTGCCGCACATTTCCCGGAAGATCCTTTTCCTGGCGGGAGAATGTCCGCCCATCTTTTAAAGTGACGGTGATCGTATAGTCATCAAAAGAGGGCAGGGATTCGTCCACATCATAGGACATGCCGTCCATCAGGGCCCGGAAGGCCGGATCGGCCATATTTTTTTGCACCTCCGCGTCGCTGTAGGCTTCCAGGAAGCAATCTCCGTGGATGGCGGCGTAGGCGATGGAGTAGGGCGCGCTGAACATCCCGGCCTCGCCGGTGGAAGGATTCCATTTTTTATCATGGGGCTCAAACACATGCCGGCAGCCCTCGCTGACGGTGAAATGCAGCGTATCAATTTCCCACCATGTAAAGCGGTGCTCCTTCATTAAATTCAGAATGCCGCAGATTTCACAGTGATTGTACTTGCATCCGGCGTAAGGCTTCATCGTTACTTGCTCCCGCCACATCCATCGCTTTCCCAGGCCTTCTGTCAGGATGTCCGGGGAGAGCACATCGCCGTGCTTGATATTCTTTAAAAGGCCTCCGGGCCCCATGTAGATTGCCTTGGGGGCTGTGATGCGGCTGCTGGTGCGGACCAGGGAGACGGACTTAATCGCATCCGCGCAGACATAGCCGTGCTGCAGGCGGACAAAAGATGTCCCCTCATTGCACTTCTGCATTTCCGACTGGGGCCTGGCGCAGTAAGCCAGGCCCTGGGCTGTCCAGATCTGCTCCTTGGTGAAGCCGAAGAGCTTGCTCACGGCGGCTGTCGCATACCGCGGTCCGGCGCATTCGCCCGGCGTGGTCAGATTGTGATGCGTCAGCTTTACGCAGATGTGTTCTCTTGAACCCCATTCGGCCCCGGCCACAAACGCGGTGATAAAATCGCGGCCATTGTGTTTTTCATCGGACAAGCCCAGAGAAGACAGAAGAGCTGGTACAACCCATTCGCAGATATGGCCGCCCTCATTTCCCGTATCCCCCATATCTCTGGCCCGCGCCATTGTGCCGTTGACAAAGGCCGCGAACTCTGCCGGCATTCGGTCTCCATAGACAAATACCCGGCTTTTGCCGCTGGCATTCCATGAACGGGCCGTTTCGAGCGCGTCCTTTGCCGTCTGTTCGGTAGAGCCCGCCAGGATGCAGCCCGCAATATCCAGGATATCCCGCTTGACAAAATCGACATCCTCGGGCGGGATATCTTCAAAGCGGAGATTCGCTGCCATTTCCGACAGATTGCCAGCGGGGTCCTGTTCGGGTGTAATTATATCATCTAGGTTCATACGGTAGTACCTCCTTAATTATTTATGATTAATTAAGAAGCAAGTTACATGCCAAATAATACCGGAGATAACCGCGTATCTGCGCAGGAAAATGAAGAATGCTGCTGTTATCTTTTTTTCTGCGTCCTATATTTCTCCATGACAAATTCAATCAGCGTTCGGGAGTCATTATAAATACGGCGCCCTTTTTTGGTAATCATGCAGATGGTGGCCTGGATGGAGGGATTAATAGGGATGCTGACGATATCCTGGTCCAGGACTACGGCCTCCCGCAGCAGAAAGCTTCCAAAGCCCGCGTTTATAATTAAATTTTTGATGGTGTGAAGCTGGGAGGAATACAGGCGTATGTCCGGCGCCAGATGAAGGCGGTTGCAGGCGGCCAGCACGGAGTCAGGGGTGTAGAAGCCTTTGGGAAGCATGGACAGAGGGATTGAACAGGCTTCTTCCAGGGAGATGAAATCCCTGCCGCTGAAAGGATGCTCCTTCTCTACGCAGAGGCAGATCTCCGTGTCAAACAGATGGATGTATTTCAGCTTGGGGTTATCCGTATTGATAGAGGCAATGGCAAGATCAATCTTTTCCTCCAGAATCATATGCACGATGTCTTTTGCGCCGCATTCGACAATTTCCAGCTGAATCAAGGGATAGCGTTCTTTGAAGTCCCTCATCAGGGCAGGCAGAAAAAAGGCTCCCATCTGCAGGGGAAGCCCCATCTTTATGTGGTTGCGGCTCTGGTTTAAGTCGGCAATATCCTCCTGCAGGAGCTCCACTTCTTTCAAAATCTGGCAGGCCCGTTTGTAAAAGAGTTCTCCTTCCGGAGTCAGAACCATCTGCCGGTTAATCCTCTGAAACAGGTTAATGTTAAATTCCGATTCCAGCTCCTTGATGGAGGTGGTGATGGATGGCTGGGATATATGGAGAACTTCTGCCGCTTTCGTAATGGTGCGATTCTGATAGACCGCCACAAAGTATGCTAACTGATTTAATTTCATATCCCGTCTCTCTTTCTGTTTTCTGACACTTCCTCAGATGTACTCTATTATATCATAGATTTATCCCAAAATCGTTTTGCAATTAGGCCTATTTTTATATGATTTTTCTATAATATGATAAAAAACCAGTATTTTACTTATAAAAATATGTTGCCTATAATAAAACCAACAAAAAAATATTGACAGAAGGGATAAAACTATGAATTATGTTACATTTTCACCCCATGCAGATCGTGAGAATGCGATGGACACGATATCGGCAGTCAGCCAGATGGCGCGGGAAGCGATCCGGAAGTACGGGGCGGATGCGGTGATCAATTCGACTATGGGGGAGTGCCAGGACGACAAGGGAAATCTGATGGTTCTTCCCACGGTGGAACGTCTGCTGCGCCAGGCGCCGGTAACAGATATCTGTGCCTACGCACCTATGGGAGGAATCCCCGGATTCAATGAAGCCGTTCAGATTTCCCTGTTCGGTCAGATTGAGAAGCGGTGGTTTGTTGAGTCGGTTCCTACGCCGGGGGGATGCGGGGCCCTGCGCCATGCGGTGTGGAATTTTCTGGAGGACGGGGAGGCGGTTCTCTCAACCGACTACCACTGGGGGCCATACCGGGAGATATGCCAGGAGCATAACCGGAGGTTTTGTACATTTTCCATGTTCAATGATGCGGGGAAATTTAACACGGAGGCCTTCCGAGCGGCAGCGGAGAAAATCCTGGAGCAGCAGCCCCGGCTGTTAGTGATTTTAAATACGCCGGCCAATAACCCCACCGGCTATTCCATGACGAAAGAGGAAATGGAGCGGGTGATGAATATCCTGCGCAGGCTGGCGGAGGAGCCGACCAGGAAGATTACGCTCTGTCTGGATGTTTCCTACATTGACTTTGCCGGAAGTTTTGAGGAGAGCCGCGCTGTCTTTGATGCCATCGGGGAGTTTCCGCCCAATATGCTGGTAACCCTGGTGTTCAGCATGTCGAAAAGCTATACCATGTGCGGGATGCGGTGCGGCGCGATTGTATGCCTTTCACCGGAGAAGGCCGCGGCGGAGCGGTTTAAGCAGGTGATGAGCGTATCTTCCCGGGCCACCTGGTCCAATGTGGTCCGCCTGGCGCAGAAGGTCCTGGTGGAAATATGCAGTGATCCAGCACTGAAGCAGCAGACAGACCGGGAACGGGAGCATTTTAAACAAATCATAGACGAGAGGGGAGCGCTGTTTTTACAGGCAGCCAGGGAGGCAGGCATTGTATGCCGCCCCTATGACCACGGATACTTCTTAACCATTTTGTGCAGGAATCCGGCGAGGACCGCCCAGATTCTTCAGAAACGTCAGATATATGTGGTGCCCATGGCAAATGGACTGCGTTTTTCGCCCTGCGCCGTTAGCAGCGAAAAGTGCAGAAAAGCACCGGCACTCATTAAAGAAGCAATAGAGGAGGTAGAAGAAATTGACGCTAATTCACGATTTTGATGAGGTAGTGGAGCGGAGGGGAACCGATTCCAAAAAGTACAGTCCCGAGTATTTTGATTCAGATGTGATTCCCATGTGGATTGCCGATACGGACTTTAAAAGTCCAAAACCGGTGGTGGAAGCGATTAAAAACCGGGCGGTCCACGGTGTATACGGCTATACGCCGGTAAGCCGGGAGTTTAAGCAGGAGGCGGTCTCCTGGATGGCGAGGCGTTTCGGGTATCAGCCCGAGGTTTCGTCCGCAGAGTTTGTGCCCGGAGTCATCGGAGGAGTTATCTGTGCGATCCGTGCGCTGACCCATCCCGGAGATAAGATTCTGCTGCACACCCCGGCCTACGGTCCTTTTGTGGACGGCATTGTCAACAACGGAAGGAGACTAAACGACAGCCGGCTGCTTCTCAAGGACGGAAAATATGAGATTGACTTTGACGATTTTGAGAAGAAGTGCAGGGATCCCAGAACGAAGCTGTTTATTCTCTGCAATCCCCATAACCCTACCTCCCGGGTGTTTACAGAGGAGGAATTAAGAAGAATGGGAGAGATCTGCCTGGAGAATCACGTGATGGTGCTCAGCGATGAAATACACTGTGATATTGTGTTTAAACCGCATAAGCATATCCCCTTTGCCTCGCTGGACAAGCGGTTCGAGGAGAACAGCATTACCTTCATCAGCCCCAGCAAGACATTTAACGTTCCCGGATTCCGGACAGCTGTTATGTTTGCGGCGGAGCCGGTGAAGCATGAGATGGTGCACCAGGTTTTAGTCAGCAACAAGGGAACAGGGGAAAATATCTTCGGCACCGTTGCCTTCTGTGCCGCCTATCATTCCTGCGATTACTACGCGGATCAGATGGTGGAATATTTGGAGGGAAATTTAAAGCTGGTTGAGGAGACCATGGACCGCATCAATGGTATGGAGTTGATTCACCCGGAGGGAACGTATTTGTTCTGGATTGACTGCCGCGGGCTGGGACTGGATCAGGAAACACTGATGGATCGCTTTGTCAACAAGGCTAAGGTGGGACTTCATGACGGACTTCATTTTGGACCGGAGGGAAGAGGTTTTGTGCGTCTGAACGTGGCGGTTCCCAGAAGCGTTCTGGAGCAGGCATTAAAGCAGATAGAAGCGGAATTTATTTAAAGAGGGGGAATAATGGAAATGAATGCGGGTGTGATAAGTTTAATTGGTATATTTCTTGGCCTGTTTGTTCTGATGTTTTTGGTGACAAAGGGAACCAAGGTACTTCTTGCGGCGCCGGCAGCTTCCCTGGTCGTGCTGATTCTTTCCGGACAGCCTTTAATTGACGGAATCATTACGACCTATGCCACATCGCTTGGAAACTATATGAAAAATAACATGCTGATGTTCATGGCGGGCTGTGTATTCGGAACTATGATGGGAGAATGCGGCGCGGCCCAGGATATTGCGGTACATCTGACAGGACTGATTGACAAGGCAAATGTGAAAAACAAACAGTTCCTGGCGTTAGTGGTATTATCCATGATTTTCATGCTGATGAATTACGGCGGCATCAACTCCTCCGTTATCATCTTTACAATGCTTCCCTTCTGCAAGAGAATTTTCAACCGGTACAATATTCCGTGGCATCTGTATCTGGCGATTCAGTCTCTGGGAAGCCTGGCAACAGAGAGCATGTTCCCCGGAACCACCGCGCTGGTAAATGTGATCCCCATGGATTATCTGGGAACCACATCCATGGCGGGCGCAAAGATGGGCTCCATCACTGCGGTGATTTGTATTGCGGCAGCCGTTACCTACATTTATGTTTCCCTTACCCGCTGTGTGAAGGCCGGCGAGGGCTTTATGGAGACAGGAGCGGTTATCTATGAGACGATTCAGGAAGAAGACCAGACCATGGGCACAAAGAAGACAGGCTCCCTGGCAAAGGCTCTGTTCGCTCCAATTGTCGTGCTTTTGATTTTCAATATCTTCAATTTGAATGCGGTTGTAACCCTTGCTTTTGGAACACTGCTGGTTGTCATCCTGTATTTTAAGGAATTCGCGCACCTTCAGAAATCCTTAAATACCAGCGCCACCAACGGCGCACGGATTGCCGCCAATATCGCTTCCATCGTGGGATTTGGCGGAGTGGTAGCGGCAAGCCCCGCCTACGATCTGGTTCTGAATGGGCTGCAGTCCCTTCCCGGCTCGCCGTTAATCCAGCTGGTAATCGCAATCAATGCAGTTTCCGCAATCACCGGCTCCGCGTCCGGAGGCATCAGTATTGCTCTGGAAACCCTGGGAGATCACTTTTTAAGCCTTGGAATTCCGCCGGAAGTAATTCACAGAGTTTCCTCCATCGCCAGCATGGGCTTTGACTCTATGCCGCATAACGGCAGCGTAAGCAACCAGATGGAGATGACGAAGCTCACCTATGCACAGGGATATAAGCATATTTTTATCATTGCATGCCTTCTTCCGTTCCTGGGCGGGTTCATTGCGGTTGGACTGTACTATATGGGAATTGTATAAACCGAAAATTTTAGAATAAGGCAGTAAAAAGAAACCAGATCAGGCGCATTTCCTGAAGCTGGTTTCTTTTTGCTGTTTGGTAAAAGGAGAGGAAGAGATGTGGCCGGGCAGGCCGGCAATTCATCTTTTGATTTCATATCGCTCACATCTCCTGATAATCTATATTGCAACACCATTGTAACACCGGACGGTTCCGAAAGCTATTCATTTTAACTATGATGATTCATAATATATAAGTATTTGCCATTTTGCGGTGAAGCGGTATACTAAGAACAAAGAGGAGGTTAGAATTATGAGAACGATTCAGAATCAAACGTTTGATGAGGAACGTGCCCTGTACGGCAGCAGGGATATTGCGGCAAAGGACTGCTCTTTTGACGGCCCTGCGGACGGGGAGAGCGCTTTTAAGGAGTGCAGGAATGTGGAGGTATCCCGCTGCTTTTTTAACCTGCGCTATCCGTTCTGGCATGATCACGGCCTTGTCATCCGGGATTCGGAGATGACCGAACTCTGCCGGGCCACCCTGTGGTATTCCGAACACATCACCATCGAAAATTCCCGGCTTCACGGCATCAAGGCCCTGCGGGAATGTGCGGATGTGAAGATGACGGGCTGTGATATTGTCTCCCCGGAATTTGGCTGGTCCGTCCGCAATCTTGCGATGAAGGACTGCAGCGCGGAGAGCGAGTATTTCATGATGCGCTCGGCTGGCCTGCATTTTGATAACGTGCGGATGAAGGGAAAATATTCTTTCCAGTATATCGAGGACTCAGTCTTTGAAAACTGCACCTTTGACACTAAGGATGCCTTCTGGCACGCAAAAAATGTCACGGTCCGGGACAGTGTGGTCAAGGGCGAGTATCTGGCCTGGTACTGCGAGAATGTTACATTCGAAAACTGCAAAATTATCGGCACCCAGCCTCTGTGCTACTGCAAGGGCTTAAAGCTCATCAACTGCGAGATGGTTGACTGCGACCTGGCTTTTGAGCGCAGCGAGGTGGATGCAGTTGTCACCACGCCGGTTGTGAGCATTAAAAACCCTCTTGCGGGCAGCCGCATAACGGTGCCGTCCGTCGGAGAAATCATCCGGGATATCCCGGAGGGAACGGGAACCGTACAGGTACAGGACCAGGCGGAGGAAAGCATCTGCGCCTGCGCATGAGGACATTACTGAGAAAACGCTCTCATCTGCAAGCCCTGCAGCTATTCATCAAAATCCGTGGACTCAGGGACTGCTTAAGCTTGCCGCATTCTCCGGATACTGCTTCCATGCCGTATCCTTATAATCCTCAATTCGCATCTGCGCTCCTTTTAGCGATGAGCCGAAGAAATTTGTGCGGAAACCGCCGGGCTCCACAACCATCACACGGATTCCGAGAGGTTCAACCTCCTTCCGGAGACCATCGGAGAGCAGTTCTACGGCTGCCTTTGACGAAGCGTAAAAGGCAGATGCGGGACTGGCTTTCATCGCTGCTGCGGAGGCAATATTGATGATCATACCGCTGCGTTTTTTCCGCATCAGGGGAAGCACGGCTTTTGTCATAGAAATCAGGCCGAACAGGTTGATCTGGAACATTTTCATAACCTCTTCACCCTCCGATTCCTCTACAGAAGCGCAGTAACAGTAGCCTGCGTTATTGACAAGAATATCAATACCGCCAAAATGCCGGGGAGGGGGAGAGAAAATATAGCCATAGAGAAAATGAATGCAAAGACATAAAATATAAGTATTAGACATTCAAAAAAGCGCCTCTTATAATAAAACCATAAAACAAAACCGCCGGGAGCTTCCCATTTCCCGCGGTGCAAAAGGAGGCAGGAATGAAAAAAATACTTTCGCTTATGTTAGTGCTGACAATGTTTTCTTCCTTGACGGCCTGTGCGGGCTCGGGAGGCCAGGCGGAGACGTCTTCGCGCGCTGCGGAAACTGCCGCGGAATCGGGGGCAGAGTCATCGGGAGCCGCTGCGGAATCTGCAGAAGAGACGCCGGAAACCGCGGCCGCGGAACCCCCGGCAGAAGCTGATGAAGCTGCCGCGGCGGAAGCCGGCACGGAGGCGCCCGAGTCCGGGACAGATTCGGCCCAGTCCGGCAATATTCTGGTGGCGTATTTCTCCTGGGCGGACAATGCCATACTGGACGAGAACGTGGACGCCATGAGTTCCCCCAGCGTTCTTTCACCGGGAAATGTGGAACAGCTTGCGGGCTGGGTTCAGGAGGAGACGGGCGGCGATTTGTTTTCCATCCGGGTGACGGATCCCTATCCCAGCGACTGGGATGCATGCCTGGAGAGGGCCAACGAGGAGCGGGGAAATGGCGCCAGGCCGGAGCTTGTGGAAAATGTGGCAGATATGGAAGCGTATGACACAATTTTCCTGGGCTATCCCAACTGGTGGTACGGCGTTCCCATGGCCCTGCTCACATTCTTGGAGCAGAATGATTTCTCCGGCAAGCAGATCTATCTCTTCTGCTCCCACGGTACCGGAGGGCTGGCAAACAGCGTGGAGATCATCACGGAGGCAGTGCCTGATGCGGTGATTTCAGACAGCATATTCGACTGCTACGAGGAGGATGCCCCGTCTTCCGAGGAGGCCGTCAAAGTCTGGGCGGCCGGGCTGGGAATCGCCGGGGCGGACAGTGCCGGAGGGGCCGAGAATACCGCGGAGGAGGCCGGCGCGGGCAGTGCCGTTTCCGAGCAGCCCGCTGCTCAGGCCGAGGCAGCGGCAGCAGACCGGCTTGCGGTCCGCTGCGGGGACATAGAAGTGATTTACGAGCTGAACGACAGCCCCGCCGCAGCCTCCCTTGCGGCGCAGCTTCCCCTCACCCTGGAGGTGGAGGACTACAGCACCAATGAAAAGATTTTCTACCCTCCCCAGGAGCTTGACACAAGCGATACGCCGGCGGCGGAGGGCGGAGCCGGAACGCTGGCTTACTACGCGCCCTGGGGCGACGTGGTCATGTTCTATGGGGATTACAGCGCAAATTCTTCGCTCTATGAGCTGGGAGAGGCGGTGTCCGGGGCGGACCAGGGCGGAGGAAAATGCCGGCCGCTGGTGGTATGACAAGGAAGACGGAACCTTTGCCAGAAGCGGCTGGCAGTGGATTGACGGAGATGGGGATGGCATTTCCCAGTGCTATTATTTTGATGAAGATGGCTGGATGGCGGCGGATACCGTCACGCCGGACGGCTATACGGTAAATGCAGACGGCGCCTGGATGGAAAACGGACAGGTGATGATGAGAGAGGCGGAAGAGGAAATGAGGATTGTGATCGAAAACAACGGCAGAGAGCTGGTATTCCGGCTGAATGACAGCCAGGCGGCAAAAGATTTATACGCCCAGCTTCCCCTGCAGGTTTCCGTGGAAAATTTCAGCAATAATGAGAAGATGTTTTACCCAAATGAACGTCTGAATGTCACCGGTGCGGACAGAGCCTCGGGCGGCGCCGGAGTCCTGGCCTATTATGAGCTCTGGGGCGATGTGGTTATGTTTTACGGAAGCTTTCACGCCAATTCCGATCTGTACCAGCTGGGACGGATCGAGGAGGGAAGCCAGTGGATCAGCAGCCTGAATGGAGAGCTGCGAATCAGCAGAGACGAAGATAGATAGCAGGAGGTAGTTTATTTATGTTAGGCAATTTCAGTTATTCAAATCCCACAAAACTGTATTTCGGAGAGGACTCTCTCCGGTTTCTGGATGAGGAACTTCCCAAGTACGGGAAAAATGTGATGCTCACCTACGGAGGCGGTTCCATCAAGAAGAATGGAATCTACGACCAGGTGGTGCAGATTTTAAAGGAGAATGGAAAAACCATTTTTGAGGATCCGGGCGTTATGCCGAATCCCACGGTGCAGAAGCTGTATGAGGGCTGCCGGATTGCAAAGGAGAACCAGGTGGATCTGATCCTGGCGGTGGGAGGCGGCTCCACCATTGACTACGCAAAAGCGGTATCTGTCTCCGCTTACTGTGACGAGGATCCCTGGGAGAAGTATTATCTGCGCTTTGAGGATGTGGACAACCGGATTATCCCGGTGGGCGCGGTGCTGACCATGGTGGGAACCGGCTCCGAGATGAACGGCGGCGCGGTGATCACCAACCCGGACACCAAGCTGAAGATCGGTCATGTATTCGGGGAAAATGTATTTCCCAAATTTGCGATTCTGAACCCTGCATTTACCTACACCATTCCCCAGTACCAGATGACGGCCGGGTTCTTTGACATAATGAGCCATATTCTGGAGCAGTATTTTTCCGGGGAGGACGACAACACCTCCGACTACATTTCCGAGGGGCTTCTGCGCTCCCTGATTCACAGCACGAGGATCGCGGTGAAGAACCCGCGGGATTATGAGGCCAGGAGCAATATCATGTGGACCGCCACATGGGCCTTAAACACGCTGATCGCCCAGGGCAAGGCAACGGACTGGATGGTGCACATGCTGGGACAGGCCGTGGGCGCCCACACCAATGCAACCCACGGAATGACCCTCTCGGCTGTTTCCATGGCATATTACCGCTACATCATGAAGGACGGCCTGGAGAAATTTAAGAGATACGCCGTGAATGTGTGGAATGTGAATCCTGTGGGAAAGACGGACGAGCAGATTGCGGCCGAGGGCCTGGACGCCATGGAAGCGTATATGCAGAGCATCGGTGTTGTGATGCATCTGAAGGAGCTGGGCGTCACCGAGGAGATGATTCCGGGATTGGTGGAGAGCACTCTGGTTATGAAGGGCGGCTACCGGGTGCTGGAGAAAGAGGAGATCGCGGAGATTTTCCGGCGGAGCCTGTAAAAAGAGGAGGGGGATGTCAAATCCCCCAACTCTGACTGATCCTCTGCAGCTCCACCATATGTGGGTAAATGGTTCCCGTGCGCAGCAGCTCATCCGGCGGGCCCTGCTCGGCGACTGTGCCGTCCGCGAGCACGATCACCTTATCCGCGCTGCTCACGGTGCGCATCCGGTGGGCGATGACCAGTACGGTCTTATCCTTTATGAGCCGCGACAGGGCGGACTGGATCAGCGTTTCATTTTCCACATCCAGGCTTGCGGTTGCCTCATCCAGCAAAATGATGGGGGCATTTTTTAAAAAGGCCCGGGCAATGGAGATGCGCTGTCTTTCCCCGCCAGATAGCTCGCAGCCGTTTTCGCCGATCATGCTGTCATAGCCCTGGGGAAGACGGGCGGCAAATTCCTCGCAGTTTGCCAGCCTTGCCGCCGCGAGCACCTCCTCGTCCGAGGCGTCCTTGCGGCCAATGCGGATATTTTCCATGATGGTGTTGTTGAACAGCGTCACATCCTGAAATACGATGGAGTACAGGGACAATAAGGTTTCCGGCTCGACGTTCGATATGTCCATGCCGCCCACCGTGATTGTCCCTTTATTGATGTCCCAGAATCGGGCGGCGAGACGGGACACCGTGGTTTTGCCGCCGCCGGAGGGGCCGACCAGGGCGGTGACCTCCCCCTGCTTTGCGGTAAAGGACACGTCCTTTAAGACAGTTTCCCCGGTGTTGTAGGCAAAGCCCACATGGTCGAATACGATATCGCAGCCCGCATTGGTCAGCCGGGTGCTGCCGGTCTGGATGGGATGGTCCATGATTTCGTTCATGCGGTTTATGTTGGTGCGGGTGGAGATGACCGCCGCCAGATTCTGCAGCGCGCCTTCCAGAGGAGAGTACAGCCGGGAGACCACCAGCAGAAACATAAAGAACAGGGGCACGTCAATTTCCCCGCGGATGAGCAGCGCGGAGCCCACGAGGGCCACGGCGGCGATCCCGAATTTCAGGATCAGCGTGGAGGAGACCACGAACAGGGCGGTTCCCAGCTCGGTGATGATGTGCCGCTTTTCCGACGCGTCAATCTTTTCATCGAGGCCCTTCAGATAGGCATCCTCCGCATTGTTCGCTTTTAAGTCCCGGAGACTCTCGATGCACTCCTGGACGCCGCTCTCCAGGGCCACATTGGCGGCCACGGCTTTGCGGTTGAAATATTCCTGAATGCGGGCGGAAAAGAGCGTGATGGCAAACGCAATGGGCAGCACCCATACCGCCGCGAGGGCCATGCGCCAGTCATAGGCAAAGAGGCAGAGGGCGATCAGGGTTGTGGAGATGAGGGAGCCTGCCAGCGCGGGGACATAGTGGGAAAATGCCGTCTCCAGGGTCGCGCAGTCGCCCATGATGGAATTGGTCAGATCAGCCAGATCCTTTTTCCCGAAGAAGGAGAGGGGAATCTTGCGCAGGCGCTCCGCCAGGGAGATGCGCCGCACCCCGCTCTCCACATACGTCGCCAGATAGGTGGCGTTGTACTGAAACCAGGTCGCAATAAATATGAGAGCAAGGCAGACCAAAACGCCGGTCGCGTAGAAGAGGATCCGGCTTCCGGCCACGCCCCCGCTCATCATGTCGATGACAAGGGAATACAGAAGTCCCACAGGAAACATAAAAGAGATATCCTGAAGAACGCAGGCAGCGCACCCCTTTATCAGGTCCACAGCCCCCTGTCTTGAAAGCGCAAAGCGCCTCTGCAATCGTTTTATCATACATTTCCCTCCAATCCCGTCGTATCGCTTAAAATTTTCCACTCCGCTGCCTGGGAATAATTGTTCCACATGCGGGAGAATAGGCCGCCTTTTTCAATGAGCTGCCGGTGGGTGCCGCTCTCCGCGATCTCCCCGTCCCGCATCACGTAAATGCAGTCCGCGTCCGTGATGGACGACAGCCGGTGGGCGATCATAATGACGGTTTTGCGCCCGGAGCTGCCGGCAGAATCTGCGGGTCTTCCAGCCGGGGCCGCGGGCGTTTCGGAAGTCCCCCGGGCCAGCGCGGACAGAGCCTGCCCCACGCGGACCTCGTTGTCCGGGTCAGCGAATGCGGTGGCCTCATCCAAAATCAGGATGGGCGCATTTTTTAAAACAGCCCGGGCGATGGCGATCCGCTGCTGTTCGCCGCCGGACAGGTATACCCCGTCCGCGCCCACGACCGTGTCGATGCCGCGGGGCAGCTTTTCGATAATGTCCATGCACTGGGCGTCCTTTAAGGCCTTCCGGATTTCTTCATCCGAGGCGGAGGGCCGGCCCATGCGCACATTGTCCCGTATGGACGCTTTGATCAGGCGGCTGTTCTGAAACACAAAGGACACCGTGTTCATCAGCGTTTCCTTGGGAATCTCCCGTATATCCGTATCCCCGATGCACACGCGCCCTTCCTGCGGGTCAAAAAACCGGGTGACGAGATTGGCCAGGGTGGTCTTGCCGCTGCCCGAAGGGCCTACCAGGGCGATGGTCTGCCCGGGCTCGATTTTGAGGGACACATCGCGCAGCGCTGCCTCCTTTCCCGTCTCGTAGCGGAAGGTGACGTGCTCTAAGGTGATGGAATTGTCCTTGGGCACATGGGCCGCCCGGCTCTCGGACAGGGGCTTTTCGCCCAGCACTTCATCAATCCGGCTGATCGCGTCGCGCACAATCATTGCGTCCTCGCTCATAAACATGATTTTCGTGAGTGTGGTCCCGATCACGGGCGTAATGATTATGTAGAAAATGAGATTTAACAGCAGCGTATTGGTCACGCCGTCCCGCGTAAAAAGAATTCCGCCGGCGATCAGAAAGGCAAACACGCCGTTGACCGCGGTTGTGTAAAACAGCATGGGCAGCCGCAGCGCCTTTGTGTAGGCGATGACCCATTTTTCATAATTGTCGATGGAGGTCTTAAAGCGCTTGAAAGAGAAGATAGTCTGGCCGAAGGTTTTGACTACGGGGATGCCCCGCACATATTCCACCGCCTCATTGGACATGCCGGCCAGGGCGTTCTGGTACTCATTCATTTTTTGCTGCATGCTGGCTCCGGTCATTTTCATCATAAGTAAGAAGCCGAGCGCAACGGGAATGAGGCTTAAAAGACCCAGACGCCAGTCAAAGACAAGAAGCAGAACGAGAAGCCCGATGGGAGTGGCGATCGCCCCGGCTTTGTCGGGCAGCCGGTGGGCGAGATAGGTTTCCGTCGCGGTGCTGGAAGTGTTTACGATTCTCCGCAGTTTTCCGCTTCCGTAGCGCTCGGTCACGCCTGTGGGAAGGGCCGCGATATGCCGCATCAGCTCTTTGCGGATGTTGGCGGCTACCCGGAAGGCGCTCAAATGGGAGCACAGCAGGGCCGCTATATAGACGATGACCGACAGCATGGCAAATCCTACGGCGGACCAGCCATAGCCCGTGACATTCGCGGCCCGGGCGTAATCCGGCGCGGCCTCCAGCACATCGTGAATGATGCGCCATATGTACCAGAAAGGCACAAGGGCCAGCAGCGCGCTCACCACGGACAGAACCCAGGAGAGATAGGTCAGGTACCGGTGCGTCCCGGCATAGCCCATGAGTCTCGGCAGATCAGACTGCTGTTTCATTGGAAAATACCTCCTTTAAGTTAAAATAGTTAGCAAAAACTAACTTATATCTAAAAATGATGGAGCAGATCCCCCGCAGATTACCGTGAAGGATCGGACTGCCCCATAATTCTCAGCCATCCGGCAGTGTAGAACGCCCGCATCTCCCGCAGATAATGTTCGGCCTCCGAGAGCGGCATCTCATGGATAATGAGCTCAAAAAATGTATTGAACATCCCCGTAATTAATATATGCTCCAGCCGCTCATCAATGGGCGGAGAGGGCCGGCCCAGCCGCTTTAGAACATCCAGATACGCGTGGGTTGCCTGGGTCTCAATTTCAACCATCTCATCAATCATTCGGGAAAAGCGTGTCCCCTCCGCGTGGCAGAGCAGGAGCTTGCATGCGTCTAAATGCGCGTAGGCGTACAGGAGCATATCATGGAGCCCTTCACCGGAAATCGAATCCAGATTCGCCGGCTGTTTTTCTGGAGGCAGATCGGCAAATGCCTGCTGCGCGTCACAAAAACGCCGGATAAAATAATCGTAGGCATCCCCGGCCAGCGCCTCAAACAGCGCCTCCTTGCTGTCAAAATATCCGTAGAACGCTCCGGTAGTGACGCCTGCGGCTTTGACGATCCCGCGCAGGGAAGCGCCCCGGAACCCCTTTTTGAGAAATTCCTCCATGGCTGCGGACAAGAGTAAGTTTAATGTGTTCTGCTCTTCTTCATGCATGCGGTCAGCGGCTCTCCGTCAATTAAAATAACATTGTTATATATCACTGTTATATGATAGCGCGAATCACAATCCATGTCAATAAACTGAAAAAAATTCCCGACAGGGACGCCTGCTGCGCGGGGCGCACCTGCCGGGAAGGTATATTCAGGCACACTACAGCCTGGAATACGCGTCATCGTCCACGGGCTCCAGCCACTCGTTGCTGGTTTTTTCGCCGGGAACTTCCACGGCAATGTGACTGAACCAGCTGTCAGCCTTTGCGCCGTGCCAGTGCTTTACCTCCGGGGGGATGACGATCACAGTGCCCGGTGTGAGGCTCACGGCTTCCTTGCCCTCCTCCTGGTACCAGCCCTCGCCGGCCGTGCAGATGAGAATCTGGCCGCCGCCGGATACTGCGTGGTGGATATGCCAGTTGTTGCGGCATCCCGGTTCAAAGGTCACGTTGGCAAGGCCCACCGCGCTCTCGCCGGGCTTTGTCAGCGGATTTAAATAGGAATTGCCGATAAAATACTGTGCAAATGCCGTGTTGGCCTGTCCTTGGCCAAATACATTGGCTTCATCAAAAATCCGTTTATCCTGCGTTTTCATGTGGAATACCTCCTTTTTGCATGCTGTTTTTCTTCCTGCTGCCTTCGGATGTGATAGCGCAGATAGTCCAGGCGCTCGAGCTGCTTTTCGCGAAAATGAATCTCATCCAGCGTGCATTCTCTTTTCTGATTGAGCATCCGCATCCGCTGGGGTTCTGTCCCTTCCTGCTCCAAAAGAAGCCGCATGTAGGTCTCAATTTCAGCAATGCCAAAACCTATATCGTGCAGGGTCATGATCAGGCTTAAACGCTCCAAATCCGTGTCATCATACTGCCAGGCGCCCATTACCTTTTTGACCGCGCCGCAGAGTCCCCAGCCCTCGTATTCCCACAGGATTTCCATGGGAATGTTGTAGCGCTCGCTGGCTTCCTTGATTGTCATACGCTCACCTCTCCTATATTGTAGCGCTGCTGCAGGGGACTGTCTAATGCTTATAGTAAATCTTGTGCTATTCCCGAAATGTATTCTTTGGAAAAATCAATGAATGCGGCGGTCGCAGGGGAAAAGATCTGGGTCTTCTTCCATACCAGTACAGTGCCCGCCTCTATTCCGGGAGAAAGGGGAATGAACCGCATCCCCTCATAGGCGCAGTTCAGGCGCAGCGTGAGTACGCAGCCGCCGCTGTCGCGGGCCAGGGAAGCCATATTGTAGAGCAGATTTCCGCTGGCGATAACGCGCAGATTTTCCCCATAAGGGCCAAACCAGTTGCGCAGCTCGTTCTGCAGATTTTCCCGTTCAGGGAGAACCAGAGGCATGCTGGCCAAATCGCCGGGGGAAACGCTTTCCTTTTCCGCCAGCTCCGAATCCGACCGCATGAGAGCGCCCCACTGTTCCCGGATAGGAGTGCGGACGAAGCTGTATTTTGTGATATCCACCGGTTCCTGGAGAAGCCCGATGTCCAGCAGGCCCCGCTCAAGGCGCTCTTTTATATTTTCCGAGTGGCCGCTGTAGATGGTGAAATATACCAGCGGATGTTCTTTCTGAAAAGCGGTAATCAGACGGGTAAGAAAAGCGGAACTCTGCAGCTCTCCGCTGCCGATTGCTATGGTACCGGCTATCTGTTCCTGCTTGCGCAGAAAATCCTCTTTTGTCTTTTCCGCCAGGGAGACAATTTCCTCCGCTCTGCGGCGCAGAAGCATGCCGTCTTCCGTGAGAATAATGCGGTGCTTGCTGCGCAGAAACAAGGTGACGCCAAGCTCTTCCTCAAGCTGGATGAGCTGACGGGAGAGGGTGGGCTGGGTCAGATGCAGCAGACTGGCCGCACGGGTGATGTTTTCTTCGCGTGCTGCCATTAAAAAATACTTTAGTACACGGATTTCCATAAAAACACTCCTTCTTAATAGAAAAATAGCATAGGCGGGATGGAAAATCAATGGAAAATCGAACGATGCCGCCGCATAGATGGAATGTATGGGCCAGCATGAGAGATAAGCATTGGACATTTGGAGAATGCAAAACTATAATAAAAAGCAACGGTTCAGGACGGCGCCGTCCTGAACTGCCGCAAAAAAGAACAGAAAAACAGGAGGAGGAAATCAGATGAGCAGGACTTTAACAGCATATTTTTCAGCAAGCGGTACCACAAAGCGGGCGGCCGAGCGGCTCGCCCGATCGATCGGATCGGATTTATATGAGATTAGGCCCGCCGTGGCCTACACCCAGGCGGATCTAAACTGGATGGATAAAAAATCGCGCAGCTCTTTGGAAATGAAGGATCCCGCCTGCCGGCCCGCTTTGGCGGACAGAGACGCGGCGGTGGAACAGTACGACCGGATTTTTCTGGGGTTTCCCATCTGGTGGTACACAGCACCCTCCATTATTCATACGTTTCTGGAAAGTTATGATTTCTCCGGAAAAACCATTATTCTCTTTGCCACATCCGGAGGAAGCGGGTTTGGAAAGACGGCAGGAGACCTGGCGTCCAGCTGCCCCAAAGCGGTGATCAAAGAGGGAAGGATTCTTAACTCGCTCCCTGCGGAAGATGCGCTGAGGCAGTGGGAGGAAAGCAATTTTTAAACGCACGCTGCGGCGGATGCCGCGGTATTTCGCGAAGCGGGAACCGCACGGCGAAAGCGCCGGAAAATAGGGGTTGATTTTTTTGCCCGGGTCTGGTATCCTATAGAAACCAAAATAAAAAGAAAGGAAGTGAAACGATCGTGGAAGGTCGAAGTCGTAAGAGGAAAGCGGACAATTATCACGAGCGCATGGCGGCGGAGTCTGCCCGGCTATACCTTGCAGCCGGTCGTTTCTGCTGCCTTTTACGGAGGGCGGAGTCTGCCCGTACGGACCTGCCGATGTGAATGCCGCCCGTTAGGCGGCTGCTTGTGATAATGGCCATGGACCCGAAGAGGGGACGTGGCTGTTTTGCTTTCATGATGCGCCATTCATGAGAGGAACAAGATGAAAAAGATGATGAGAGAAATGCAGTGGAGAGAGAATCCGGCACAGGCAGCCGGGAAGAATGAAATGAGCCTGGAGAAAGAGATCAGAGTTCCGGAGGAAAGACCCTATCTGAAAACGGGCGTACTGTCTCTGACAGGCCAGCGCCTGCCCTGGCTTTTGGTTCTGATGATTTCGGGAATGGTGACAGGAGGAATTCTCTCAAGTTATGAAAACGCGTTTGCCGCAGTGCCCCTTTTGGTTTCCTTTGTTCCCATGCTCACGGACACCGGAGGAAATGCGGGAAGCCAGAGCAGCACAATGGTTATACGGGGAATGGCTCTGGGGGAGATCCTGCCGGGGGACGCATTCCGCGTGCTGTGGAAGGAAATGCGGGTAGGGCTTGCAGCCGGACTCGTCCTGGGTATGGTAAACTTTATCCGGCTGGCGGTTCAGTATCCGGGCAGCCAGATGCTGGCTTTTACCGTAATGCTGAGCCTTATGGCCGCGGTGGTGATGGCGAAAACCATCGGAAGTCTGCTGCCGCTGGCCGCGGAGGCCCTGCATATGGATCCCGCCATTATGGCGGCGCCCCTCATCACTACCATTGTGGATGGGGTAAGCCTCATTGTTTATTTTAAGCTGGCCTGCGTGCTGATGCACCTGTAAGCCGGCCTTATGCCCGGGCCCGCACCCTCTTCCATTTCCCTGTTCGGTACTCGCAGTAGGAGATGAGCCAGTTTGCAAACCAGCCGATGGGCACCGCGTACCAGACCATATCGATGCCGTAGATTGGGGCCATGGTCATGGCAACCGTTACCCGGATGAAGAGATTCAGCAGATTGGCAACAGTGAACATAGTCATATCCCCTGCGCCCCGCAGCAGGCCGTCCGCCGCCATTTTGAAGCCGATGAGGCAGAAGAACCAGCCGATGAATTTCAGGTAATTTTCTCCGGTCGAAAGGGCGGCTGCGGTGCCCTCATCTCCCAGAAATACAGTGATCAGAGGGCGGTGGAAGAGCTGGAGGGCGGCGCAGAGAATCACGGCAAAGAAGATCACCATCTGGTTGGCGGCGCGATAGCCTTTTATCACCCGCTCTTCGCTGCCGGCACCCATATTCTGGGCCGTATAGGAGGAGATGGCGCTGCCGATGCCGCTCATAGGCACTACGCAGATAGACTCGATGCGCATGCCGGCGGAAAAACCTGCCAGTGCCTGGGAACCGAAAGAATTGACCACGGACTGAACAAGCATCATGCCGATGGACACGGTGGACTGCTGGAGGATGGAGGGCAGGGCAATTTTGGTCATAGAGACGAATTCTGTTCGGTCAAAGAGGCCGGAGGATTCCCGATTCAGCTTCCTTAAAAGCCGCATGAAGACAGCAAAAGAGAGAACGGCGGAAATGCCCTGGGCGATAAGCGTCGCCCAGGCTACGCCGGCCACGCCCATGTGCAGCCAGGTCACGGATATCACGTCCAGAACGATATTAAACAAGGAAGAGAAAATTAAAAAGTACAAGGGAATCCGGGACTTTCCCAGAGCGTTGAACATGGAGGAGAGGACATTGTACATGAACAGGAAGGGAAGCCCCAGAAAATAAATATTCAGATACTCCACGGCCATATCCAGCACATCCGCCGGAGTATTTAACAGAACCATGATCTCCTGGCTGGCGATCAGACCGGCGGCGCCCAGCAATATACTGATCCCCAGAAAAGACAGGAAGGCTGTATATACAGCCCGCTTCATGGCGCGGTACTGACCGGCGCCGAAATACCGGCTGACGATGACCGATGCGCCGATGCCGCCGCCGAAAGCCACACAGATAAATATATTGGTCAGAGAATAGGAAGCCCCAACTGCGGCCAAAGCCTGTTCTCCCACAAAACGCCCCACGATAGCCGAATCCGCCATTGTATAGGTCTGCTGGAACAGATTTCCCAGTATAATAGGAAGGGAAAAGAGCAGAAGGGCTTTCAAGGGCTTTTCTTTTATCAGATAGTCATTTTCCATATCGAATTTTACCTCCGTATTTTCAAACACGCTCTAACCATAGCAGGACTTTTTCCTACTGTCAAGATAGGACTTGACGAAGCGGCCGGAACTTGCTATAGTAAAGATGGAGATTGTTATATTGTTTGTAGAACAGTTATAACTTCTGCCTGAAAAAACGAAAGATGGTGGATTCTATGGTATTGAAGATTGATTTTAACAGCGATGAGGCAATCTATATTCAGCTTCGCAACCAGATCATCATGGGGATCGCCACGGAGATGATTCATGAAGGGGATACCCTTCCCTCTGTGCGCCAGATGGCGGACCACATTGGCATCAACATGCATACGGTAAATAAGGCATACTCTGTGCTTCGCCAGGAGGGCTACGTGAAGCTGGACCGGCGCAGGGGAGCAGTGGTGAGCCTGGACGTTGATAAAATTCAGGCGATAAACACCATGCGGCAGAACCTGGATGTGGTCCTGGCCTGCGGCATCTGCAAAAACATTACCAGAGAGGAAGTCCATCAGCTCGTGGATGAGATTTATGACCGGTACACCAGAGCGTGTATGGAGGACACAGACGGAGAGCAAGGGGAAGAATAATCCCACGGGAGGATTTGCCATGTTATGTGAAAGATGTAAAATCCGGGAAGCGAATATCAAATATACGGAAATTATTAATGGAGTAAAGACAGAGCACAACCTCTGTTCCCACTGCGCCAAGGAGATGGATTTCGGACAGTATACGGCCCTTCTTGACGGGGAATTCCCGCTGGGGCGGCTGCTGTCAGGCCTTTTAGGCCTGGCGGATGACGAGGAGGAGACGGATGTGCGGGGGCGGGTGGTCTGCCCCACCTGCGGAACCAGCTTTGACGATTTTGTGGAAAACAGCCGTTTCGGCTGTCCGGACTGCTACGGGGTGTTTGATCTGTTTATCAACGATAAGATCAAGCAGCTCCAGGGAAGCGAGAGCCACAAGGGCAAGCGGCCTAAATTCCGCAGCAAGTTTGAGAAGGAACATCCGGAGACCGTGAAGAGCACCGGAGGGGGGAACGCCGGGGATGAGCCGCAGACAGAGGCTCTGTCTTTTGCGCCCGAGGCATTGGAGGGCGCAGGCGGAGATGCCGCTCTGGCAAAGAAAGTACGGGAGCTGGACCGAAAGCTCAAGGAGGCGCTGCGGCAGGAGGAATATGAGCAGGCTGCCCATTACCGGGATGAGATTAAAGCGCTGAAAGCCGCGGATGCGGGAGAGGGGGCGAAGAGCCATGAGTAAATGGTTTGATACCATCGACTGCAGCCAGTCCAATATTATTTACAGCCGCATCCGGCTCGCCAGAAACTGGGATGAGTATGCGTTCCCTTCCCGGCTTACCAGGAGCCAGTGTGAGGAGCTCGTTACCAGTTTAAAGGACGGGCTGGCAGATATTGGAAGCCTGGATGGACGGGAATATCATTTTGAACGCCTGGATTCCATGCAGGGACTGGAAAAGCAGGCCCTGCGGGAACGGCGTATTTTAAATAAGGCGGCTGTGGAGCGCCAGGAGCCCAGCGGTCTCTACCTGTCGGAGGATGAAAGCGCCAGCCTGGTGCTGGGAGGAGACGATCATATCCGGATGCAGCTTCTTGCCCCGGGTTTTAAACTGGAGGAACTCTGGCAGAGGGCGGATGTGATGGATGACTATATAAATGAGCGTTTTTCCTACGCTTTTGATGATAAATATGGTTATCTGACTTCCTTCCCCACCAATGTGGGCACGGGGCTTAGGGCTTGTGTGGTCCTGCACCTTCCTACCTTGTCCCAGATACGGAAGTTTCAGAGCATTGTGGGGGATATGAGCCGGTTCGGCGCCGCCATCCGCGGGCTTTACGGGGACGGCAGTGAAAATTACGGCAGCCTTTACGAGCTGTCCAATCAGAGAACTCTGGGACAGTCGGAGAAGGAGATCGTGGAGCTTGTGATGAAAGCGGCTTCCCAGCTCAATAACCAGGAGATGCGGGTGCGGAACGCAACCTTAAATACCCAGCGGCTGGAGCGAGAGGACGAAATTTATAAATCCTACGGGATTTTAAAATATGCCAGAAAGATAACAGAGAAGGATGCCAGGATTTTCCTGTCCCAGCTTATGGCCGGCGAGGAGGACGGACTGGTTCGCTTTGACAGGCCGTGCAGTCTGTATAAGCTGATGCTGGGCATTAAGTCCGCGAACTTAAATCTCTGGGCCAGAAGACCCCTGGATAAGGAGGAGATGGACACGATCCGGGCAGCCTTTATCCGGGAGAATCTGCCGGAGATACGGTAAGCGCGGGATGCGGGTCTGCCGGAATATGGCAGGCGCGGGATGGAGGTCTGCCGGGGAGTCCGGCGGGCACGGAACAAGATTAGGAAACTTGCAAGGAGGACATACAATATGGATCGATATACACCGCAGGCCAAGGAGGCGCTGAGTCTCGCAGTGGGGGTGGCGGAGTCCCTAAACCATGGATATGTGGGAACGGAACATCTGCTCATCGGACTGCTGAAAGAGGGTACGGGCGTTGCGGCCAAGGTTTTGGAGGAAAACGGATTGGAGGAAGAGCGGGTTATGGAGCTGGTTCGCCAGCTCATCGCCCCTAATCCCGCCATACAGACGGCGGATCGGACATTTTACACGCCCAGGGCCCGCCGGGTTATTGAGAACAGCTACCGGGAGGCCGTGCGCTTTAAGGCGGCCCAGATCGGCACGGAGCACCTGCTCATCGCGATTCTGCGGGAGGGTGACTGCGTGGCCCTGCGCCTGTTAAATACCCTCGGCATCAGCATTCAGAAGCTGTATCTGGATCTTTTGTCTGCCATGGGAGAGGATGCCCCTGCGTCCAAGGAAGATGTGCAGGGTTCCCGGGCCGGAAAGAAGGGAAATGCCACTCCGACGCTGGACAATTACAGCCGGAACCTGACCCAGCTGGCAAGGGACGGACGTCTGGATCCGGTGATTGGACGGGAAAAGGAAATTCAGCGCTTGATTCAGATCTTAAGCCGCAGGACAAAGAACAACCCCTGCCTGATCGGTGAACCCGGCGTGGGAAAGACCGCCGTTGTGGAGGGCCTGGCCCAGATGATCGCTTCCGGGGATGTACCGGAGACCATTGCGGGAAAGCGGGTTATGGTTTTGGATCTGTCCGGCATGGTGGCTGGTTCCAAGTACCGGGGCGAGTTTGAGGAGAGAATCAAGAATGTGGTGTCCGAGGTGACAAATTCCGGGGACGTGCTGCTGTTCATTGATGAGATTCACACCATCATCGGCGCGGGAGGAGCTGAGGGCGCTCTGGACGCCTCCAATATTTTGAAGCCCTCCCTGGCGAGAGGGGAGATTCAGCTCATCGGCGCTACCACCATCAATGAGTACCGGAAATACATCGAGAAGGATTCGGCCCTGGAGCGCCGGTTCCAGCCGGTGATGGTGGACGAGCCCACGGAGGAGGAGTCCATCGCCATTTTAAAGGGACTCCGCAGCCGCTACGAGGAGCACCATAAGGTGGAGATCACGGATCAGGCCCTGGAAGCCGCGGTGAAGCTCTCCAGCCGCTACATCAACGACCGCTTCCTGCCGGATAAGGCCATTGACCTGATCGACGAGGCGGCTTCGCGGGTACGTCTGTTAAATTACACCAAGCCGGAAAAGATCAAGGAGTACGAGGCCCAGATCGATGAGCTGGAGGGAAACAAGGAGGAGGCCATCAAGAAGGAGGCCTACGAGAAGGCCGGCGAGATCAAGAAAAAGCAGGAGAAGCTCCGGGAAAAGATTAAAGAGACCATGGAAAAATGGGAGAAGGAAAAGGAGACGCGAAAACTTACGGTGGATGAGAACGAGGTGGCGGATGTAGTCTCCGGCTGGACCAAGATCCCGGTGAGAAAGCTTGCCGAGGAAGAGTCCGAGCGCCTCAAAAATCTGGAATCCATCCTCCATGAGCGGGTGGTCGGCCAGGAGGAGGCAGTGACTGCTGTGTCCAAGGCCATCCGCCGGGGCCGGGTGGGCCTAAAAGACCCGGGTCGCCCCATTGGCTCCTTCTTGTTCCTGGGCCCCACAGGCGTGGGAAAGACGGAGCTCTCCAAGGCTCTGGCCGAGGCCATGTTCGGCACGGAAAGTTCTTTAATCCGGGTGGATATGTCCGAGTACATGGAGAAGCACAGCGTGTCCAAGATGATTGGCTCCCCGCCAGGATACGTGGGCTATGAGGAGGGCGGCCAGTTAAGCGAGAAGGTTCGCCGCAATCCCTACTCCGTGATCCTTTTTGATGAGGTGGAGAAGGCCCATCCGGATGTATTCAATATTCTCCTTCAGGTGCTGGACGACGGACATATCACCGATGCCCAGGGCCGGAAGATTGATTTTAAAAACACGATTATCATCATGACGTCCAATGCGGGGGCGGAGAATATCATCTCGCCCAAGCGCCTGGGATTCGGTGTGGCCGCGGACGCCAAGGCGGACTATGATTTCATGAAGGGCCGGGTGATGGATGAGGTCAAGCGCCTGTTTAAGCCGGAGTTCTTAAACCGGATTGATGAGATCATCGTCTTCCACCAGCTTACCAAGGAGCACATGAAGGGAATCGCGGATATCATGCTCCGCGGCATCATAAAGAGGAGCAAAGAGCAGCTCGGCATCACCCTCACGGTGGGCGAGGCGGCTAGAGATTACCTGATTGACAAGGGTTATGACGACAAATACGGGGCCCGCCCCCTGCGCCGTACCATCCAGAGCCTTCTGGAGGATAAGATGGCGGAGGAGATGCTGGACGGCCATATCAAGGCTGGCGGCCAGGTGGACGTGGGCTTTGACGGGGAGAAGCTGACCTTTGCAGTGAAGGCGAAGACAGCGGCCCGGAAGAAAACTGCCGCGAAGAAGAAGGCAGAGACGGCGGCTGCGGGGGCGTGATGTCCGGTTCCCCCGATGGAAAACCAAGAACGAAAGCGGGCGTATGAGCAAGCTTGATGCCTGCTTTTGGAATGAAAGGTCGGGGGCTGCGGTTCAGACGGCGCGGTCTTCTTGTTCGGCCTGTTGGCCGAACAAGAAGCATCGGGGGTTCCCCCGATGAAAAACCAAGACCAAAGACAGGCTTACAAGCAAGCTTGACGCCTGTTTTGGGTCTTGGTTTTCCGCCGTCTGAACCTGAATTTAGAATTATTTCACTGGTCTTTTGGCGGGGTGTGGTGTATAATTTATTTGTGGAAATGGGATATCTTTTCCGCTGCGGCTGCCTGCTTTGCAGGGCAGGCCGCACAAAAATACGTCAACAGGATAAGTAGCAGGAGGATAAAAGCATGCCGGTCATTGAAGAATTGATCCGCACGGAAGAGGATGGGAGCATCAGCTTTGGCAATTATAAGCTGGCGCAGAAGGCAAAGAAGTCTGATTTTGAGCACCAGGGAGATTTGTACAAGGTGAAAACCTGCAGGGAGATCACCAAGCTGGAGCGCAACGACATGTTTGTGTACGAGTCTGTTCCGGGGACTGCAGCAGAGCATTTCAAGGTTTTTGACGAGGGCGTAGAGTTCTTTGTCGAGGGAGATCAGGATGCGCAGATCACCGTACAGATGGAAAATGATTCGGAGTACGAGGTATATGTGAACGATGCGGCGGTTGGCAGCATGAAAACCAACATGAGCGGGAAATTGAGCGTCAGCGTGGAGCTGGAGGATGGAAACGCAGTGAAGGTATCCGCCGTGAGACGGGCATAAGATATGGCAAAGGCAAAGACAACGGCATTTTTCTGCAGCGAGTGCGGGTACGAGTCATCCAAGTGGATGGGGCAGTGCCCGGCCTGCAGGGCTTGGAATACTATGGTGGAGGAGCCGGCGGCAAAGAGCTCCTCCCCATCAGGGGGCCGGGGAAAGGCGGGCGGATCTGTGAGATCCGCCGCTTCCGTCAGGCCCTCTCTCTTATCAGAAATAAGCTTAGAAGAGCAGGATCGAATCCCCACAGGCTTTAAGGAACTTGACCGTGTGCTGGGAAACGGCATTGTGGCAGGCTCTCTGGTTTTAGTGGGAGGGGATCCGGGAATCGGAAAGTCGACGATTCTTCTGCAGGTCTGCCGGAATCTGGCAATGGACGGGCGGAAGGTTCTGTATATTTCCGGGGAGGAATCCCTAAAGCAGATTAAGATGCGGGCAAACCGCATCGGACCGGTCACAGGGGAGCTGCGTTTTTTGAGTGAGACGAATCTGGAGCGGATTGAGCAGGTTCTGGAGGCAGAGGCTCCCCAAGTAGCGGTGATTGACTCCATTCAGACCATGTACAGTGAGGAGGTCTCATCTGCTCCCGGGAGCGTAAGCCAGGTACGGGAATCCACAGGGATACTTCTGCGAATTGCCAAGAGCCGGGGCATGGCTGTTTTTGTGGTGGGCCATGTAACCAAGGAAGGCGTGGTAGCGGGGCCCCGGGTGCTGGAGCACATGGTGGATACCGTTCTCTATTTTGAGGGGGACCGGAATGCGTCCTACCGGATTCTCAGGGGAGTGAAGAACCGCTTTGGCTCTACCAACGAGATCGGGGTGTTTGAGATGGAGGAAAAGGGCCTTGTGGAGGTGGAGAATCCCTCCGAGTATATGCTGGAGGGACGGCCGCAGGACGCCTCCGGTGCGGTGGTTTCCTGCTCTATGGAGGGAACCAGGCCCATTCTTCTGGAGGTGCAGGCTCTGGTGGCAGAGACAAATTTCGGCATGCCGAGGCGGACAGCCGCGGGGACGGATTACAACCGGGTGAATCTTCTCATGGCGGTTTTGGAGAAGCGCTGCCGCTATGAGATGTCGCGTCTGGACGCCTACGTAAATATCGCGGGAGGCGTGCGGATGAATGAGCCAGCCCTGGATCTGGCCATCGTCATGGCCCTTATGTCCAGCTACAAGGACAGGCCGGTGGATCCGGGGATGCTGATCTTCGGCGAGGTGGGGCTCTCCGGGGAGGTGCGGGCTGTCTCCCAGGCCGCCCAGAGGGTGAATGAAGCGGCCAAGCTGGGATTTACCTCCTGCGTCCTGCCGAAGGTCTGCCTGGACCGGATGAAGCCGGTTCCGGGGATGAAGCTGATCGGGGTGTCTACGGTGCGGGAGGCGATTGGGGTTTTGTAGCAAAGAAAAACGTATGGATGGGCATCAGCTTATGGCGCAAAACCGTTCAGGACGGCGCATACCCCAAAGGGCAAAGGGAACCTGGTTTTTCTGCCCGGGATTTCGCCGTCCTAAACGGTTCCGTAAATTGTAAAAATTAGTAGTTGACACTTCGGCCAAGCTATGGTATTATAGCAAAGGTTCGAGAGAGAACCTTGTAGGGGAATAGTTCAATGGTAGAGCAGCGGTCTCCAAAACCGTAGATGGGGGTTCGAGCCCCTCTTCCCCTGGTTTGAAAATTGAGCAGAGAACGATTGAGTTTCTTTGATAGAGATTCAATCGTTTTTTTGTTTTGCAAAGGAGACTTTACTCATGAAAAATGGAATAATCATCCGAAAATACGAGAAAAAAGACCTTCCCTCCATGATCACAATCTGGAACGAGGTTGTACGGGAGGGCAATGCCTTCCCCCAGGAGGAATGCCTG
>DWWT01000040.1 GCA_019119575.1 Candidatus Enterocloster excrementipullorum
AAAACAAAATATTCATACTGCCACTCCTTTTTCCTGTACTCCGATGCAGTTTTTTTCATATAACTGCATTTTTATTTAGTATAGCGCAGCGCTCTGAACCGCCTATGAACAATTTCTTATAAAAATCTGAATTTTATTAAAAATTGAGGTTTCATTCGTCTCCGCCTCCACCTTCGCCGGCTATTTGTTCCTGCATCAGCTTTTGCAAAGCTTCTTTGCTTGGCAATACAGTTTCATATTTGCTGGCAAAGATCTGCGAATTATCTTCCGGCAAAGTCGTTTCCATCACCGCGTTGTTTTTGCATTCTTCCGTGCGGTGGCAAGCACCTCGGAAACACCTTGCAGGAAGTCTTTGTTAATTGGAGGAATCTCATTCTTATTCATCGCTGGAGCAAGACGGGATTCTTCTCACATACAATTAAAGTGTAAAACACCAGTGCCGCACGATAAATGGCTGCACTGGTGCTTCTATATCTGCTTTTAATTTCTTATTTTTTATACAGCTCGTTCATCCCCCGCCGCATCAGATTCCCCCCGCCGCCTCCCGCTTCGGCGTGAAAATATACTCCACATCTGCGTCCGTCAGCGTCACGCCATAGAACTGTTGGTAGAAATCCTTTACCGTCTGGTTCATATCAATATCCGCAAAGAGCTCCGGCTGGTTCTGCTTTGCCATCCACAACAGCATCAGAGCGGAATCCGAGCAGGTCACATACCAACGGTACATGCCCAGGGGCGTCTTTATCACCTGCTGGTTCTGTACTGCGCTTATGGAGGACCAGTCAAAGTTTGCCAGCGTGTTGCTATAGATGTCCTCCGGGAGGGCGTCATTGAAATTATCAATGAAAATGCGGTCCGGGTTCCACTCATAGATCTGTTCCGCTCCCACAGTGGGGGTTCCGGAACCGGCCTGGGCGCCCACGTTGATGCCGCCGGAGGCCGTGATCCAGTAGTCTCCCCAGGAGTCGGCAGCCGGCACATTGACCGTAGAGGCGTCGTAGCCGTGAATGAACATGGCCTTGGGCTTGTCCTCCTCCTTCACGCCCTGCAGGCGCTCCGCCACCATGGCCTGCATATCCTGTCCGTACCGGATAAATTCCTCATTGGTCAGATCTTCTCCCAGCACCTCGCCCAAAAGCTCTACCCAGCTGTTGATGGTTTCCACCGCGTTGTAGTCCTTGATGCTTAGACTGAATCCCACCGCCGGGATCCCTGCCTGGCTGCATATCTCATAATCCTCCGGCACGCCGGTGGCATAGAGAACCACATCGGGGTCCAGCTTGAGAAGCTCCTCCGCATTGATCACCCCGTTCTGGCTGAAGCCGCTCTCCACATTCACAATCTCAGGCGCCACGTTTACCAGCATGGAATTTTCCGCCGCGCTGATGATTGCCGGGTCCACGCCCACCAGCTTTTCCACGGAACCGTCAAACAGGCAGTAAACCGAGGCCAGCGGCCACGCGGACGCAATAACAATCCGGTTCACCTGGGCGGGCAGTTCCACCTCGTTTCCCACCTGGTCGATGATGACGCGGGTCTCCCCCGCCTGCTCTGTCCCGCCGGATACGTCCCCGCTGCCGGAAGCCGCAGAAGACTCCTGTACTCCGTCGGATGCATCCGCCGCAGTCTCCCGCGCCTCGCCGGATAGGGCTGCAGCACCGCCCACCGCAGCGCCGCAGCCTGTCAGGGCCATAAGCGCAGATAGGGCCAGCGCACCGGTTCGAATCCGCAGATTTCTTTTATTTTTTATCAACATGTTCTTCCTCCTTCATAATAAGCTGATCACAGAGCCCGTATGGGAATCACACTCTTAAAGTTTCTGTTCTTCCACGGAAAATTCTGAATCTTTACCTCAACGGAAAATGCTTTTTCCATGGCTGTCTCGGTGATGGTCTCCGCTGCCGGCCCGTAAAGGCTTGTTCCGTCCCGGTTTAGGATCAATGCCTTGTCCGCGATCTTCAGCGCATGAGCCGGATAATGGGTATTTACAATCGAAGCAATCCCCTGCTCTTCTGCCAGGCTCCGTATGGTGTCCAGAATAATCAGCTGATTTTTGAAATCCAGGTTGGACTCCGGTTCGTCCAGCACCAGCAGCTGCGGCCGGGCAGCCAGGGCTCTGGCGATGAGAACCATCTGAAGCTCTCCTCCGCTCATCTTGCTGCAGTGCTTATCCGCCAAATGAAGCACTCCCACAGCCTCCATGGCCTGCCTGGCCGTCTCCGCGTCCTTTTTTGAGGGCTGTTCAAAGAGGCCCAGACGGCTGGAGCAGCCCATAAGAACCATTTCCAGCGCAGTATAGGAGAGCGCCGTCCCCTTTGACTGGGGCACATAGGCAATCCGCTTCCACAGCTGGGACGGCTTCATCTCCCCTATGGGAATGCCGTCAATCCGCGTCTGCCCCTCATGCCAGGGCAGGAGCCCCATCATACACTTAAGCAGGGTGGTCTTTCCCACACCGTTGGATCCCAGCACCGCTAAAACCTGTCCATTTTCCACCGCAAAAGAGATATTCTTTAAAATGGGATTCTTTCCATATCCAAATACGCCGTGTTCTACTTGAAATTTCACAGCTTCGCACCTCCCGTCTTTCGCAGCAGGATGATAAAGAAAGGCGCCCCGATAATCGCTGTCAGAATGGACACCGGAATCTCCGCCGCCGTAGCCGCCCGCGCTGCCGTGTCAATCACCACCATAAAGGCTGCCCCCAGACAGATGCTGGCCGGAATGATTTTCCGGTTATCGCTGCCGTAAATCATGCGCGCGGCGTGGGGAATGAGAAGTCCTACCCACCCCACCTGACCGCACATAGAGACACCGGAAGCAGTTACCAGAGTGGCCGCTGCCATAACAATGAGACGGAGCCGCTTCACATTGACCCCTAGGGATCTGGCTTCATCTTCATTGAGAGACAGAATATTAAGCCGCCACCGGAGAAGGAAAAGAATCAGGATTCCCGCAATAATGAGGGGAATTCCCACGGCAATCCCCTTTAAGGTGGCTTTGGACATGCTTCCCATGAGCCAGTAGGTGATGGTTGGCAGGTCTTCCTCGGGATCCGCCACATATTTCATCAGGGACACTAGAGCCTCAAACAAGGAGGACACCACAATTCCGGCCAGAACCACCATAATGATACTGCTCTTGCCGTTGAGCCGGCTGATGGTGCATGTCACGAGCAGGGCCAAAAGCCCCATGGCCAGCGCAAAAAACTGCACGGTCAGCAGATTATCAGAAATAAGGAGTGCCATCACGGCGCCGAAAGACGCTCCTGTGGCCACCCCCAGGGTGTCCGGAGTGGCTAAGGGATTGGAAAACAGGGACTGAAAAGAAGCGCCGGACACGGCCAGGCCCGCTCCTACGGACAGAGCCAGAAGGATTCGGGGAAGCCGCACATTGATCACCACGGACCAGGCCGTGGCCTCCACCTCCCCTCCGGTCACCGCTGCGGCCAGCACCCGGAAGGATTCCAGGGGACTTAGGTGATACCGCCCAATGCCGATGCACACAATCGCGGCCGCGAAGGGGAGGAGGAAAATCACCGCGTTCAGCAGGCGGCCCGTATGTCTGCTATGACCCATCAATTCCCTCCCGCTGCTTCTCTTGCCGGATGGAAAATCTGATTCACGTCCTCATCCGTCAGGCTTACATTGTAAAATCTCTCGTAGTAGCCTCGAACCTCCTGCTCCATATCAATATCCGCAAAGAGCTCCGGCTGATTCTTCTGGGCCAGCCACTTGAGCACCAGGGGCGTGTCCGATGCCGGCGGGAACCAGCGGTACATGCCCAGCGGGAATTTATAGACCTGTCCCTCCTGAACCGCTTTTACCGGGCTCCAGTCATCCCCCTCGATGGTATTGCTGTACAGATCCTCCGGCAGATAAGAGCTGAAATTGGTAATGTAAATAATGTCAGGATTCCACTCATATACCTGTTCCATGTTGATTTCAGGCGTTCCGCTTAAGCTCTCGGCCACGTTCACCGCTCCCGAAGAATCCAGCCAATACTGGCCGAAGAAATTGCTCCCCGAAGTCCGCATGGTTCCCTCCCCGTAGTGGAAGAGAATCAGCGCCTTCGGCCGTTCAAGGTCATCCCCCGCCTCGTTCAGAACCGTCTGAATTTCATCATAGACCTCATAACCATAATCCGCGATGCCGGCGGCCTTGTCCTGCTGCTGCAGCACCTCGCCCAAAAGCTTCACCCAGTTTTCAAAGGTGGCCACGCAGTCATAATCCCAATTGGATGTGGAAAATCCCACCGCCGGAATCCCTGCCGCCGTCAGCTTCTCGTACTCCGCCGTATTGTCCGCGCTGTAAAACACCACATCCGGGTCCAGCTTTAAGAGCTCCTCCACATTGATTTCATCACCCTGGAGAAAATCCGTATTCACATCCACAATATCCGGCACCACCTTGGGCAGAATGGAGTTCTGTGCTGCGGCCATGGAGGATGGGTGGATGCCCACCAGCTTCTCCGCCGATCCCTCAAACAGGCAGTACACCGAAGGAAGCGGCAGAATGGAAGAGATAACAATCCGATCGATCTGGGCCGGGATCTCTATCTCGCGCCCCGTATGGTCCACTACAATCCGGGTATCACCCTCCGCCGCGCCGGATGTCCCGGCCTCTGCCGCGCTGTTCCCCGGATTCTCCGCCGCAGATTCCTCATTTCCCGGGGCCTTCACGTCCGCCTGGGACGAACCGGCACTCTCCGAACCGGTATTTTCCGCGCTCTCCTGACTCCCGCCGGACGAACCGCCGCAGCCCGCCATGGATGCCCCGGCCAGACTGGCGGCCAAAATCATGCCTAATAGCTTCTTATATTTTCTCATATACCCAACTCCTCCTTTTTTGACTGAAACCACCGGTTAAAATTCGCTCCAAACACCGAGGCCTGCGCCCCGGTTCCCAGCTTGCTGGAGACCGCGTACTGCGCAAAGGGCAAAAATCCCACATTCTCTCTTTCCATCAGGCATTTTAAAAATGGGTCCGCAATCACAAGGTCATACGCCCCGCTGTTCACAGCGGCCTTTATATCCCGCTCCGTGGGGAGGTTGACATCCCCCGACTCCATAAGGCATTTCTCCGCCCCGTACAGGCAGCCCACCGCCACCCGGGAAAATCCCATCTCCCGTCGGAAGCCTGTCCGCATGGAAGCGGCCATCACCTGCTCGCCCACAATCAGGATCGAGGGCCCCGCCTCTGCCCGCGCACTGCCCGCGCTGTCCGCATCCTTCCAGATCCGGGAGACCTGCTCCCGGGCTGTCCGCTCCAGCGCCGCAAGCCATCCCTGCTGCGCCTGCTCCCCCGCAGGAAAGCCGCACAGATAGGGAATGCCATATTCCCGCTCCATATACCGGGCCGTCAGAAGGCCGAACCGGGAGACCGCCACATTCACCTGGGCCGTCCCCGCCCTGCGAAGCTGCTCCAAGGTGTAGTCCATAGCCAGGGTAAGTCCCACCTCATAGCCAGCGTCTTCCAGAAACGCTTTAAGAAGCGCTGTCTCCCGGCCCTTATAGAAGTCCATAGGCAGAGCGCCCAGGATATTGACCCTGCCCGGCCGGCGCTCCCCGGCCGGCGCAAACCGCCGCAGAAGCTCTGCCGCCGCCATGTAGGCACCCTTGTCATAATAGGCCGTGCCCGTAGTGTTGAATCCCATGCTCACAATACCGGTGCGCTCCTCAAGCTCCCGGGCAATTCCCGCAAGATCCGCTCCGATTACCATGGGAACCGGGCTTCCGATCAGAGCCAGGATGTCCGGCCGTATGTCCTCGGCTGCGCGGATCATTTTCCGAATCAGCTTCTCATCATCTCCCAGCACCGCGTCGATCTCCCGCAGGCCGGAACAAAAAATCCCGGAGGCGGAGCCGTACCAGCGGGGCTCGTCATAGCCCGTATAGTTGCCCGTACAGCCGGAGCCGTCGTGCATGGCCGTCACGGTTTTGAGGTCAAAGAGCACCGCCGCTGCGCCGGAATAATCCGGCGAAAAAGGAGGAAGCCACAAAGATATTCTCGCCATCTCTACACCACCAATCCATAGCTGCCTATGAGGGCCTCAAGGTCTGTGGGAGCCGCAGCTCCTGCCGCCAGAATCTTCATCAGGCGCACAATTCCGTCGTAACCGAAATTTCCCTCATCATTAAACAGATCCGCCACATACCGGGAACCGGCCAGGTAGGCCCCCTCCACACCGAGAGCCAGACTTTCCGGAAGCCGCCGGTCAAAGAGCACCGCCCGGTGATGCTCCGTCTGAAAAATCTCTACCTCGGGGTGATATTCCTCAAGCCACGCCAGATGTCCCTTGTCAAACGCCGGGCACTCCTGGCACTCCACCCGGACCACGGAAAATCCCCAGGAGAGAAGGGCCTTTGCCAGGCCAAAGGGCTGGGCCACGGCAGTGGCGTCAATCACAATCGGGAGCGCTCCCACTGCTGTCCTGGCCTCTTTTACAGCCTCCTCGGCCTGTCTGCGGCAGGCTGCAAGGTCGAAATCCGGCTCCCCCTGGCAGCCCAGGAAAGCGCCGAGCTTCCTATAGTTTTCTTCAATCTCCTCCGGCAGATAGGTAGCCGGGAGAAACAGACAGGGCGTGCCGATTCTCTCCTCCATCTGCTCCGCCGCCTGCCTCCCCGCAGCTCCCAGCACCAGATTCGCCCGGCTCTTTCCCATCTCCAGATATCCGTCATAGGTGGAATACTGGGAAATGTGCCGCAGTGCAGGCACCCCGCAGGCCTCTAAAAATCCGTAAAGCTCGCTGGACCGCGCCACAGCCGTCAGGTTGCCGATGGAATTGACACAAGCGTCCTTTGCCCCGTTCCAGGCAAGGCCGCAGTACAGATTATTCTGAATTGACACGGGGGGAGGCGTCTTAGAACCCAGGGAAATAGGATTCATATGGCCGGTGAGAAAATGAATGTCCGGATGCATTTTCCCAAGCTTTTCCCGAAGCGCCTCATGATCCGTGCCCAGCAGGTCATCCAGGCAGCTCACAAATATGTAGAAAGCCCGGGGCCGCTTTTTGAGCACGGCCAGCACCTCCTCCACCGCATGGGGTATCAGGTCATCATAGCCGTCAACGATGTCCTTCTGGTCCACATACAGGTAAAACAGCCGGTCTTTCAATCCCTGGCGCATGGCTCCGATGGCCCCATGGCGCCCGCAGGCGCTGGGACATACAAACAGCTGGACGCTCTCCGGCAGCAGCATCCCGATGCGCACCACGCCCCAGTCCCCATGTCCGGGCGAGGAATAGTGAAGGGTATTCTCAAAACAGCAGTTCACTGTCCAATCACCTCCAGCACTTTGTCCGCCAATGCCTGATAGTCTGCCGCCATCGGGCTGTCGGGAAATGCCTCAATCACCGTCTTTCCCTGGTTTTCCGCAAGCTGCACTGTCTTATCCCTGGGCACAATGTGAAGCACCTGCGTATGCATTTCCCCGGCGGCTTTCCTGACCAGCTCGTCCTCATCCTCCACATTCCGGGAGTTCTGGATGATTCCGGAGAGTTTGGCGTAACCTCTTTTTCCAAAATTTCCAATAGCTCTGGCAATGTTGTCCGCGGCGAACAGGGCCATCATCTCCCCCGAAGTGACGATAAACACATTGTCCGCATAGCCGCCCCGTATGGGCATGGCAAACCCTCCGCAGACCACATCTCCCAGCACGTCATAAAACACAATATCCGGCCGGTAAACCGCAAACGCATCCAGCTCCTCCAGCTTTTCAAATGCGGTGATGATTCCCCGGCCCGCACATCCGATGCCCGGCGTTGGCCCTCCGGATTCCACGCAGACCACATTCCCATATCCGGCAAAGCAGATGTCCTCCAGCTCCACCTGGTCGTCCTTCTCCCGGAGCATATCCAGGACTGTGGGGATTTTTCTTCCTTCCATCAGATTCTTGGTGGAATCTGCCTTGGGGTCACAGCCAATCTGCATCACCCGAAATCCTTTCCGGGCCAGAGCCGCTGATAAATTGGAGGTTGTGGTTGATTTTCCGATTCCTCCTTTACCGTAAATTGCAATCTTCTTCATGATGTCTCCTCTCACGTTAGTCTCAACTAATTAGCAATCACTAACCAACTATACCATCTGTGATATTATCTGTCAATTAAAGTTATTGATTAAAATTCTCTGTAACTATAGACAAGCAGATGTGAGGTTGACGGAAGAAGAATCACAGCAGCTCGCAACGTACGCTGAGCTTGCTGAAGCTAAACAAGGGGCAGCATATACACTGCCCCTTGGGTAATATTCTTGCTGGGGCCGGATAGGCCGCTTTCTTTTTACTGTGCTGCCTTTGATAATTCCGCCAACTCCTTCATGAGCTCCGGAATCTTAATGCTCTGCGGACAGTGAGACGCGCAGGCCCCGCAGCCGATGCAGTCGGCGGGCGTTCCTTTGGACTGTACCCCGGGCAGTCTGGTCAGCGCCCATTCGCCGCTCACCTTATAGTCGTTGTAGATCTTCAGATATTCAGGAATGTTGATCTCCATGGGACATCCGGAGCAGCAGTACCGACAGGCAGTACAGGGAATCTGAATCTGCGAGCGGAACTGATCGCAGGCACGCATGAGCAGTTCCATGTCGGCCTCGTTTAGCGTCTGTTCTTCACGGAAGGTGGCCACATTGTCCTTGATCTGATCCAGGGAACTCATACCGCTCAAAATCACCTGAACCTGGGGCAGTGTTTTCACAAAGCGCAGCGCCCAGGAGGCGATGCTCCAATCAGGATGAGCGGCTTTCAGAAGCGTATTTGTTTCAGGCGTCAAATCAGCCAGCCTGCCGCCGCGGACAGGCTCCATAACCATGATTGGAATGTTGCGCTCTTCCAGTACCTGATACTCTTCCTTGGTCGTGTCATACTTCCAGTCAAAATAGTTGATCTGCAGCTGGGCAAAATCCCAGGAATGGTGATCCGCAAATCGTTTCAGCGTTTCAACACCCGCATGACTTGAAAAGCCCAGATAGCGGATGCGCCCTTTTTTCTGCTGTTCCAGGAAATATTCAATACATCCGCTGTTCAGGTAGTCCTCCACATTTTCTTCACTCAGGCTGTGGATCAAATAGAAGTCGATGTGATCGGTTTTCAGCCGCTCCAGCTGCTCTTCAAAAACAGGCTCCGGTTTGGGCGTCGCCTGGATAAAGAATTTTGTGGCGAGATAAAAGCGATCGCGGGGATATTTCTGAAGCGCGCTGCCCAGGAAGCGCTCGGAATCCCCATCATTGTAGATATAGGCGGTGTCATAGTAGTTGATGCCGTGGCTCATGGCGTAGTCGATGATCTCCTGGGACTTTACCCAGTCGATTTTAGCATTGGGTCCGGACGACCCCTCTGCTTCCGGCAATCTCATGTTGCCCATACCGAGACGTGAAAGCGAAATGTCCTTGAATGGTTTATAAATCATGCTTGCTACCTCCTAAAGTATTAAAAGCAGTTTCCTGTTCCAGTGCATCCCCATAGGCATATAAAAGGGCGGTGAGCTGTCCGAATTTTTCACTGCCAAGGCGTGATGCGATGTTCTGGTCCAATTCGAGCATGGGCGCCAGGACTTAATTGATGGATGCACGCAAAAAACAATCTGCGAAAAAACATTTCTCCCCAGACAAACAGTGAATACCATCATCACCGGATTTTACAAGAAGAATTGGATCACTCTGCAGGAACTGCCGGAAGACCGCAGGATTAAGACCATCCACCTTACAGAGACGGGCAAGGAGTATGCTGAAAAAATCATTCCGCAGATACGCAGGGCCGAGCTGGAGGCGATGGAAAAACTGACCGAGGAACAACGCACCGCTTTGCTGGAAGGAATTCGTATTTACAGAGATGCCTTCCGCGCAGCTATGCTGCCTGGCGAGAAGCTGTAATCACTCTCTCATCAGGCAGTGTTCATTTTTTATTTCAATAGTCCGATTACAGTATAATATTATAATCGTAATATAAGATTATCGTATAAAACTAAAAAAGGAGGTTTGAACAAAATGGGAAAAAGAATACTGGTACTTGCGGGAAGTCCCCGCAGACATGGCAACACAGACTGTCTGGCCGATGAATTTATCCAGGGCGCGCAGGAGGCAGGACATGAGACAGAGAAAATTTATTTGAAAGATAAGAAAATAAATGGCTGGCCGCCGATGCTGTCGTGCTGGCTTCTCCGGTTTATTTTTATACCTGGAGCGCCCAGATGAAAACCGTTCTTGACCGCACTTTTGCGATTGAAAAAGATGTGAAGGACACAAAATTTTATCTTCTCTCTGCCGGCGCGGCCCCCACAGAAGATTATATGAAACTGATGATTGAGAGTTTCCGAAGCTATATCGGCTGTTTCCGGGCAGGCGGAAATGAAGAAGGAGGCTATGTGTTCGGCCTGAGCACCAACGCTCCGGGGGATGTGACCGGAACGGGGGCCATGGAGAAAGCCTATCGGCTGGGGTTTGAATTGATTGGAAACCGTTAAAAACTAAATTCAGAAAAGGAGTCGATTCATTATGAGTACAATTTTTATCACGGGTTCCTCCTCAGGAATCGGGAAAGCATCCGCAAAACTGTTTGCAAAAAAGGGCTGGACGGTGACCGCAACTATGCGCCGCCCGGAAAAGGAAACAGAGCTGACTGAATATGAAAACATTAAGCTCTACCCTCTGGATGTTGCGAACCCGGAGCAGGTGGCGGAGACCGTTTCGGCTGTACTTGCCCAATATGATGTGGATGTTCTGTTCAATAATGCCGGTTATGGGATGAAAGCCCGCTTTGAGGACATGACAGAGGAATTCATGTGGAAATCCATCAACACGAACGTTCTCGGCATGGTGCGGGTGACACAGAAATTTATCCCCTACTTCAAGCAGAAACGGGCCGGAATGATTCTCACCACTACTTCCCTTGCGGGCGAGATGGGACTGGTGCTGGACGGGGTCTATGCAGCGGACAAGTGGGCGGTGACCGGAATGTGCGAGATGCTTTACAGCGAACTTGCTCCCTTCGGCATCCAGGTCAAGACTCTTGTCCCCGGTGTGGTCAAAACAAATTTTGTCATGGAACAGATCCCTTCCGAGGGCTATGAGGACATGATCCGCAACCAGGTGAACCTGCTGATGCCTGACCCTGATGATATGGAAGAGGCCGGGGAAGTCGCGCAGGACGCGTATGCGGCCGTCACAGATGGGGATAAAGATCGTATGTGCTATGTCACCGGGACACAGGCCAAGGAGCTGTATGCAAAGCGTCAGGAACTTGGGGATGAAATGTTCCGCAGGTATTTAAGGGATACCTTGTTAGGCGTCAATAAAATATGAGCGGATGAAAATATTCTCTTTTTTGCCGCATTGACAAGATACTCCTTTGGGAGTATAATAAATGTAAAAAAGGAGATGACATGTCCATGATCAAAAAGCTCTATCACGGCTCCTCAAGTATCATTGAGAAGCCTTTATTTGGATACGGTAAACCTTACAACGATTATGGACTCGGCTTTTATTGCACCGACAGTCTTGAGATGGCTAAAAAATGGGGGGTTGGCAAGGATCATGACGGCTATGCCAACTGCTATGAAATCGAGTGTGAAGGTCTTCGGATCCTTGAACTGAATGCGCCGGAATACTGCATTTTGCATTGGCTTACAGTGTTGCTGCAAAACCGTGAGTTTGACGTTCCCTCTGGTCTGGCACTGGATGCGAAGGAATATCTGCTTGCCAATTTTTCTATTGATTACGAGAGCTTCGATGCAATCATTGGGTATCGTGCCGATGACAGCTATTTTTCGTTTGCACAGGACTTCATAAATGGTACGATTTCTTACCGTCAGCTTAATAATGCGATGTATCTTGGCAAGCTTGGTCAGCAGTTTGTTCTCAAAAGTAAGAAGGCATTCGATCGAATTGAATTTGTCGGTAGCGAGATTGCCGAAAGCCGCGAATGGTACGCAAAAAAAATGCTGCGTGACAAAACCGCCCGCCGCGAGTATTTCAGCGTGGAGCGAAACCGCCGGCAGCGTGGTGATTTATATATCACGCAAATTATAGATGAGGAGATGATGCCCGATGATCCGCGCTTACGATAAGGTTTATCTTGACAAAGCGCGCACTGCCCTTGGCCGTATGCTGGACTTTGCGGTGTATGATCTCAAATACGATATTGCTGAATTTTTCGATCTGTTCATCCAGTCCGGCGTTGCAAAGCGCTTTGAAACTGGCGATTTCGCTGTTATTGTTGGTATGTCCGGTGTGGAGCTTGCATATGAGGTGCTTGAGCAATCCGGCGTGGAAAGCGAACGCATCAAACCAAACTATACCGCCTCACGAAGCAAGGAATTTTGGACGGGCTGGGCATTGGCATATTATCAGTGGGAAACATCCATGAGCTTTGCTGAGATCGTGCGGTATGTTCCCATCAAAGATATAGCAGCTCTTTACCAGCCCTATCATGAAATGGATATTCGTCAGTTCGTCGATAAGATGAATACAATGTATAAAGCGGCGAAGCCGGAAACAAATCTTAAATTTCTGCGCCAGAAAGCTGGTTTGAGTCAGCGCGATCTCGCGGATTTGTCCGGTGTTCCAGTACGCACTATCCAGCAATACGAGCAACGGCAGAAGAACATCAACAAAGCTCAGGCGGAGTATCTTGTCGTGCTGGCAAAAGTGCTGTGCTGTGAGGTAGAGGATCTGATGGAAAAAATAGAATAGAAAAAATCGCGGCCATCCACCGTAAAAGTGAATGGCCGCTGTATTCTATCGGATTATTTTTTTATATGGGGATGGTTCACCGGCCATGCGGGTTCCTGCCCCGAGAGCACCAGGTGAATCTGGGAGGCGGCCTGAACCGCCATCAATTTCATGCATTCCTCCGTGTTGGATGCCATGTGGGGCGTCACAACCACATTATCCATAGACAAAAGGGGACTGTTCCTATCGAAGGGCTCCTTGTCAAGAACATCCAAAAATGCCCCGGCAATCTGCCCCTGGCGCAGAGCATTTTCCAGCTCCCGCTCTTTTACTACTTCTCCCCGGGCACAGTTGATCAGATAAGCGGAGGGCTTCATCAGCCCGAACTCCCGCTCGCCCACACAGCCGCGGCTTTCCTCCGTCAGAGGCATATGGAGGCTGACAATGTCCGACTGGGAAAATACCGTATCCCAGTCCGCTTTCCGGACATAATCCGGCGCCTGCGCCTCACTGATATGGGGGCTGTAGGCCAGAATCTTCATGTCCAGACCGTAAAAGGCCTTCTGCGCCACCCGGCTGCCTATTCTTCCAAATCCCACAATCCCCAGGGTCTTTCCCTCCAAGTCTATTCCCTTATGGCTGTTCTTAAAGTAAAAATCCTTTCTCCTCAGAGCCTCATGGAGCAAAAACATCCGCTTAGCCGCGGCAATAATTGCCCCCAGGACAAACTCCGCCACGGAATTTGTTGTGGAATCCGGCGCATTGGTCACCCAGATTCCCAGCTCCTCCGCCGCTTTGATGTCCACATTGTTGTAGCCGGCTCCGTGGCGTGCCACAATCTTCAGCTTTTTTCCCGCCTCTAAAACGGTCCGGGTCACCTGCGCGGTGCGCAGCAAAATGGCATCGCAGTCCGCCACATCCCGGATCAGATCCTCCTCTCCTGTCCCTGTGCCCATTTTTACCTCATATCCAAAGCGGAGCAGCTCATCCACTCCCTCGTGAGCAATTTCCTGTGGAATCAGTACTTTATATGCCATTTTAAATATTCTCCTCTTCTTTTGTCTTTTACCGCACCAGACAGGGCTTCTTGGAATCGTACTTCCACCCGGGAATCAGATACTGCATCGCCATCGCATCGTCCCGGCCATGGTTCTCCATCTGGTTGTACAGACGGTTCGCCTCCATCACCCGCTCCATGTTCAGCGTCACTCCCAGGCCCGGCCTATCCGGTACTTCCAGATACCCGTCCTTTATCTGCGGCGCGTCCTCCAGCAGGTTCTGGCCGTCCTGCCAGATCCAATGCGTATCCAGCGCCGTCGGCTTCCCAGACGCTGCCGCCGCCACATGCGCAAACGTCGTCAGCGTGATGTCAAAGTGGTTGTTCGAATGGCTTCCCCACGTCAGTCCCCAGTCGTTCAGGATCGATGCCATCCGCAGTCTGGACAAACGGGGGCATCTGCGCATTTCCACTACCTCCCAATGGGGATTGGAGATGATTACCAGCATCACTTCCCGTTTCAAGGAGGCCTTTCCCGAGGTCACCTTTGAACTCTTCCAGGCCAACGCAGACAATCTGAAAAAGATGCTGGAGTCAGAGGCCATTGATTTTGCCCTCATGTCCGTCGGCTCCCGTGAGGAGCTGACGGAAAATTATGAGCTCCTGCAGGAAGAGGAACTCTTTTTCGCTGTCCCTGCGTCCCATCCCTACTGCCGGCAAAATCCGGGAGCGGAGTTGTCCGAGGAGGAGCTAATCCGTAGCTTTTCCTGCACACACCTGCTCCTCTCAAAAAAAGGAACGGCCAACCGCACGCTGGCCGACAAAATTTTTTCTCGATATCCCCATGGTCTTTCTTCCGTTTCGGAGGTTAATGGAATGACCATGACCCGGGAGCTGGTCGCACAGGGCGTGGGAGCTGCCTTTATCCCCACTTCCTGCCGTCAGGAGGAAGCACGCATCCATTACTACGCCCTGCGCCCCAGGCTCGTCCGATATAACGTGCTCGTACATCGGAAAAATCTGGTATTAAACCAGCCGGAACAGTTTTTCCATTCCTGCGTTGTCAATTACTATTCTTAAGGATTCCTCGTAAAACATTTTAGAAGGTACGGGGAGAATTGTCAACACCAAGAAACCTACTCCATATAATCCAGCGGATCCACAGTTTCCCCCTGATGCCGCATCTCCAGGAATACGTTCACGCCTTCTACAGAATAATACTTTGTGGGTTCCGCCACATAGCCCAGGATCTGCCCCTTTGTAAGGTATTCTCCCTGGACTGCGGTTATCTCCTTGAGCTGGCCGCAGGTGACCGCATAATCATTTCCCAGATCCATGACCACGTAATTTCCAATCTCCTCGTTGGTTCCCACCTCGAGAACCCTGGCATTGGCCGGTGCTTCCACCGGGGTGCTCACATCCGACTGAATCACAATGCCGGGATTGCACTTATACTGGTCTAAGGTGGGGAAATAGATGGTCTTATCCATGCTGTAGTCAAGAATGACATTCCCCCGCACCGGCCAGAGCATGCGGCTGGTGTCGGTAAAGTCCAGGACCAGTGCCTGGGCAGCTCCCTGCCCGGCCCCGGCCTCCGCGGCCAGATCATCCTCCCGGTTGGGATTGGCTGCTATCGCCTCCTCCTGCCGGGCGGTTTCGGGCACCTCCTCCCGCTTTTCGGAGCTGTCTGCGGACAGGGTGCCTTCTGGCGTCTCCTCCGCAATCATCTCCTGCTGGGGCATCTCCAGGTACGGGTTTGCCTCCGTCCCTCTTCCTCTTTGTACGGTAATGATTCCTGCTGCGGCTACCAGAGTCAGCAGGCCTAAAACTAGTACGACAAGAAACAGCTTATCCTTGAACATCTGATTTACTTTGTCTTTCACGTTTATCACCTCGGTACTATTCTTACCAAACCAAGGCTCCTTATTCAGAAATCAGAACGTTTTTATAAAAATATGCAAGGATATCTTCTGCTGTCCATCCCTCCTTTGCCTTTTCATTAGCCGTGTTCTGACTGAGGCCGTAGCCGTGTCCGCTCCCCTTCACGGTAAAGCGCACGCCCCCCTCATAGCTCTCCAGAGAAAAGCAGGAGGAGGAAAGCCCAAACGCATATTGGATTTCCTCCCCTGTATACATATAATTTCCTATTTGTATCTCTTCCACATATCCGGCCTGATCCCTGGATATGATTTGGGTCTGATCCGGCAAATCCCCGGCAGACACTTGCCGCGGCCCCGCCTCACCCTGCGGAATGGAATTTACAGCCGCAGCCGCCTCATCCCCGGAAAAGGTTTTGAGTTCCACAAAACCATCTGCCTCCATGTCCTCCGGGCAGTCCACATTCTGAAAATAGGGGTGGAGAAAATCCCCCTCCCGCGTCATCCCCGCGGACAGCCTGAAAAACATGGGATCAATAAGCGATCCCTCATAGGTCAGCGCCATTCCTTCCGTGGATTTCACCGCCTGCTCCAGCTTCTGGTAATATTGGGGAAATTCACTGGTGCCCCAGAGACGCCGCAGCTGTTCCTGCTCCATGTAATCCAGATCCAGAGCGGATTCCGCAATTTCCCGGACCGGTTCCGGCCGGGATACACCCTCTGCCGGGGCTGCCTCAGGCTGGGATACCCCCGTCTCCCCCACGGCTGCCTCCGACTGAAATGTGCCTGACGCCTCCATCTGGCGGCGTATATAGGTTCTGGCGATGATGGCCTGTACCCTCAGCGCCTCGGACTCATAGCTCACCGGCATCTGCATGGCCACCACACCGGGAAGGTATTCTTCCATATTTATATAGTAGGAACCGCTTCCCCGGTCCAGCAAAATCCTGTACGCTCCCAAGTCCTCCCGCTGTTCCTCAAAGATCTCCTCCCCTCGTATCGTGCCTGTCCAAGCCAGAGTCCCTATGTAAGGACCGGCCGTCAGCGCCAGCACTGCCCACCAGAACCGCCGGTTCATGCCGCCACCTCTCTTCCGCTTTTTTGCAAAGAATGCCTGTTATGAATATATGCGGAGAGCGGGGGAAGTATGCCATGTATGAGGTATCTCAATTTTTCACCCGATAAATCTTCCCATATTTCTCTTTCAGATACCGGATGTAATATGCGGGATCAAAGTCCTCCCCGGTCATATCCCGCAGAATCTGCCGGCTGGTTTTCAGCCGTCCATACTGATGGATGTTTTCCCGCAGATACTCCCGGATCGCTCCCACCTCTCCCCGGGCCAAGAGTCCGTCGAAATCCATGATTTCCCGCATATGATAATAAATCTGGGCGCCGAACGCACTCCCCAGGGCATAAGAGGGAAAATATCCAAAAGAACCCTGGGACCAATGGATATCCTGCAGCTCGCCCTCACCGGAGTGTTCGGGGCGCACGCCAAGATATTCTTCATACTTGTCCGCCCATACGCGCGGAATCTCCCGCACGTCCATGTCTTCCTCAATAAGCAGCTTCTCAATCTCATACCGGATCAGCACGTGGAGGCTGTAGGTGAGCTCATCCGCCTCTGTCCGGATCAGGCCGGGCTGCACCTTATTTACCGCGTCCACAAAGGTTTCCAGGGGAATCTCCCCCAGCTCATCCGGAAACAGCCCGCGAAGCTTTTCATAAATAGGAATCCAGAAATACCGGCTGCGCCCAATAATATTTTCAAAAAAACGGGACTGGGATTCATGCATTCCCATGCTTGCGCCCTGTCCCACTGGGGTCAGCGTCAGATCATTCCGTATTCCCATCTCATAAATCCCATGGCCTGCCTCGTGAATCACAGAAAACAGGGAGCTGTCCACTCGTCTGGAATAGTGGGTGGTAATGCGTACATCCTTATTGTGCAAATTTGTTGTAAACGGATGGGCGCTGACAGCCAGAACGCCTCTCTTAAAGTCAAAACCCACATACTCCGCTAAAAATCGGGCCAGTTTCTCCTGTCTGTCATTTGGGTAATCCCCCGCAAGGAAGCTGTCATCAATCCTGCGGCCTTCCTCTCTGATCTTTCGGAGAAAAGGCACCAGCTCCGCTTTAATAATCCCAAAGAATTGATCCAGGTTTTCCATCGTAAAACCTTTCTCATAGTCTTCCAGCATCACGTCGTAAAGAGCTTCCCCCTCCTTCGCCCTGTATCCGGCAAACCGTTTCTGATACCGGATAATGGATTCCAGAACCGGGGCAAACGCCCCGAAATCATGTTCCCTCCTAGCCTTCACCCAGACAGCGGCGGATCGGGCCGTAAGCCTGGCAAATTCCTGATACTCCTCCTTGGGAATATCCCGCACTCTCTGAAGCTCCTCCCTCATCTCCCGTATTACGGCCCGCTCCGTCTCGGCTAAGCTCCCGTCTTCCCGGTCTTCCTCTTCGCACTGGGCAAGAAGCCGTTCCACATCCTTCCCAGCCGCAGCCTCCAGATATTCGCCGGACAGCACGCCGATAACAGAGGCCGTCAGCTCTCCTGCCTCGTCCGGAGCCAGCGTTTCATTGTCCCACTCAAAAAGCGTCAGGGCCGTCTTTATAGCCATGGCCTTTTCCATATATGGCCTTAATTGATCGTATGCTCGCATTTGCAGTCTCCTTTTCGTGGTGCGCCCGCACGCGGCCTTGCAGCCGGTACTCCGGGGCACATTTTAGTATGCGCAGAACCGCACGCTATGAATCATACCACAAAAAGTTTTTTCTGAACAGCGGCTTCCGGCCAAACCACAAAGCTTTTTATTGTTTCCCGTTCTTTCTTATGCTATAATGCTAAAGAATTATGCTCTTGTATTCTGAGGGCAGGAAAGGCAGGTAGAAAATGATGGATCTACTTCTTATTAAGAATGCCGATGTCTACGCCCCGGAACATCTTGGGAAAAGGGATGTTCTCATGGGCGGCGGAAAGATCCTAAAGCTCCAGGATCATCTGGATGAAAATTTCGGGGATTTGTCCGCTGAGATTGTAGATGCCTCCGGACTTATGATGGCTCCCGGCTTTGTGGATCAGCATGTCCATGTCATCGGGGCAGGCGGAGAAGCGGGATTTTTCAGCCGCACTCCGGAGATGCAGGTTTCCCAGATTGTCCCCCACGGAATCACTACTGTAGTCGGACTTCACGGGACAGACGGAACAGCACGGAACATAGAAGCCCTCTACGCAAAGGTCTGTTCTCTCGAAGCGGAGGGGATCACCGCACGCATGCTCACCGGCTCCTTTGAGATGCCGTCCGCTTCCCTCACTGGCTCGGTGAGACGGGACATCATCTTTGTGGACAAGGTGATCGGAGCAAAGACCGCTCTGTCCGACCGGCGCTCTTCCCAGCCTACCCGGGCGGAAGTGGAGCACCTTTTGGCTCAGGCCTACACCGCGGGACTGGTAAGCGGGAAGCGGGGCTATACTCATATTCACATGGGGAACGGAAAGCGCCGTCTGGATATGCTTATGGACATCATCCGCGAAACCGAGCTTCCCCCTTATCTGATGATTCCCACCCATGTGAACCGCGATGAATCTCTCTTCGAGCAGTCCATAGAGTTTGCCAAGCTGGGCGGCATCATTGACATCACCTCGGGAATTGCGCCGGAATACGGCTTTGAAGGAACCATTAAGCCAAGCGAAGCTATACGCCGGTGCCTGGATGCAGGGGTAGATCCCCGGCAGGTCACCATGAGTTCCGATGCCAATGGCTGTATGGCGGTCTATGACAGCCAGGGAAATTATGCCGGACTCTGCGTAACCACAGTGGAGACCATCCACAAGGAATTTAAGAGCCTGGTGCAGGATGAGGGCATTCCCATGGAGACAGCGCTTCTGTTTGTCACCGCCAGCCCCGCTGCTGCGATCGGGATGTATCCCCAGAAAGGACATCTGGCCGAAGGTGCGGACGGCGACCTGATCCTCATGGACTCCCAGCTTTCCATCCGCCAGGTATACGCCAAGGGGAAGCTTGCCGCCAGAGACGGAGTCTCCGTCCTTCACGGCGCCTTTGAATAACACATAAAGGAGTATGAAAATGAACAACACCAAACAAGAAAAACAAAAAGGCCTCTCCCGTCTCTTTACTATGGAGATGCCTCACACCTATCTGCTTATTTTCGCCATTCTGGTAATCTGCGCGCTGCTGACCTATGTCATCCCCGCCGGCCAGTTTGACACGGCTCCCAACGAGACCGGCCGGGAAATCCTGATCCCCGGCACCTTCCACCGGGTGGCCCAGAACCCCGTCTCTCTGTATCAGTTTTTTAATGCCATCCCCACGGGACTGTCTGAGATGTCCTCCCTCATTTTCTTCGTAATGATCGCGGGAGGATCCTTTGCCATCATCAATGCCACCCAGACGATTGACATCGTGATCAACAAGCTGGTGAAGGCTTTGGAGGGAAAAGAGCATCTCATCGTATTTGTCATTATGTTCCTGTTCTCCCTGTTGGGCGGCCTTATCGGATTTGACGCGGAGTGCGTAAT
>DWWT01000041.1 GCA_019119575.1 Candidatus Enterocloster excrementipullorum
GGTAAGTGTTTCTGCCGGACGCGGATGATATTTGCCCGATTCATAAAGCAGACAGAGGATAAGACATGACAGAAGACAAGCGGCAGTCCCGGCGGCTGATTGCGGGTATTGACGTGGGATCCACCACAACCAAGGTCGTCGCTGTGGATGAAGATACGAGAGAAATTTTATATTCCAACTATAAGCGCCATAATGCCGATCAGGTTCAGAGCGTGATCGACGGGCTGCGCCGGCTGGCAGAAGAATTTCCGGGCCTGTCTCTGCGTTTGGCCATGACAGGGTCCGGGGCAAAGACAATTGCGGAAGCCCTGCATCTGCCATTTGTTCAGGAAGTAGTTGCCAATTCCCTTGTATTGCGGGAACAATATCCCCAAGTCAGAACCGCCATCGAGCTGGGCGGACAGGACGCGAAGATTATTTTTTTCCGCTGGGAAAAAGAAAGCAATTCATTAAATGTTTCAGATATGCGTATGAATGGCACATGTGCAGGAGGCACAGGTGCCTTTATTGATGAAGCGGCATCTATTTTAAAGGTGCCTGTGGAAGAATTTGACCGGCTGGCCGCAGAGGGAAAAAGCGTCTTTGACATATCCGGACGTTGCGGCGTGTATGCAAAGACGGACATTCAGCCGCTGATCAATCAGGGCGTTCCACGCTCGGATCTGGCTCTGTCAGCCCTTCACGCCATCGCAAAGCAGACCATCGGGGGGCTGGCACAGGGGCTGGAGATCAAAAAACCGGTGGCTTTTGAGGGCGGTCCGCTGACATTCAACCGCACGCTGGTGCGGGTGTTCGCGGAGCGGCTGGATTTAAAGAAAGAGGACATTATACTGCCGGAACATCCGGAGATCATTGTGGCCTATGGCGCGGCCCTGTCTGTCCCGGAACTTTTCGATAAAACCGGAAAGAGCCGGACGGACGGGAGCGGGGAAGGCAGCGAGGCGCCGGGGGAAACGGTTCGGGCAGTTCTCGCCGCGGATTTAGCTGATTCCCTGGAAAAAATCCGGGATGCGGGAAGCTTAAAGACCATTTCCCAGGCGCCGCCCTTCTTTGCCACGCAGGAGGAACGGCTGGCCTTTGAAAAACGGCACAGGCTGCCGGCTCTGGAGCCTGCGACCCTCCATGCAGGGGAGACCGTGCGGGCGTATCTGGGGATTGATTCCGGGAGTACCACTACGAAATTTGTTCTCATGGATGAAAAGGAGCAGATCCTGGATTCCTTTTACGCTCCCAACGAGGGCGAGCCCCTGGCAGTGGCCCGCCGGGCGCTTGTGGCCATAGGGGACCGGTACCGGAACGCCGGGGTGACGCTGGAGATTTTAGGCGCGGGAACCACGGGATACGGGGAACTTCTTTTCAACAAGGCATTTAAGACCGAGTACCATGTGGTGGAGACAGTGGCTCATGCCCGGGCAGTGGAAAAATACGTAAAGGACGCCACATTTATCCTGGACATTGGCGGGCAGGATATGAAAGCCATATGGCTGGACAAGGGAATTATCACCAATATCTTGGTAAATGAGGCGTGTTCTTCGGGCTGCGGCTCTTTCCTGGAAAACTTTGCCGCCTCCCTCCGCATTCCGGTGGATCGGATTGCCCAGGAGGCGTTTGACTCGGAGAATCCGGCCGTGCTGGGAAGCCGCTGCACGGTATTTATGAACAGCAGCATTATCACGGAGCAGAGAAACGGCAAGCTGCCTGGAGATATTATGGCGGGGCTTTGCCGCTCGATTATTGAAAATGTATTTACCAAGGTAATCCGCATCTCCAACCTGGACAGCCTGGGGAAAACAATCGTGGTTCAGGGAGGCACCTTCCGCAACGACGCGGTGCTCCGGGCCATGGAGCAATACACAGGGAGGGAAGTGACCCGTGCGCCTTACCCGGGAATCATGGGAGCCATCGGTGCGGCCCTTCTGACCAAGGAACACATGGAAGAGGGGGCGGAGCGCACCTTCATCGGTCTGGAAGGCGTGCGGGCATTTTCTTACACCCAGGAGGCGGATTCCCCCTGCCCCTTCTGCGGAAACCACTGCAGGAGAACGGTTGTCCGTTTTTCCAATGGGGATCACTGGATTACCAACAATCGCTGCGAGCGGGGTGAGATTCTGGGCGACCCCAGCGATGCGAAAGTTCGGGCCCAGCTGAAGGAGAAGGCTGCGGCAAAAGAAAAGACGCCCAACCTGTTTGCGCTTCGGGAGAAGCTGTTGTTCCAGGACTATCCATTTCCGGCTGTGGAACCGGAAAAGCCGACGATTATCGGAATTCCCAGGGTTCTCTCTTTTTGGGAGACCATGCCGTTCTGGAAGACCTTCTGGCGTTCCCTGGGATTTCAGGTAAAGCTGTCTCCGGAGAGCACCAGGGCCATGTACGAGAGCGGCCTTCAGGATGTGACTTCGGATACGGTGTGCTTTCCGGCAAAGCTGGTGCACGGCCATATCAACACTCTGGCAGAGGCGGGTGTGGACCGCATTTTCATGCCGTCCATCACTACGGTGAAGACGGAGAACACAGAAGCTACCAGCCAGTCCATGTGTGCGGTGGTAAAAGGGTATCCGATTGTGGTCCGCAATTCCGTGGATCCGGAGAGCCGGTGGGGGATTCCGTTTGACGCCCCGCTGTTTCACTGGTATACGGACGAGGACAGAGACCGGCAGCTTACCGCATATATGGAAGAGACCTTCGGGATTTCAAAGGAACATACCCGGCAGGCGGCCGCTGCCGGCGACAGAGCCCAGGAGCAGTTTCACAGGGCACTTCTGGAAGCCGGAGAAGCTGTCTGCCGCCAGGTAAAGGATGAGGGAACCTATGCGGTTGTTCTGGCCTCCCGGCCGTATCAGAATGACGCCCTGGTGAACCATGACTTGCCGGAGATGTTTATTCGGATGGGAATCCCTGTCCTGACAGCAGATTCCCTGCCGGAAGCCAGCCAGGTGGACCTCAGCAAAAGCCGCTTGGATGTGGTGAATAATTACCACGCCCGGATGCTCTCATCGGCTATCCTGGCGGCCAGGGAAGAGACGCTTGAATATGTGCAGATCGTCAGCTTTGGCTGCGGCCATGACGCCTATTTGTCGGACGAAATCGGGCGGCTGATGCGGGAGATTTCCGGCAAGACGCCTCTGGTTTTAAAGCTCGATGAGAGCGATATCCAGGGAGCTCTGCGGATCCGGGTAAATTCCTTTGTGGAGACCGTATCCATGGGGCGCAGGAGGAAGAAAAAACAGACGGCGCGGAGCCTGCCGGATCCCTACCCGGTGAAATTTACAAAGAAGAGCAGAAAAGAAAAGGTGGTTTTGGTGCCCAACACTTCTCACGCCTTCAGCCGGATCATGTCCGCGGCCCTGGCATCACAGGGGATTCGGGCCCAGTCCCTGCCGGTCGGCCGGGAGGAAGCCATCCGCCTGGGAAAACAGTACGTGCACAACGACATTTGTTTTCCTGCCCAGATCGTGATCGGGGAGGCGCTGGCTGCCCTGAAGAGCGGAGAATATGACGACAAAGAGACTGCCATCGGCATGGCAAAATACATTGGAGACTGCCGGCTGACCCATTACGGCGCCCTGCTGCGCAAGGCTCTGGACGATGCGGGATATTCCCACGTGCCCATCCTGACCAATGATGACAAGGACTACCATCATCTGCATCCGGGCTTTCACATGAATATTTTTTCCGCTGCGCGCATTGCTTTTGCTCTTCCTATGATTGATGCCCTGGAGGAACTGCTGCGCAAGATGCGGCCCTATGAAAAAGAGGCGGGAAGTGCGGAGCGGGCATTTGAAGCGGCCTTGGACCAGGTGGTGGAAGGGCTTGAGCACCATGGGATTCTCGGAGCCAGACGGGGATTTAAACGGGCGGTTTCCATTATGAAAAATGTGGAATACGACCGCTCTTCGCCCAGACCCCGGGTTCTGATCGTGGGAGAATATCTGCTGAACTTCCATCCGGGAGCCAACCATGATATCGAGGCATATCTGGAGAAAAATGGGTTCGAGGTGATTGAAGCCAAGATGACGGATGTGATCCGCAAGACGTACTTCTACCAGGATGCCCAGGTCAAGGAGTACCGGGTAAAGAAGCCGCTGTCCCAGAAGATATGGCTTCGCACGGCGGACAATATTTTTAATCTGGCGCACAGCATGACGGACTCCATTGCCAAGGAGCATCCCCTTTATACTCCGCCGTGCCGGATGCAGGATCTGGTGAAGGAGAGCGACCCGATTATCCATCATACCTTTGACGCGGGGGAGGGAGTTCTGATTCCCGGAGAAATCCTGCACTATGCGAAAGAAGGCTGCCGGGCTTTCGTGATCCTGCAGCCCTTTGGCTGCCTGCCCAACCATGTGGTGGGGAGAGGCGTTGCCAAGCGGCTCAAGGACATGTATCCGGATGCCCAGATCCTTCCGCTGGACTATGACCCTGACGTGAGTTTTGCTAACATAGAGAACCGGCTTCAGATGCTTGTTATGAATCAAAAGGCCGTCTCTTAGACATACTACGGACATACGTGTTTCTGCATAATTTGAAGGAGGTAGACCATGTTAACTGAAAATGTAATGATATCCTTTTTGAGAAAGTTTGATGAGTATCCATTTATCGTCAAGCTGAAAGGAAAAGAGTACAGGATTGGAGACGGGGACCCTGCCTTCACGGTGATTTTCCATAAGGAAATCCCGCTGACAGCATTGACGACCAGCACATCCCTTGCCCTGGGGGAGGCGTACATGGACGGGGATTTAGAAATTGAAGGAGACCTGTATAATGCACTGGATCATTTTCTCGGGCAGATGGGTAAATTTTCCACCGATGAGTCCGCTCTGAAAAAGCTGATTTTTTCATCTACAGGGAAAAAGAATCAGGAGAAGGAGGTCCAAAGCCACTACGATATAGGAAATGACTTTTACAAGCTGTGGCTGGACGAGACGATGAGCTATTCCTGCGGCTATTTTCTTCATGAGGACGACAGCCTGTACCAGGCGCAGGTCAACAAAGTGGATTACATTTTGAAAAAGCTGCATTTGTCCCAGGGAATGTCCCTTCTCGACATTGGCTGCGGTTGGGGATTTCTTCTCATCGAGGCGGCAAAAAAATACGGCGTTCACGGTATGGGAATCACGCTCAGCCGTGAGCAGTACGAAGCGTTTAATCGTCGGATCAAGGAGCAGAATCTGGGAGATCTTCTGGAGGTTGCGCTTATGGATTACCGGGATCTGCCAAAGATGAACCGGACCTTTGACCGGGTGGTGAGCGTGGGAATGGTGGAGCATGTGGGACGCCATAATTACCAGCTTTTTATGGACTGCGCCAAGAAGGTTCTGAAACCGGGCGGCCTGTTCCTGCTCCATTTCATCAGCGCGCTGAAAGAACACGCGGGAGATCCCTGGATCAAAAAATATATCTTCCCGGGCGGCGTAATCCCCAGCCTGCGGGAGATGCTCTCCTGCGCGGCGGAGGACGATTTCCATACCCTGGACGCAGAGAATCTGCGGCTCCACTATAACCGCACCCTGCTCTGCTGGGACAAAAATTACAGGGAACATATGGATCAGATCCGGGAGATGTTTGACGAGCGGTTCGTGCGCATGTGGGATCTTTATCTGGCAGCCTGTGCCGCTACCTTCCACAATGGAATCATTGACCTGCATCAGGTGCTCTTCTCCAACGGAATCAACAATGATGTGCCTATGGTGCGGTGGTATTAACGTGGTATTAACCTTTACAAGCCCCTGCGGCCGTGCTAAAATACAGGGTAGCAGTTCGGGACGGCCGGACGGGAAAACGCCGTCCCGAACCATCAGACCGGCAGAAGCACGGCGGGGGAGGGAAGCACATGACACAGAAGCGCGCGGATTACATTACCTGGGATGAATACTTTATGGGGGTTGCCATCCTGGCGGGGAAACGTTCCAAAGATCCCAGCACACAGGTAGGGGCCTGCATCGTGAGCCAGGACAATAAGATTCTTTCTATGGGGTACAACGGATTTCCTAAGGGCTGTTCGGACGATGAATTTCCCTGGGGGAAGGAGCATGAGAAGGATGATCCCTACAATGCGAAATATTTTTATTCCACCCACGGGGAGCTCAATGCTATTTTAAATTACCGGGGAGGAAGCCTGGAGGGGAGCAAGCTTTATGTAACGCTGTTTCCCTGCAATGAATGCGCCAAAGCCATTATACAGGCGGGAATCAAAACCATTGTCTACGGACAGGATAAGTACGCAGATACTCCGGCGGTCCGCGCGTCCAAGCGTATGCTGAACGCCGCCGGTGTGCGGTATTACCAATATCAGCCCACCGGGCGCAAGATCGAGATTGAGGTGTAGGGCGAATGAAAGTTCTTTTAGCGGGGATCAATGCCAAGTACATCCATTCCAACCTGGGGATCTACAGTCTGCGGGCCTATGCCAGGGAGGCGCTGAAGGATAAGGCGCCTTTGATCGAGCTGGGGGAGTACACCATCAACCATTCCCGAGAGACAATTTTACAGGATATTTATAAGAGAAAGCCCGATTTTATCGGGTTTTCCTGCTATATCTGGAATATTTCCCTGGTGAAGAGCCTTATAGGAGATTTGAAAATTCTGCTGCCGGGGACTGCGCTGTGGCTGGGCGGCCCGGAGGTTTCCTATGATGGGATACGCTTTTTGGAACAGCATCCGGGGGTCAGCGGGATCATGAAAGGAGAGGGGGAAGCGGTTTTTTCCCGGCTCCTTGACGCCCTCAGCAGGGACGAAGGGCCCGGCGGGATACCAGGCCTTGTATACAGGCAGGGAGAGCGGATCATTGATACGGGAGAGGCGGAGCCGCTGGATATAAGCCGTCTGCCCTTTCCCTATGCGGGAATGGATCCGGGGGAGCTGTCCCACAGGATTCTCTACTATGAGAGCAGCCGGGGATGTCCGTTTCGCTGCAGCTACTGTCTGTCATCCATTGACCGCCGGGTTCGCCTGCGCGACATGGAGCTGGTGAAACGGGAGCTTGCGTGGTTTCTGGACGCGGGGGTTCCCCAGGTCAAATTTGTGGACAGGACATTTAACTGCAGCCGCGGCCGCGCCCTGGAGATATGGCAATTTATAAAGGAGAATGACAGGGGACAGACGAATTTTCACTTTGAGATAGGGGCGGATCTGCTGGGAGAGGAAGAGATTTCCCTCCTTACCTCCATGCGGCCGGGCCTGGTGCAGCTGGAAATCGGCGTGCAGTCCGCGAATCCGCGCACGCTGGAGGCCATTGGAAGGAAAACCGATATTGGAAAAATTCATTCGGTCACGTCGCGCATAGAAGCTTCCCGCCGTGTTCACCAGCATCTGGATCTCATTGCCGGTCTTCCCTGGGAGGATAAGGAGAGCTTTCGGGAATCATTCAACCGGGTGTATGCCATGAAGCCGGACCAGCTTCAGCTTGGATTTTTGAAGGTGCTGAAGGGCACGCCCATGGAAGCGGATGCAGCCAGATGGGGGATCCGCCATTCTTCGGTTCCTCCTTATGAGGTGCTGTCCACGCCCTGGCTCCCGTATGATGCGATCCTGGAGCTCAAAGGGGTGGAGGACATGGTGGAGGTGTATTATAACAGCCGCCAGTTTACCCATACCCTGGCCCTTCTGGAAAAGATCTGTGGGGAGCCCTGGGACATGTTCCTGGCGCTTTCACGGTATTATGCGGAAAACGGCCTGGCAGATGTAAGTCACAGCCGTATGGCCCGATATGATATTTTGTGGGCGATGATTCAGGAAAAGATGGCGGCGGCAGAGGCGGCGGGAGAGAGAACCGGCCGGGAACCCGGCAGGGAAGAACTGCGGGATGCCCTGGTCCGAGATTTCTACCTGCGGGAAAATGCCAAGAGCCGTCCGGCATTTGCCAGAGACATGCATTTTTATAAGGAAGAAATACGGGAGTTTTTCCGCAGGGAAGAGAAAGAACGTCGGTATTTAAAGGGATATGAGGGATATGATGCCCGGCAGATGGAGAGAATGACCCACGTGGAGGCATTGAAGGACGGCGGGCTTCTTCTTTTTGACTACAGGGAGCGGGATCCCCTGGACTGCAATGCGCGCTGCATCTTGCTGCCGGCAGCCGGAAGAGACCGGGGTGTGAATGCTCCGGACAGCGAGAAAAAAGATACGGGAGAAAAAAGATGACGGATTCATACATAGCGGTGGATGTGGAGACAACGGGGCTGGAAGTCCGGCAGGAGAAAATCACAGAGCTGGCGCTGGTGAAGGTGGAGCGGGACAGCATCACGGACTGTTTTTCCACACTGATAAACCCGGGAAAACCCATAGGGGAAACGGTATCCTCACTCACGGGAATTACGGATGAGATGGTGAAGGACGCCCCGGCCATTGAGGAAGTCATAGCGGACGCGCTGGATTTCGCGGGAGACCTGCCCCTTCTTGGACACAATCTCCTCTTCGATTACCGCTTTATCAAAAAAGCCGCGGTGAACAGCGGACTGGAATTTGAACGGCAGGGAGTGGATACGCTGAACCTATGCCGGATATTTATGGCGGCGGAACAAAAGAAGAACCTGGCGGATGCCTGCGCGTGCTATCATATACCCCAGCCGCAGGCGCACAGAGCCCTGGCGGATGCCCAATCCGCCCACCTGCTGTTTCAGACGCTGAAAAAGCTGCACGGCGGGGAACGGCCCCAGGCTTTCGCGCCGGCGCCTCTGTTTTACCGGGCCAAACGGGAACAGCCGGCCACAAAAAGGCAAAAAGAATACTTGCAGGATTTAATAAAATGTCATAGAATAAACATAACTGTGCAGCTGGATGCCTTAAGCCGCAGCGAGGCTTCCCGGATGATTGACGGGATTATTCTGCAGTATGGAAAGCCTTCTTTTAAGGGCAAGCATTTGTAAAGAGGTGAATGTATAATGTTTAATTTGAGAGATCCCAAGGTTAAGAAGATTATTTCAACCGTCATTGTGGTGATTCTGGTATTGGCCATGGTTGTGCCCATGGCACTCAGCGCCATCATGTACTAAGGGGAGAGGATATGAGAAAAGGTGTTTGGAACGGGGGCCTGACGGTTATGCTTGCCGCGGGCATTCTATGGGCTTTTGCCCTTCCGGCCTATGGGGAACCGGTATTCCCGGAAGGGGTTTCCGTGGACGGACAGAGCCTTGCCGGGATGACGGCGGAGGAAGCCCGGGATGCGGTCAAAGCCTATGTCGGCAGCCAGGGACAGCATAAAGTTACCCTGAGCGTGGAGGGCCGGGATGTGGAGACTACGGCCGGAGAGCTGGGATACCACTGGGCCAATGAGCAGGTAGTGGATGAGGCGGCCGCGGAGTACGCGGGAGGCAGCCTGATCCGCCAGTACATGGCAAAGAAGGATTTGGCTGAAAGCCCGGTGGATCTTCCCCTGGAGGTGGGAGTGGCTTCCTCCAGTGTGGCCCAGTTTGTCAATACCCAGTGCCAGGATATGGGGACAGCGCCCCAAAATGCATCCATCGCCAGGGAGAACGGCGCTTTTGTAATTACAGAATCTATACCGGGAAAAACGGTGGATGCCGAGGCTACGGGCGAAGCGCTGAACCAGGCCCTGGCCCAGGGGCTGGATGAGGCGGTTCGTGTGGAGGCAGTGATTATGGAGACGGAGCCGGAAATCACGACAGAGGATCTGGCGTCCATCCAGGATGTGCTGGGGACAGCCACTACCTCCTTCAGCTCCAGCGGCGCCGCGCGCTCCACCAATGTGTCTGTGGGCGCATCTAAGATCAACGGCCGGGTTCTGATGCCCGGGGAGGTTCTCTCCGGATACGAGTGCCTTCAGCCTTTTACCTCCGCCAACGGATACAAAGGGGCGGCCTCCTATGCCAACGGCCAGGTGGTGGACAGCATCGGCGGCGGCGTGTGCCAGGTTTCCACAACCCTGTACAATGCGGCTCTGCAGGCAGAGCTTGAGATTGTGGAGCGCCAGAATCATTCCATGATTGTGACCTATGTGGAACCGTCTATGGACGCGGCGATCGCAGGTACGGTCAAGGATCTGAAGATAAGGAACAATTACAGCACTCCCATTTATGTGGAGGGCTATACGGAAAACAAGCAGATTACCTTTACGATTTACGGGAAGGAAACCCGTCCGGCGAACCGGAAGGTAGAGTATGTCTCGGAGACGCTGGGCAGAACCAGCCCGGGGGATCCCCAGCTGATTGTGGATCCGACGCTGGCTCCGGGTGCCCGGGTGCGGGTGCAGTCTTCCCACACCGGACTCCGTTCCCGTCTCTGGAAGGTAGTTGCGGTGGATGGGGTGGAGCAGGAACGAACCCTGCTGAATGAAGACACTTACAACGCATCCAAAGCAATTTACCGGGTTGGCCCGTCTGTTCCGGTTACCGTTCCGCCGGAGACGCCTGTGGCACCCGCCGAGTCCGCTCCGGAGCAGACCCAGCCGGCGGAGCCTGTAACAGGCGTGGACGGCGGGCCGGGAGTAAGCCCGAAGCCTGCCGAGACCCAGCCTGCCGGTGCGGAGAGCGCCGGGCAGTCATCCGGAGCCGGCGGGCCTGCCGAGACGGCGCCTGTACCTGCGGAAACCGCGTCCGCGCCTTCAGAGGCAGCTTCCGCGCCGGCTGCACCTGCGGAAACCTCTCCCGCGGCACCGGAGACCCAGGCTCCGCCCCAGGTGATTCCTGCGGCGCCGGAGGCTGCGGCATGAGAAATGCAGGAAGGCCCGGAGGTTTTGAAAAGCGGGACGGAGTGATGCGTCCTGGTCAGGACATTGTGATGGCGGGATACGCAGGGCTTGCCGGTACCCGCGTCATCGGCAGAGAGCGGAGAGAAGAAGCAGAAGGATGGTTTCATCCGGGCTTTCTCAGATGCCTGGATGAACCGGATACATATGACGCCGCGGCGTGGTTCAAGGGACAGGAAGGAAAGAAAAACTGTCCCTTCACTGCATATATTCCGGCGGCGGAGGGCGGTATACTGACGGCGGTCTGGGATTTGTCGGGAATCTATCAGACGGGAGTAGAGGTGGATCTCCGCCTCATTCTTATGCGCCAGGTGACGGTGGAGCTGTGCGAGCGCTATGGGTTAAATCCATACCGCCTGCTGTGCGGAAACTGTTTTCTGGCCGCTGCGGATCAGGGCGGGCGCCTGGTGCGCCTTCTTGGAGAGGCGGGGATCCCGGCAGGGGTGATCGGCTGGGCCCAGAAGGGAGACGCCAGACGCATCCGCCACGGAGAAGAGGAGGCAGGATATCTGGAACGCCCCCAGCCTGATGAGCTGAGGCGCATGGGCCTTCAGAGCTTGTAATTCCGCGCCAAATACGTTCCGGGTTACGAATTTGCAAGGAAAGGATGGAAGACAGAGATGAGAGAGAAGATTCTGGCAGTGATCGAGAAGAACAGCAGGATTGATATTAAAGATTTGGCTATACTTTTGGGTGAGAGTGAGGTGGCTGTGGCCAATGAGATCGCCCAGATGGAAAAGGAACATATTATCTGCGGATATCATACCCTGATCAACTGGGACAATACCAGCGATGAAAAGGTGGTAGCCCTGATCGAGGTCAAGGTTACGCCTCAGCGGGGTATGGGCTTTGACAAGATCGCGGAGCGGATTTACCAGTACAGCGAGGTGGAGGCCGTATATCTGATGAGCGGTTCCTTTGACTTTACTGTATTTATCGAGGGGAAGACCATGCGCCAGGTGGCGCAGTTTGTATCCGACAAGCTGGCTCCCATGGAGTCCGTCCTGAGCACGGCAACGCATTTTGTGCTGAAGAAATACAAAGACCACGGAACCATCATAAGCGAGCCCACACAGGATGAAAGGATGCTGATTACGCCATGAGAAACCCCTTATCCGATAAAATCGTCACCATACCTCCCTCCGGGATCCGAAAATTTTTCGACATTGTAAGCGAGATGCCGGACGCCATCTCCCTGGGAGTGGGAGAGCCGGATTTTGATACGCCCTGGCACATCCGGGAGGAAGGAATCTATTCCCTGGAAAAAGGAAGGACATTTTATACCTCCAACTCCGGCCTTAAGCCCCTTAGGGAGGAAATCTGCCGATACCTTGACCGGCGCTTTGGCGTCAGCTATGATCCGAACCATGAGATTATGGTTACAGTGGGCGGAAGCGAGGCCATTGACATTGCCATGCGGGCCATGCTCAATCCGGGAGACGAGGTTCTGATCCCCCAGCCAAGCTATGTGTCCTATCTGCCCTGTGCGATTCTGGCCGACGGCGTGCCTGTGATCATTGAATTGGAAGAGAAAGACCAGTTCCGTCTGACGCCGGAAAAGCTTCTGGAGAAGCTGACAGACAAGACAAAGATTCTGGTTCTCCCCTTCCCCAACAATCCCACCGGAGCAATCATGAGCCGGGAGGATCTGGAGAAGATTGCCCGGATCGTTATTGAAAAGGATATTTTTGTTATCTCCGACGAAATCTATTCGGAACTCACCTACAGCGGTGAGCACGCCACCATTGCGGCTGTTCCGGGCATGAAGGAGCGCACGGTGCTGATCAATGGATTTTCCAAGTCATACGCTATGACCGGATGGCGCCTTGGCTACGCGGCTGCGCCGGCCAATATTCTGGCACAGATGCTGAAGATCCATCAGTACGCCATCATGTGCGCGCCTACTACCAGCCAGTACGCGGCCGTATCCGCTCTGCGGGACGGGGATGAGGATGTGGCCATGATGCGGGAGTCCTACAATCAGCGCCGCCGCTATCTTCTCCACGCCTTTGAGGAGATGAACATTTCCTGTTTTGAGCCTTTGGGGGCATTTTATACATTCCCCAATATCAAGCGCTTCGGCATGAGCTCCGATGAATTTGCGACCACGCTGCTGAAGGAGGAGAAAGTGGCCGTGGTTCCGGGAACTGCCTTCGGAGACTGCGGAGAGGGATTCCTTCGGATTTCCTACGCGTATTCCCTGGAGGACTTAAAGCGGGCTCTGGAGCGGATCGAGCGGTTTGTAAAGAGGCTGGATGGAAAATGATGAATATTGTCCTTTTAGAGCCGGAGATGCCGGCTAACACGGGAAATATAGGCCGTACCTGCGTGGCAACGGGATCCAGGCTTCATCTCATCGAACCCCTCGGCTTTAAACTCAATGAAAAGGCCATCAAGCGGGCCGGACTGGATTACTGGGACAAGCTGGATGTGCGCGTTTACAGCGATTACGGAGAATTTTTGGAGCGCTGTCCCGATGCCAGGGAGAAGATGTATTTTGCCACTACAAAGGCACATACGGTGTATTCGGATGTGTCCTACGAGCCGGACTGTTATCTGGTGTTCGGAAAAGAAAGCGCCGGGATACCAGAGGAAATCCTGGTGGAAAATGAGAAAAATTGCATCCGCATTCCCATGTGGGGAGACATTCGTTCCCTGAACCTCTCGAATTCCGTGGCGATTGTCCTGTATGAGGCCCTGCGCCAGCAGGGATTTGGGAACCTTGCGAGGGAAGGACAGCTCCACCATCTGCACTGGAAGCGGTAAATACTGGGGCCTCTCTGCCCAGCCATATGTTTTGGAAAATGGCCGGACAGAGGGGCTGCTTTTTTGCATAAACCCGCCCCTCGGCACATACCCTAGAAATAGCCGAAGCGGCCGTCCGCCGCTTGGGATTAGAGTGTGGAGGGGTGAAAATGAACGAAAAATACACGGAAGCCTTGGAGCAGTATGACATGGAGATTCTGGCCGTCCGCCGGGGCCGGGGCTCGTGGATCTGCGAGACGGATCAGGGCTGCAGGCTCTTGAAGGAATACAGGGGGACGGCGAAGCGTCTGGAATTTGAAGATCAGGTGCTGGGAATGCTGGACCCCCGCACCAGCCTGCGGACGGACCGCTATGTGAGAAATAAAGAGGGCGCCCTTTTTACGGTCACAGGCGACGGAACATGCTACATAGTGAAGGAATGGTTCCTTGACAGGGAGTGCAGCTTAAAGGACGGGTTCGAAATCCGCCAGGCCCTGTCCCGCCTCGCCATGCTCCACCGGCAGTTCCGGGAGATTCCGTTTCGGGAGGAATGGCGGATGGGCTCCACCGGCGAGCAGCCGCTGGACGAGGAGATGGATCGCCATAACCGGGAAATGCAGAGAGTGCGCAACTACATCCGGGGAAAGCGGAAAAAGACAGAATTTGAGATGTGCGTGATCGGCAGCTTTGACATGTTCTTTGACCAGGCAAGGCAGGCCCTTCGGGGGATGGAAGAGCTGTGGGAGCAAGAGGCACCGGAAGGACTCAAAGCCGCCCAGCTTGCGCCGGAAGACCGCCCCTTATATCTCTGCCACGGAGACCTGGACCAGCATCATGTCCTCATGGGAGGCCGCTATACGGCTATCATCGATTACAACCGGATGCATTTGGGAATTCAGGTTACGGATCTGTATCGTTTTATGCGGAAAGCCATGGAGAAGCATGGATGGAATGCGGATCTGGGTCTGTCCATGCTGGAATCTTATGAGCGCATTCTGCCTATGGAGAAGAAGGAGCGGGCCTGCCTGTATTACCTTTTTCTCTATCCGGAAAAATACTGGAAGCAGCTGAATTTCTACTATAATTCCAATAAAGCCTGGATCCCTGTCAGGAATATCGACAAGCTTCGCGTCCTGGAAGCCCAGCAGCCAGCAAGAAATGCCTTCCTGAAGCGCCTTGCTTGGGCCATCTAGGGGGGATAAAGCACAAATTTCCCTTCCTTTTTTTCCCTTAATATAGTATAATCGTAGCAGAAATGCAGGGTTCTGCAGGTCAATCGCAGCTGTTTGGATCTGCTGCAGCCACACTATATTTAGGAGGGAGTATAAAATGAAAGATTACATGAAGATATACCAGGAATGGTTATCGAATCCGTACTTCGATGAGGCTACCAAGGCAGAGCTTCGGGCCATTGAGGGGAACGAGCAGGAGATCAAGGAACGCTTTTATATGGATCTCGAGTTCGGCACCGCAGGCCTGCGCGGCATCATCGGAGCCGGCATCAACCGTATGAACATCTATGTGGTTCGCAGGGCCACCCAGGGCCTTGCCAACTACATTATCAAACAGGGCGCCGCGGACAAGGGCGTTGCCATCGCGTATGACTCCCGCCATATGTCTCCTGAGTTTGCCATGGAGGCAGCCATGACGCTGGCAGCCAACGGCATCAAGGCCTACAAATTTGAATCCCTGCGCCCCACACCGGAGCTCTCCTTTGCGGTGCGTGAGCTGGGCTGCGTGGCCGGCATCAATATCACCGCCAGCCACAATCCGCCGGAATACAACGGCTACAAGGTATACTGGGAGGACGGCGCCCAGTTTACGCCTCCCCACGATAAGGGCGTGACGGAGGAAGTGCTTGCGATCGAGGATCTGTCCACGGTGAAGACTACGGACGAGGCTTCCGCCCTGGCTGCGGGCAAGTACGAGGTGATCGGCAAGGAGATTGACGACAAATATATTGCCCACGTGAAAGCACAGGTTGTGAACCAGAAGGCGATTGACGAGATGCAGGATCAGATCACGATCATTTATACGCCTCTCCACGGAACAGGCAATATCCCTGCCAGGCGAGTGATGAAGGAATTGGGCTTTACCCATGTGTATGTGGTTCCCGAGCAGGAGCTTCCTGACGGCGATTTCCCCACGGTCAGCTATCCCAACCCGGAGGCTCCCGAGGCCTTTGCCCTGGGGCTTAAGCTGGCAAAGGAGAAGAACGCGGATCTGGTTCTGGCTACGGATCCGGATGCGGACCGTCTGGGCGTCTACGTGAAGGACACCAAGTCCGGCGAGTACATTCCCCTTACGGGAAATATGTCCGGATCCCTTCTGTGCGAGTATGTGCTGAGCCAGAAGCAGGCTGCCGGAAAGATTCCGGCGGACGGACAGGTTGTAAAGTCCATTGTGTCTACGAATCTGATCGATGCGGTTGCCAAGGCGTACGGCGTGGAGCTTATTGAGGTTCTTACGGGCTTTAAGTGGATCGGCAAGCAGATTTTGAAGAATGAGACCACCGGAAAGGGTACCTACCTCTTCGGCATGGAAGAGAGCTACGGCTGCCTGATCGGTACCTACGCGAGGGACAAGGATGCCATCTCCGCTACAGCGGCTCTCTGCGAGGCGGCTGCCTATTATAAGCAGAAGGGCATGACTCTGTGGGATGCCATGATCGCTATGTACGAGAAATACGGCTATTACAAGGATGCGGTGAAGTCCATCGGCCTGTCCGGTATCGAAGGCCTTGCAAAGATTCAGTCCATCATGGAGACCCTGCGGAAAAATACTCCGGCAGAGGTCGGCGGCTACAAGGTTGTATCCGCAAGGGACTACAAAGAGGATACGATCAAGGATATGGCTACCGGCGAGGTGAAGCCCACCGGCCTTCCTGCCTCCAACGTGCTCTACTATGATTTGGAAGACGGCGCTTGGATCTGCGTGCGTCCCTCCGGCACAGAGCCTAAGATCAAGTTCTACTACGGCATCAAGGGAGCGTCCCTGGAGGACGCGGACGCCAAGTCCAAGGAGCTGGGTGAAGCGGTGATGGCTATGGTGGACAAGATGATGTAAAGCAGCAGCTGTTCCGGACAGCGAATAATATACCCCTGGAAGCAGTCCCATGTTACAGAAGAGGGGCTGTTTCCAGGGGTATTGTATTGTCTCCGAATATGGTTTAACGCCGTTTCTCGGCCATCTCCCGAAGCTCTTTGAGGGCTTCTGCAAACCGCGCAGAGGAAGCGGAGGGATTTCCGCGCAGAAGGCCCTTGCGGTAGAAGTTCATCCGGCCTGCCAGATTCTGCCGCTTTTCATCAACCTCTTCTAAGCGGCGGGAGAGGGCAGCGGCCCGTTCCTCGGCGCTGTTTTTCCATGCATCCAGCCGGCTCGCGGCCGCCTCGGCTGCAGCAGTCGTCCGCGCAGCAGCCTCGTCTTTTAATGCAGCTGTACGGGCGCTGGCTTCCTCACGCAGAGCAGCTGTGCGCGCTTCTGCCTGAGACTTAAGCAGCTCCAGCCGCTGCAGGGATTCATCGCGGGATTCCGCGGCCCTTTGCTGCATCTCCGCTTTCAGAAGGGCCATCTGCACCTGCAGATCGTCAAGCTCTGCGCGCATATTGGTCATGGCATCGAGTACCTTGGCGAGATCCAGGGCCTCCTTCACGGACTGCACGGCATCCAGCACGAACAGTACGGTAATGCCTCCGACGCACACAAGCAGTACGCCCAGCGGAATGCCCAGCACGTACCGGGCAATAGGCGGATGGAGGACCTCCGTGAGCAGGACGGTCAAAAAGCCCCAGGCGATGGTCGAGGACAAGCAGATATAGCCGTTCAGCTGGAAGCGCTGGTTGCTGTAATCCCAGTATTTTACCTTGAAAAGCCGTTCCATTCCCCAGCCGGTCACATATTCGAGAATGGTCGCCGCTATGGCCCCGCTGGTGTAAACCAAAAGCAGGCTGTCCCGAACCGGGAGAGAAACCCACAGCATCATGACAGCCCCGGTGCCGTAGATGGGGAGCATGGGAAGCCGCAGAAAGCCACGGTTGACAAAATGGCCCTTTTTTACAGAGACATAGGTGGATTCAAAAATCCACCCGAAGAAACAGTAAATATAAAAAAATGCAAGCCACTGATACCATCCGTACTCGTACATGTTTTCGATCCCTTGTCTGTTTTTCTTATATCATACCCTTTTTTGATGAAAAATGCAATTTACCAGGTTACAATGGAGTCAATCAGCTCCCGCTGTTCCTCGGAAGACTTGGTCAGATAAATTTTTGTGGTCTCCACGCTGTCATGGCCCAACAGATCGGCGAGAAGGGAGATATCATTAAATTTGTCCAGAAAATTGATCGCAAACCGATGGCGGAAGGCATGGGGGTAAACCGTCTTTTCCGGTATGCCGTAGCGCTTTGCCAGCACCTTAAGCTGGCTGTGAATTCCGCGGGGAGTAATGAGGTCTCCGCGGCGGTTGGTGAAAATGAAACCGGTATTCAGTCCGGCCTCCTGCAGCCAGGGGAGAGCCTCCTGGCGCAGGCTTTCCGGGAAATAAATCCGGCGCATTTTGCCGCCCTTGGAACACAAATCAAAATATCCCATGCGCACGTGCTCCGCTTTAATCTGGAGAAGCTCGCTGACCCGAACGCCGGTAGCGGCGAGAAAGCGGACGACAAAATACCAGCGCATATTTTTATCCCTGCGCAGCCCACCCTTCAAGCGGCAGTAATCCTCATTGGAAATTACATTCTCCAGGAACACGCAGTCGTGCATTTTTATGCAGGGAAGTTTTTCCGCGGTCAGGGAAAGGGAGGCGGCATATTGGTTGATGGCGTAAATGCGAGTGTTGACGGTGCTTGGCTTGTAGTGTTTTATGAGCCATGACTTGAAAAGCTGGAGATTTTCGGCAGTCACATCCTGATACAGGCGGTGATAGAGACGGACGGAGGCCATATATACGTGGATGGTATTTTCCGACGCGCCCTTCCGCCGCAGGAAATCGTAAAAAATAGCCATTTCCGCCGGCTGTTCGTTGCCGCAGCCCGGGGAATACACCGGGCCTTTGTCAGCTTGTTTCATACAATCATCGCCCCCTGTCACCAGTCTACCACGCGGTCCAAAATCCGGGCCTGTTCCGTGCTGGTTCTGCGCAGATAAATCCGGGTGGTCTCGATATTTTCATGCCCCAGCAGGCGCGAGAGAAAGGCAAGATCCCCTCCGCTTTCTATAAAGTTTTTTGCAAACCGGTGCCGGAAAGAGTGGGGATAGACAACCTGCGGATCCAGGTGGTAGCGGAGAGCAAAGGCCTTCAGCTGAGAGCGGACGCCGGAGACCGAGATGCGGGTGCCCAGGTGGCTGAGAAATAAGGGCCCCCTTTTCCTCCCTTCGGAGGCCAGCCAGGAAAGCGTTTCCCTCTGCAGGCCGGACGGGATATAAATACGCCGCATTTTGCCGCCTTTGGAGTAAATATCCCGGAAACCTTGCGCCGCGTCTTCGGCCTGAAGACTTACAAGCTCGCTTACACGCACGCCCGTGGCTGCGAGAAAACGGACAATAAAATAAAACGTGAGTTCCCCGTCCTCCTTGAGACGGCGGATCAGATATTCATAGTCGCCCTGGCTGATCACGTGGTCGAGGTATGTTTTCTGCTGGAGACGGAGCGATTTGAGCCGGAATTCCCTGTCTTTTTGACAGAACCGTAGAAAAGCGTTCAGGGAACGGATGCGGGAATTGACGGTCTGAGGCTGGTAATGTTCCAGGAGCCAGGCCTTGTACAGCTGCAGATTGTCCGGCGTAAGTTCCGGATAGTGCCGGAAAAAGCTGCGCACCCCGAACAGATAGGAGACGATTGTGCTTCCGGACAGATTGCGCTTCGCCAGATAGGCTTGAAACTCCCGCAGGGTATCATCCAGAGAAACATTTTCTGAATTTTTATGCACGGGTTCGATGAGACGATTCATATCCATTCCTCCTTTGGTGTTGCCGCATATCTTAGCACAAATTTTTGTG
>DWWT01000042.1 GCA_019119575.1 Candidatus Enterocloster excrementipullorum
AAAAATAAGCCTACACACACGTTCAAAAGTGTGCATAGGCCTGTTTTTTTATGGCGTTCGCTGCTCATGAGCGCTCCGCGCCGGACTCTGACGGAATAAGATTGCTCACATAAGGAATCTGGCCGGAAACCACCTTGTCATAAAAATCCTGTTTCCAGTCAATATACGCAACGCAGTCATCCAATTCCTGAATCAGGGAGAGAAGCGCGCGCTTCTTTTCATCCAGCATCTTCTTGCGCTCCGGGATACTCTTCTGCCCCTGCAGGCATAAACCCAGGTATTCTTTCATCTCCTGGATGCTCATCCCGCATTTTTTCAGCCACACGAGATCTTTAATCCACTTTACATCCCGCTCATCAAAAACGCGGCGGTTATTCTTATCCCGCTTTACATTCGGAACGAGCCCTTCATTGCAGTAAAATTTCAGCGCCTGGTAGGTTAATCCTGTTTCTTTGCACGTCTGCATCATTGTATACATAAATTTTTTTTAAAACCTCTTGACCGGTTGTTACAACCGGATTCTATAATCGTTTGTATGAACCGATAGAAACAACCGAATTATAACACGGATAAGCTTCCCGCACAAGGGAAAGAAAGCGAGGTATTGGTTATGAACCGTTTTACATTTACGTATCCTACAAAAGTCTATTTCGGCGAGGGCACCCTGTCTCAGGCCCTTTCCCAGGAGCTTCCCCGGATGGGGCGCACCGTCATGCTGGCTTACGGCGGCGGTTCCCTGAAAAAAAGCGGCATCTACGACATGCTGAAAAATCTTCTCACCCAGGCGGGAAAAGAGATTGTGGACTTTTCCGGCATTATGCCCAACCCCACCTATACCAAGGTGCAGGAGGGCGCCGCCCTGGCAAAAGAGCGCGGCGTGGATTTCATCCTGGCGGCAGGCGGCGGCAGCGTCATTGACTGCTGCAAGGTCATCTCCGTCCAGGCCATGACCAATGAGGACATCTGGGATATGGAATATAAGAGCGGCAAATTCCCCGCTGCCGGCATCCCCATGGGCGCAGTCGTGACTGTCTCCGGCACCGGGGCGGAAATGAATGCCGGAGCCGTGATCACCTACGAGGAGAAAATGTGGAAGGGCCCCATCGTGGGAACCTCCGCTTCCTTCGCCGTTTTGGATTCCTCCTGCACCGCAACGGTTCCGCCCATGCAGGTAATCTCCGGCGCATTCGACACGTTAAGCCATGCCATGGAAACGTATCTCGGGAATTCCGACAAGGATAATGTATCGGATGATGTGTCGTTGGCCATCATGAAAAACACCGTCGTCAACATGCGCCGCCTGCTCGTCAACAGCAGCGACATGCAGGCCCGCGGAAATCTGATGTGGGATTCCGCTATGGCAGAAAACGGCATCCTGAAAGTGGGCCGTCTGACCGATTTCCAGGCGCACCAGATCGAGCATCAGCTCGGCGCCTACACGGACTGCAATCACGGACAGGGACTGGCCGTCATTCACCCCGCCTATTACCGCCATATTTTGAAAGACGCAAAAGAAAAATTCACCCGCTTTGCAAAGGAAGTGTTCGGCAAAAATACCGCCGAGGAGGGGCTCGCGGCCTTGACTGCGTTTATTGAGGAATGCGGACTTCCCACAAAGCTTGGCGGCCTGCAGTCCAAGACAGCGATTACGCCGCAGCTGCTCCGTCAGGTGGCTGACTCCTGCAATATCATCAAAACCGGCCCCAGGGAGCTTAGCCGGGACGAAATCTATGAGATTCTCTGTGCGTGCATGTAGAAGGAGGTCATTATGAAAAAAATTACAGCGATTATTCTTTTTGCCCTTACCTCTCTTTCTCTGGCTGCCTGCAGCGGCGGCCAGACGACCGCGGAAACCTCCGCGGCAGAACCCGCGGCAGCGGAAACCCAGGCGGAGAGCGCTCCCGCTTCTTCACAGGGCGCAGAGTCCACTCAAAACGCAGCGCCGGCGGCGACCTTTTCCGCATTGAAACCACCCAGGAATACCCCGGCACCCATGATGCCCTCCTGGAATTTGCCTACCAGGAGCTCACGGACAATGCAAGGCCCGAGCTGGCATCGCAGATTGAGAACCTGGACAGCTACGATGTGATTTTCCTCGGATATCCCAACTGGAACTCGGATCTTCCCATGCCCTTATATACATTTCTGGAAGCGTATGATTTCAGCGGAAAGACCATCATCCCCTTTGTAACCCATGGGGGCAGCAGCTTTTCCCGCACCATACAGACCATAGAAGAGCTTCAGCCCGGCGCCGCCGTGGCGGAGGACGGCCTGTCCATTTCCCGGGGCAGTGTGCCGGATGCGGAAAATGATGTTGTCCAGTGGGTGGCCGGACTGAATCTGTAAAACCTTCCGGACTGCTGCAATTTTATTCTATCATAGTACACAATTGTTTGCGTTTTGTTAAAATATCGCAGACTTGCTCCCGAGCGTCGGGAAAAAGGGACAAAAACAGGCATTGCGCTTTACAACCCCATGCCATTCCATATATAATGGAAGCAAGATCGATTTTGTAAAACGCAAGGAGGTATTCCCTATGTACATAACATGCTTGGATTTGGAAGGCGTACTGGTGCCGGAAATTTGGATTGCCTTTGCCGGAGCCAGCCATATTCCGGAGCTGACCCGGACCACCCGGGACGAGCCGGATTACGACAAACTGATGAACTGGCGGCTGGGCATTTTGAAGGAGCACGGGCTGGGCTTAAAAGAGATTCAGGAAACCATCGCCGGAATTGACCCGCTGCCCGGCGCCAGGGAATTTCTGGACGAGCTGCGCACCTTTACCCAAGTCATTATCATCAGCGACACCTTCACGGAATTTGCGGCTCCGCTGATGAAAAAACTGGGCTGGCCCACCCTTTTCTGCAATTCCCTTGTGGTCGCCCCGAACGGGGAAATCACCGGCTTTAAAATGCGCACGGAAAACTCCAAGCTCTCCACGGTTCGGGCGCTCCAGTCCATCGGGTTTGAGACCATTGCCGCCGGGGACAGCTACAACGACCTGGCCATGATCCAGGCCGGAAAGTCCGGCTTCCTCTTCCGAACCACGGAACAGATTAAAAAAGACTATCCCCAGATTCCCGCTTTTGAGACGTATGAGGAGCTGATGCGGGGAATTCGGGGGGCAATGGGGATATAACCGGACCAAAAAGAAAGAGACAATCCCGTGCAGATGCAGGGCCTATGGAAAGCCTGCATTTTACGAGACTGTCTCCTTCTTTTTTGCGCTCATCCGGCGGCTTTTAAAGCCAGGCGCACAGCTCCCAGGACTCCCGCCTGATTTCCCAGTGCAGCCTGACAGAGCGTGGGGACGGGAAATCCGGGCGATATCCGGGCCGCCAGGCGCTCTCTGATCTGTCCAATTACATAAGGCTGGGCCATCACCCCGCCCCCCAGGACCATACAGGAGGGATTAAATACATGGACCAGCGTTACCAGGCCGCAGACAACTTCATCAATCCATCCGTCAATCACTGCGCGTACCTGCGGGCGCGTAAACGCGGAAAACACCGCACGACCGTCTGTAAATCCCGCGTCCAACTCCCTGGCCCGGGCAACAAGGCCGGTAGCGGACGCATATTTTTCATAACAGCCGCTGAACTCTTCTCCGGGGCGAATGTCCTCCGGATGAACGACAATTCCGCCAAAACTGCCGGCGGAGAAGCTGCTTCCCCGGTAGATTTCTCCGCCCATGACAATCGCTCCGCCAACCCCCGTTCCATAAGTCAGGCACAGAAAATCTTTTATCCCGCGGGCAGCCCCCAGCCATCCCTCCCCCACGGCCGCCGCATTTACATCATTCTCCACAGCGGCGAAAACCCCAAGAGAGTTTTCTATTATTTCTCTGACCGGCATGCCCGTATATCCGGGAATATTGTCATTTGCATAGAAGATGCTTCCCTTCTCATCGACCTGCCCTGCTGTGCTGACACCGACCGCATCCACCGGACCGTATTCCCGCAAAATGGACACCGCCCGTTCCATCAGACGCGCGCCGCCTTCCTTTGCCAGCGTATCCGTCTCTCTCCAGCCGGACAGGCTCCCATCCTCCCAAAGGCCGGATTTAATCGATGTCCCGCCGATATCCAGGGCCGCGATTCTCATGACGTTTCTCCCCTGCTCTCGCGGATTGCCTTCATAAACCGACCGGCAATCTCCAGGGGCCTTGTGATGGCTCCCCCCACTACGATGGACCATACCCCGGTCTGCAGCGCTTTTACGGCCTGCTCCGGCGTGTGGATTTTCCCCTCCCCGATCACCGGGATATCCACATCCGCCGCCAGGCGGCTCATCAGCTCATAGTCCGGTTCATCCCGCTTCGGGGTGTAATCCGTGTAGCCGCTCATCGTTGTCCCCACAATGTCTGCGCCGCATTTCCAGGCATTTATTCCCTCCTCATAATTGGAGATATCCGCCATCAGTATGATATCCTTGTATTTTTCACGGATTGCCTGTATAAATTCTCCTGGGGTGCTCCCATCTCCCCGCCTGCGGTTCGTGCAATCCAGAGCCACCACATCGGAGCCTGCCTCCACAAGCTGATCCACTTCCTTCATGGTGGGCGTAATATACCCGTCAAAGCCCGGATATTGAATCTTTACCAGGCCAATTACCGGAAGGCCCGTCTCTTCTTTAATTGCCGCCACATCCCGGATTCCGCTGGTGCGGATTGCGGGGGAACCAGCCATCTTTGCAGCCCGGGCCATCAGGTACATAACGGACTTTTCCTCCACATACAGAGGCTCTCCGGGAAGTGCCTGGCAGGACACAATCATCTGCCCGCGTATCCGCTCAAACAGTTCCTTTTTATTCATCCCATTCCCTCCGTTTTGTCCCCCGCCGGCTGTGCGGCAGGGGATGATTTTCCGTTGTCATGATTTTGGTTGTCATAGGCCGGCAGAACCATCAGAAATGAAAATCCGCCAGCTCCTCTGCTCCATACTTTTCCCGTATTGCGGCCAGCTCTTTTTTCAGGCCGTCCAGCTCACTGTCCGCATAATTGCGGAAGGGCCGTCTAGTATGGCCGGCAGACAAGCCTCTCCAGCACATCACATTGTGGAGCACGCTGGGGAAATCATATTTCAGGCATGCAAAGATAAATTCATCCGCCATTTTCTGCAGGCGCATGCCCTTCTTAATATCGCTGGCTTTCACCGCAGCCTCAATCCCCTTATAGACATCGGGAATCACATTATAGAAAGAGCCGATCAGGCCGTCCGCCCCGGAGCACAGGCCGGAAAATCCCATCTCGTCACAGCCGGAGTAAATCATAAAGTCTTTGCCCAGAATTTCCTTTAAGTACCCCATCTCATCGTGATCTCTGGCCGTATATTTCAGCCCCCGCACATTCTCCAGGGAGGCAATGCGGCAGATCAGATCCCGGTCCATAATTCCCGCCAGAACAATGTTGTAGACCACCATGGGGATGCTGACAGACTCGGAAATATCTTTATAATAGTGGAAAATATCATCCTTTGAAAATCTCCAGTAGAAGGGCGGCACGGAGGAAATCGCGTCCGCTCCCGCCTTCTCCGCCTGCTTTGCCAGTTCGATGGACTTTTTGGTCCCGATATCCCCCACATGCACGATAATGGGCTTTCTGCCATTTACGTGATTGATCACGGTCTCCACCACATGCATCCGCTCCTCCATGGTCATGGTGAAACATGCGCCGGTGCTTCCCGTGAGGTAGAAACCGTCCGCTCCTTTCTCCATCATAAAGTCCAGCATGTCCCGGGTGCATGCATCATCCAAATTCTCCTGGCCGTCAAAAAAGGTCAGCAGCGCGGGAATTACTCCTTTAATCTGTGTAATGTCATACTTTGCCATGTCTGTGTCCTCCAATTTTATTTGTAACAGTTCTTAACTGTCTCACATCATTCTGCCTCTACCAGATGGCAGCAGGTCATGTGCGGTTTCCCGTTCCGATAGATTGTGACAGGCTTCGGCCGTTCTTTCCGGCAGATGTCCATGCATTTCGGGCACCTGGGATGGAACGGGCAGCCGGAAGGCGGATTTACCGGGCTGGGCACATCTCCCTGAAGCGGAATCCGCTTGCGGCGCATATTGATGTCCGCAATGGGAATTGCACTGAGAAGGGCCTGTGTATAAGGATGAAGCGTATTTTCAAAAAGCTCCTCCGTATCCGCAGCCTCCACAATGTGTCCCAGGTACATGACGACAATTCGGTCGCTGATATACTCCACAACGGATAAATCGTGGGTGATAAACATATACGTAAGCCCGTACTTCTCCTTTAAGTCCTTTAAAAGCTGGAGCACCTGCGCCTGAATGGACACGTCCAGTGCGGATACCGCCTCATCGCACACGATAAATTCCGGCGAGACGGAAAGCGCCCTTGCAATGCCGATCCGCTGCCTCTGGCCTCCGGAAAACTCATTGGGATACCGCTCCATATAGTCAGCGGGCAGATTCACTGCCTCCAAAAGAGAGGCGATCTTGGCCTTTCTCTCCGCCTTGTTTTTCATCCCAAAGCGGAGCAGCGGCTCCTGCATGGAGCGGAAAATAGTGAAGGCCGGGTTCAGGGACGAATAGGGATCCTGGAATACAATCTGCATTTTGCTTCGCATCATGTCCAGCTCTTTTTTCTTCATCGTCATCAGGTCTTCCCCTTCTCCCGTTCCGTAAAGCACCTGGCCGGAATACGGTTTGATGAGCTGGAGAATGCTCTTTCCCAGTGTGGTTTTTCCGCAGCCGCTCTCTCCCACCACCCCCAGGATTTCTCCTTTATATACATCCAGACTCACATCATCCACGGCTTTTACGTATCCTGCCGTTCTCTTGAGGAGGCCCTTCTTTACGGGATACCATGTCTTTAAATTTCTCACTTTTATGAGAATTTCCCGTTCGTCTTTTACATTCTGGTTCTCCGCCATTTAATGTTCACCTCCCCTGTGCATCAAATCATGGAAGCAGCGGCACATGTGCCCTTCTTCAATCAGCGTTTCCCCGGGCATCCGGGCCTCACATTCTTCCGAAGCATAGGGACACCGGGGGGCAAACTGGCAGCCCTTGGGACGGTCATAGGGATCCGGCGTAGAGCCCTTGATGGGCATGAGCTTCTGCTTTTTTCCCCTTCCCAGCACCGGGATGGAACCCAGCAGCGCTTTGGTATACGGATGGGAGGGCCTGGTGAGAACGGCTCTCGCGTCCCCGCTCTCCACAATGTTTCCCATATACATGACGGCCACATCGTCCGCCAGCTCCGCAACCACTCCCATATCGTGGGTAATCAGAAGGATGGCCGTGTCATTGTTATCTTTAAGCTCCAGCATCAGCTCGAAGATCTGGGCCTGGATGGTCACATCCAGAGCCGTGGTGGGTTCATCCGCCACCAGGACCTTGGGCCGGCAGCTCATGGCCATGGCAATCATCGCCCTCTGGCTCATTCCGCCGGAAAATTGGTGGGGGTATTCCTTCACCCGCTGTTCCGGAAGGGGGATGCCCATGTCCTTTAAAAGCTCCACGGCCTTTTTGTCCGCCTCCCGCCTGTTTTTGGCCTGTCCGTGATAAAGCAGCGCCTCATCAATCTGATAGCCCACGGTAAAGACGGGATTTAAGGCCGTCATGGGGTCCTGGAAAATCATGGCCATTCCGGAGCCCCGCAGGCTCCGCATCTCCTTTCCCGTGCGTTTGAGCTGGTCAATCCGAATATCTTTTCCCTGATAGTAAAAGTGAATCTCGCCGGACTCAATCCGTGAGAGCTCCGGAAGAAGCCCCATGAGGGAATTTGCCGTGACCGATTTTCCGCAGCCGCTTTCGCCCACGATACAGAGGATTTTTCCCTTTTTCAGCTCAAAGGAAACGCCCCGGAGCACTTTGTTGCAGCGGTTATTGTTGTAGAAATTTACATAGAGGTCATCAACCTTTACGACCGTATCTTTATTTTCCAAAATGTATTCCCCCTCCTATCCGATCTGCGAAGGATCCGTGGCATCCCGAAGCCCGTCGCCGATAAAGTTAATGCTGATGACAAACAGGGTTACCACAATACCTGTGGGAAGCCATATCCACGGGGCATCCTTTAAAATGGTCAGGTCCTGGGCCACATTCAGAATATTTCCCCAGGTAGCCACCTCCAGAGGGACGCCCAGCCCGAGAAAGCTTAGGGAAGCTTCCTGGAGAATAAACATGGCGGTGGAAAGGGTTATATTGACAAAAATCGGGCCGATGGCGTTGGGCAGAATATGTACAAAGGCGATTCTTCCCGTACTGATTCCAAATGCCTTCAGGGCCTGGACATATTCCTGTTCTCTTAAGGACAGCATCTGGGAGCGGGCCATCCGGTACATGGAAGGCCACCCAGTCACAGAAAAAATGAAAATCAGGTTCCACAGGCTCTGGCCGGTCACCGTTACCAGGATAAGCACAAGAATCATCTGGGGGAATGACATGAGAATCTCCGATATTTTCATGACCACGCCGTCCAGCATGCCGCCTTTATAGCCGCAGATGGTTCCCAGGGAGACGCCCACCAGCGTAGCGATGATAGCGCTTCCGAATCCTACGCCGATGGAAACCCGGCCTCCGTAGAGGATTCTTGCCCAGATGTCCCTTCCCACCTTATCCGTCCCAAAGATATGGGCGGCGGAGGGCGGCTGGAGAATGCTGCGCAAATCCACTTTGGTGGAGCTGTACGGCGTAAACAGCGGAGCGCAGATGCACATGAACAGAATCACCGCAAAGATGATGAATCCAGCCACGGAGAGTTTGTTTGCAAATATCTTGCGCAAAGCCCTGTTCTTTATGCCCGTTTTTACGCGGCCCGCCTCCTCTCTCGCAAGGATGCGGTCCATCTTTCTGTCTAATGCACGCATCTCTCTCCTCCTTTCTAGCTGAGCTTGATGCGGGGATCCAGCATGGCCGTCACAATATCCACAATAATACTGGATATAAGTACCAAAAGAACGCTGAAAAATCCGATCATCATGACCAGAGGCGTGTTCTGGGAGCGCACCGCGTCCACAAAGAGCCCGCCGATGCCGGGCCATTGAAATACCTCCTCAATCACCACAGCGCCGCCGATCAGCATGGGAAGGCGGAAGCCGATGAGCACCACCACCGGAGTGAGGGCCGCCCGAAGGCCGTGCAGAAGGTTTACCCGCCATTCCGGGATTCCCTTTGCCCGGGCCGTCTTCATGTAATCCTTCCCCATGGAATCCAGCATACTGCTTCTGGCGTACCGCATCACTCCGGATGTCATGGAAAAGCCAAGGACAATGGCCGGCATAATCAGGTAGGGAAGCCGCTCGATAAAGGACTGGCTGGCATTGGCCATGCGCCCGCCCACTGGAAGGATCTCCAGATGAAGGGCAAAGGCATTGATGCAGATCAGGCCAAGGAGGAACTGGGGAATCGCAACACCTACCATTCCGACCAGGCTCAAAAATTGATCAAGGACGCTTCCCTTTTTCAGGGCGCTGATCACGCCGAGAAGGACGCCGAAAATGGAAGAAAAAATCAGGGCTGTCACTGTCAGCTCAATGGTAGCCGGAAGGTGGTTTTTCATCAAAGTAGCCACCGGCACGCCGCTCTGGATGGAGTAGCCGAATTCCCCGTGCAGCAGCCCGACCAACCATTTAAAATAGCGTACCAGGAAGGGATCGTTGAGCCCCAATGATTCCCGCATGGCATTTAGCTGCTCCTGAGACATGGTGGCCAGGGCATCTGGAGGAATCAGGAAGTCCACGGCATCTCCGGGCATAAGCTCAATTCCCAGATAAATCAAAAAGCTTATGACAAGCATCATGGGAATGAGGGAGAGCACTTTTCGCAATGTATATGTCGCCATAATATCAACCTTTCTTAAAAAACTGCCACACTAAGCGTCAATGGGTATCTTAGTGTGGCAGTCCCAATCAAACTCTTACTTTATATTGGCCTCATGAGGGAACTGATTGATGTAGAAGCATCTTGTGTAGCGGATGTTGGCCGTATGAACAGTCATATTGTCCAGGGCCTCGATGGCCTTGGCGTCATCCGTTGACTTGCTCCATGCGTAGTCAATCTGGCCCGCACTGGCGTTCTTTACTAGATTGGCGTCGTTCTCTCCGCTGGCGAACATATGAATGGTCTCAATGTTGCCGCTTCCCTGTTTATAATATCCGTCCCATCTCTTTAAGGTGGCGTAATTGTTGAGAACAACTTCGTCTACCATGAAGGGGCCGGAGCCAATGGGCTTCTGCCAGAACTGATCCTGCTGCAGGGCAGCCGGGTCCGCATTTTCCAGGCAGTGCTTGGGAAGGATGGGCCACTGGGAGAATACCTGAAGCGCATTGGCGGACACGGTGTCGAAGTTGACCGTAACCGTATTTCCGTCAATCACAACGCCCTCCAAGTCTTCTGCGGACCCATCTGCGTACGCTGCTGCTCCGGTGATGGCCTGCATAACCTCTGACGCAACCGCGTTGGTTCCCGGGGCCTTCAGCATGAGCTCGATGGTAAATTTCACATCCTCCGCAGTCAGAGGTTCTCCGTCGTGCCAGGTAAGGCCGTCCCGAAGAACAAATTCGATGGATTTTCCATCCTCGCTGACCGTGTAAGTCTCCGCCAGCATGCCGTCCGTGGGATTTAAGGAGCTGTCCGCATTGATCAGCTTGTCAAATACTAGCTCGGTATTGATCATATAGCCCGGGTTTACCATGGGATACCAGAAGAACTCCTGGGGTCCGCCATTGGTATAGAGGGTCTTGTCATCCCTTGCAATATTCCAGTCAAGAATGTTCTTCTCATAGGAAAATTGGTCGTTTCCAAACTCGCTTCCCGCTGTGTCAAGGTCGTCGCTGGTATAGATAAAGCATACCTGGTGGTACAGAGGAAGGGCCAGCGCGTTCTCCGCCACATACTGCTGGATCTCCTTGAAAGCCGCCTTCTGCTCTTCCGTATCCATCGTGGAGTTGGACTTGGCAATCAGCTCATCCAATCCGTCCTGCTTGGGGACAGAGGAGTTGTTGGAGGCAGTGGAGGCAAAACGGTTATAAAATTCGCTCTCTACAAGGGCCGCCACCGCTGCGTATGCCAGATCCCACTTCACTGCGGAGGGGCCATTCTCCATATCTGCCGGCGGAACCCAGAGCTGGCTCGCCAGATCGCCCTCCAGCTTTCTGAACTGGGACTTCACGCCTACATCCTGCCAGTACTGGCCGATAATGGTCATCAGGTCCACTGTCTGCTGGTCGTCATAGTAATATACCACGTCCAATGTGTAGTCGGACGGCCAGTTTGCCTCTGCCAAAAGCTCCTTGGCCTTCTCGGGATTATATTCATACACCGGGATATCCGTGTTCAGCCAATCGCCGGGTGAGGTAAAGCTGATCGCTTTCTCCGCCTTACCGTCAAACAGGGATTCTACAATCGCATCCAGATCAATCGCATAGGCAAGGGCCTGACGCACCCGAACATCTGCCAGGGGCGTCCCAAGGCTCTGGGCGTCTCCGCTCTGTGCTGCGCTCTCCCCCTCGGCAGCCGTGCTCTCTGCGCCGGAATCGGATGTGCCGGAGCTCTCTGCCGGAGCCTGCGTAGTGCTCGTCGAACTGCCGCCAGAACACCCAGCTGTCAGAGACGCTGCCATGGCTGCCGCCAGAAGCAGGCTTGCTACTTTCCTTAATCTCATATTACCTTCCTCCTTTTTTTAAATATCACTCGCGCCATATTTGTACTTTGTAGTACATTTAATACTTGTATTTAATATTATACATGTCTTTCCAATAAATGCAAGCAAATTTTGTGTGATTTATTTATATTTCTATTGTTTTCCGGTTAAATTATTGACATTATCCCGAAAAAAGGCTATCATTTTTTTGTTGGACTTTATACTTCAAAGGACGGGCAAGTCGATGGAAAAGGTACAGAAACTGCAAAATTTAAAATCTCAAAAGCTTTATATACGGGTCTATGACGAGATACGGAATTACATATACAAGAATAATCTCAAGGCCGGGGACAAGCTGCCCACAGAGATGGAGATGTGCGAGATGCTGGGGGTCAGCAGGAATGTTCTCAGGGAAGCAATCAAATCTCTGGAGATCACCGGCATTGTCTCCTCCAAGCCCGGCGTGGGAATCATTATCCGGGACTTTAATGTAGATTATATTATGAGCACCTTTATCAACAGTTTCGCAGACGGCGACCTGCCTGTGGAGCAGTATATCGAAGAGCTACGCCGGGTACTGGAATTGGGATTTGTTGACAAGGCATTTGAGAGCCTGACGGAGGAAGATATCCAGGCTCTGGGAAGCCTGGTGGAACAGATGAAGCTGAACGCCAAAAAGCAGGAAGAAAGCGGCAAAGACCGCTTCCAGCTCGGCGCGGCCTTTGCCCAGGCGGATGCGGCTTTCCACAAGACGCTTTTTTCCCACATAGAAAATAAATTCATGGTCTCCATCATCAGCTTTTTCTGGGCCTATGACAAATATTACAAAGAAAAGACTACCCATGAGTATCTGGCGCTCACCGTGGAAAAGCACCAGAGGATTTATGACGCCCTGAAAGCACATGATTACAAGGCCTTCACAGATGCCATGCAGTTTCATTTTAATTATGGCTATTTTAAAAAATAGCGGCACTGTCCCGGACTGTTTTCCTGCATTCTTCATGCATTCACACATTTTGCCGGAGGTATTTTATGAATGATTTTTCCAGACCCTTTGTCACAGCCCCTGAGACGTATGATGTGCTTGTCATCGGTACAGGCCTGGCCGGCATAACGGCTGCTTTTCGCTGCGCCAAAGAGCAGGCATCCGTTCTGCTCTGTTCCAAGACGCGGCTTTGCTCCGGTTCCAGCTTCTACCCCCTCATGGATACCATTCACTGTCAATGTACCATGGATCCTGAAGATGAAGCTATTTTTCTGCAGGACATTGCCGAGGCAGGCAAGGGGATGAATGACCCATGGATGAATCAGTATTATGTGCGGCACATACGGGAAAGCCTCTCTTTTTTATCACAGATCGGCATACCCGTATATAAGCTTCCGGAGCCCAAGCTGGCCTGCTTTGCCAGCCATCCGCATGACCTTTTTTTCTGGAAAAACTGGGAGGAAATTCGCCGCATTCTTTATACGCGGGCTGAGGAAGAAAGCACATTGACCTTAAAGGAATATATATCCCTTTGCTGTTTGATAACAGCAGATGGACAGGCGGCAGGCGCTGTCTTTTATGACAGCCGACAGGATCTCTATGTATATGTCAAAGCCCGCCGGATTATCCTGGCTTCCGGAGGGTTCGGCGCGCTTTATAAGCACAATCTAAACAGCGCGGATGTGGCCGGGGAGGGCCATTCTGCCGCACTGAAGGCAGGCGCCCCCCTCATCAATCTGGAATTTAACCAATTTATTCCCGGATTTCTCTCGCCGGTTTATAAAGTTGTATTCCGGGAGGGGAGTTTGGATTACTGCCAGGGGCTCTATGATGAGGAGGGAAATGAGCTGCTCTCCCACTATCTTGCCAAAGAGGAAATAAAAAACTGCCTGGCAAAGCGGGCGCCTCACGGGCCGTTTACCACATCGGACGGCTCCGCTCCCTTTGATCTGGCTTTATTTGAAGGTGCATTAAGGGCGGAGGAAAGGGGTGTACGGATTGAATATGATCCCGCCATTCTTTCGGACTCTAGAAGCTATATAGCAGATTATACGGCATGGCTGAAAAGCGATTTCGGTCTGGATATCAGCAAAGACCCTATCCGCATCGCCCCGTTCTTTCACGCTGCCAACGGCGGAATCCTGGTAGACCATCGCTGTGAGACTGGCGTAAGAGGGATGTTTGCCTGCGGGGAATGTGCCGGGGGTATCCACGGCGCGGACCGGCTGGGCGGAAATGCCTCCGGGAGCTGTCTTGTATTCGGCTTCCTCGCCGCGCAGAGCGCCCTTGCCGACGCATCTGCTTCCCTGCGGTTTCCCGGCAGGGACGATGCCTTCCACCAATTTCATGCATGCTTTTCCAAAGAAGAGGACAGAAATCTTTTGGAACGGGACATTGCAGAATCCTCCCTCCGAAATCCTGACCAGATTATCACCCGTGTGAAAGAGCTGTTGTGGCGCTATGGAAATGTTGTGCGCAGAGAAGATCTGCTGAAAAAGGCCTGTGAAGAAATGGAAGAGATGAAAACCCATTACTGTGCATGGGACTTTTTGTCTGCTCCCGATGCCGATCCGAAGCAGACGCAAAAAGCCCTTCTGGCGGAACATTTTTTAACTTTGGCGCCCGCCATTCTGGAATCCATGAGAGCCCGGAGAGAAAGCCGGGGCAGCCATTACCGGGAAGATTATCCTTCCATGGATTCAGCCTATACGCTGCGCTTTGCCGCGCGGTTGGAAAATGGCAGGATTCAGCTTGAGAAAAGGCCGGCCATTCTTACCCTGCCGCCAGCCGAATAAGCAGCTCCACCGTCTTCTCCATGGCCTCCACAACCACATACTCATACTTCCCGTGGGCATTGTGCCCTCCGGTGCACAGGTTCGGGCAAGGCAGTCCCATGAAGGATAGCCGCGCCCCATCCGTGCCGCCGCGTATGGGGCTGATCTTTGGCGCAATGCCCAATTCTTCCATGGCGGCCTTTGCCTGCTCCACCAGGTAAAAATGGGACTCCATGATCTCCCGCATATTGTAGTAGGAATCCCGGATATGGGGCGTTGCCGTCCCCTCCCCGTATTTCTGATTGATGAAAGCGGCAGCCTGGAGGAAAAATTCTTTCTTTTTCTCAAACTTTGCCCGGTCATGATCCCGGATAATGTATTCCAGCTCCGCCCGCTCCACATCGCCCTCCATGTGATCCAGGTGGTAAAATCCCTCGTACCCTTCCGTGTACATGGGATTCTCAAAAACAGGCAGCAGGGACTGGAACTCCATGCCGATGAGAAGGGAGTTTTTCATCTTTCCCTTGGCGCTTCCCGGATGAATGCTGGCACCCTGAATGGAAAGCCGGGCAGCAGCCGCATTGAAATTCTCATACTCCAGTTCTCCCAGAGCGCCTCCGTCCACCGTGTAGGCCCCCGCGGCGCCGAACCCCTTCACGTCAAAGCGGTCTGCTCCGCGGCCCACCTCTTCGTCCGGGGTAAACGCGATGCAGATATCCCCGTGCTCCTTCTCCGGGTGAGCGAGAAGCCAGGCAGCCATGGTCATAATTTCCGCCACACCGGCCTTATCATCTGCCCCCAGAAGGGTGGTTCCGTCCGTGGTGATGAGAGTCTGTCCCTTATAATCCGCCAGCTCCGGAAAATCCTCGGGAGACAGAAAAACAGACTCCTCCGCATTCAGACAGATGACTCCCCCGTCATAATTATGGATAATCTGCGGCTTCACATCCTTTCCCGAGAGCGCCGGAGCCGTATCCATATGGGCGATAAAACCCAGGGCCGGAATATCCCGATTTGTATTCGAAGGAATCTTCGCGTACACATAGCCGTATGCATCCATGCGCACCTGGGAAGCTCCCATCTGTGTGAGTTCCTCCGCCAGTTTCTCCGCCAGTGCAAGCTGGGAGCGGGTGCTGGGCATCTCCTCCGCTCCCTCCTTGGACTGGGTGTCATAGGAAATATAGGTTAAAAAACGGTTTGTTACATCTGATATCATTGTTTTGCCTCCTGGAAAAATGGATTCTACCGATTCGCCACCTCTTTCGTAATCTCCTCCCAGGTAATGCCCTTCTCCGCCATGAGCACCATCATATGGTAGAGGAAATCCGCGATCTCGTACTTAATCTCCTCCGGGTCCGGGTTCTTGGAGGCGATGATAATCTCCGAGGCCTCCTCCCCCAGCTTCTTTAGGATCTTGTCAATTCCTTTGTCAAAGAGATAATTGGTGTAAGAGCCCTCCTTGGGATGGGCCTTCCGATCCAGAATCACCCGATATTCCTCCTCAAACACCTTTAAGGGATTGGTCTCCCGGTATTCCTTTTCCGCTAGGGTAGTAAAAAAGCAGGTGGGATTTCCCGTATGGCAGGCCGGGCCGATCTGCTTTACATGGGCTAAAAGGGTATCCTTGTCGCAGTCCAGCTTTAAGGACTTCACATACTGAAAATGGCCGCTGGTCTCCCCCTTCACCCACAGGGTCTGCCTGCTTCTGCTGAAATACGTCATGCGTCCTGTAGCCAATGTGGCGGAGAATGCCTCCTGGTTCATATAAGCCAGCATCAGCACCTCCTGGGTTTTATAATCCTGAACAATCACCGGGATGAGGCCGTCGCCGTTCAGCTTAAATTCGCTCCAGTCCACTGCGCTTTCAAAGGTGTCGGTCTGGATTCCCGCCCCCTTAAACTGCTGCTTCATGGTCATAAACGCGTCCAGCTCCTCCGGCTCCAGGGCAAGAACCGCTCCTTCAATATCCGGACAGCCAAAGGGGATTTTCAGATCATCCAGAAGAGGGGAGGCGCCGGCAGATTCAGAGGAAAGGCTTTCATTTTCCCGGACTCCATCCTCCCCCGCCGCAGCCCGGTTCCCCAGATGGCCGCAGAGAATCAGACAGCGCTTTTCCATGCTTCCAATCTCCTCCAGCTCCTTTAAGGAGGGAACCGCCCCCTCCGGCTTTAAAATCATCAGAGAGGCCCCCAACTGGGCGAATTCTTCCGTCCGGGCTCCATAGCTTAAATCCGGCAGAAAGGCACAGATTTTCTCATTCCCAAAGCGGTCCGCGGCCTCCTTCATCAAGTCCACATTTTCCTGGCAGCCGGCATTTAAAAATACGGCTTCGGCCCCGGCGTAGAGATATTTCTTTACATCCTCCAGCCGCTTCACACGGCCGCCGGCCAAAATAGGCTCATCCACCTCACGGGCTGTTTCCCGGATAGCGGCGATAGCCGCCTCGTGATCCGCGTCCTCCGCGGAATCATCATAGACGAAAATCTCATCCGCCCCATTATCACAGCAGAACCGGGCCAGCTCCTTTAACTCCCCTTCATAGGAAATGCTGCCGTCCCAGCTCGTAATCCTTCCCTCCCGGTATCGAAATCCCGCAATCAGCTTTTTATAATCCATCATATGCATGTCTCCGTTCCCTTTATCCCTCTTCAAAGCGCTTCACCGCTTCGCGCAGGTCAATCCTTCCCTCATACAGGGCTTTGCCGATAATCGCTCCGCAAATCCCCGCCGCGTGGAGATTTTCCAAATCCTGCATACAGGATACCCCACCGGACGCGATAATGTCAAGGCCTGTTTCTTCCGTGAGATGCCGGGTGGCCGCCACATTCGGCCCGGTCAGCATGCCGTCCCGGGATATGTCCGTGTAAATAATATGCTGTACGCCGCAGTCCTTCATCTTCCGACAGAGCTCCGCGGCCGAAATTCCGCTGACCTGCTCCCAGCCCTGAACCGCGACCATGCCGTTTTTGGCGTCCACCCCGGCGGCCACATGGTCGGCGCCGAATTTTTCAATCATCTCCCGCAGAAACTCCGGCTCCCTGGCCGCCCGGGTGCCGATGATGACCCGCCTGACCCCTAAGGAGAGCATATGCTCCACGGTCTCCTCCGAGCGGATGCCTCCGCCCAGCTGAACCGGAATGGACACCGCTGCCAAAATCCGTCGGATGGCCTCCTCATTGACCGAGTGCCCCATAAGAGCCCCGTCCAAATCCACCAGGTGCAAAAAAGAAGCCCCCGCCTCCTGCCACTTCATGGCCATCTCGGCCGGATCCGCGCCATACACGGTCATATCGGCAAAGGCGCCCTGCCGTAAGCGGACGCACTGCCCATTTTTCATATCAATTGCTGGATAAAGCTGCATGGATGTAGTCTCCTTTTTTCCGTTTATAAGCTCCCCTTCGTGGAGAGAACCCCCGTCAGGCGGCTGTCGTATCCCACTGCCTGGTCCAGGGCCCTGGCAAATGCCTTAAAGGCCGCCTCAATCAGATGATGGCAGTTGTCTCCCGCCATCCGGCGGATATGAAGGTTCATCATAGCCCCGTAGGACACGGCATAGAAGAATTCCCGAACCATTTCCGTCTCAAACGCTCCCACCCGCTCTCTGTCAAATTCCATCGCAAAGCCCAGACAGGGACGGCCGCACAAATCCAGTGCGCAGAGCACCAGGCTCTCGTCCATGGGAAGGATCTGAAAGCCGTATCGGGCAATGCCCTTTTTGTCACCCACCGCCTGGGCAATGGCCTGGCCCAGAACAATGCCCACATCCTCCACGGTGTGGTGGGTGTCCACCTCCAAATCGCCCTCCACCTCCAGGGTCAAATCAAAAAATCCGTGGCGTGCAAAGCTGTTTAACATATGGTCAAAAAATCCGATTCCCGTGCGGATTTTCCCCTGGCCGCTGCCGTCCAGGTTGAGCTCCAGGGTAATTTTTGTCTCGCTTGTATTGCGCGTAATCCTGGCCTTTCTCTCCATATCCCGCACCTCCTATTCAAACCGCACCTTGATCGAGTTGGCATGGGCCGTCAGCCCCTCGGCCTCGGCAAACGCCTCGATATCCCCGTGGGCCGCCGCCAGGGCTTCCCGGGAATAATAAATGATGCTGGACTTCTTCACGAAATCGTCCACGCTTAAGGGGGAGAAGAAGCGGGCCGTGCCGTTGGTGGGCAGAATGTGGTTGGGCCCGGCGTAGTAATCTCCCAGGGGCTCGGAACTGTACTCGCCCAGGAAAATCGCCCCGGCATTGCGAATCTTTGTCATGAGCGCAAAGGGGTTGGCCGTGACAATCTCCAGATGCTCCGGCGCGATGGCATTGGCTGCCTCCACTGCCTGCTCCATGGAATCCACCACCAGGATATAGCCGTAGTTTTCCAGGGATTTCTCAATAATCTCCCGCCGGGACAGCACCTTCAAAAAGCCGTCCACCTCCGCGGACACCGCCTGGGCAAGCTCCCTGCTGTCCGTCACCAGGATGGCGCTTGCCAGCTCGTCGTGCTCGGCCTGGCTTAAAAGGTCCGCGGCCACGTACCGTGGATTGGCGCCTCCATCCGCAATCACCAGAATCTCGCTGGGCCCGGCAATGCTGTCAATGCTCACATGGCCGTAAACCGCCTTCTTTGCCAGGGCCACAAAAATATTTCCCGGCCCCACAATCTTGTCCACCCGCGGGATGGACTGGGTTCCGAAGGCCAGGGCCGCCACAGCCTGGGCGCCTCCCACCCGGTACACCTCGGTGGCTCCGGCCAGATGGGCGGCTGTCAGCGTCACCGGGTTCACCCGGCCGTCCTTTCCCGGAGGCGTCACCATAACGATGCGCTCCACACCGGCCACCTGGGCCGGGATAATATTCATGAGAACCGAGGAGGGATACGCCGCTTTTCCTCCGGGTACATACACTCCGGCGCTGGCAAGAGGCGTCACCTTCTGCCCCAGGATCGTTCCGTCAGGCCTGGCGTCAAACCAGCTGTTTCTCTTCTGCTTTTCATGGTAGCTGCGGATATTTTCCAGGGAGCGCTTCATCACCGCAAGAAGCTCCGGCTTTACCTGGCAGTAGGCCTCCTCGATCTCCTCCTCGCCCACGCGGACCGTTTCCGCGCTCACTTCGGCCTTGTCAAATTTCTTTGTAAAGGCGAACAGGGCCTCGTCCCCCTTGGCCTTCACCTGATCCACAATGGACTGTACGGTCTCGGTATAGCTCTCATAATTATTGGGGTCCCTCTTTAACATCTCCTCCAGGAGATTTTTCATCGCTCCCTCATTCAGCGTGACAATTCTCATACTCGGCTCTCCTCCTTATTCTTCCGGTGCCCGCAGGGCCTGAAACGCCTTGATGATCCGGGTGATCCGCTCATTTTCCGTCTTCATGCTCACCTGGTTCACCACCATCCGGGCGGACAGGCTGCACACTTCCTCCAGCACGGCAAGCCCGTTCTCCCGCAGGGTGGAGCCTGTCTCCACAATGTCCACGATTACCTCGGACAGTCCCACGATGGGCGCCAGCTCGATGGAACCGCTGAGCTTAATGATCTCCACTGTCTGGTATTTCTGATTGTAAAAATAATCCTTGGCAATATGGGGGTACTTGGTCGCCACCCGGATGAGCTGGTGGTGCCGCAGCATCTCCTGGGCCGAGGCCGGGCCGCAGACGCACATCCTGCATTTTCCAATTCCCAGATCCATGACCTCATAGAGCTTCCTCCCCTCCTCCAAAAGGGTGTCCTTTCCCACAATCCCGATATCCGCCGCCCCGTACTCCACGTAGGTGGGCACGTCGCTGGCCTTTGCCAGAAAGAAGCGCACGCCCTGCTCCTCGTTCGTAAAAATCAGCTTCCGGGAATCCTTGTCTTTCATCTCCTCACAGGAAAGCCCGATGGCCTCAAAAAGCTCCATGGCCTTTTTGGCCAGCCTTCCCTTTGCCAGGGCAATCGTCAAATAGCGCATTCCATCCCCTCCTTTACATATAAGCCGCGAGAGGAATTTCATCCCTGCTGCCATTCACCATATCAATAGCCTCCACCGCATTTCCCTCACCGGACAGGTAAAGGATGTTGCGCAGGCCCCGCCGCCTCGCCATATCTTCGTATTCCGATAAATCCCGGCTTTCCTGCCGCCGCATGGACTGAACCGCCATCCCCTGGCCGCGCAGGCGTCCCGCCAGGGCCATGGCCCCTTTGCGGGCGGATTCCTCATAGAGGATCACGGTGTTCACCAGCGTTACGGGGACATCGATATCCTGCCGGGTCAGGGCTGCCATCAGCTGGTCCACCACGATGGCAAATCCCACCGCCGGGGTGTCCTTTCCAAACTGAACCAGCAGCTTGTCGTACCGGCCGCCGGTGACAATGTAATCGCCTGTGCCGTAAGTATATGCCTTGAAAATAATCCCCGTGTAATACTGATAGCGGCTGAGCATCCCCAGGTCGTAAGTCACATACGCCTCCAGCCCCTGGTCCTCCAAAATCCTGTGAATGGCTTCCAGCCGGTGGATGGCCTCCAGGGCTCTCGGATTTTCCGTCAGGGAGGCCGCCTGCCGGATCTGCCCGATCGAACCGAATAGCTCGGGCAGCGCGCAGAAGGCCCGGCGCAGATCCTCCCGGATATCCAGACTTTTTAAAAGCTCCTCCACGCCGAAATAATTCTTATTTTCAATGAGGCGATTGAGCTCCCCCTCGGTCTCCTCATCAAATCCCGCTTCCTCCACCAGGCTGCGGTAAAAGGCCACATGGCCCAGCTCCACCTGGAAATCTTTCAGTCCGGCTGCTTTTAAGCTGTCAATCACCATGGCGATGACCTCGGCATCCGCATCCGCGCAGTCGTCTCCGATGAGCTCCGCCCCGGACTCTGCCCGTTCCTTTAAGCGGCCCTGGTAGCTGCTGTTGTTCTTGAAAGTGCGCTCCAGGTAGCACAGGCGCAGGGGCATGGGGTCGTCCATAAAATATTTCGCCACGCACCGGGCCACCGCCGGGGTCATATCCGGCCGGAGCACCAGAGTATTGTTGTCCCTGTCAAAAAACTTGAACATCTCCTGGGAGCTCACGCTGCCCCTGTCCTTGCTGAAAATATCGAAAAACTCAAAGCTGGGCGTCTGGATATGCTCATAGCCGTAAAGGTAAAACGTGCGCAGAATCTTTTCCTGCACAGCCAGCTTTTTCCTGCACTCCCCATTATAAATATCCCGTACGCCCTCCGGGGTATGAATGAGCTTGTTTTTTCCTGTCATAACATTCTCCTGTCCGCTTTTACTTTATTATGGTAAAGTGATAGCATAATAACGTACTCGTTTTATTATAGGGGACGGAGGGGAAATTGTCAATCCCCATCCCGCTCCGCCAAATCCCTGGCAATCATCTCCAGATAGTGGACCAGCATATCCCGGTGGGAGCGTATTTTCCAGGACTTGTCCACCTCGTCATAGGTAAAGCTCTTGCGGCCTCCCGCCTCCATCCGCTCCCAAAAAGCAGCGATATGGCGGTAGGGAATATAGTACATCTCATCCTGTCCGGTAAAGTACAGAATAATAAAAGCAATTCCCCCCTGCTCCTCAAACTCCTTCATAAATTGAATCTGATGGGGATGCAGATTCTGAAGGGGAAAGGTCCGCACAGCGCATTCCTTTGCGTCAAAACACACCGGAATCCCCTGTACCGCCCCGATGTAGTCCACCGTACTCTTCTGGTCAAAGTACGCCAGCGTAATATGACGGCTGGTCTTGTCGATCTCGATGGGCGTAATCGGGGTGGGAATTTTCTGGATCAGCGCCAGATGCTTCTCCCGATAGCTGTCATTGGTATGATTGATAAAGTCCTCCAAGGTAGAGCCCCTAAGGCCCCTGGTGTTCCATGTTCCCATGGTATCCGCTCCTTTTCGCCAGTTAGCCTGAATACATGCCGCCTGCCGGCGGCACGCCCGCCGGGCGCATGCAGGTTTAGCAAAAAATTTCCCGCCTTTTCCAACTAACAGTATATTGAAAAAAGGCGGGAATAGCAATCAGATTTTAAACTCTTTTCACCGGAAAGAAGATTTCCGTCTCCCATTCCTGGGGCGGAAGGCCTTCCCGGAAGGTTTTCCTGTAAATCTCATAGGGCGCTCCGTCTATGGCCCATCCATTTGCGTGAATCCACGACACGATGGCGCCATAGGCGTCTGGAAGGCCGGCATAGGCCCCCTTGTGGATGGTCACCGCGCATGTCCTGACCGGCAGGGTTTTATCCGCCTGCTCCCGCTCCCGGATACCCACGCCCAGCTCAATATCGCTGCAGGCCGGATCAAATTCCTGGTCGTGGTAAATCGCCAGTGTCACGCCGTCGGGGTTCAGTCCTTCCCTCGCGATTCTCTCAAAGATTTTGCCGTAATAGGTGCCGAATTCCTCCACGGACATCTTCTGCCGCCGGGTGAGAATGGGCTGTTCCTCGCTTTCTCTTACCCGCACTTCATACTTTTTCTGGTAGCTCATAATATCTCCCGTCCTTTCAAATTCCCTCAAATGCTGTTCCATCTCCTGAATAGTCAGGGACAGATGCGTCATCTGCCGCTCCAGGCGCAGCTTCTGCCTGGAAAGCTGCACAAACAGCTCCTGCCCCTGCTTCTCTGCGAGCATGGCTTCCATTTCTGTCAGGGAAAATCCATAGCGCTTGAGCCTTCCGATCAAGAGCATCGTCTCAATCTGCTCCTCCTCGTAGTAGCGGTAGCCATTTTCCGGGTCTGTCCGCCGGGGCTTTAAAAGCCCGATTTTATCATAGTGCCGCAGCGTCTTCACGCTGACGGCGCAGATCTTTGACATCTGTCCAATGGAAAGCATATGGATTCTCCTCTGTGTATGAATTTGAACCGGTTCCTCTATAGTATAAAGGGTGACCTTAGGGGAGAGTCAACAGGTTTTTGATCAAAAGAAATACCGGTCACTCATGTCAAGCGATCCGTCTCGCTATATTGTGTATTTAGTTTTTCGGCAAATCGGATAATGCGATCCTATTGTATGCTCCATTTTTTGAATCTTCCGGATGCGGTTCCAGACCAATGATTGTTATTTCCTGCTGGTCTGGTCCATATACCCAGTACATTCGTCTGGCTCCGCTGTTCTTGTTCTCCAGATAAGATTGCCAGACTTTTACTCCATACCGTTTTGATAGTGGTGGAATCTCATGCGTCTGCAGCCCCGGATAAAAAGGATCCGCAGACAATTTCTTTAACGCATTTCCCCATTTTTTATAAAGTTCTTCATCCCTTTTCTTTATCGTTCCATCCCGGTGCTTTGTCTGCAATTCTGTCCACAATGCCAGCATTTCCGGAATGCCCATTCTGATTGTAAATCCCATTTCTGACCTCTTTAGAAATCGGAAAGATCAATTGCCTCAGACACCTCGCCTATTTTAAAATTTGCAATCGCCCTGTCCATATCATTCAGTGTTTTTTCAGAGATAGACTCCGGAACTTTCAATTCTCTCGGTTCCAAAATGATGCAGCCGTTTTTATATTCTCTTACATTATAATACTGGTACGCTGCTCCACGAAGTGTTACTCGCTTCTTGCTGTCAATATGAACGATATAATCCTTTACTGCCTCCATCATTGTCACCTCCTTGATTTATGGTGGGATTTCCCACTTATCATTATAATACGCTTTTCATTAATGTCTGTCAACTTCTATCAGGCCATTCACAAAAACAATAAAAAGCTGCCCCCATATTTCTACAGGGACAGCCGGAAAATTTCTGCCAAACTTTCAACTACGTTTATGCCTATTCCCTCCACACATCCTCCGCAAAATTCCCATAATCCGCCTGATTCAGCTGACTCTCCGTCATCCGATACCGCTCCGCCAGATTAGCCGTATTGATAATGGAGAGATCATAGTAATACCAGGTGCCGGCAAGCTGGATAGCCGCCCACTCATGGCTCACGCCTTCGTTCATCACAACCGCCACCCGCAGATGCTCGGGACTGGCCGCGGAATAATTCACCAGTCCGGTCTGGGAATCAAAGGGAACGTACTCAACGATGGAGCGGAAAAGCTTTGTAAGGCCGGCGCAGATGCCGCTTCCGTTCTTGAGTACGTAAGCCGCTCCCTGGGCCTCTTTCCGCTTGTAGCCGGTATCCGCCTCTGCCGCATAGTCCGGCGCGTAGGCGTTCACCACATGGGTGTAGGCCAGCCAGATGGCATCCTCCCTGCTGGTTCCGTCCGGAATAATGGAGGGAACACTGGCCGCCAGCCAGCTGTCCACCACAGACTGATTATCCACCAAAATCTGCAGCTGATCCTTCCGCACCTGGTACGAGAGAATCTCCGGCGCTGCCGTGTCATAGGTCGCCGTCAAGCTGTCCATCTCGCTGGGGTCGCAGGCGCGGAACACCGTATTGATGGCATCGTTCATCGCATCCCAAAATACAGCGTCATACGTGCCCCTGGCACGAAGCGCATCCCCGCTCACGTAGAAAAGCGCATTGCTTGCGGCAAGGGCTTCTGCCGCCTCCTCTGCGGTTCTCGGCGTGCCGTCAGACGGTGTCCATGCAAAGGCCGCTCCTGCCTCCAGCGCTGCAGCTGCCATAACTCCCAATAACAAACCTGCCATCTTTGCGATTTTCTTCATAAATTCCATTCTCCTTTCCATATGCGGCGTCATGTTTTATGACCCTATTATAATGGACAGAATCTATAAAACTTGAAAATCGTTTCCAGGACAAACGGCTTAAAGCGCCTCGCTCCTAAACCGCTCAGCCTGCTCGGCAATCAGTTCTTTATCCTCAAAGTAGTTGATCTTCATAGCCCGCTTCATCTCCGCCAGCGTCTCGGCAGCCTTCTTCTCGGCTTTGATGCTTCCCTCCTCCAGAATGCGGTACACCGCCGGGATGTCCTTCGCGAACTCCTTCCTCCGCTCCCTGATCGGCCGCAGCTCATCCTGAATCACATTGTTGAGGAAGCGCTTCACCTTCACATCTCCCAGGCCGCCCCGGGTGTAGTGTGCCTTCAGCTCATCCAGGTTCTTGTAGTCCGGAAGATACTTTTCGAAATGCTCATCCCGGCAGAAGGCATCCAGATAAATGAACACCGGATTGCCCTCCACCTGGCCGGGATCCTCCACACGCAGATGGTTGGGATCTGTGAACATGGACATAATCTTCTTCTTTATATCCTCCTCGGAATCAGAAAGATAAATGCAGTTTCCGAGCGACTTGCTCATCTTGGCCTTGCCGTCGATGCCGGGAAGGCGCAGGCAGGCTTTGTTCTCCGGAAGCAGGATGTCCGGCATCACCAGAGTCTCCCCGTAAACCGTATTGAACTTGTGTACGATTTCGCGGGTCTGCTCAATCATGGGCGCCTGATCCTCGCCCACGGGCACCGTGGTGGCCTTAAATGCCGTGATATCCGCCGCCTGGCTGATGGGATAGGTAAAAAATCCCACCGGAATGCTGGCTTCAAAATTGCGCATCTGAATCTCTGCCTTCACCGTGGGATTTCTCTGAAGACGGGAGACCGTCACCAGATCCATGTAGTAAAAGGTCATCTCGCACAACTCCGGAACCTGTGACTGGATAAACAAGGTGGACTTTGCCGGATCAAGGCCGCAGGCCAGGTAGTCCAGAGCTACCTCGATGATATTCTGGCGAACCTTTTCCGGGTTGTCCGCGTTGTCTGTCAGGGCCTGGGCGTCCGCGATCATAATATAAATCTCATCATACTCCCCGGATTCCTGCAGCTCCACCCGCCGCTTCAAAGAACCCACATAATGTCCTACATGGAGCCGTCCGGTGGGGCGGTCTCCCGTCAAAATAATCTTTCCCATGCAACTTGTTCCTCTCATTTCTGTAATAAGCCGCCGCCTGTGCCATCAGACAGCGGCCGCACTGTTATCAAGCATACTCCAAAGCACGCGGTCTGTCAAGAAGAGCGGATTCCTTCCCCTTTCAGCACCCGGACAAATTTTCCGGGAAGGGGGGCAAGAAACTCTCTTCCCGCCAGATAGCCAAGCGGTTTGTCCATATGCTGCGGCATCACCAGCTTCCAGGCGTGCAGAAGCTGGGAGCGAACCTGATAGGTTGTCTCCAGCCATTTATTGAATGCAGGCTCACCATACTTGTAATCCCCGGCAATGGGATGCCCGATGGACGCCAAATGTGCCCGGATCTGGTGACTCCTTCCGGTGATCAGAGTGACTAAAAGAAGCGTCAAATCTCCATTTCCTCCCAGGGGCATATATTCCGTCATAATCGGCATGCTTCCCCTCTCCTCAAAGGCCGTTACAGTCACCTGATTGGTTTTTGGATCCTTCTTTAGAAAACCGGTCACCATTCTCCGTTCCCGAATATCCCCTTTTACCAGACATTGATAGTATTTGTGAAGGCTCCGGTCCTTAAAGACCCGGCTCATGCCCTGAAGGCCTGCCAGGGATACGCCGGCAGCCACCAGACCGCTGGTGTTCCGGTCCAGGCGATTGCAGACCGAGGGGTGGAAGGCCCGCAGATCCTCCGGGGCAAAATGACCGGCGCGGATTAAATAATCAAAAATGCGCTCATTGAGCGAGTAGTCCCCCTCCTTCGCCTTCTGGGAGAGCATGCCCGCCGGCTTATTGACCAGGAGGATGTTTGCGTCCTCGTAGATAATGTCCAGGCTTTCCCCGCCTTTGCTGGTGCGGCCCGGCTCCCTCACCCCCGCTCCCTCCGGCATAGGGCCGGAAAACTTGCGGATGGTCTCCTCCGCCAGGAAAAGACAAACCTCGTCCCCTTGAGCCAGTATCTCGGAGCCCTGGCATTTTTTCCCATTGAGGGTGATGTTTTTCTTGCGCATCATTTTATATAAAAACCCTTTTCCCGCCAGGTTCAGATATTTTCCAAGGAATTTATCCATGCGCTGTCCGGCCTCATTGGCCGTAATCGTGAGTTTTTCCATTCGATTATCCTCTTTCCGGGCATCTGCCGCCCCGGTATTCTATGGCCCGAAACGCGTCCAGAAGCAGTTTATGGGGTACGATCTTTGCCAGCAGGAAAAAGGCCTTCATGGAAAAGCCATAGACAGACAGCTCCCGGCAGGCAATGCTGTCCCGGACAGCCTTGGCCGCCACCCGCCTTGGATTTGCCATCACCAGGCGCTTGTAGAAGGGAATCTCCCCGGCAGTCTCGGCGATGGAGAAAAATTCCGTGCGCACCGGGCCGGGGCACACGGCGGTCACGCAGATGCCCCGGTCTTTCAGTTCCCGGTTCAAGGCCCGGCTGTAGCTTAACACATAAGCCTTGGTGGCCGCATATACTGCAAAATCCGGCTGCGGGAGAAAGGCGGCGCTGGAAGCGTACTGGATGATGCGGCTGTTTTTGTCCATGTAGGGAAGAACCATGCGCGTCACCGCGGTCAGGGCTTCGCAATTTAAGCGGACCATATCCGCATCCTCCTTTACAGTCTGGCCGGATACCGGTCCCATCTTTCCAAAGCCCGCCGCATTCACCAAAAATTTTACTCTTGGCTTTTCCAGCGCCAGCGCTTGTTCCAGTCCGGCCAGTTCGCTGCGCTCCGTCAAATCCAGAGCAAAAATGCGCAGCGGCACCCCTACCTGGCAGGCCAGCTCTTCCAGGCGCTCCCTTCTGCGCGCCGCCACCCATATGGCGTCCATCCCGCCAAAATGCTCCCAGAGCTGTATCACGCTCTCCCGTCCAAGGCCCGAGGAGGCGCCAGTGACAATCGCTATTTTCACCCCTGATTCCTTCCTTTCTTTTTGTGGATATTTCGAATGGTGCGTGTCTTCTTTCCCGCTTCTTTCGCACATTTCCGGTTGGAAGGCGGCCTTCCGCCTTCCGGACGGAGCAGGCATTTAGGGCCATATCCGATTAAATCTGTCCGGCCCGCCATTTTAAGCGCCTCCTCCACCAGCTCCCGGTTCTTGGGATTTCTGTACTGGATCAATGCCCGCTGCATGGCCTTCTCATGGGGATTTTTCGGCACATAGACCTTTTCCATGGTGCGGCAGTCATAGCCTGTATAGTACATGCAGGTCGAGATGGTAGAAGGCGTAGGATAGAAATCCTGAACCTGTTCCGGCATATAGCCCAGCTCCCGCAGATGCTCCGCCAGCTCCACCGCCTCCTTTAAGGAAGAACCGGGATGGGAGGACATCAGATAGGGAACCAGATATTGATCCATTCCCAGGCAGGTGTTCATCTCCCTGTACGCCTTTACGAACCGGCGGTACACCTCATTTTTCGGCTTTCCCATCCGGACAAGAACCCGATCCGCCACATGCTCCGGCGCCACCTTCAGCTGGCCGCTCACGTGGTACTGGCAGAGCTCCTTTAAAAAGGTTCTGTCCGGATCCGCCAGCACATAGTCGAACCGGATTCCGGAACGGATAAATACCTTCTTCACTCCAGGGAGGGCACGGAGCTTTTGCAGAAGGGCCACATAATCCCGGTGATCCGCCCGAAGATTTTTGCAGGGTTCGGGAAACAGGCACTGCTTATGGGGGCAGGCCCCCTTGGTCAGCTGCTTTTCACAGGCCGGAAAACGGAAATTGGCCGTAGGCCCGCCCACATCGTGGATATATCCCTTAAAATCCGGCTCCTGGGTGAGAAGCCTGGCTTCCTCTAAAAGGGATTCATGGCTCCGTGCCTGGATAATGCGCCCCTGATGAAAGGTCAGCGCGCAGAAGCTGCAGGCCCCGAAGCATCCCCTGCAGCTGATCAGGCTGAATTTAATTTCCCGAATGGCAGGAACTCCGCCCGCCGCCTCATAGGAGGGATGGTAGCTGCGCATATAAGGCAGAGCGTACACGTCGTCCATCTCCTGGGTGCTTAAGGGCTTGGCCGGAGGATTCTGCACCACGAAAACAGGGGATTTTTCCGTCCCACCAAAGCTTCCCCCGTAGGGTTCCACCAGCCGCTTTCCGGAAAATGGATCCGTATTGCTGTACTGGACATAAAAGCTCTTGGCATACGTCTTTTTATCCCGCAAAAGCTCCCCGTACTCCGGAAGAAGCGCATAGTCGTACACATCCTCCAGGCGCTCCGTCTTATACACGGTTCCGTCGATAAAGGAAATGTCCCCTACTGCCAGTCCGCTGTCCAGGGCCTCCGCAATCTCCACGATGGAGCGCTCCCCCATGCCGTAGGAGATGAGATCCGCCCCGGAATCCAGGAGAATGGATGGCTTCATCCGATCCGACCAGTAGTCGTAGTGGGCCAGCCGCCTGAGGCTTGCCTCAATTCCCCCCGCGATGATAGGAACATCCCCGTACACCGAGCGGATTAAGCGGCAGTACACGCACACCGCATAGTCCGGCCGTTTTCCCATAACTCCGCCCGGGGTATAGGAATCATTTTTCCGCCGCTTTTTGGACACAGAATAATGGTTCACCATAGAATCCATATTTCCCGCGGATACCAGAAATCCCAGCCTGGGCCGCCCCAGAACCTGCACGCTTCTTTTATCGCGCCAATCCGGCTGAGCAATAATTCCCACCTTAAATCCCCGGGACTCCAAAACCCGTGAAATGATAGCCGTTCCAAAAGACGGATGGTCCACATAGGCGTCCCCGGAGACATAGACAAAATCACACTGCTCCCAGCCCCGCCTCTCCATGTCCTCACGGCTGATCGGCAAATAGTCTTTCTGCATCTTCGCTCCTCAACAGTTCATAAAAATCCTGGATGAAACAATCCGCAAGCGCTTCCTTTTCCTCCCGCATATCCCTGGAAAAGGCATCCTCCACGGCAAACACCAGCATCCCGGCGTTTTTTCCCGCCTGAATGCCTGCGGGCACATCCTCAAACACCGCGCACTCCTCCGGCCGCACGCCCAGACGCTCCGCCACCAGAAGGTAGATATCCGGCGCCGGTTTCCCGGCGGCCGCCTCGCAGGCCGTGGCCACAACCTGAAAATAGTTCCGGATATCCAGGGCATTTAAGACTGCATCCACCATAGCCTGGCCGTTGCTGGTGGCAATTCCCATCCGGATGCCCCTCCCCGCCAGAAATTCCAGGAATTCCCTGGCTCCCGGCTTTAGGGGCACTTCCTTCTGGTATTTTTCCAGGGACATCTGCACCCAGGCCTCCTTGATTTCCTCAAGAGAATCCTCGATCCCAAACCGCTCCTTAAAATAGGCCGCTGTCTCGGAAAAACTCATGCCCTCAATGGCCTTCTGCAGATCCTCCGGGCAGGAAAGCCCGAACCGCCCCAGGTACTCGATGTCGATAGCCTTCCACATCCACATGGAGTCCACCAGCGTTCCGTCCAGATCAAAAATCACCGCCCTGCGGGGACCTGGCGCCGGCGCTTCTAAAACGCCCAGAGCCGAAAGCTCCGCCTCGGTCAGAGGGCGGTACTCGCCCGGCTTCAGCGCCGCGTCCAGCGAGATCGGTCCCATGGACAGCCGCTTTAAGTAGGTTACCTGGCAGCCCAGCGCCTCAAACATCCGCTTCACCTGATGGAATTTTCCTTCCCGGATGGTGAGAAGTGCCTCCTTCTCCCCTTTCCGTTTTAGGCTGGCGGGCTGCGTTTTCTCCCCGTCTGCGAGCTCAAGCCCCTTCTCCACCTGTGCCTCACTATCCCGCGGCAGCACTCCCTTGTACCGCACAAAATACACCTTGTCCACATGTTTTCTGGGGGAGAGAAGGCGGTGGGCCAGATCCCCGTCGTTGGTCAGAAGCAGAAGCCCCTCTGTGTCCACATCCAGCCGTCCCACGGGAAATAAGTCCTTTCTGGCCGCCGTATCGATCAGCTCTACCACGGTGGGATACCGTCCGTCCTCCGTGGCCGACACCACGCCCTGCGGTTTATTCAGCATATAATATTCATACGGCACATACCGGACGGGACGGCCCTCCGCCAGGATGGAATCCTTGCGGGGGTCCACTTTTATGTCCGCTGTCTTTATCGTCTGTCCGTTGACCTGGATGAGGCCCTTTCCCGCCATTTTCCGGATCTGGCTCCTGGTCCCGATCCCCATCTCGCCGAGAAGCCGATCCAGGCGCATCGCTCCCCCGGCCGGCTTTTTTTTCTCTGCCATACATTTCTCTCCTTCTTCAGCCGTACCTAAAAGATAAGCCTCCTGCACCAGAACAGGAGGCTCCTTCACTATTTTTCTATTATACGGAAGGCTTCGGGGGATGTCAAGGATTTTTCCGGGCGCTCTCCTTCCGGCATTTTGCCGGCATTTTTCCCTGCATTTTGCTGGCCGAGCGGCTTTCTGTCAAGTATTCCGGGCCCCTGCGGGCTACTGCCAGCGCCATCCCGGATAATACTTATTTTTAAGGGATGCTCCCGCCCCCTTGGCCCAACCCAGGGAATACCCTCCGCACTGCACCAGCTGCCAGCCCTTTGCCGCACTCTCCTCCGGCTTTAACGGAATGGTCTCTCCCTTGAGATACCGAAGCACTCGCTCATCCTCCAAATCCAGATTCCGGCAGTCCGAAAATCCATCTCTTCCCAGCGCCATGGCAAGCGCCTGCGAAGGCTCAAACCGTCCCTTTTTCAACTGTCCCAGAAGAAGTCCGGTGCGCAGGAAGCGGAAGGGAAGCCCCGTGGCAAGCCCCTGCGGCAAAAGATACACATTTTCCCCGGAAATAAAAACCTGCTCCGGCTCCCAGGCCAGGCCGCAGCGCCCCAAAAATTCGCCGAGCTCTCCCAAGCGTTCCCCGTTCTTTTTTCGTCGGAAAGACATCCCTCCGCCTTTCGGCTCCCTGCTTTCCAGCTCCTCACGTTCCAGCGCCCCGCCTTTCCGGGAATCCGGCCCTAATTCCCCGGCCGGGCGGATAAGCGCTCCGCCTCTTTTCTTCAAAAGCGCCAGAAAATGTCCCTCTCCCTTCACCCGGTGCGGGAAGAACCGCAGAACACCGGGCAGATGGATTCCAGACACAGCCCCCGGCGCCCGGTCCGCGTCCAGAGGCACAAGCTCCAGCTCCGGGCAGGTCTGCAGAAGAAATTCCACATTTCCCTCATCCTCCAGCCGTGAAAAGGTGCATGTGGAGTAGAGAAGCTGCCCGCCGGGCCTTAACATCCGCACGGCCTGCACAAGAATCTCCCGCTGCAGAGGCGCATAGTAGGCCGGACCGCGCTTTTCCCAATCACGCACCATCTCCTCCTCCCGGCGAAACATCCCCTCCCCGGAACAGGGGGCATCCACCAAAATCTTGTCAAAAAATTCCGTCCAGGGGCCGGAAAGTTTTTCCGGGCTCTCACTGACGACGCACACATTGGCTGCCCCGGCCAGCTCCAGATTTTTGAGGAGCGCCCGGGCGCGGGAATAGCTGATGTCATTGGACACCAAAAGTCCTGTCCCCCGAAGCTTTGCCGCCAGGGCCGTGCTCTTCCCCCCTGGGGCCGCACACAGGTCCAGCACCCGATCCCCAGGCTCTATGGGGAGAAAGGCCGCCGGCGCCATGGCACTGGGCTCCTGAAGATAATAAAGTCCCGCATAATACCAGGGATGGCGGGAGGGCCTCACCGCTTCCGGATCATAGTAAAATCCCGCTGCCTCCCAGGGCACCGGCTCCAGATTCCAGGGCACCATTTTTTCAAATTCCTTCGGCTCAAGCTTCAGGCCGTTGAGGCGCAGCCCCGGCTTCCACGGCTCCTTCAAACTCTCGATATATGCATCATATTCATTCCCTAAAAGGGTTCTCATCTCCCGCAGGAATGCTGCGGGAAGGCGGTCTGCGTCCATTTTCTTCCTCCGTTTGGGATTATATTTCGTTAAATGCTGCCATCCATTCCTGGCTCAAATTTCCGAAGCTTTTCTGCCCTTGTCGCAAGCTTTACCGCCCGGTCTGCCGCCTGCTCCAGAGTCACTCACGTATCCGGTTTTCCCAGATTATCATAGCTTGTATCGTTGATGGCATTGCAGAGACGCAAAAGCTCTGTCTTTTCCCGAAATACCATAATTGATTTTTTCTGCAAACTTTTCTGGAATCTGTCCCGATTTCAAAAGACTCCGTGATGCGGAGCGTCTTTTGAAATCGACAATGTGTTTATAGGCAGGCGCCCCTCACATGTTATAACCGCCAGCCAGTAATCTTCCCAACCTTCGGCAGCACAACCCTCCGCTCCCCAAAGCGTCCGATCTCCGCCCCAATCCCATAGGCGGCCTCGATCCGCTCCGGCGTGAGGACGTCCGCCGGAGCCCCCTGGGCAAGGATCCGCCCGCCGGATAGCAGGACGGCCCGGTCCGCAAATTCCAGAGCCAGATTCAAATCGTGGAGCACCGTGACCACAGCAAGGCATTTCTCCCTTGCAAGCTTCCTTAAAAGCTCCATCACCTCATACTGATAGCGCAGATCCAGGCTGCTTGTGGGTTCGTCCAGAAGAAGGACCTCCGGCTCCTGGGCCAGCGCCCTCCCGATTAACACCCTCTGCCGTTCCCCGCCGCTCAAGTCCTCCAGCCTGCTAAATGCCAGCGGCTTAAGCCCCAGGCCTGCCAAAATCGCTTCCGTTTTTTCCAAATCCTCCGCCGAGGCCTTAATCCCCATATAGGGCAGGCGTCCGGACAGAACGGTCTCCATGACGCCGAGTTCGGAACGCCTTCCCGTCTCCTGGGGGACATATCCGTAAATTTTCGCCCTCTGTTTCATAGAAAGCCGGGACGTCTCCCTTCCTCTCCAGCGCACCCTGCCGCCTGCGGGGGAAAGCAGGCCGTTCACGCACTTTAAAAGCGTTGACTTTCCCGCTCCGTTGGCCCCCAAAAGGACGCAGACCTCACCCGGCAGGCACCGAAAGCTCACGTGTTCCAGGATCCGCCTCTTCCCATAGGAAAAAGAAATATCCTCTGCTTCCAGTCCCTCCGCCAAAGCCGCACGGCCCGGCGATGCCTCATTCTTCACAGGCGTCCCCTCCTTTCCTTCAGAATCAAAAACAGGAAAAGGGGAACCCCCACATAGGACACGACAATGCCCACCGGAATTGTCACCGGGGAAAATACGGTGCGCCCCAGTGTATCGGCGGCCAGAACCAGCGCAGCCCCGATGAGAAAGGAAAAAGGAATCACCTGCCGGTAGTCGCCGCCCAAAAGAAGCCTTGCCCCGTGGGGAGCCGCCAGGCCCACAAAGCCGATCACTCCCGTAAAGCTCACCACACCCGCGGTGGCCAGGGTGATTGCAGCCCCCGCGGCCAGGCGAACCCGTCTTGTGTTCACGCCCAGTGCCCTTGCCGTCTCGTCCCCGCCTGCGGCCATCAGGTTAAAGGCCCAGCCCTGGCTGCAGAAAACAGGAAATGTGATCGCCAGACAGAGGCCCATAACCGCGATGTCAGACCATCCCACGCTGTTCAGGCTTCCAAAGGACCAGTGGACAATGGCCGGAAGCTGTTCCTCGTTGGCAATGAACTGCATGGTGGAATTCAGCGCGCTGAACAGATAATTGAGCGCAATTCCGGTCAGCACCAGGGCCTCCTGCCCCATTCCCTTGAAATTCGCAATCCCAAACACCGCTATAGCGCAGACCAGGGCCATAAAAAATGCCGCGGCCACCGTGGCTGTCTTTGCCATAAAGGGGGACACGCCCCCAAACACAATCACCGCCGCGGCTCCCAATGCCGCCGCGCCGGACAGCCCCGTGGTAAATGGGCTGGCCATCTGGTTGCCCGTGATCGCCTGCATGGCGGCTCCCGCTGTGCCCAGCCCGGCCCCCGCCGCCATGGCGGACACCACCCGGGGAAGCCGGAGCATGAGCAGAATGCTTTTCTCCCTCTCATTCAGAGGCGTTGCGGAGAGAAGTTTCTCCGCTCCCGGCACATAGGTAGCCAAAAGTCGCCCGGGCGTCACATCCGCAATGCCGAGGCAGCACGATGCGGCGGCCAGGACCAAAAGCCCGCACGCCGCCGCGGCAAAATACACCGCCTTTTTCCAGACCCTTTTGCGGTAAGCCGCCGTTATGCTCTCCCGTCCCATCCGCTACTCCTGGGCCGGGACATGGTATACATGGGGCGCATTGGGCGCAAACCCCTGATATACCATCCACTCCTCGAAAATCTGATCGGGATCCAGCTCCGTCATCAAATCCGGGTACAGCCACTTGGCCATGTAGGCCGCACCCACCATTTTTCCAAGGCCGCCGCTCATAAAGGCGGTGTTCAGATAAAAGTTGCCCTCTTTTACTGCTGTCAGATCCTTCCAGCCCGGTCGCTCCAGCATCACCTGCGCCTTCGCGGCAAACTCTTCCTGGGGCGGCGCTGTGAACACGCCGCTGTTGCCCACGACCTCGCCGGCATATATTTTCACAATCAGATCCGGATCTGCCTCCAGGATCTGCTCCGGGTCAATATCCTTGCCCGCCAGGGATGCGTCGCCGAAAATATTCTCCCCTCCGGCCATACGAATCATATTGTGCCAGCCGTCATTGGAGGTTCCGGGAATGCAGGTGGTGTAATCCCCGCCGTATTCCCAGTACACGGTTTTCCGCTCCTGTACCTGCTCCAGCTGCCGGTTGATGTAGTCCACCGGCTCCTGGTAGAACCGAACCAGTTCCTCGGCCTCGGCCTCTTTTCCGAACAGCTGGCCGCACAGGCGGATCTGCTTGGGGACATCGGAATTGTCCCATCCGGTGATCACCGCCACCTGAATCCCGAAGGGCTCCAGCTTCTCAATGGATTCCTCAATCACTCCGTTTTTCGGCACCACCAAAACCTGGGGATCCAGAGAGATGATCTTCTCGTAGTCATACTCGTCTTTTCCAAAGGTCTCTTCCTCCCCAAAACGCGGCCAGTACACCGCATCCTGGGATGTATAAATATCCACGCCCACCACGCAGTCCCCGGCGCCCACCGCGCGGATCAGCTCGTTGTTGTAGCGGTTCGCCACGCAGGCCCGGGTAACCGGAAGCGCAAGCTCAATCTCCCGGCCGATGTCGTCCACGAAAACCGTTGTTTCCTCTGCACGCGCCGCGTTTTCCTCCTGCGGGGCCACTGCCTCCTGTCCGGCGCTCTCCGCCGTGGTCCCGGCCGCGCCATCCGCCGCCTGTCCGCTGCATCCCGCCGTCAGCAGCACCGCAGCCGCAAGGGCGCAGATTGCCCATCTCTTCTGTTTTCTCATTGCTCATTCTCCTTTCAGCTTCGTGATATATTTGCCCCTTCCATATGCGCGACAGAGCAAACTTACCAGCTAAAATTAGTGTACTGTCTCATTCACTAGCTGAAAGGCTGTCCTTCCTGTCCCAAAGGACGTACCCTGTTCTCAAAACCGGCAGGTCTCCTGGCTTATGGTTCCCCCTCCGGGCCGCCTTCCCGCTTTCGCAGTGACATCCGTGGCCCTTCGTCCCCAATTACAGTAGAGGCAGCTGCGTGGGATTTTCACCCCGCTTCCCTATTAAAAAGCTTCCGCTTTGCCGGCTGATGCAGATTTCATTGAGCAGATTAAGCATAACACAGCGGAGGGGAAAATGCAATTGGACGCACAGCCGCGAAATTAAACACGCGAAATTAAACCGCACGAAATCGAGCCAGGGCGCCCAGCAAACCGGCAGAGGTGGTTCGGTGAAAACCATTTACCGGCACACCTCCACATACGCTTTGAAATAGATAAAGTACCCCTCCTCTGTCATCTCCTCCGAAAGATACCGGGCTGTAAGCGCTCCCGTGCGAAATCCCATGGCATGCAGGGCATCCAGATGGCCGGAGAGCCCGCTTATTTTGTGTCTGCCCGCCTCATCCTTCACTACAAGGAGAAATGACCTCCATTCCGCGCCTTCCGGTCTCTCCCACAAAATCTCCTGTTCCCCGGGAGTCTCCACAATGGACGCCTCCCTAAAATTCCCCTGTTCCGGCTTCTCCATGAGAATAACAAACAGGCCAGTCTCAAAGCATTCCGCGGAGACCGTGTCCTGGGAATGGGCAATCAGATACTGAAAATCCGGCCTGTCCGCGCGGTAGGGATGCTTCCTCAGAAATTTCGTCTCCTCAATCTGCGCAAGCTGCTTTCGCGCAGATTTCTTTATAGACTTTAATTCAGCTATCTTCCGGTCCGCCTCCTGCACGGCTGTGCGGTACAGCTCGTACCGCTCGTTCAGCGGCATAAACGGCACTTTCTTGATCCTCGCAATAGGAATCCCCAGGTTGCGCAGATGGAGCACGTTTTCTATCTGAAAAATGGTATCTGCGGTAACCTTCCGGTAATTATTTTCCGGAACCCGCTCAAAATGAATCAGTCCCTCTTTTTCCCAGTACAGCAAGGTTGCCTTCGGTAGCTCAAAATACCTGGACGCCTCTTCTATTGTCCGGACATTCTTCATGCAAATCGCCTCCAAAAAAGTCTTGACCTCTAAGTTACTTTATAGTTTACAATGAGAAAAATAAAAACGCAAGAAAATCTAAACAAAGGAGAATGATTATGACAAGCAATGATTTGCAGAACCTCCTCAACAGCACTGCGGTTTTAGGGGCTTTCCTCCTGGCCGGACTTTTCCTGCGGGCAAAGATCCCCTTCTTCCGCCGTCTCTTAGTCCCTGCCTCCGTTCTGGGCGGCGTGGTGGGACTGCTTCTCGGCCCCCAGATTCTTGGGCGCTCCGGAATCATGCTCTATGACGATGAATGGGTCAATATATGGAGTCTTCTTCACAGCATCCTCATGACGCCGATCTTTGCCTCCCTGCCGCTCTGCAATTTCAAAGAAAAGGGTGAGAAGAAAAAGCTGGACAAGCGCCACGCATGCACCGTATTCATGGAAGCCGGACTGGGCGGGGCCTGCTTCGCCATCCAGATGCTTCTGGGTGTGGGGCTTGCCCTGCTCATCTCCCTGGCAGATTCCTCCCTCTATCCCTATACCAATTTCGGCTGCGAAATGCCCTTTGGCTTTAACGGCGGCCATGCGCTGGCCGGGCTTCTGGGGGGACTTCTGATGGAAAACGGCAGGGATTACTGGATGGCCGCCCAGAGCGTGGCCTCCACCTACTCCACCATTGGCCTTTTAGGCGGGCTGATCTTCGGCATTTTCCTCATCAACCGCGCCATACGGCGGGGAGAGACAATGGTTGTCAAGCAGTCGGCAGCGCTTGACAAGGTGATTACGTACGGATTTACCACGGATATAAGCGCCCAGGGTTCCCTTGGCCGGGAGACCACCCACAATTCCGCCATCAACGCTGTCACCGTCCATGTGGCCCTGCTGCTGATTGTCAGCTATCTGGGCTGCCTGCTCAATACCACCTTTACTGCCCTGGGTCTGGAATATCTCTCGGCCCTTCCCGGCTACATCTGGGCCATGATGATCGCTTATCCGGTCAACTGGATCCTAAATCAGCTGAATCTGGGATGGCTTTTTGACTCGCGCATTAAAGGCTCCGTTGTGGCGGTCTGTACGGACATTGCCATCGTGGCGGCCATGGCGAGCATGGATCTGATGGCCGTAGCCCTTTATCTGCTGCCCATCTTCCTAATCAGCGCCATTTCCTTTGTGGTCACCTATTACATGACCATTGGAATTTTCCGCGTCTTTATGTCCGGCAACTATCCCTTTGAGCGGGCCATCGTGTTTTACGGCATGAACACAGGCGTATCCGCAACCGGAATCGCCCTTCTGCGGATCATTGATCCGGACTTTTCCTCGCCGGCTATGGAGGACTTCTCTCTGGCCAACGCATTTATGAGCATCAAGGATGTTGTCTTTGTGCCCGTTTACCTGACGCTCATCGCCGTAGGGACGCCTTTTCAGCTTATGGGCTGGGCAGTCCTTGAAATTGCCGTGATGTATGCTGTGGCAGTCGCCGCAAAACTAATTGATAACCGGGAGAAAAAACAGCTGTCCCAAGCGAAATAGAGAAAGGAGATTTTTATGAGTACGCCAAATGGACTTACCGTCATTGAATGCAGATACAACTATAATGGATGGAGTGTGGACTGTACGGGAGGGCATCCCGTGTATTCCTCCCAGCTCAAGTTTTATGAGCATCCCCGCGCCGTGGATTTATACCATCGGGCCAATTCCTATGGGGTTATGGGGGTGCCCGTAGAGATCTGTGAAGCGGACTACGGGCAGTACGAAGCTCGCTATCCCCAGCCCTGCCTGGGCGTGACCCGCGCGTTTTCCGACGCTGTTTTCCAAGCGGTCTCCAAGGGGAACGCGGTACTGGCCGCCGGCGGCTTCTGCAATTATGCGCCCGCCATTGTTGGAGGAATACAGCGCGCCCTGGGAACCGAAAAAACCATCGGCGTTGTCTGGATTGATGCCCATGCGGACTGCCGGATTGCGGAGACCTCCCCAAAGCCGGAACATTTCGTGGGCCTTCCCATGTCCCTGATGCTTGGTCTTACCCTGGATGATTTCCGCAGAGACATCTGCGGCCTGGCTGTTCCCTGCAGGGGAGATCACATCGTAGGCGGAGATATGCGCATCATGGACGAGCAGATGGCCTCTGTTTTAAGCGCTGAGGGCGTCCACTGGCTGGACACAACCGCATTTAACTGCGAAGCAATGTGGGATAAGGCGGTAAACGAGCTGGCCGGAAAGGTGGATGCCATCTATCTGTCCGTAGATGCGGATATCCTGAAGCCGAGTGATGTTCCCGCTTACTTTAAGCCGGTTCCCTATGGAAATGACATAGAAACCGTCAAGCGGAACATCCGCTCGGTGATGGCTACGGGAAAAGTCTGCGCTTTCTCCGCCTTCTGTTTTGATTTTGACCGCTATGAACATGGAGGAGAGCGGACCAGCGCCAGCGGCAGGGAGATTGTGGAGGCCGGGCTTGGAAGCTGGAAGCAGGTTCCTGAAAGATGAGCCCTGCTAACATGAGCGGCATGGACAGGCTTGTGGAGCGCTTTCTCTCCTACATAGCCATAGATACAAGCTCCGACCCTGCCTCGGACCGCATTCCCAGCACTGCCGGTCAATTGACTCTGGGAAAAAAACTTTTGGAAGAGCTCTCCCGGCTGGGCGTCCGGGCACAGATGGATAAAAACGGCATTGTGTACGGTCATCTGCCTGCCAACAGCCGGAAAAGCGGTCTCCCGGCCATTGGATTTGTTGCCCACATGGATACGCCTCCTGGCTTAAACAGCCGCGGCATCCGTCCCCGGTTTATAAAAAATTATGACGGTTCGCCCATTATTCTTCATGAAAAAAATCAGCTCATTCTCGCTCCCGAGCAGGATCCCTTCCTGCCCGGGCTTATCGGGCATGACCTGATTACCACGGACGGCACCACAATCCTCGGCGCCGACGACAAGGCGGGGATCGCGGAGCTTGTAACGATGTTAGATATCCTGGTTCATAATCCCGGATTTGCGCATGGGCCTGTCTATACCGCCTTCTCCGTGGACGAGGAGATCGGCAGGGGGATGGCATGCTTTGATCCGGAACTCTTCCCCTGTGATTTCGCCTATACGGTGGATATTGACGGAAATGACATCTCCTGTCTGGACTACGAGACCTTTTGCGGCGGATGGACGGAAGTCAATGTCCTCGGGCGTCCCATGCACCCCGGAACCGGTGCCGGAATCCTGCGCAACGCCTGCACAATGGCCATGGAGCTGCACTGCTCTCTTCCGCTTCGCCTTGACCCCTATTACTCCAGGGAATACGAGGGGATCATTCATTTGGCCGCCTTCACAGGCCGCCCGGAGCATGCCCATATGCGCTACCGCGTGTGCAGCTTTGAAGAAAATGTCCTGTGGGAACAGATGCACCAGATCGAGCGGGCTGCAAAGGCGCTCAATACCGCGTACGGATTCCCGGCCTTCTCCGTTTCCATGCGCCAGAGCTCCTCCAATATAAAAACGTGCGTCATGCGTGATCCCCGATGCCTGGAGTATGCAAAAAGAGCCATGGCTGCGGCAGGGCTCCTCGTAAAACACCGCCCAATCCGCGGCGGCACGGACGGAATTCCCCTGGCAGAAAGGGGAATCCCCGCTCCCAACCTCAACAATGGCTCCTACCACGCTTTGAGCTTCCAGGAAATGGTCAGCGTCACGCAGATGAAGCAATGCGTAGAAATCTTTCTGAAAATCGTCTCCGCGGACGCTCCCCTGTCTCCTACATTTCTTATGATCAGGTAAATCTGCTCTTGACAAACAACATAATATGCCCTATAATGCATCATAATTTAAGAAAATGCAGCTGGTTAAAAACAGCCGCGCAGAATAGTCGCTTATCGGAGGGCACGCAGTCGCAACTGCAGTGTCAGAGAAGATATCGAGTGCGCTCGGTTATTTGAAAAAATAGCCGGGCTTTTTTGTGTTTAAATAAACCTTTGACTTTCCATTTTGAAGGAGGTGGGAAGCATGAAACGGCCTGCTATTTTCCTGCTGGACAGCAGAAAATTTCTGATCGTATATATAATCGACGCCGTCAAAAATGCCGGCTGCCGCCATTTTTCCGGCTGCGAACCGCATAGCGACGAGGAGGGAAAGAAATGTTTGAAGAAACTGCTTTAATCTCTTTTTTGAGAAAATTTGACGAGCATCCATTTACAGTAAAATTTAAAGAAAACGAATACCAGATCGGGGAGGGCACGCCGGTTTTTACCGTAAAATTCAACAAGAACATTCCCCTGTCGGAGCTGATAACCAGCACCTCCCTAGCCCTTGGCGAGGCCTATATGGATGGGAATCTGGAAATCGAGGGAAGCCTGTATCACGCGCTGGATCATTTTCTTGGACAGATGGGAAAATTTTCAACGGATGAAAGTGCGCTAAAAAAACTGCTGTTTCCATCGTCTTCTAAGAAAAACCAGGAAAAAGAGGTTTCCAGCCACTACGATATAGGCAATGACTTTTATGCGCTCTGGCTTGACGAAACCATGAGCTATTCCTGCGGATATTTTAAAAATCCGGACGACACCCTATACCAGGCCCAGGTAAACAAAACGGACTATATCCTTCAGAAGCTTTATCTGAAAGAGGGGATGAGCCTTCTCGATATCGGCTGCGGCTGGGGGTATTTATTGATTGAAGCAGCAAAAAAATACAAAACACGCGGAATGGGGATCACGTTAAGCCGTGAACAGCTGAACAAATTCCGAGACCAGATCCAGAAAGAAGGGCTGGAGGACCAGCTGGAGGTGCGGCTGATGGATTACCGGGAGCTTCCGGAAACCAATATGCAGTTTGACCGCGTTGTCAGCGTGGGAATGGTTGAACATGTAGGGCGAAAAAATTACCAGCTCTTCAATGACTGTGCGTCTATGGTGCTGAAGCAGGGCGGGCTCTATCTCCTGCATTTCATCAGCGCGCTTAAAGAGCATCCCGGCGATCCGTGGATCAAAAAATATATTTTCCCCGGCGGAACCGTCCCAAGCCTGCGGGAAATGGTTCATTCCATGGCAGAAAATAATTTCCACATCCTGGATGTGGAGAATCTTCGGCTCCATTACACAAAGACCCTGCTCTGCTGGGCGGAAAATTATCAGAAAAACCGTGAGGAAATCGCGTGGAAATTTGACGAGCGGTTCGCACGCATGTGGGAGCTGTATTTAAACTCCTGCGCGGCCACCTTCCACAACGGAATCATCGACCTGCACCAGATCCTCGCCACAAAGGGGATTAACAACGCGCTGCCCATCACCAGATGGTACTGATGCGCTGCAGCTGAAAGGAGGAACTATATGAGCATTCGGCTTTCCAGTGAATCCCGTATTATTTCCGTCCGCGTATGGACGGATTACAGCAAAACGGCATATGTCCGCGGACAGATTATCGGAAGCAGCGACGGCCTTTACGGCGTGCTGCTGAACAATGGAGAATACATCGATGTCCCGGAACATCAATTATGTGTAATCGAATAAAGGAGGACACCATGACAAATCAGGAAAAAATCTGCCTTCTGGAGAAGCGCCTGTACCTTTTAACGGTAAACGGCAGAGACAACCAGGGGGTGCGCAGAAAAATTCAGCGGGAAATCCAGAAGCTTCAGGGAATGGATAAATAGAAAACAGGCCGTCATTCGCGGGTAGCATCCGGCGAATGGCGGCCTTATTTTATATCGCACTCTAATATCGTTTCTTATAGCCTTCCAGCATTTCTTTTGAAAAGCCTAGAAGCTTCGCCGCCTCCTCCACATTCAGAGATGGACTGTTTTTTAAGAGGTTGCGGAGGCTCTCATACCTGCCTTCCTCCCACTTTTTCTCCAACTTATCAGCAAACAGTTCATTTAATGCATCACACATATTCTCTCCCTCCTCATACAGCTTCCAGTTTGCACGGATAATCAGATCCATCACCGCGCTGTACAGCGGATCCTGGTCTTTCCCCCGGTATGCATGCGCCAGTACCTCCACATCCTCCCGCATCTTTAAGTTCTCCCGCAGACGGCTCAGCCAGACATTCTCCTCCTTGTCCAGCTCCCTCTGCACCACTACCTGTAAGGAAAATAAAAGGCCCTCCACATAGTAGATTCCCGGGTATGCCTTCGTAACCCGCGCCTGATACCGCTTTTTTAAGAATGCCAAAAGCCGGCGGGGATACCTGTCCCCCACCAGCGTAATGGTTATCTCCTCCGGCGGGATCTCCCGCTCCCTCTCTGTCCCTGACTGGAGAAGCCCCGCATAGCTCATCACCTTAAAAAATCCATTCACCGTGTGGCTTTTTGACGGGCTCTTATACTCCAGAATGTTATACTGTCGGAATATCCGGCCGATTCTTTTTTGAATCCGCACGCCCCTGTCCGCCTTGATAACTAAGGTATCCACGCGCAGAGATCCATTTGTCAGGTTAAACTCTTTCAGGAACTGAAGCTTATCCGCTTCCTGTGCCAGTTCAATCTGCATGGCAGCCTGGAACGCCGGATGCCACTGCAGCGTCCTCTTCATCCCCATCCCTCCCTATTATACGAAATCTCCTTCGCTTTTTCAATGCAGTCCTGCAATCTGAATATCCGGCCGAGACAGCCATCTGACAGGCGTAAAAACACCCATTTGAATACAGACTTTACAGATACGATTGGTGTTTTTACTATAGCACAGGACAGGGACACATGTCAAAGAGAACTTGTATCCGTTCA